>UQIT01000011.1 GCA_900541175.1 uncultured Collinsella sp.
TGCGGCAACGGTGCAAACCCGCCCAAACGCCCAAAACTGGGCAGCCATACCTAGTCATTTAGGAACGTCCCCAGTGACTAGTCGTTGGGGACAGTCTTCGTAGGTAGCGCATAAAAATGGGATGGATCCGTCGGCAGTCGCCGGAGAAGATCCATCCCAAAAATCAGAACTCGCTAGAACGTTCCGCCGCCGCCTCCGCCGCCTCCGCCGACGCCGCCGCCTCCGCCGCCAGAGAAGCCGCCGCCTCCGCCGCCGCCCGAGCTGTCGGAGCTCGACGCCAGCTCACGGATGCTCTCGTGATACACGTCATCGAACGAATCGAGCGGAGACTCGATACCGTAATGATGGTAGTACCACCAGTAGCAGGGATAATTGTCATAGAAGCCGTCGGCCTCGCGCACCTCGGGCGGCACGGCCTCGGCAAGCTGACGCAGCACTTCCTTGGAAACACCCAGCGCCACGCCCATCACCAGCAGCTTGTTCCACAGCACCAGATCGCCGGGGACGGCTTCCTTTAGACGCGTGAAGTCCTCGAGCCAATGCTTAAGTGCCTTGCAGCGAGCCGCCACCTCGGCGCCCTCCGGCGTAAAGCGGCGGAACGTAAGGCCCACGCCGATACCCACCAGCACAATCGGCACCGAGATAACCGCGGCGGTAATGTTCGCCTGTGCGCCATCGGTAAAGAAGATGGATCCCACGGGAACAAAGGCAATCAGGATACCAAGAACCAGGCAAAACACCATTGCAACAATGCCGTCCGAGGCAACGTACTCGCTATCGGCCAGTTTGCCCTTAACGGTGTTCTGATAGTCCTCGAGCTTGTCGCCCACGGGTGTAGCGTGCTGTTTGACGTAGTGCTGCAGCTCGTCGAACGTGCGCGAGCGATCGCCGTTCTCGTCGGGCTTAGCACCGGCAAAGAAGACCTTGAGCACCATGCGGTCAATGCCCTTGGCCGACGTCCAGCCCGCATCACTCACCGTCACGCGATACGTCTGCTCTTCTTTTTCGCGCCCCAACAGACCCTTCTTGGCCTTGGTCACGGTCGCCTGCTCCAGCTTGATCACACGGTCGTCAGTGAGCTTCATGAGCGTGGCGATATATGCCTGATCGGGCACCTCGTTCCAACTCATGAGGGCCGAAAGTACGGCGGGATGGTCGGCCGAAGGCACATCGCGGAAATATTCGTCCTGGAAAAGCGGCTTGGGCTTGCGGCGGCGCAGCTTGAGCACAACGATTGTGCCGGTAAAGGCTACCGCCGCGACAACACTTAGCGCGGCAAGTGCATTGGCAATCATGCGAGCGTGAGCGCGGCGGGCGTTAGCTTCGTCGGCCCATTCTTTCTCTTCGCTCAGGATCGTTGACATGCGCTCCTCGCTTGAAGCGGAAAGCCATGGCACCCAGTCGCTGGGGAAGGCGATGCGCGCCTCGGCGAATTCGCCCTGATGCACGCAGGGAATGGTATAGGTGACCATGGGCTCGTCCGCATCGAGCGACACGTCGCCCGTCAGCGGGCCGTGGCCCCATGCGCGGAAGTTATCGCCCTTGACGGCCGCCGTCCCGGCAGCAGCATTTGCGAAGTACACTTCCATCTCGACGTCATCGGAATCCGCGGACCAGCCGTCACCCACGAACTTCCAGTAGAGCTCGGCGGTATCGGCCCAGTTCATGACCGCACCGGTCATGGTGTAGCTCACGTAGTAGATTGCGCTGTCGCCGCTCTCGTGAGGGCTGAACACCTTAATCCTTACGCCGTCACCGGTCTGCTCGACCGTGTAGACGCCAGAGTCGCCCTTGTTCGCGCTATCGACTTTGTTAAACGCGGTGTCCTCTTCCTCGACACTCAGCACGTCGACGCCCGCCGTGCCGCCCTGCTGGTTGGAGCCCGTATTGATCTCCCAAAACACGCCGTTGATGTCGTCGTCGAAATCAAACTGGCGTCCCTCGACAACACTCAGCGAGCCATCGGCCTCAACCGTGGCGCCGATGTAGGTTTGGCTCATGGAGTAGCCGTCGGCGTGCGCGGCGACAGGCAGCAGCAACAACGCAAGCGTGACGAGCACGCAGACGGAAGCGAATCGCGCAAACAGGTGGCGCTGCCGGCTGACTTTGGCGGCGAGGGTGTTCATGGGCACATCCTTTGTCTGTAAAACCAACAGCGCCATTGTCCCACGTTTGCGGGTACGCATGACGAACATCTAGGCGACCGGAGCGCCAAACGGGATGAAAGTCACACCCGCGGCCGGCACCTGGGGACGTTCCTTATCTGCCGGCAATCTGGGACACTCCTTGGCATAGCCCGCTCCGGCCATAGATACCACTTCATAGCTCCGTCACAGGTGTAGCGGCTTTGTGTTGCCGCGACGCGCACTGGTTGAGTCCGCGAGCAAGGGGCATAAAGCAGTTGAGCGAAAACGGTTTGCCCCTTTGCCGTTCGCTCGAGGATCATGTCCCCCTTTTCCGCGGAAACCCCGGCAGTTGCGAAGAGCTGCCGGGGTTTCTGTCGTTTGAGAGGTTGGGCTGGCGGGCGACGATCGAGCTGTCGAGCCGGTGGTCCGGCACGCGCAACGCGCGGCCTCGGCAACTTGCAGGCCACGGCAGCGTCTCCCCCACCGCGCCCCGCGCTATACTCGTCCGCATGGATATCAACGCACGCAACATAGCAACGCCCACTGTGGCCACGTCGACGGCGCCCAACAGCAAGCTCGCCTCCGCCCCCACCCCCGTCGTGGGCCGCTTTGCCCCGTCGCCCTCGGGCCGCATGCACTTGGGCAACGTGTTCAGCTGCCTGTGCTCGTGGCTTTCGGCCCGCAGCCAGGGCGGCAGCATCGTGCTGCGCATCGAGGACCTGGACGATCGCTGCAAGCGCCCGGAACTTGCCACTCAATTGATTGACGACCTGGCCTGGCTGGGACTGGAGTGGGACGAAGGCCCCTACTACCAGCACGATCGCCTGGATCTGTACGAGGACGCCCTGCGTCAGCTGCAAGACGCCGGCCTCACCTATCCCTGTTTTTGCACGCGTGCCGAACTCCACGCCGCGAGCGCGCCGCACGCCAGCGACGGCACGCCCATCTACCGCGGCGCCTGCCGAGACCTTTCTGCCGAGGAGGTTGCCCGCCGCAGCGCTCTGCGCGCTCCGGCCACGCGCCTGCGCGTACCCGCCGTCGACGACCTCGCAAACGATGTGATCGAATTCGTGGACCGCACGTATGGAGCCCAATGCGAAGCACTCGCCACCGAATGCGGCGACTTTTTGGTGCGCCGCAGCGACGGCGTTTTTGCCTACCAGCTAGCCGTGGTGGTCGACGACGCTGCCATGGGCGTCACCGAGGTCGTGCGCGGATGCGATCTGCTGGGCTCCACGCCGCGCCAAATCTACCTGCAGCATTTGCTGGAACTTCCCACGCCGCACTACGCGCACATTCCGCTGCTCATGTCGCCGGACGGGCGCCGCCTTTCCAAGCGCGACCGCGACCTGGACCTGGGCGAGCTCCGCACCCGCTTTGGCGCGCCCGAGGCACTACTGGGCTGGCTCGCCGGGCAAACAGGCATCGCGCCGGACGCCACACCGCGCTCTGCCGAGCAGCTGGTCGAGCACTTTAGCTGGGATGTTATCCGCACGCATCGGGAAAACATCACTGTAACGGTCGAGTAGCCAGCCACCCCGCCCCTACGCGACATCCCAGGGCTGGAGTTCGTCGCCCAGGCGGACAATACAGTCGTAGAGCACGGTGTGGCACTCGGCTGGGTTGGCGTCACGATGAAAATGCCCGTAGTACCAGCGCTTGTAGTCCAGGTGGTCCTCCAGCTCGTCGAAAAACGTGGTGAGTCGATCGACATCGGGATAATTCCAGCCAGGTGCCGGGTAAAGCGTGGGCGAAAGCATGCGCGTGGAGCAGGTATGGATGATCGCATAGTCGACCTTCCAACCCACGCTGTCGAGCTTTGCCCGCGCCTCCTCAAAGTTGCGCTCGTCCGGCAGCTCCTGCGGCCACCAGCTGGAATACGGAATGCGGTATTCCTTATCCACGCTCGTGGCGCCGCCCATGGTAAAGATCGTTGAGCCGTCGAGCTCAAAAACCTCACCGCGCGTCAGGCGTCGGATGGGCGAGGTGTCCGACAGACGCTGCGTCAGGCCGCCGTGCCACAGCTCCATGGGGCGCTCCGACCAGTGATCGAAACGCTCGTGGTTGCCGTCGACAAACAGCACGGTATAGGGGCGCGACTCCAGCCAGGCGATGTCGGCACATTCCTCGGCAGAGAAATCCCACGGAAAGCCAAAGTCGCCCGCGATGATGAGATAGTCGTCACTTGTCAGACCATCCCCAAGATCCCAGTCGCGAAGCTTTTGCATGTCGACGCCGCCGTGAATATCGCCCGTCACATAGACCGTCATCGGATCACCACTTCCCTGTAAGTCGCTAGCCCACATTCTGCACGATCACTAAGTCAACCGTTCCAGCCCTTCCATCCTTTGGGACCTACCCCTCGCTCTTCCATCCAAACGGGTCAAACACCCAAAAGATCAGATCGAGCACGCCGCCGGTCATCGTGGCGCCGGCAAGAGCCATGCAAACATGCAGAAAGCTGGCACTTCGGAGCACGTCGAACGGCCCCAGAACAGCCAGCAGCGCGACCGCTGCGCCGGCTACGCACAGCGCGAGGCACGGCCCCGCGTCCTTAACGCACTTCTTTGCGAGATGCTTTGCGTTGTCACTCATCGGTATCGAACTCCTTAGAGGGTCGTTGTTCAGACGCATGCCGCCGCGGCAGAGCGGGGCGGCAGGGTAAGTGTCACATGCTGTGCGGACATCAATGGAGAAACCGCCTGCTCGACCAACCTTTGACGCCGTTTTGCACCGGCACCACATCCCCCGCTATCGAGGTCTAATACTTTTCCCACCGCCACCCAAAAACTCATCCAACATTAATCTTGGCTCAAGAATCGCTTAATCTATAACCTGCACTATAGAGTTCGAACAAGGGGCGGGGCGGCGCCGCGCAACGCAGGCCGCCGAACGCAACGCTCGCGCCCATCGAACGAAAGGACAGGTCATGGACGACCTCGAAAAAGTTGAAACCATCCGCACCAAGTGCAACGTGAGCTACACCGATGCCAAGGCCGCGCTCGACGCCGCCGACGGCAACGTTTTGGACGCCATCATTTGGCTCGAGTCGCAGGGCAAGACGCAGACCACGTCGGCGCACGCCGCCACCGAGTCCGCGCCAGTCGATGAGCCCTCAGCCGAGATGGTCGCCGCGCAGGCCGCCTACGAGAAGTCGAGCGAAAAGACCGACTTCTCCAAGAAGATGGACAGCGTATGGGAGTACCTCAAAAAGCTCTTCCGCCTGAGCCTGGACACCAAGTTTATCGCCACGCGCCGCGACGCGATCATCCTCAACATTCCCATCCTGATCCCCATCATCGCCCTGTTTGCCTGGGGCGCTACGATTTGGCTGATGCTGATTGGCCTGTTCTTTGGCATGCGCTACCGCATCGATAGCGACGGCGACGTGCCCGGCAGCATCAACAACCTTATGAATCACGCCGCCGATGCCGCGGACGACATCAAGCAAAATCTGAACGACGACAAGTAATCGCAGACGGGGGCACGCATGGCACGGATCCTGATCGTAGAGGACGAGGAGAAAATCGCCCGCTTTGTGACGCTCGAGCTGGAGCACGAGGGCTACCAGGTGGAGCACGCCGCCGACGGCCGCACCGCCGTGGACCTGGCGCTGGAGCGCAACTACGATTTGATTCTGCTCGATGTGCTGTTACCGCAGCTCAACGGCATGGAGGTCCTGCGGCGCGTCCGCAAGCACAAGGATGTGCCGGTGATAATGGTCACCGCGCGCGATGCCGTGATGGACAAGGTGGCCGGGCTCGATGCCGGCGCCGACGATTACCTGACCAAGCCGTTTGCGATTGAGGAGCTGTTCGCACGGATCCGCGTGGCGTTGAAGCGCTCGGAGGCCGTGCGGGCGGCTTCGGGCGTTGGCGGCATCGGGACGGGCGCGGCAGGCGGCACGGGTGTCGGCGCCACTGCGATGCCCCCGGTCAGTGACTCGACCCAGGTTTCCGCCTCGCTCTCCCCCGCCACGCTCGCCGTGGGCTCGGTTGCGCTCGACCCCGACCGCCGCGAAGTCACGGTCGGCGGCTCGCCCATTGCGCTCACGGCCCGCGAGTTCGATGTCCTCGCCCTGCTTATGGCGCATGCCGAGACCGTGCTCACGCGCGAACGCATCGCGCACGAAGCGCTGGGCTACGAATACATGGGCGACACCAACAACGTCGACGTGCACATCGCGCATCTACGCGCCAAGATCGAGGACGCCGGCGGCGCCCGCATCATCCAGACCGTGCGCGGGGTGGGCTATGTCTGCCGCGCGTAACGCCGAGGCCAAGCGCGTCACCTCCATCGCCCGCGCCATCAACTGGAGCTATATGTGGCGCCGCCTGATGAGCTACGTTTGGCTCGACCTGCTGCTAGTAGTGATTGTGGCGGCGATCCTTGTCTATGGATACAACCAGACGCTGCCCAACGGCGCGTTTACCGCAGGATGGATCCCCAGCGCCACCGTTCGCGGCATGACGCTGACGCCCACGCGCGGCTGGGACCTGACAACGCTCACCTATACCGTCGAGCTCGCGCGTACCACCAAGACTTTCCCCCTCGCGCAGGACCTCGTCACGCTATGGCCTCTCTACCTTGTCGTTGTGGGTTGGCAGGTCATCAGCGTGCTCAACATGCTCGGCGGCGCCCGCCGCGTGCGCCGCACCATGGCGCCGCTCAACGATCTGGCCCTGCGCGTGGACGAACTCGGCCGCATGCAACTCGCCGGCGGCAAAATGGAAACACTGGAGCAGGCCATCGAGCGCGCAAGCGTCGACTCGCCGAGCGTCACCACCGGCGACGCCGACCTGGCAAGCATCGAGGTCGCACTCAACCGCCTGCTGCGCCAGATGCAAGAGGCCAAGCTGCAGCAGATGCGCTTTGTCAACGACGCGAGCCACGAGCTGCGCACGCCCATCGCGGTGATTCAGGGCTACGTGAACATGCTCGACCGCTGGGGTAAGGACGACCCGGACGTGCTGGCGGAATCCATCGCGTCCCTTAAAGCCGAAAGCGAGCACATGCAAGAGCTTGTGGAGCAGCTGCTGTTTTTGGCGCGCGGCGATGCCGGGCGCACGGTCCTGCGGCGCGCGCATACCAACTTGGCTGCACTGGTCAGCGAGGTATGCGAAGAATCGCAGATGATCGATACCGAGCACACGTATCGGCTGGCTTCTGACGCTGCGCTTGCCAGCGACCCGCGCTGCGACGCGCCCGTCGACGTGGCGCTCGTGAAGCAGGCTCTGCGCGTGATCGTGCAAAACGCCGCCAAGTACTCGGATGCGGGAACGACCGTCACATTTGGCATAACGCCGGATGCGGGCGCGGGCACGATCGACATAAGTGTTGAGGACGAGGGCATCGGCATGAACCAGGAATCCGCAGCTCACGCGTTTGAACGGTTCTACCGAGCCGACAACGCACGCGATGCCGGCGCGCAGGGCTCGGGTCTGGGGCTTGCCATTGCCAAGTGGATCGTCGATAGCCATGGCGGTGTCATTGGCGTGACCTCAGTCGAGGGCGTCGGCAGCCGCTTTACGATTCGCCTGCCACGGTAGGAAGCCCCTCGACATAAATAAAGGGATAGGGCCACGCAGCCCTATCCCTTTTTGCTAGCTATGACAGCTTGTGCGCTACTCGCGGCACAGGTGCACGGCGAAGCCGGCGAACTCGCGCTTAAAGTACACGAGTTTGGTACCACCGTCGGGTAGCAGCGCGCGCGACTCCTCGTTGACCTCGAGCCCGCGCTCGGCAAACCACTTCTCAGCCGCATCGATGTCGTTGACGGCAAAGCCGATGTGGCCCTTGGTGCCACGACCGTTCTGCTTCATGATCTCGACCAGCGAATCGTTAAAGTACGAAACCGGGGTCTCGATGACGGGCAGGCCCATCATCGTCGAGAACAGCTCCGCGATCTCCAGGGCGTCTGCCGGGTCGGCGGCGTTAATGCCCACATGGGCAACGCGCATGCCAAAGAGCTCGACCGGGTTGGCGTTCTGCTCACTCATACAGGCAGTGCCTACTGAGCCATGACGTCGAGAACGGCCTTCTCGGCAGCGACGCGGTTCATGCCGGTCATGAAGGGCACGCCGCTCACGTACGGGCAGGTGAGGCCTTCGGGGGCAACGGTGGTGGCGATCAGCAGGTCGGCGCCCTCGTCGCAGTAGTCCTTGGCCTCGGAGATGGCGCACTGCACGATCTCGTACTTGTCGGCGTAACCGTTGGCGTCGAGCAAGGTGGCGACCTTCTGGGCAACGAGCGTGGAAGTAGCAGCGCCAGCACCGCAAGCCAAAACGATCTTCTTCATAGGTAATGTCTCCCTTCATGGTTTACTTTAGGTAAGTGTACCGCAGCGAGCGATGGCACTCAGCCTCGATGAGCTTTTATGCCAGTTTGCTTGTGCGCTGCGTATAATACATCTAGTACGTGTTGTCATACCGCTCGCTTTATGAGCGACTAAGGACCCTAACATGCCCGATTCCCGCACCCTCTGGACCGCCGTCGTTATCATCTGCATCGCCGTGTCGGTGTTCTTTAGCGTCAAAAAACGCACCACGTTCAAGCGTCTGCAGCAGCTTATGGCTGCCAAGCAGTGGGACGAGTTCGATCGTTTGCTCGACGGCAAACTCACCAGCATGCTGTACCCACGCTACAACCGCGACTACCTGCGCCTGAACTCCTATCTGCTGCGCGAGGACCACGAGCGTGCCAGCGAGATGTTCGACCTGCTGCTGGGGCTCAACCTCCCCAAGATGCAGCGCGTCGACCTGGTGATCAAAGCCTTTAACTACTATGTTGGCCAGGAGGACCGCAAAAAGTCCAAAGAGCTGTTGCACGAGATCAAGGGCTTTGAGGGCGGTCAGGCCGAGGCGGTCGCGCACGAGTGCCAGCTGATGTACGACACGATGATCCTCAAGCGCCACAACGACATTCCCGAGCTGGAGCGCATGCTCAAGGATGCCGGTGACGACAAGGTCAAGAGCTGCCGCCTGGAATACCTGCTGGCCCTGCAGTACAAGAACAAGGGCGACGAAGCCAAGTTCCAGGAGTTCCTGGAGAAGTCGGGCCAACACTCGATGGCCGTCAACGCGTAACGGACGGCTTGTGCTAGACTTCTAGTCTCACGGGGGCGTGGCGGAATTGGCATACGCAGGAGACTTAAAATCTCTCGCCGCAAGGATTGTGGGTTCGAGTCCCACCGCCCCTACCATGTGATTGCTTGCGAGCCCGTCTTCCCCAGGGATGCGGGCTCGCTTCTTTTAGATGCCGGTGAGACTCGAACCCGCGAGGGGGCGAGCGTTAAGCGGACGCGCAGCGTCCGTAGCGAGCCGGCGAGGGCGCCGACAGGCGGCCGAAGCCGGTGCGTATTTGCGCAGCAAATGCGCGGACGTCCCACCGCCCCTACCACGTATTGTTTACGAGCTCGTGTCCCCCGGGGATGCGGGCTCGTTTCTTTTACACGCCGGCAGGGCTCTAAGTTGCGGTGGAATAGATCCTGTTTATACCGTTTACCAGCTTATTTAGGAACTATTTCACCGCAACTCAGAGGAAGACGGTTAAAGAGCACTCAGGCTCGGGGTCCAGGCGATGGTGGGAGTCGCGCCGTCGAGAACCTCGTTGATGGTGGCGGCCATGCCAGCAAGCAGGCTGTTCTCGCTTACGGTGAGCGTCTTGTAGCCGCCGGCACGCATGAGCTCGCGGATCACCACGGCGCCGGCCAGAATCACGCCCGCGCGCTTGGGCTGCACGCCCGGCAACGCGGCAATGCCTGCAACATCCAACGCAGACATGCGCTCGATAGCGGCCGAAATCTGCTCCATCGAAAGCTCGCGCAGGTGCACAAAGTTCGAGTCGTACGGCTCCAGCTCGTGGACCAGCGCCACGAGCGTGGTAACGGTACCGCCCACCGCGACCAAGCGCTCGGCGCGCTCAAAATCGCTCGGCAGGCTCTCAAAGTAAGCCTCGAACTGCTCGTCCGCCCAGTCGGCAGCGGCAGCAAGCTCGCCGTCCGAAGGCGGCAGCGCCGAGAAAAACCGCTCCGTCACGCGACGGCAACCGATGTCCAGTGAGCGCGTTCCCTCCAGCGCAAAGACCCCGCGCTCAGGCGCATAGACGCCCGTCGCGAGCTCCGTGGAGCCGCCACCCGAATCGGCGACGATGATGCGCTCGCCTGCAAAGTCGTGCGCTACGCCAAAAAACGTCAGGTGCGCCTCAACCTCGCCCGGAATCACCTGCGGTTCGAGCCCCAGATCGCGCAGGCCGTCCAGCAGCAGGGCAGCATTGGACGCATCGCGTGCGGCGCTCGTGCACGTGGTGCAGATGCACGCGGCCCCAAAGGCACGGGCTTCGTCCACAAACATGCGGCACGCAGCGAGCACGCGCTCAACGGCCGCCTCGCAAAAGCGCCCCGTCGCGTCCACGCCCTCGCCCAAGTCGGTGATCTCGGTATGCTTGGACGATTCCACGATCGCCCCGGCCTCGACCTGCGCCAGCACCAGTCGCGACGACACCGTTCCCAGGTCGATCGCGGCTACCTTATAGCGTTTGCAATCTGCCATTGCGGGCTCCCCTCCGGGCGCTATTTGCCGTTGGACACGACCGTCTGGCCCTCGACGCCGTTAAACCCAAACAGCATGTCGAGCGCTTGGATGTACCACGGCGCGTCCTTACCGACTTCTTCGATTTCCTTGGCAACTTCGCTGGCCTTCTTGGCGTTCGACGACTTCTGGCTCGACGAGGCATCCGAATCGCCGTCCAGGCCCTGCACTTCAATCCTCTTCTCGCCGGGCATCACCAAGCCCAGGTCCTCGGATGCCGCATCCTTGATACCCTCCTCCGAGAGCAGCTTGTCGACGCTTTTTTGCAGCCCATCATTGTATTGCTGGCGAATCTCGACCTGCTTGGTCAAGATATCGCTCGAACGCTTTGCCACGTACAGGTCGCGCACGGGGAAATACAGGCTCACGAGCACCAGGGCAACGACAATGCCGATGAATAGCCCTCGCTGAGGACCGTGGGTAAAGTCGTAGATCGCCTTGACCACCGCGTTGTCGTTGGCGTAGTGCATAAAGTCCGAGCCCGAAAAACGGTTCGAAGGCCTGCTCGACCTATCGTGCGTTTGAGCCGACGAGCGCTGAGCATGCGACGAACGTGCCGGGCGCACTGGTCCATCTGTCGAAGTATTCACTTGAGCATTGGGGCGCGAGGTACTTGTCGGGCGCTGCATGGAGCGGTCGGCGCCGGCGTAGGCGGACCCACCGAGCTGCACCGTGCGCGCACGGCGAGGCGACGGCTCACGCGAACCGGCGGAATAGTACCTGTTGTCGTAAATCTGATCCATGTGCGCCTTGTGCGGTTGAGGTTTGTTTGCGCTAAGTATTCTAGTTATAGCACGAGCGCCCGCACCGCCTTCGCCAGCCTTTGCTCGACATAAAAAAGGCGCTGAGTCATATGGCCCAGCGCCCAATGGTGCTCAACAGCGCCCGGCTGGAGCAAGGCAAATCCGAGTCTTCCCCGCCCCCGCGACCTCCGCGTGCCTAGCGAATGTTGTAGAACGCGGCCTTGCCGGCGTAACGCGCGCTGCCCTCGAGCTCGTCCTCGATGCGGATGAGCTGGTTGTACTTGGCGATGCGGTCGCTGCGGCACGGGGCGCCCGACTTGATCTGGCCGGCGTTGACGCCCACGACCAGGTCGGCGATCGTGGAGTCCTCGGTCTCGCCGGAACGGTGGCTCACGATGCAAGCGTAACCGGCCTCCTTGGCGGTCTCGATGGCCTCCAGCGACTCGGTGAGCGTGCCGATCTGGTTGACCTTGACCAGGATCGCGTTGGCGGCACCCAGCTCGATGCCCTTCTTGAGGCGCTCGGTGTTGGTGACGAACAGGTCGTCGCCCACCAGCTGCACCTTGTTGCCAATGCGGCGGGTAAGCTCGACCCAGCCGTCCCAGTCTTCCTCGGCCATGCCGTCCTCGATGGAGATGATGGGATAGGTGTCGACGAGCTTCTCCCAGTAATCAACCATCTGGGCACTCGTGTACTCCACGCCCTCGCCCTTGAGCTCATACATGCCGGTCTCGGCGTTGTAGAACTCGGTCGAGGCCGGGTCCATGGCGTACATGAAGTCGACGCCGGGCTTAAAGCCGGCCTTCTCGACGGCCTTGGTGATGTACTCGAACGGCTCGGCATTGGTCTTAAGGTTGGGGGCAAAGCCGCCCTCGTCGCCCACGCCGCCGCCCAGGCCGGCCTCGTGCAGCACGCCCTTGAGGGTGTGGTAGACCTCGGCGCACCAGCGCAGGCCCTCGGCAAAGCTCGGAGCACCCACCGGCATGATCATGAACTCCTGGAAGTCAACGTTGTTGTCGGCATGCACGCCGCCGTTGAGGATATTCATCATAGGTGTGGGCAGCAGGTGGGAGTTGACGCCGCCCAGGTACTGGTACAGCGACAGGCCCGCCGACTCGGCAGCGGCGCGGGCAACAGCCAGCGACACGCCCAGGATGGCGTTGGCACCGAGCTTGGTCTTGTTGGGAGTACCGTCCGCGGCAATCAGCGCGGCATCGACGGCGCGCTGGTCGAAGGCATCGAGGCCCACGACGGCGTTAGCGCACTCGTTGTTGACGTGCTCGACGGCCTGCGAAACGCCCTTGCCCTGGTAGCGGCCCTTGTCGCCATCGCGCAGCTCGCAGGCCTCAAAGGCGCCGGTCGAAGCACCCGAAGGCACCATTGCGCGGCCAAAGCTGCCGTCCTCGAGCACGACCTCGACCTCGACGGTGGGATTGCCGCGGCTGTCGAGCACCTCGCGACCGTAGACGTCCAAAATATCGCTCATGTTGTCTCCCTCTCACTTGGAAACGTAGTGGATGCAAGCGACCGGCTGACCGTGCACCATCGGTGCGTCTCCGTAAGTTAGCCATGTCGCACTTTTTGCATTATGCCCTAAGTTAGCCGAGGGATACACTTGATTTTCGAAAAATTTAGCGGGAACGATGAGGCGTGTCAGCCCGTCGTTCCCGCAGTCTTACTCCTCCGCCTTTGCGGCATCCCATAGGTCGTTGAGGCCGTGGGTCGAAAGCTCGACAAGATCCACGTGGGCGTCGGACGCCATCTGCTCCATCGCGGCCCAGCGACGGCGGAACTTTGCTGTGCTGGCGCGCAGGGCACTCTCGGCGTCGATCCCCTCTTTGCGCGCGACGTTGACCAAGGCAAAGAGCAGGTCGCCAAACTCCATCTCGCGCTCGGGCGTTCCGGGGGCCTCGGCCTCAAACTCGGCACGCTCCTCGGCGACCTCGTCCCACACGTCTTGGACCGTCTCCCACTCAAAGCCCACGGCAGCCGCCTTGCGCGACACCTTCTGCGCCTGCATCAGCGCCGGCAGATGCGTGGGCACGCCGTCGAGCAGGCCCTCGGGCGCAGCCTCGCCTGCCGCCACGGCCTTGTCCTTGGCGGCTTTCTCGGCAAGCTTGACCTCGTCCCAAATCTTGAGCACCTCGTCGGAGCTCTCGGCATCCGAATCGCCAAACACGTGCGGGTGGCGACGGATGAGCTTGGCATCGATATCGCGCGCCACGTCGGCCAGTGTAAACTCGCCGGCGTCGGCCGCAATCTGCGCATGCAGCACTACCTGCATGAGTACGTCACCCAGCTCCTCGCGTAGGTGAACCGCGTCGTCCGCCTCGATGCAGTCGAGCGCCTCGTAGGCCTCCTCGATCATGTTCTTGCCGATGCTCTGATGCGTCTGCTCGCGGTCCCACGGGCAGCCGTCGGGCTGACGCAAGCGCCAGATAGTCTGCACCAGATGCTGCAGCTCGGCCGACGCGTCTACCAGCGTAGACAGATCGCGCGAGCCCTCGGCATTTTGCTGAGCCATGTGCTGCGCCATGGTTATTCCTCCTCCAGGATCACATGGCGGAACGCGCCGCCCTCGTAGATGCCGTAGCTGTGCGTACCGTCCTTGGGAATGCTCACACTGCCGGGGTTGAAGAGCCACAGGCCCGGGTGCGCAGCGCTTTCCTCGTTGACCTTGATGTGCGTGTGGCCGTAGACGAGCGCGGAGCCCTCGGGCAACGCGGGCGCGTGGTCGACGCTGTTGTGCATGCCGGCGCCAAAGACATGGCCGTGCGTCAGGAACAGCTCGCGGCCGGTCTCGTCGAACAGCGTGGCGTAGTCGGCCATGACGAGGAAGTCGAGCACCATCTGGTCGACCTCAGCGTCGCAGTTGCCGCGCACCGCGATGATGCGGTCGGCCAGGGCGTTGAGCAGCGGGATTACGCGCTTGGGGGCGTAATCGCGCGGCAGGTCGTTGCGCGGACCGTGGTAGAGCAGGTCGCCCAGCAGCACGATGCGGTCGGGCTGCTCGGACTCGATGGCGGCGCAGAGGCGCTCGGTCCAATATGCCGAGCCGTGGATGTCGGAGGCGATGAGGTATTTCATGGGGAGATCCTTTCGAATGGGGTTGATATGGCTGGGCGCAGGATGTCGCCACCAGCCGCGTTATTCAAATCGCAGTGCCACGGCTTGTGCCGCCTGCATCACGCGCTGGAGCGGCACATTGTGCTCGCGGGCGAGACGGGCGCAGTCCTCGTACTCGGGCGCTGCACGCTCGCTGCCGTCGGGCAGGGTTGCCACCTTGACGGACACCTCGCCCCATAGCGTCGTTACGCGCTCAAAGCGGCGTGGCAGGCAAACGCGCTCCATGACCTGGCGACGAATGCCGTTGGTCGTGGTTTCCAAAAAGATAATCGTCTGTAGGCGCTCGATATCCTCGTGCGAGCAGATCACCTGTAACTGCCATCCGGGGCGGCCCTTTTTGCAGTAAAGGGGCAGCCAATGCACCTCGCGCGCACCCGCCTCGCGCAGGCGGTCGGCAGCGTAGGCGAGCACCTCGGGCGACGCGTCGTCGATGTCGCACTCCAGCTTGACGATAGTTTCGGGCGCATCGGTCTCGCGAGACAGCGGGGATGTGCTATCGCATTGCATACGGTCTGGATCCTTTCCGCACGGACTCGTTTTGTTCATCCAAACGCTAGCACATCGCGGGCTGCGCGAGTGTGACGGCACGTGATGAGCGCGATTTTCCTTGTCGGCAAGAAACCGACACTCCACCGCCTCAGCCAAACATGTACATCAGCCTCCAAACACGTCATTTTTTGCAGCTTTTGGAGGCTGATGTACACGTTTTAAGGCAGGGTCGATGTCGTGTGGCAGCCCTTGCGCGCCATCTGCCCTTTCCAGTCGGTTTCGACTTGCGGCGTTCCCGGCGCGCCGGGGGTCGCGCCATTACAATGGAGCGGATTCGCCAAATGCAAAGGAGTCGCCATGCCCACCTGCCCGCTGGTCGATTGCCACACCCACACTTCGTTTTCGGATGGCCATGCCTCGTTTGAGGACAACGTTCGCGCCGCTGCTGCGGCCGGCTGCCGCGCTATGGTCTCGACCGACCATCTCACCCTGCCCGCCAGCATGGACGCCAACTGCGAAGTGCAAGTTGTCGAGGGCGATCTGACGGCACATCGCCTGGCATTTGAGGACGCCCGCAAGCTCGCCGCGCAGATCGCGCCGGAGCTCGAGCTTGTCTATGGCTTTGAATGCGACTGGTACGAAGGTTGCGAGCCTTTGGTTGAGCGCTGGTCCGCGGGTGCCATAGTGCGCTTGGGCAGCGTGCATTGGATTGGCAACCCAGGCGATATCATGGCCGGCGCCGCGGGCACGGCGGGAACGGAAAACGTTGCTCGTCCCGATACGCCCGATTCGCGCTGCGGTTGGATCGACGACGGCACCAACCTGCACGTTTGGGAAAACCTTGGCGTGCTCGGCGTGTGGGAGCGCTATGTCGACGACTGGTGCCGTGCTTGCGAAAGCTCACTCAACTTTGATGTGATGGCCCACCCCGACCTGGTCATGCGCTTTTCGAAGGAAGGCTTTGCGCCCGACTTTGACCCCGCGCCGTTCTGGCAGCAGATGGCCGAGTGCGCCCACGACACGGGCCGCCGCGTTGAGGTCTCGACAGCCGCACCGCGCAAGGGGCTCGACGATTACTACCCCACGACCGGCCTTTTGCGCTGCTTTGCCCACGCCGAGGTGCCGATCACTTTTGGCTCGGACGCACACCGCGCCTGCGATATCTGCTGGAACATCCGCGAGGCCCAGGCGCACGCCTACGACTGTGGCTACCGAACCTTCGACATCCCTCACGCCACCGGAGAATGGGAGTCCACGTCCCTCGCCTAACCAGTCATTGGGGACGCTCTTAAACGACTAGTGGCGGCGGGCGTTGAGTTCGCCGGCAAGCTCGTCGAGGGTGACGCCGTAGCGCTCGAGCGTCACGAGCAAGTGATAGATCAGGTCGCCGGCCTCGTAGCGGATGTGGTCGTGATCGTTATCCTTGCAGGCCATGATGACCTCGCTCGCCTCCTCGGCAAGCTTCTTGAGTAGCTCATCCTCGACGTCGGTCAACAGACGCGCGGTATAGCTCTCCTGCGGCGACGCGTTGCGACGGCCATGAATCACCTCGGCCAGCCCCGTCAGCGTCTCTCCGATATTTCCCGGCTGCACGTTAGCTGTTCTGACTCCCATGGTTATTTCCTCTCGTTACTGCAGCGTAAAGTAGGTACCTGTCTCATCGAACCGAGGCTTTGCGCCCTTTTTCTCAAAGAACTCGACGATGACGGCATGGGCCTCATCGAGCCTTTCCTTCTCGGCCTCGAGCCAAAGCGACTGCGCCCCGCAGGCATCAGTCAGGTGCACGCGGCATGGCACGCCCGTGCGGAGAAGCTCGGTGTTGCAGTCGGCGACCTCGAACGGCGTCACGACTTTCATCGCACTCCCCCTTCCACGCGCTTAAAGAAGCAGGTACGGTTGCCGGTGTGGCAGGCCGGACCCGGCGAGTCGACCTTGACCAGCAGTGTATCGCTATCGCAGTCGGCCCAGAGCTCCTTGACCTCCTGCATGTTGCCGCTCGTCGCACCCTTGTTCCAGAGCTCCTGGCGGCTGCGGCTCCAAAACCACGTGGTGCCGGTCTTGAGCGTCAGCCCCACCGATTCCTCGTTCATCCAAGCAACCATAAGCACCTCGCCGGTGTCATATTGCTGAACCACGCAAGGAATCAGCCCGCGGGCGTCGTATTTAAGATCAGACGCTTCTATTACCTCAGTCATCATTTCTCCCAAGTAATTACCGTAAACCCCACAGGTCGGCGAGGGTTGTCCAGGTGCCCGAGATTCCGAGCGACAAGCCCGACGACGCGTACTTAAGTACGCGAGGAGGGTTGGAGCCGGAAGGTCGGGTGCCTGGGCAAGCCGCAGCGCTAGAAGTCCAACCTGACAGGGATGCCTTGAGAGGCCATATACTCCTTCACTTGGCGAATGCTGAAGGTTCCAAAGTGAAAGACGCTCGCCGCCAGCACGGCGTTGGCCTCGCCCTCGATCACACCCTCGGCAAAATGCTCGAGTGTGCCCACGCCGCCGCTCGCGATAACGGGAATCGGCACCGCGCGGGCCACGGCGCGAGTAAGCGCCAGATCGAAGCCGGCCTTGGTACCGTCGCGGTCCATGCTGGTCAGTAGGATTTCGCCGGCGCCACGACGAGCCGCCTCCTCGGCCCACGCCACTGCGTCGATACCCGTAGCGTTGCGGCCGCCCGCCGTAAAGACCTCCCACTTATCGGCGCCCGGCTCCCCGGGCAGCCCCACGCGCTTGGCATCGATCGCCACGACCACGGCTTGGCTGCCAAACGCCGCGGCGGCCTGGCTGATCAACGACGGATCGCGCACGGCGGCAGAGTTGAGCGACACCTTGTCGGCGCCGGCGGCAACCATGGTGCGCATGCCCGCCAGGTCGCGAAAGCCGCCGCCCACGGTATAGGGAATGGCCAGCTCCTCGGCCGCATGCGCCGCCATCTCGATAGTCGTCGCACGGTTATCGCTCGTCGCGGTAATGTCCAAAAATACGACCTCGTCCGCACCCTCGCGGTCGTAGGCGCGGGCCAGCTCCACCGGATCGCCGGCATCGCGCAAGCTCACAAAGTTGACGCCCTTAACCACACGGCCGTCCTTGACGTCCAGGCAGGGAATTACGCGCTTGGTAAGCATGGGCTACTCCTCCCCTCGAGCGGCGGCCAGCGCCTGGGCCAGCGTAAAGTTGCCCTCGTAGAGCGCACGACCGGTAATGGCGCCTTCAATCGCGCCCTCACCCACCGCGGCCAGCGCGCGGATGTCGTCGAGCGTCGAGATACCGCCCGACGCCACGACGGGAAAGCCCGCGACCTGCGCCACATGGCGATACGCCGCCACATCGATGCCCGTCTGCATGCCATCACGCGCGATGTCGGTATACACCAGATGCTTAAAGCCCAGCTCGGTAAGCTGCGCCACGGCATCGTCGAGTGCCACGCCCGCGCCGTCGCGCCAGCCGTTCACCTTAACCTGGCCGTCGCGCGCGGCAATGTCGGCGACCAACAGCTCGCCAAAGCCCTGGGCTGCCACCTCAGCAAAACCCGGCTCGGTCACGAGCACGGTGCCCAGCGCAATGCGGCGAGCACCATAGCCTGCCAGCTCATCGATGCGTGCGAGTGAGCGAACGCCGCCGCCCACGTCCACGGACAGACCGTCGACGCCGCAGATGGCCTTAATCGCCGCCGAGTTGGCAGCGCATGTGTCCTCGTCCTCGCCAAAGGCAGCGGACAGGTCGACGACATGCACCCAGCTTGCGCCCTGCTCGGCAAACGAGCGGGCGACGGCCACGGGGTCATCGGAATATACCTTGCAGCGGTTGCGGTCGCCGCGCTCCAGGCGCACAACCTTGCCGCCGATCAGATCGATTGCGGGAAACAGGATCATAGGCCAACCTCCTCGACGATGTTGACGAAGTTCTTAAGGATGCGCTGACCCAGCGCGGAGGATTTCTCGGGATGGAACTGGCAGCCCCACACATTGCCGTGGCGCACGATGCACGGGAAACTCCGTGTATAGTGCGTGCGCGCCAACACATCGGTGGCATCGACGTCGCCGGCCACCGCGTAGCTGTGGGTGAAGTACATATTGGCGCCCTCGGCAAAACCGGCGAGCAGCGGATCGGCCGCGCCGGCAGGCGTCATGTGCACCTGATCCCAGCCCACGTGCGGGACCTTCAGACGGCTCGACTCCAGGTGCGTGCACGAGCCACGCATGATGCCCAGGCCATCGACCCAGGGACCGCCGGCCTGCTCGGAGGCATCGTCGTCCGCGTCCACGCCCTCGTCCGCAGGCACGCCCTCGTTGCCGCGCTCAAAAAACAGTTGAAGACCCAGGCAGATGCCGAGCAGCGGAGTTCCGGCGGCGGCATCGAGCACCGCGTCCGCCTCGCCGCTCTGGCGCATAAAGGCGATCGCGTCATAGAACGCGCCCACGCCCGGGATGACCAGGCCGTCGGCGTTGCGGATCTGCTCCGGATCGTCCGACGTGCAGGCGGCGGCACCGGCGCGCGCAAGCCCGCGCACGACGCTCGACAAGTTGCCCTTGTGGTAGTCGACCACCACGATCTTCGGTTCGCCCACGCGACCCCTCCCTTATCTCATCATCCAAAACCACCACAAAGGAGACAGGCACCTCTGTGGTGGTTTGTGCGATCCGTCAGCTACAGCGAGCCCTTGGTGCTGGGGATGCCCTGCACGCGGGGATCGAGCTCGCAGGCGTGGCGCATCGTGCGGCCCACGGCCTTAAAGGCGGCCTCGATAATGTGATGCGAGTTGCCACCCGCCAGTTCGCGCACGTGCAGCGTGAGCTTGGCATCGCGTGCGAAGGCATAGAAGAACTCGACGGCCAGCTCAGTATCGAAGCTGCCCACGCGCTCGGTCGGCACGGGCAGCTCGCAATAGGCCTGGCCGCGACCCGAAATGTCCACGGCGGCCATCACGAGCGTCTCGTCCATGGCGATCACCGCGTCGGCAAAGCGCGTAATACCCGCCTTGTCGCCCAGCGCCTGGCAAAACGCCTCGCCCAGCACAATGCCCGTGTCCTCGACGGTGTGGTGTGCGTCGACCTCCACATCGCCTACTGCATGCACCGTCAAATCGAACAGGCCATGGCGGCCAAAGGCATTGAGCATGTGATCGAAAAACGGCACGCCGGTCGAGATATCGCACACGCCGCTCCCGTCCAAGTCGAGTTTGACGACAATGTCGGTCTCCCCCGTCTTGCGGGTCACCTCGACATAACGGCCCATCTACATCTCCTCCTTCACCAGCACGGCCAACGCAGCCAGCACCTCGTCGTTTTCCTGTGGGGTACCCACGGTGATGCGTAGGCAGTCCGCGAGCCCCGGCGCATAGCTAAAGTCGCGCACCAAAATCGAATACTCGTCGCGCAGGCGCTCACGCACGCGCGTGGCATGCGGCGTGCGTACGAGCACAAAGTTCGCCGCGCTCGGCCATACCTCCACGGGCAGGCCTTCGGCAGCCATCGCGCGCAGGGCGCACAGCTCGCGCTCGCGCTCGGTTGCGACCTGTGCCACCACAGGCGTGTACGATTCGCGGGCACGCAAGCAGGCAAGCGCGGCGGCCTGACTCAGCACATTGACCGAATAGATCTGGCGAATCGCCGCGAACACGTCGATGACTTCCGGCGCCGCGATCACGTAACCCAGACGCGTACCGGCAGCGCCAAACGCCTTGGACAACGTATGCAGAATCACCAGGTTGGGATGCTCGGCGATAAGCCCCTGCGCCGTGGTGGCCGCGCCAAACAAATCGTCGGCAAACTCAACGTAGGCCTCGTCGACCATTACCGTGCCGGGGCACGCATCGCACAGGGCCGCGACAAAGTCGAGCGGCGTCACATCACCCGTGGGATTGTTGGGCGAGGTCACGATTGCCAGGTTGCACTCGGGCGCCGCC
Organism: uncultured Collinsella sp.; assembly: GCA_900541175.1. Lineage (GTDB taxonomy): Bacteria > Actinomycetota > Coriobacteriia > Coriobacteriales > Coriobacteriaceae > Collinsella. The sequence continues at coordinate 20,980 of UQIT01000011.1, forward strand.
GCAAGCACGGCTGTCTGATCGAGCTCAAAGGTCGCAGGGTCGCGCCACACGTCGCGCACCTCGGTCTGGCAGAGCGACGCAAAGAACGCGTACTCGCTAAAGCACGGCGGGCAGTTGAGCAGGGTCCGTCCCGCGCCGCCAAACGCCAACAGGAAGTTATAGAGCAGCTCGTCACCGCCGTTACCCACGCAGACATTCTCGCGCGCCACACCATGCCAAGCGGCAAGCTCGTCGCGCAGATCGTTGGACATGGGATCGGGATAGCGGTTGAGCGGTGTAACAGCCAGGGCGGCGTCGACCGCCTCGCGCACGCCGGTCGGCACGGGATAAGTGTTCTCGTTGGCCGAAAGGTTGATGCGTGTGGGCGTAAAGTTGGGATCGTAGGGCTCAATGCCGGCCAAGTAGGGCTGGACGAGCTCCTTCATACGGGGCGTGAGCTCGGCCATATTAGGCCTCCTTGCCAGTCGCGCCAACGCCATCCGCGCCCGCAGCCGCCAGGTCAACGCCCTCGGCAACCGTCGCCACGGCGTCGCCCGGCCAGGCGACCTTGGTCAGGTCGGCCGCGGCGAGTGACTCGGCACTCACGGCATCCTCGCCCTGCTCCAACACGCGGCGGCGCAGTGCGGCCGAAAGCGCGTGTGCCCACAGACCCTCGGCCTCGGCCAGGCGCTGCGTAGCGGGAGCATCGGAAAGCAGGCCCTCGGGCGTATAGCAAATGACACTCGAGCGCTTGACGAACTCCTCCACCGAAAGCGGGTTGGAGAACATGGCCGTACCGCCGGTCGGCAGCGTGTGATTGGGGCCGGCAACGTAATCGCCGAGCGGCTCGGAGCTCCAAGCGCCCACAAAGATGGCGCCGGCGTTGCGAATGCCGCCGAGCAGGCCCATCGCGTCCTTGCAGTGCAGCTCAAGGTGCTCGGGCGCCACGGTGTTCACCGCTTCGACGGTGGCAGCCATGTCGGCGGCCACCACGATGGTGCCCTCGTTATCGAGCGAGGCGCGCGTGATCTCGGCACGCGGGGACTGTGCCACCAGAATGTCGATACCCGCCTCGACCTCACGCGCAAACTGCTCGTCGCAGGTCACCAGATAGCAGGCTGCCAGCGGGTCGTGCTCGGCCTGGGCCATCAGGTCGGCCGCGACCACCATAGGCTTGGCCGTGGCATCGGCCAGCACGCAGACCTCGGAGGGACCGGCGACCATATCGATACCCACGTCACCCGAGACAATCTGCTTGGCAGCGGCGACAAAGGCGTTGCCCGGGCCGGTAATCTTGTCGACACGCGGAATGGTCTCGGTACCGTACGCCAGCGCGGCCACGGCCTGGGCGCCGCCCACCATATAGATCTCGTCCACGCCGCCAAGCTTGGCGGCCGCGAGCGTATACGGGCTAATCAGTCCATCCTTTTGCGGCGGGGTCACCATGACCACGCGTTTGACGCCGGCCACCTTGGCGGGAATGGCGTTCATAAGCACGGTGGAGGGATACTGCGCGCGACCGCCCGGCACATAGATGCCGGCCGCCGCGAGCGGGGTCACCTTAACGCCGAGCATCGTGCCGTCCGGGCGCGTAGTAAACCAGCTCTGTTCGACCTCGCGCTGGTGGAACTCGCGAATCTGGCGTGCAGCCTTTTCGAGCGCCGCGACAAAGGCGGGATCAAGGCCTTCGAGCGCGGCATCAATCTGCTCTTGCGGCAAACGGAAGCTCTGCAGCTCAACGCCGTCAAAACGCTGGCAGCAATCGCGGACCGCGGCATCGCCATTGGCACGCACGTTGGCCACGATATCGCGGGCGGCGTCGACGATGTTTTGCGGCAGCACGCCCTTACGGTTGAGCTGGTTGGTAACGAGGCGCTCACCGGGAGCAAGCTTGATGGTCTTCATATCGGTATCCCCTATCGGTCGAGGTTTTGTTCGAAAAACGAGAGACCGGGCGGCGGTGCCAATCAGCCCGCAGCCCGGACGTTGGGGCGCCCGTACGTGCTCGCGCTATTGTGCCGAGCCCGCAACGGGCTCAAAATGCTTGTCCTTCACGGCCGCCGCCAAGCGATCTGCCAGATTGCGCACGCGCGGATCCAAGCGAGCGGCACCCGGATTGACAAAGAAGCGGGCCGTGCAGTCCATGATGCGGCCGGTGATGACCAGGTCGTTGTCGCGCAGCGTGGCACCCGTGGCGGTAATGTCCACGATGCGGTCGGTCATGCCAACGATGGGGCCCAACTCAATATTGCCGTGCAGCGAAACGATGTCGGCATTCACGCCACGCTCGGCATACCAAGCGCTCGCGATGCGCGGGTACTTGGTGGCCACGCGAAGAGAACCGCGGCGAGCATAGTTGCGCTCGGCCTGGCCAGCGCGCCATGCGGGCTCCGCCTCGATAAACGTGCACAGGCCGTAGCCCAGATCGACCAGCTGCAGCAGGTTAAGGTCGGCCTCGATAAGCGAATCCCAGCCGCAGATGCCGCAATCGGCACCACCGCAGCCCACAAAGGCGGGCGCATCGCTGGGGCGCACAATGACAAACTCGATATCGCCGACCGTGCCCTCACCAGCGTGTGTGTCGCGGCCGCGCACGATGAGGTGACGACCGGGATCGCGCAGCTCCGAGACATCCAAGCCCGCGGCCTCGAGCACGTCGAGCGTGTCGGCCTTGAGCGAGCCCTTGGGCACGGCAATGCGCAGCGGACCCTCGGTGCCGCGGCCCACGGCATGGTCACCATCGGAAGCAGTGTCCTCGGCCGAGGTGCGCGCGGCCTCCAGACGCTCGAGCGAAAAGGCGAAGCCCGCCGCCGGCACCTCGATGCCGTCGCCAAATGCGCCGGTAAAGATGGAGTCGTAGCGTCCGCCCGAACCGACCGGATCGGGCAGGCCGCCGGCATAGGCCTTAAAGACCAGGCCCGTGTAGTAATCAAACGAGTTCATGATGGAGAAGTCGAAGGACAGCACCTGGGCGTCCTCGGGAGCCAGGCCCTCGACCAGGGCGCGCAGCTCGCGCGTGAGCGACGCGACAATGCCCGCCGCCGTCAGCAGCGCGTCGACGCGGTCGAGTACCTCGGCGCCGCCGTGCAAGCGCGGCAGCTCGCTAATGGCAGCCTTGACGGCCTCGGGCTCGGCGCTTGCCGCCACGCGGGCATCGAGGCCCACGAAGTCGTTGGCGTGCACGCAACGCAATGCCTCGGCAGCCAGTTCGCGATCCTCACAGGCCGCGAGCAACTCCTTAAACGGACGCACGCTACCCGCGATAATGCGCGCATCGGGCAGTGCCAGCTTGCGCACAGCCTCCGCCACCAGCGAGACGATCTCGACATCGCCCGTGGTATCGCCCGCACCGATAAGCTCAAAGCCCAGCTGCGTAAACTGACGCGAGCCACCGGCATTGCGCTGGCACTCGCGGACCACCGGCGCCTCATAGCGCAGGCGCAGCGGCAGATCGGCCGCGCGCATGCGAGTCGAAACCAGGCGAACGATCGGCAGCGTGTTGTCGGGACGGACCACCAGCAGGCGGCCGTCGTCATCGAAGAGCTTAAACGGCGTGTCCGCAATGCGGCCGCCCTCCTCGAGCGAACCCTTGTCCTCGAGCAGCGGCGTCTCGACCGGCAGGTAATGATGCTCCCTAAAGCAGCCCTTCACCGTACATGCGATCTCCTCGCGCGCCTGAGCTTCCTCGGGCAATATGTCCCGGAATCCCCACGGTGTGGCCGTCATCTGGTGAGCCTCCTCATGCTGTGTTTCATATAGAGCAGAAGACCGGCATAGCTCCGCCGGTCTTCTGGGTACTTTAGCATACTAGAGTGTTTGCGGGGAGAATCGTCCTCCTCGGCTCACACCGTATTCATTTGGAAACATAGGGCGAGCGGTTAGCAGCAGTCTCTTGTCACAACGCAAAAAGGGCGCCCGCGCAAATGCGGACGCCCTTGTGCAGGGTCGAGATATCAACCAGCCAAGATATCGGACCCGTGACCAGCTCTTAGTAGTCGAACTGGTGGTAGTAGCGGCGGTACTTGAGGTTGTGCTTGGTGACCAGCTCGTAGTTGCGCGCGAGGCGGTCGGTGGTCAGCACGGACAGGATCCAGGGGGACACGATGACGCGGAAGTCGTCGTCCAGGCCCGGGATCGCGTACTCGGCGGTGTCGATGATGACGTAGTCCTCGTCGCCGGTCACGCCGCTGGTGAGGAAGGCGCGGACGCGCTCGTCGAGGGCGCGGCACTCGTCCTCTCCCATGAACAGGAACACCGGGACGCCGGGCTCGAGCAGCTCGAGCGTGCCGTGGAAGAAGTCGTGCGAGGTGATGTGGCGGATGCGCTTCCACTGCATCTCCTCGAGCAGGCACATGGAGTACAGGATGGTCTCGCCCCACAGCGCGCCCGAGCCGATGAACATGGTGTAGTCGGCCAGCGCGTACTTCCTGGCGAGCTCCTCGGCGCGCGGCTCGAAGCGCTTGCGGATGTCGAGCATGTCCTTCCAGACGTCCTTCGTCTGCTCGATGAACAGGTCGAACTTGGGGAAGCAGCCGCGGCGGTTGAGCAGGCGCAGGCCGAAGCAGTCGGCGAGGTAGTAGCCCTTCTCGCAGCCGCCGGCGCCGTGGTCGGAGGCCATCATGACGCAGTTCTCGGCGCCCACGGCCTGCCCGATCTTGCCCTCGGGGTTGGTCATGGCGAAGACGCGCACGCCCATCTCCCTCATCTTGCCGACGGCCTCGAGCACCTCGGGGGTGGTGCCGGACTCGGAGGCGGTCAGCACGACGGACCTGTCGGTCATGCGCTTGTGGCCCATGACGTTCCACTCGGCGGCGTGGATCAGGTAGACCTCGAGGTCGCGGTCGCCGAACTTGTTCATGAGGTACTCGAGCTGCATGAACTCGTCCCAGGTGCCGCCGACGCCCATCAGGAAGACGGCGTCGTAGCCCTCCTCGTGCACGCGGTCGGCCAGGGCGGTCATCCGCTTGCCGGCCTCGTAGACGTTCCTGCCGTCCTCGAGGTAGCCCTCCTGGTCGAAGTGCATGATCTCGATCTTCTCGGTCTCCTTCATGTGTGTCCTCCCATCACATGTGCGCAATTCTATACATCGCGCTTCTTGCTGATACCAATTATAGCCATACGATTGCTTGTTATTTAATACCAATCCAAACTCACGGAGATTTGCGGCGAACGGTCGGTTTCCTCGCCCGAGTGGTATTACAACGCCAATAGTTGTCTATTTCGAGCGCTACTGCCAACGGGCTCCCCACAACTCGCCAGCTATAAAAGCGTTGCGCCAGACCCGCCCAAGCGTTTCCGGCGCAACCGCGCAGTTTAGTTATTCGGCTTCCATCTCCGCTGTCACACGGCGATACATCTCGATAACCTGAGTCGTCGCCTTGGACGGATCCTGATAGTAGCGGCCGTCACACGTCTCGGCCGAGACATAGCCCGTATAGCCGTGGCGCATGAGTGCCTCGAGGTCGGCACGCATATCACGCTCGCCGTCGCCCCAGGCAAGATGCGTCGTGCCGCCGCCCACATCGACAAAGTGGGTGTGAACGATCTTGTCGCCCAAAACCTCAAAGTAGCCGTCGATTGTGTCGCCGGCAACTTCCATGGCGCCAAAGTCGATACATGCCTTCAGGTTGGGGCGATCGACCGCCTCGAGGATGCGCGCGACATCCTGTGCCGTATTGACCAGCACGGACTCCGACGGCTGCAGTGCCTCGAGCGCGACGCGAATACCGCGTGTGTCAGCGTAGTCGCACACCGAGCGCAGCATGGCGACGCTGCGGGACCAGGCGTCCTCAGCTGGCTCGTCCAGATAGGCCCAACCACTCGTCACCAGAATCTGCGGCACGCCCAACTCAACGGCAACGTCGATCACATTCTTAAAGTACGAGAGGATGCGTTTTTGGCCCGCCTCACCGCGCACCGCGACGTTCCACGGCTTGGGGTTGTTCTGCTCGGGGCACACGCACACGATCTTGATACCGTATTGGGCGGCAAGATCGCGAATCTTATCCACCGAATCGTGCTCATGGCAATCCACATACAGGTGCATCGAGCCGGTCCACAGCTCGATATTGCGATAGCCGGCCTCACCTGCAGCCTTAAAAAACGTCTCGATGCTGTAGTAACGATGGTTGATGTTCATGAGCGAAAGCTCGGGTACGACCATAGCCCTCCCCTTTCGTACGGAGTTTTAAAAAACAGGGGGCCGCCGCAGATGCGACAAGCCCCCCAAAGATCGACGCAACCGTTAGACGCGATGGAAGCGCGATTCGAACATATTAGGCAAGCACGCCAAAGTAAGCGCCGATGATGCCTACGACCATGGTGCAGAGGATCAGGACCATCGGGTTGATCTTCTTGGAGAGCAGCCAGTAGTAGAGCCAGAAGGCGGCCATACCGAGCATACCGGGCATGATGCCGTCCAGGATGTCCTGGAGAGTCTGGGCGGAGTCGCCCTGACCAATGGCGATGGGCAACGAAGCCCAGAACATGTCCTTGCTCATGGCGCCGACGACCATAACGCCGACAATGCCGACGCAGGCCATGATCTTTTGCATCAGGCCGGTCTTCTGAGCCTCGTCGAGGAAGCCAATGCCTAGCTCATAACCCTTGATAGCGCCAAAGATACGAATCAGGAACGCCGGGATGTTGTAGACGAGCAGGAAGGCGATGGGGCCAAAGACGTTGCCGGCCTGGCACAGGCTGATGCCCACGGCAGCGGCGACGACGCGCAGGGTGGACAGGAAGAAGGAGTCACCCAGGCCGGAAAGCGGACCCATGAGGGCGGCCTTGATGTCGTTGACGCTCTCGGGCTCAACCTCGCCACGAGCGACCTTTTCCTCCATGGCCATCGCGATGCCGCCCACGAAGGGAGCGAGCTGCGGGGTGATGTTGAAGAATGCGCTGTGACGGTGCAAGGCCTCGGCGTAATCATCGGGACGGCCGGCATAGATCTTCTTGAGCATGTTGGCGACCATCAGGCAGAAGGCAATGTTCATCTGCTTGTAGTAGGTCCAGGAGAATTCCATGCCCAGGGCGCCGGTGTTCACGGCGCTCTTAATGAGGTCGGAGCGAGTAATCTGGTTCTCGGAATTAGAAGTCATCGTCCTCATCCCCTTCCACAGAAAGCTGGGACTGGGCGCCACCAAGGCCCAGCAGGTCGTACTTGTCGATGCCGATGATGATTGCGATCAGGGCGACGCCGAGGACGGGCACGTTGGCATAGGAGCACAGCAGGAAGCCCAGGAAGTAGAACGGCACGAGCTGCTTGGTAAGCACCAGACGGCCGAGCATGGCGAAGCCCATGGCAGGCAGGATGTTGGCTGCGACGCCAAAGCCATCGAGGACGAACGTCGGGATGAAGTCGAGCAGGCCCTGAACGGCGTCGGCACCCAGATAGAAGGAGACCGAGCACAGGATAAAGGCCAGGACGACAATCACGAGACCGATAATCCAGTGCATAGCGTAGATACCCTTGAGGTTACCCTTGCTGGCAAAGACGTCGGCACGGTCGACCAGAAGGGGCATACCGGCGTTGACGACGTTCTTAATGGCCAGGCACAGAGTGGCGATGGGCATCGCGAGCGCGATAGCGGCCTCGGTGCTCTGACCCAGCTGAATAGCGAAGGCGCAGGCGAGCACACCGCCAATACACTCATCGGGCGGCACGTAAGCGCCGATGGAGATTGAACCCATGAAGAGCAGCTCGAGGCTCGCACCGATGGCGAGGCCGGACTGCAGGTCCCCGAGGACTATGCCGACGAGCGGGCACAGAACGATCGGGCGGAACGCATAGAGCGTACCGAGCTGATAATCGAGCTTACCGAAGGCAGCGATAAGTCCGATGAGGATCGCTTGAACAAGCATTGTTCCTCCCTTTGATCCCTCTTGGATCCGCGCGGCGATTCCCGACTTGTCAGCGCGCCCTTTTCCATGCCGACAATCGCCTAGACAGATCCAGCTTGTACCGGTGTGCTGTTAACACCTAAACCGGTGCAAATGATTTGATACCAATTATATAGTCATGAGAAAACTATTTAATACCAATCGCTCAACGGGCGTGTACTCCCGGTGAACGGTAGATGGGGGTAACGGGTAAAGCGTTTATCCGGTACGCCCACGAATAGGGGCGGCGCCGTGCGCGCCGCCCGTGGTTCTCAATTAGAGGGCGCTTAGGGCATCGACCTTGGGGTCGTCGGCCAGAGCGCGAATCTCGACCTCGACACCGCGGCCGACGAGCTCACGAATGTCCTCTTCCTCGGCAGCAGTCACAAAGATCTGGCGGGAGATCTTACGGGCATCGGGACGCTGCTCGTCCTTGGACTTGGTGTTGCCCAGGTTGATGGAGGTAATCTGCGGGCAGCCGTCGACAAGCTGCTTGGCCTCGGCGATGCTGGCGACGCAGATGATCATCTTGTACTTATCGGTAACACCGGAGTTGATGGCCTCGATGGCGTGCTCCATGTCCTTGATGACGAGCTTGACGTTGGCCGGCTTTCCCATCTTGAGCGTAGTCTTCCAGACGGGATCGTTGGCAACCTTGTCGCCAACGCAGAAGATGCAGTCAGAACCCAAGCCCTGGACCCAAGAGACGGCCACCTGGCCATGAAGCAGACGATGGTCGACGCGAAGCAGTTGAATCATGATTGACCCCCAAAGGTCTCATGCCGGAAACCCGGCCCCATTAATAGCAGGCGGTGACTAGAACTCTTCCTCGTCATCCGCATCGGTCAGCAGGTCGTTGACAAACTTGACGCGCGTGTCGTCAGCCGCGAGGATCTCGCGGATAACCTGATCGGCGGGAGCCTCCTGGTCCGAAAAGAGCAGCTGGATCAGCAGCGGCAGATTCATGTTGGCAACCAGGTAGGTGTTGGGGCGCGTCTGGACGATCTTGGTGAACTCGTTGTTGACGCTGCCGCCAAACAGGTCGGTGCACACGATTACGTCGTCGGCGGGGTCGAAGGTCGCCAGGAGCTTGGCGGCCTCCTCGGCGACATCGGTGCGGCCGTCGACAAACATCGACAGGTCGTGGACGTTATCGCGCGCGCCCGAGAGCAGCTCGGTACTCTCCTTGATGCCGGTCGCAAAATGCGCGTGGCTGGCGAAGATGTATTGCCTCATTGCGGTTTCCCCCAAATGAAATTAGTAGTCGAACTGGTGGTAGTAGCGGCGGTACTTGAGGTTGTGCTTGGTGACCAGCTCGTAGTTGCGCGCGAGGCGGTCGGTGGTCAGCACGGACAGGATCCAGGGGGACACGATGACGCGGAAGTCGTCGTCCAGGCCCGGGATCGCGTACTCGGCGGTGTCGATGATGACGTAGTCCTCGTCGCCGGTCACGCCGCTGGTGAGGAAGGCGCGGACGCGCTCGTCGAGGGCGCGGCACTCGTCCTCTCCCATGAACAGGAACACCGGGACGCCGGGCTCGAGCAGCTCGAGCGTGCCGTGGAAGAAGTCGTGCGAGGTGATGTGGCGGATGCGCTTCCACTGCATCTCCTCGAGCAGGCACATGGAGTACAGGATGGTCTCGCCCCACAGCGCGCCCGAGCCGATGAACATGGTGTAGTCGGCCAGCGCGTACTTCCTGGCGAGCTCCTCGGCGCGCGGCTCGAAGCGCTTGCGGATGTCGAGCATGTCCTTCCAGACGTCCTTCGTCTGCTCGATGAACAGGTCGAACTTGGGGAAGCAGCCGCGGCGGTTGAGCAGGCGCAGGCCGAAGCAGTCGGCGAGGTAGTAGCCCTTCTCGCAGCCGCCGGCGCCGTGGTCGGAGGCCATCATGACGCAGTTCTCGGCGCCCACGGCCTGCCCGATCTTGCCCTCGGGGTTGGTCATGGCGAAGACGCGCACGCCCATCTCCCTCATCTTGCCGACGGCCTCGAGCACCTCGGGGGTGGTGCCGGACTCGGAGGCGGTCAGCACGACGGACCTGTCGGTCATGCGCTTGTGGCCCATGACGTTCCACTCGGCGGCGTGGATCAGGTAGACCTCGAGGTCGCGGTCGCCGAACTTGTTCATGAGGTACTCGAGCTGCATGAACTCGTCCCAGGTGCCGCCGACGCCCATCAGGAAGACGGCGTCGTAGCCCTCCTCGTGCACGCGGTCGGCCAGGGCGGTCATCCGCTTGCCGGCCTCGTAGACGTTCCTGCCGTCCTCGAGGTAGCCCTCCTGGTCGAAGTGCATGATCTCGATCTTCTCGGTCTCCTTCATTCCCGCTCCTTTCACGAGCAGTTTGAATTGTCGCACGGAATGAACGGGCTTGCCGCCCCGTCGCACCGCTTAACCTTGTGGACATCTTGGCCCCAAGCTCAACAATTCAAAGGTTCTTAATACCAGTGAACGATTACAGGTTAGCCGTTTTTAATACCGATTTTTTGATTTCATCCTCCCCTCTCGGTAGACGGTCAGTTTTTGCCGTTCATCGGTCATGCGACACATGTCCGTAAAAAAATGAGCACCCCGCCGTGCACGAGGATGCTCTAGACGCTAATAGTTGTAGGTATATCCGCCGGCATCACCGCGGGTAAAAGACTTGGCATGCTCGATTGCCTGCCCACTCGAGTCATAGGTCAGGCCTTCCAGCACGAGCGCCAGATCGCCCGGCTCAAGATTGAGCAAACTCGCATCGCGTGCGCCCAGCGCCTCGATATCGAGTTTCTCTACCGACTGATCTGGCTTGCGTCCCAACATATCGTAGGTCTCGAACAGGCTGAAGACCGAAATGTCCACGTCTTCGATGCCCGGAAACAGCAGGCACGGAATCAGTGTCATCTCGATCGATACGGGCTCACCATCGATGCAGTTGAGGCGGCGCACCGAGTAAAGCAGATCGTCCTCGGCGATGCCAAACAAGTCGGCATAATACGGGCCGGCGTAGCGTTTGGAGCGCGCCAGGATGCGCACCGACGGCGTCGCGCCCGATGCCAAAACCGACTGGCGGAAGCCGCCCTTGCGTTCGTGCTCGTCAAACCACTTGTGTCCCACAAAGGCGCCTTTGCCCTGCACGCGACGAATCTGGCCACTTTTGACCAGCTCGTCCATGGCGCTTCGGATTGTCAGGCGTGTCGTGCCAAACTCCTCGGCCAGCTCGTTTTCGGACGGAATCATCGAGCCCGTCGGGTAGTCGCCGCGCTCGATTCGCTCCGCAATGCAGCGGCGAATTTGTTTGTAAACCGGCAAGTCTTCTACTGCATCAGCCATTCGACACCCACCTTCGTCGCAACGCCGTCTGCCTCGCCGTTATCGGCAAAACGATACTTGGTCGGCAGAATCACGGACTTGCAATACTCGACAAAGCCATCGGTCTCGTCGCGCTCGTGCGAAGCCTTGTAAAACACCGGCGTGCCCTCCTGAGCATTCAGCAACTTGGCCTCGTCGGCGTTCAGACGGCTGATGGAAATATGCTCCTTGCCGTGCGTCACATGGACATTCCCCTCCTTGAGCAAAACGTCGTAGAGGCTTTCCTGCTCAAAATCGTGATCGGGAAGCGAGGGGCACAAAGACAGATTGACGTAAGCCGTCTCGATCGATGCCGGGGAACCGTTGACCACACGCACGCGCCGAATGCAGAAGAGCGGCATGCCCAGGTCGATCTGGGCTTTTTGGGCAAGATCGATATCGGCATACACGACCTTGGACCAAACCAGGCGCGCGGTCGACTTTGAGCCAACCCTCTCCACCGCCTGCGTATAGTTCCATGTTTCCTGAAAGATGTTCAGCGGTTTGGGAGGACACACATAGGTGCCCGAACCGCGGCGGCTTTCCAAAGTTCCGCACGAAATAAGGCGCGTGATCGCAGCACGCAACGCCGTGCGCGACACGCCCAGCTCTTCACAGAGCACACGCTCGGCGGGCAGCCGGTCGCCACTCTGCAGGTCATAATGTTTGATATACCAAAGAATGCCCTCAAAGGCGCGGTCTTTGGGCGGAATCGCATATGGTTCACTCGACATGGGCAAGACTCCTCAACTGCTTGATGCTGCAGGAATCATTGCTCCGGACGCCCCATGGCGTCGAAGGCTTCTTTGATCTGCTCCGCAACGTTCCGATACGACCGATATAGGCCGGAGTCTCGCTTGACTTCGCCCGCGGTCACCGGAATCTCAAGCTTCGAAATCTCATCCTTGCCGGTTTGCACGACAACGATGACACCCATACCAAGGCACATATTACGCTTGGCAGCGTTGTTTTTGGTAGCCTGAGCTGGATTAATCAAAATCTGCTGAGCCAGTTCGCGTTTGCTGAGCTCCGGCACATCCTCGGGATTTCCGGTCTCGGCAATCTCGCACTGCAGCACATCCGCATAGTCAAAAATCTTCGGCTCGCCGCCGCGCTGATGCACGGCCCACTTGCGGCGCGTGGCGTCCTGGTAGATAGCCGGCAAAAATGTAAACCGCGGCGGGTCCAAAATCGTATCCGTGATGGTAAACACATCGGGATCAAAGGCATCCTGCGGGTTTTTCTTCTTGAACAGCCCCATATCAGCCTCCCGTACTAGCATTAAACAACTCATGCTGAATATAGCACCAATTTCAAGCCACTGCTTTATCGCATCGGCGCGCGGCGTCTATGGCTCGCCCAGCGGAAGAGTTCACGGACGAGGGCCGGAGTGCCTGCCTTGTTTTGAGAAGTGGGCTCCGCGAACTTCTCAAAACAAGGCAGGCACCCCGGCCCCGCCGGCAAATAGCAGACACTCCGCATGCAATCTATGCAAACAAACAAGTACGTTTAGCTACATTCGGTAAGTTCGAGCACGCTGCCCTTAACGATAAGCGCCGGCTCCAGGACGACCTCTTCGGCACGCCTGCCGCCCCTACCGGCAAGACGCTTGGACATGCAGCCAAAAGCATGCTCCGCAAGGACACCAGGATCCTGCTCAATCGCGGTCAGCGCCGGCTCAAAGAGAACGTCGGCCGCCGAGTTGTCATAGCTCACCACCGAGATATCGCCCGGGATGCTCTTCCCCATCTCGTGCAAGCGCTTGAGCAGACCGAGGGCGATGTTATCCGAACTTGCGAACACAGCGGTGGCATCAGTTGCGAGCACCGCCTCCGAGGCCTCGTAGGCACTCGGAATGTAGTACTCGCTCTCAAACTCCAAACGTGCGTCGATAGGCAGGCCAACCTCGCGCAGCGCGCGCTCATAGCCGGCAAGTCGCTTACGCCCCGTATTGGAACGGCGCGCGTTAACCAAGCAGGCAATGCGACGGTGACCCTGCTCGATCAGATAGCGAGTGGCCATGTAGCCACCCATCTCGTGGTCGAACATCACTTTGTCGCACTCGAGCCCCTCAATGGCACGGTCGACCATCACGGCAGGGATAGGCAGATGGCTGACTTCTTCGCGCAGGGCGCGGTCGTCGGAGAACTCGTCGCCCACAACCAGGAAGACACCATCAACGCCGCGCGTTACCAGCTGGCGCAGCAGCTCCAGATCGTCGTCGGCACTTCCACCCGAGCTGGTAATGAAGAGCGCATAGCCGTCCTCGCGGCAGCGCTTTTCCAGGCTACCGGCGAGCGAGGCAAAAAAGCGGCTCTCGATGTTAGGGACGATAAGGCCCAGCGTGCGCGACTCGCGCATGACCAGGCTACGCGCAATCTGATTAGGAACATAGTGGTTGCGCGCCGCAACCTCCTTGATGAGCTTGCGGTTTTCTTCCGAGATGCGACAGGGCCGATTATTGAGAACAAGCGAGACCGACGAGGGGGAAAGCCCCACCTCCTGGGCAATCTGCTTGAGGGTGACTTTGTTGGCCATCTCGCTCCTTCCAGGTTTACGCGCAATCTCTTGAAAGTATAGCGACCGCCCCTCTACCTCGGTGATAAACACTTTACCAATCCGGTAGACGGCTGTTTTATCGCCGCCAGCGCACCAAATCCGTCCGGGTGGGGTATATTGCAATCGATTGATGACAACGACCACCAAAAGGCGGATATTCGTATGCACGAGAACGACTTTTTTAACGAGGACCTGCTGTGCGCGCTTGCTGGCGTTGCCGGCGAGGACAACGTGCTGATGAGCGAGCCCATGCGCGAGCACACCACGTTTAAGATCGGCGGCCCGGCCGACGTCTTTGTCACGCCCGATACCGAGCAGGGCCTCGTCGCCACGCTCGACACCTGTTATCGCTGCGACCTGCCGCTCACCATCGTGGGCAACGGCTCCGACCTGCTCGTCGGCGACAAGGGTATCCGCGGCGTCGTCGTGGCGTTGGGCGAAGGCCTCTCCGACATTACGGTCGACGGTACGCACGTCACGGCGGCGGCCGGCGCCTTGCTTTCCGATGTCGCCGCGGCGGCAGCCGAGGCCGGTCTCACCGGCATGGAGCCCATCTCGGGCATCCCCGGATCGGTCGGCGGCGCCTGCTACATGAACGCCGGCGCCTACGGTGCCTGCATGGCAGACGTGCTGGAGTCTGTGCGCGTCTACAAGCCCGCCCGCATGCTCGACGACGGCACCCGCGGCAGCGGCAACATCATCGAGTTCGATGTCGATGAGCTCAACCTGGGCTATCGCAAGAGTCGCATCGCCGACGACGGCTTTATCGTTCTTTCTGCCACCTTCAACCTCGCACCGGGCAACGCCGCGATGATCAAGGCCGACATGGACGACTACCGCCAGCGCCGCGAGGACAAGCAGCCGCTCGACATGCCGAGTGCCGGCTCCACCTTCAAGCGCCCCGAGGGTTACTTTGCCGGCAAGCTCATCATGGATGCCGGCCTGCGAGGACACGCCGTTGGCGGCGCGCAGGTAAGCGAAAAGCACTGCGGTTTTATCGTCAACGCCAACCACGCCACCGCCGCCGACGTTGACGAACTCATCCGCCACATCCAAACAACCGTCAAAGGCCAATTCGACGTAGACCTAGAACCCGAAGTCCACCGAGTAGGCGAATTTTTATAAAAAGAAGGCCCCGAAAGGGGCCTTCATCATATTCATTCAGATAACCCAGTCCGGTGTGTCGCGCCCCAAACCCGAGAGGGCCGCGTGCCCGCCCGCATTATATTTGATTGATCGCGAGTTCCGCACGCAAAGAAGGCCACTTAATGTGACCTTCGTCTTGCGCAGGACTGCCCGAGCAGGCAATCAAATATATTGCGGGCGGGCACGCGGCCCCGTCGGCTTTACGACAGCGCAATACCGCCGAGCCAGCCCCAACGCACGCCAGAGCCAGTGCCATAGAAGCTAATAAACGAATCGAGCGACTTAGACGTAATGGCACCCTCGTTGCTCATAACGATGCCGCCGCCAACGTAGATACCCACATGACCGTAGATAAGGCCCGGAGCACCCGTGCCGCTGTGCGAGGAATCGGCCACGATCATGCCCACCTGCAGCGCCGAGCGGTCAGAGCTATAGCACCAGGCGTTAAACATATCGCACGCGTTACCGCCAAAGTAGCCAACGCCGGCGTTACGGAAGACATTGGTAACCCACGCCGCGCACCAGTTCTGACCCGGCGAAGGCGTGGAGTAGCATGCGTTGACGACGGCCTGCTGCTTACCCGAGCCGGCATTCTGCTGCGGAGTTCCCGGCGCATACGATCCACCACCCGAGCTCGAACCACCCGAGTAGGAATTGTTCTTGTTCGCGGCGGCCGCGGCAGCGGCAGCCTTCCTAGCGGCCTCCTCGGCCTGGGCGGCAGCGAGGATCTCGGAATCGCGCTGAGCCATGAGCTCCTTGACATCGTCGGAAAGACCGTTCAGCACGGTCTGGACTTCTTGCTGCTTGGCCTGCATATCCTGCATCTGAGCCGTCTGCTGGTCCTTGAGTTTCTCCAGGTCGGCCTTTTGTGCTTCGAGCTCGGTCTTCTGTGCGTCGAGCTCAGCCTGAATCGTCTGGATATCCTCGATGGCATCGCGGTCGCTCTTGTTGATCTTCTCAACGTAATGCGCGTTGGCAACGAGCTCCTCAAACGAGCCAGAGGCCAGCAGCAGCGACAGGATGTTCGTGCCGCCGGACTTGTAGCTGGCGGCCACGCGATCGGAAAGGTCGTTGCGCTTCTTCTTGAGCTCGGCCTTCTTTTCATCGATCTGGGCCTGCGTGTCGTCAATCTTGCCCTGGACATTCTCGATGTCGTTGAGGGTCTGGGCATTCTTGTTGGCCAGCGCCGCATACTCATTTGCGATGCTGTCAAGCTGGGCCTGAACCTCGTCGAGTTGGGCCTGGGCGGCATTCAGTTTATCGGTGGTTTCTTTGGAAGCCTCCGCCGCATGGGCGCGAGCGGGCAGGCCAAAAAGAACCGCCGCAGAAGCGGCGCCGAACAGAGCCTTGAGGGCAGTGCGGCGCGAGAGCTCCTGGGAAAGGATGGAATCGCTGTTTGGTGACATATGTACTCCGTTACATGTTTATTTATATGTCGCTCAACTCATACATATTAGCGTACATATGGCGCGTCCCAACGATTTCCACGAACGGCAGGAAACTACAAGGTCAGCGGCTCGTAAGCAAATGCCAAAGATCAGGTTATGCGTACGCAAGCTCTTCTATGAGTACGTTAGCACAATCCTCTGCTTTTCCTACAGCGCACGATTTGAGTGTCCCTGCCTGCGCTATACTCCCCTGAAGAAGTGTTCCTGATTCGATAGGAGACTACATGTCCAAAGCACTCGACCCCAAAGACACCTGCGTCCTCGTTACCGGTGGCGCCGGCTTTATCGGCTCGCACACCGTCGTTCAGCTGCTCGAGGGTGGCTACCAGGTCGTCATCGTCGATGATCTCTCCAACTCCAGCGCCGTCGCCGTCGACCGCGTCAAGACCATCGTGGGCGACAAGGCCGCCAAGAACCTCACCTTCTACGAGGCCAACGTGCTCGACCGCGATGCGATGAACAAGATCTTCGACACCCATCAGATCGACCGCGTCATCCACTTTGCCGGCTTTAAGGCCGTCGGCGAGTCGGTGAGCAAGCCCGTCGAGTACTATCACAACAACATCGAGAACACCCTGGTGCTCATCGACGTCATGCGCAACCATGGCTGCAAGTCCATCATCTTCTCGAGCTCCTCGACCGTCTACGGCGACCCGGACAACCCGCCCGTCACCGAGGAGGATCCTAAGAAGCCCGCGACCAACCCCTATGGTTGGACCAAGTGGATGATCGAGCAGATCCTTATGGACGTCCACACTGCCGACCCCGAGTGGGACGTCGTACTGCTCCGTTACTTCAACCCCATCGGCGCTCATCCGTCGGGCCTGATCGGCGAGGACCCCAAGGGCATCCCCAACAACCTGGTGCCCTATGTCGCCCAGGTCGCCGTGGGCAAGCTCGAGGCCGTTCAGGTCTTTGGCAACGACTACCCCACCCCCGACGGCACCGGCGTGCGCGACTACATCCACGTGTGCGATCTGGCCTCTGGTCACGTTGCTGCCCTTAATTGGATGAACGGCAAGACCGGCGTCGAGATCTTTAACCTGGGCACCGGCACCGGCACCTCGGTACTCGAGGTCGTCGCCGCCTTCTCCAAGGCTTGTGGCAAGGAGCTGCCCTACGTAATCCGCGAGCGCCGCGCCGGCGACATCGCTGCCAACTGGTGCGATGCCTCCAAGGCCGAGCGCATGATGGGCTGGAAGGCCCAGTACGACATCGCGGACATGTGCCGAGATAGCTGGAACTGGCAGAGCCACAACCCCAACGGCTTCGCCGACGCCGAGTAGCAAAAACCTACATACCGCTCTTGCCCCGATCTCACGTTGTGAGGTCGGGGCTTTTTCATGGCATGTAACCATTCGCCGAAAATCGACCAACTTTTTTATCTTGCCTATACATGTTTAAACAACATGTTTTACAATAGGCGTATCGGATCAGAACATCGGAGGCGGACTGCACATCCATCGGCAGGCCGACCCCACAACAAGAAGGTTGGTGAGCGCATTCATGGAGCGTGCAAGCGGCGTCCTCATGCCCGTCTCATCTCTGCCCGGACCATACGGAATCGGCGGCTTTGGCTGGAATGCCTACGACTTCGTCGATTTTCTCGCCTCGTGCAAACAACATTACTGGCAGATTCTGCCCCTTACGACGACCAGCTATGGCGATTCGCCCTATCAGTCGTTCTCGGCCCGCGCTGGCAACCCCAACTTTATCGACTTTGCCGAGCTTATCGAGGCAGGGTATCTGGAGCAGCGCGATATCGATGGCGTGTATCTGGGATCCGACCCCAGCAATGTCGACTACGGTGCTATCTTTGGCGGCCGCCGTCAGATTCTCGACCGCGCCGCTGAGCGCTTTGCCGCCGACAAGCCGGCCGATTTCGATGACTTTATCCAGGCCAACGAGGACTGGCTCATCCCCTACTGTGAGTTCATGACCGTCAAAGAGGAGTGCGGTCTCAAGGCGTTTTGGGAGTGGCCCGCGGAACTCCGCACCCGCGGCGAAGCTTCCGCCAAGGTCTGCGCCGACCATCCGGCGCGTATGCTCTACCACCAGATGACGCAGTACTTCTTCGATCGCCAGTGGAGCCGCCTCAAGGCCTATGCCAACGAGCGCGACATTCTCATCATCGGCGACCTGCCCATCTATGTCTCGCGTGACTCCGTCGAGATGTGGGCGACGCCTGAGCTCTTTAAGATCGACGCCGCCGGCAATCCGGTGAGCGTCGCCGGCACGCCGCCCGACCAGTTCTCGGCCACCGGCCAGTACTGGGGCAACCCCATCTACGACTGGGACGCCATGGAGTCCGACGGCTTCTCCTGGTGGGAGGGCCGCATTCGCGCCGCCCTCGACATGTACGACGTCATCCGCCTGGATCACTTCCGCGGCTTCGAGGCCTATTGGGAGGTGCCGTTCTCCTCACCCGATTCGTCCTACGGTTCGTGGACGCAGGGTCCCGGCCTCAAGTTCTTCAAGACGCTCGAGGAAAAGCTCGGCACGCTGCCCATCATCGCCGAGGACCTGGGCTTCCTCACCCCCGGCGTCATCGACATGCGCGACAACTCGGGCTTCCCCGGCATGAAGATCCTGCAGTTTGCCTTTGAGGGCACCAACTCGTACTACCTGCCGCATAACTACATCGCCAACACCGTCGCCTATGTGGGCACCCACGACAACGAGACGGCGCGCGGTTGGTTTGAGGGAACGGCCACCCCGCGTCAGCGCGAGCAGGCAGCCCTGTACACCCATCAGCAGGCCGGCGAACCCATGGCAGATGCACTCAACCGCACCATCGCCGCCAGCGTGAGCGACACGTGCATCTACACCATGCAGGACCTGCTCAACTTGGGCAACGAGGCGCGCATCAACACCCCTGCCACGCTGGGCGGCAACTGGACCTGGCGCATGCTCGACGGCGCCATCACCCGCGAGCTCGAGCACAAACTCACCGACTGGACCGAGACCTACTTCCGCATCCCGTCGGAAGCCGAAATCGAGCTTCCTCAATAGGAGCTACCGCGCCCGACCCCTCCCCACCGTGCGGACGCGCTTGCTTTTCCCGCGCGAGGCCACCCCAATCCCCTCGCGCGGGCTTCTTATGAATTGCAGACATGAAACAACCCATCACAGGAGAAAACATGCCCCAAATTAACCTCATGGAACTCGCCGAGCAGTCTTTTGGCACCTCGCTCGAGCAGCTCGACGACCGTCGCATTTACAAGCTGCTGGTCAAACTCGTGCAGGAGCGCTCCGCCGCCTGCCCGCTCAACAACGGCAAGAAAAAGCTCTATTACATTTCCGCCGAATTTTTGATCGGCAAGCTGCTCATCAACAACATGATCGACCTCGGCATCTACGACGAGGTTAAGGACCAGCTCACCGCCGCAGGTCACGACCTCAACAAGATCGAGGAATTCGAGGTCGAGCCGTCACTCGGCAACGGCGGCCTGGGCCGCTTGGCCGCATGCTTCCTGGATTCCATCGCCACGCTGGGCTTGACCGGCGATGGCGTGGGCCTCAACTATCACTACGGTCTGTTCCGTCAGCGCTTTGTCGACAACCAGCAGAAGGCCGTCCCCGACGAGTGGCTCGGTGAGCAGGACATCCTAGTCGACGATGACCGCTCCTACACCGTCGAGTTCGGCGATTTTGCCGTTACCTCCAAGCTCGTCAACATCGATGTGCCCGGTTACGGCCAGCCCACCAAGAACCGCCTGCGCCTGTTCGACCTGGCGAGCGTCGACGACGGCCTGGTCCCCGGCAGCTCCATCGACTTCGACAAGACCGAGATCGCCAAGAACCTCACCTTGTTCCTCTACCCCGACGATTCCGACGAGCAGGGCCGCCTACTTCGCATCTACCAGGAATACTTCATGGTAAGCAACGCCGCCCAGCTCCTGATCGACGAGGCCATCGAGCGCGGCAGCAACCTGCACGATCTGGCCGACTACGCCGTGGTCCAGATTAACGACACGCACCCCACCATGGTCATCCCCGAGCTCATTCGCTTGCTCACCACCGAGCATGGCATCGAGTTTGACGAGGCCGTGACCATCGTACGCTCCATGGTCGCCTACACTAACCACACGATCCTTGCCGAGGCGCTCGAGAAGTGGCCGATCACCAGCCTGCAGAAGGTCTCCCCTGCCATCGCCGACATTATCGTCAAGCTCGACGAGGTTGCCAAGGCCGAGCACGATGACCCGCGCGTCGCCATCATCGACGAGCACGACACCGTCCACATGGCCCACATGGACATCCACTTTGGCTTCTCCATCAACGGCGTAGCCGCCCTCCACACCAAGATCCTGGAGGACACCGAGCTTCATCCGTTCTACGAGATCTATCCCAAGAAGTTCTCCAACAAGACCAACGGCATCACCTTCCGCCGCTGGATCCATGGGGCCAACCCCGCGCTCGCCAGCCTGCTCGACGATGTGATCGGCACCGACTGGCGCAGCACCGGCGATCTGAGCAAACTCGCCAAGTTCGCCGACGACAAGGACGTTCTTGAGCGCCTGGCCGCCACCAAGGTCGAAGCCAAGGCCATCATGCGCCAGTTCATGGCGCTCGAGCAGGGCGTGACCATTCCCTCCAACGCCATCATCGACGTCCAGGTCAAGCGCATCCACGAGTACAAGCGTCAGCAGATGCTCGCGCTCTACATCATCTGGAAGTACCTCGATATCAAGAACGGCAACAGACCTAAGCACCCCGTCACCATCATCTTTGGCGGCAAGGCGGCGCCTGCCTACACTATCGCGCAGGACATCATCCATCTGATCTTGACGCTGTCGCAGTGGATTGCAAACGACCCCGACGTGGCTCCCTACCTGCAGGTCGTCATGATCGAGAACTACAACGTCACCGCCGCCGAGCGCGTGATCCCCGCCGCTGATATCTCCGAGCAGATCAGCCTGGCCTCCAAGGAGGCGAGCGGCACCTCCAACATGAAGTTCATGCTCAACGGCGCCCTAACCCTGTGCACGCTCGACGGTGCCAACGTGGAGATTGCCGAGCTCGTGGGCGACGAAAACATCTATACCTTTGGTGCCTCGTCCAAACAGGTCGAGCAGCTCTACGCCGACGGCGCCTATGACGCCGGTGCGCTCTACCGCAAGCCCGGCATTAAACTGCTGGTGGACTTCATCACCAACCCCGCCTTTATGGCGACCGGCAACGCCGAGCGCCTGCAGCGCCTGCACGACGACATTAAGGGCAAGGACTGGTTTATGGCCCTGCTCGACATTGAGGAGTACATCCAAACCAAGGAGCGCGTGCTGGCCGACTACGAGGACCAGGACGCCTGGATGCGCAAGGCGCTCATCAATATCGCCAACGCCGGCACCTTCTCGTCCGACCGCACCATCTCCCAGTACAACGACGAGATCTGGCACCTGAACTAATTTCGCTTCCCTTACCCATCCTCCTGAGAAACGGAGTCGTGGCAACACGGCTCCGTTTTTTGTGCCCGTACGTTACCCTGCGACCCGACTCGACCAAACAATCTCAATCTGTAACAACTACTCAACCAAAACGGTCCCAGCTGTTACAGATCGAGACATACCGGCCCCTCCCCTTGGGTTTATCTCAATCTGTAACATCTAGCAGCTGAAATTCACCTTTGGTGTTACAGATTTAGATGAAATGGTTAGCTCAGCGGAACCGTCTCGATCTGTAACATCTAACGTCCGAAATCAGCCTCACCCGTTACAGATCGAGACAAACGACCGGTCAGACAGCCCCAACACAAAGAAAGGCTCCCCTCTCGCCCAGTGGACGGGAGGGGAGCCTTATATGTGACCGCGGCAAAAGGATGGCAATACCGCAGTCGCCCAAAGGGAGGGCCTGGATGCACCGGGCCTAGATAAGGTTCTTGCCAGAGACCTTATCGAAGAGATGGGTCGCGTTCTTCTCGAACTTGAACCAGATGGTGTCGCCAGCCTTGAGCGCGCCCTTGGCCTCGAGGTCGACGACGGGAATAATCAGAACAAACTGGCCGTCGGGAGCGGTCACGTGGACATGCTCGGTCGAACCCATGAGCTCGGTCACCTCGACGGTACCCTGGAGCGCGCCCTCCTCGTCCTTGTCGGCAAGCAGAATCTGCTCGGGGCGCACGCCGGCCGCGATCTCCTTCACGTCGCCGCCGTCCCAGTTGAGAGCAAGCTGAGCGCAGGTCTCGGGGGCGAGCGCCACGTTCATATCCTCGGTCTTGACGGTAAAGCCGTTGCCCGAGCGCACCAGCTGGGCATCGAAGAAGTTCATCTGCGGCACGCCGATAAAGCCGGCGACGAAGATGTTCGCGGGATGGTTGAAGACCTCCTGCGGGGTGGCGATCTGCTGGACGACGCCGTCCTTCATGACCACGATACGGTCACCGAGGGTCATAGCCTCGGTCTGGTCGTGAGTAACATAAATGAACGTGCCCTTGATCTCGTGGCGCAGCTTAATGAGCTCGGCACGCATCTGGTTACGAAGCTTGGCGTCCAGGTTGGACAGCGGCTCGTCCATCAGGAAGACCTTGGGGTCTCGCACGATGGCGCGGCCGATAGCGACACGCTGGCGCTGGCCGCCCGAAAGCGCCTTGGGCTTACGGTCGAGGTACTCGGTAATGCCCAGAATCTCGGCAGCAGAGCGAACCTTGCGGTCGATCTCGTCTTTGGGGACCTTCTTGAGCTCAAGCGTAAACGCCATGTTCTCGTACACCGTCATGTTGGGGTACAGAGCGTAGCTCTGGAACACCATGGCGATGTCGCGGTCCTTGGGCGCCACGTCGTTGACGCGCTTGCCGTCGATGAGCACGTCGCCCGAGGTAATGTCCTCCAGGCCGGCGACCATGCGCATCGTCGTGGACTTACCGCAGCCAGAGGGGCCAACGAGGACGACAAACTCCTGGTCGTGAACGGTGAGGTTAAAGTCCTCCACCGCAAGCACGCCGTCCTCGGTAACCTTGAGGTTGTGCTTCTTCTCCTCGGTCTTCTTCTTTTTGCCAAAGAAGCCCTTCTTTTTGGACTCGTTGTTGGGATACACCTTCTGAACATGTTTGAGAACGATCTCGGCCATGTCTTTACCTTTCGATATGCGGCGCCACGCTGAGGGGCGCCGCAGAAACTTGCAAAACAGTTACGGCATCAGCCCTTGACGGCACCTGCCACCACGCCGTCGATGATGTACTTCTGACAGAGGATGTACATGATGACGATGGGGATAACGACCATCATGATGCAGGCCATCATGGGGCCGAGCTCGACGTGGCCGTAGCCGCCGCGGAAGTACTGGATCAAGATAGGAATGGTCTTGTACTTGGTGGAGTCGAGCGTAAGGTAGGGCAGCAGATAGTCGTTCCAGACCCACATGGTCTCGAGGATGCCGACCGAAAGATAGGTGGGCTTCATGATGGGAAGGACGATCTTAAAGAACACCTGGACCGGGTTGCAGCCATCAATCATGGCCGCCTCCTCAATCTCGAGCGGAATGTTCTTTACAAATCCGGCGAACATAAAGACCGCCAGGCCCGCGCCAAAGCCGAGGTAGATAAAGCAGATGTTGAACGGCGTGTTGAAGCCGATGCGGTCCGCCAAATTGGACAGCGTGAACATGAGCATCTGGAAGGGCACGACCATCGAGAAGACGAACAGGTAATAGAAGAAGTTCGAGATCTTGCTGTTGACGCGCACTACGTACCAAGCACACATGGAGCAGCACACCAGAATCAGCACGACCGACGTGACCGTGATGATGAGCGAGTACATAAATGCCGAGGCAAAGCCCTGCTCGTTAAGGGCGTGCATGTAGTTTGCGAGGCCGTTGAACGTCTCGGGCGTGAGCAGATCGAACGCCGTGGTGGTGCTGATTGCGGTCGCTTTCTTAAAGGAATTGAGCGCAATCATGAACACGGGGTAGATCCACGCGAGCGACAGAATCGTAAAGAAAATCGAGAGCGCGCGGTTGATAACCTTATCGCGTTTCATTACTGCTGCACCTCCTTGGACCTCGTGGCCTTAAGCTGAATCATGGAGATGGCTACGACCAGGATGCAGAAGATAACCGCCTTGGCCTGACCGATGCCCTGCCATGCGATACCGGCACGCGAATAGAACGTGTTGTAGATGTTCAGGGCGAGCATCTCGGTGGAGTGCGCGGGAGCGCCGCCGGTAAGGGCGAGGTTCTGGTCGAACAGCTTAAAGCCGTTGGTGATGGACAGGAACAGGCAGATGGTGATGGTCGGCATCAGGTTAGGGATCTTAACCTTCCAAAACGTCTGCCATGCCGTGGCACCGTCGACCTTGGCGGCCTCGATGTAGTCGGACGGAATGGACTGCAGACCAGCGATGTAGATGATCATCATGTAGCCGACCTGCTGCCACAGGGTCAGGATGATAAGGCCCCAGAAGCCAGCAGCAGAGTTAAGGGCGATGAGCTGGGCGCCCACGTTGGAGAGCAGGCAGTTGATCAGAATCTGCCAGATGTAGCCCAGCACGATGCCACCGATCAGGTTAGGCATAAAGAAGATCGTACGGAAGATGTTGGTGCCCTTGAGCGCTTTGCGGGTGAGCGCCTGCGCAATGGCGAGGGCGATCACGTTGATGAGCACCGTCGACAGGAAGGCAAACGCCACCGTAAAGAAGAACGACGTGGAGAACTGTGGATCGGACAGTGCGCGCACGTAGTTCTCGATACCGACAAAGTGCGCATTGTTGATGGTAATAAACTGGCAGAACGAGAGATAGAAGCCCTGGATAAAGGGGATCACGAACCCGATCATAAACGCCAGGCACGTGGGCAGCATAAAGAGCGGCCACCAGCGCTTGAGTGCTTTGCCCATAATAGGGTCCTTTCAATATGCAGGGGGCGGGCAAACCTACGTCTGCCCGCCCCCTGTCGCTAATCAGATAGCTTGGGCAGCAACTACTTACTCGGAAGCAGCCTTCTCGGTCTTCCAGCCATCAACGAAGGCGTTCTTGACGCCGTCCCACTTGGTGTTGTCGGCAGCATAGGCAATCAGAGCCTGCTTGAGGTTCTTCTTCCACTCCTCAGAGGGGATGTAGACGAAGTCCCAAGCGACGGTCTTCTTGCCGTCCTTAGCCATAGCAACGGCCTGCTGCGAGAAGACGTTGGTAGTCTCCTTGGCGCTCTTGAACGGAGCGGTCAGGCCCATCTTGTCGGCGATGATGCTGGTCGGGGTATCAGCGGTGACGCACCAGTACATGAAGTCCTCGGTGGCCTTCTGAGCATCCTCGGAAGCCTGGGAGCTCACGCACCAGTAGTTCTCGCCGCCGGAGCACAGGCCCTGGTTCTCCTCGCCGTCAACGCCGATGTAGATCGGCAGCATGCCGAGCTGGTCGTCGGTCATACCGGCCTTGGTGAGGTCAGCGTATGCCCAAGAGCCGTTCTGATAGAAGACGGCCTTGCCGGTTGCGAACTCGTTGGTGGCATCGTCGCCGGTCTTGGAGGCAAGCTGCGAAGGATCGCAGGTGGAGTCGGTGATGTACAGGTCGAAAATCTGCTTGAAGTTGTCGAGATACTCGCCCTTGATCTCGTCGTCCTCCTGGTTGTGCTCCTTCTCGAACTCGTAGTAGAGCGGGAGGTTGGCGAGGTGGGTGGTGTAGCGCCAGCTGGAGGAGTCATCCATGCCGGCAGAAGTGAAGGCGCCCTCAACGCCAAGCTCGTCCTTGCGGGCCTGAATGTCGTCAGCGCAAGCCTTCAGCTTGTCGAAGGAGTTGATGTCCTCGGCCTTGTAGCCAGCCTTCTCGAGCAGCTGCTTGTTGTAAATGATGCCGTAGCTCTCCTGGACCCAGTCGATGCCCAGATCCTTGCCATCGGACTGCAGAGCCAGGGAGTCGTCAATGAGCTCACCGCGGAGCTTGGTATCGGACAGGTCGGCGCAGTAATCCTTCCAGTTCTTAAGACCGGTGGGGCCGTTGACCTGGAACAGGGTCGGAGCGGAGCTCTTGGACATCTCGGACTTGAGCTTCTCCTCGTAGGTGTTGGAGGCAGCGGTCACGATCTTGACCTCGACGCCCTTCTCCTTCTTATAGGCCTTGGCGATCTCCTTCCACTCCTTGTCGACCTCGGGCTTGAATTGGAGGAAGTAGACCTCGGCAGCGTCACCAGAAGCAGAGGAGCCGGAGCCGGCGGAGCCACCGCAGCCCACGAGACCCAGACCAAGAACCGCAGCCGCGGAACCAGCAAAGCCCAGGAACTGCCTTCTGCTCATTTCGTTCTTCATTACAATCCACCCTTTCACACCGTGGCGGCACCCTTTGCCGCCGCCTTCGGAGATTGGCTCGGGGACTTTGCCCCTTTTGCTGATTTGTACAATACGCTATTTGGCTAGTTGTTTGAACAAGTATTACTAGAGCGGTAGAAAAACTTCGGTGAACGGTAATTTCAACTTGATACTTGACAAGTTTTGTATAAACAATTATTTGTTATCGAATGCAGAGAAAACGCCCGGTCAAGCCGATGTACCGTCGGTTTGACCGGGCGTTTTCTCTTTGAGGCCATGAGTCTCGTCAGGCTGCGAGCTAGCCGGCTATCGCTTGGAATTGACGCGGTAATGGAAGATCTCGGGGTGTGTGCGAGTGTGCGTCACCTCAAACAAGATGCCATCCGAGGTGTACGACTGACTCTCCATGACGGCAACGCAGTTGTATTTGCCGAGGTCAAGATAGCTGCAGTCCTCATCGTTGGCGAGCTCGACACTCACCGTACGACGGCTCGCCATCACTTTGACACCGCGCTTGTGCTCCAGATAGCCGTAAATAGAATCTGCCGCGATCTCGGGAGTCAGGCCCTTGGCGATCGACGCCAAAAAATAGCCATGGTCCACTTGGCGCGCGTCGCCGTTGAGGCTTCGGACACGCACTACGCGAATCAACTCCTCGCCCACCTTAAAGCCCAGGTGACGAGAGAGTTGCTCGGTGCAAACCAGATGTTCGAAAGACTTAACGTCCGTCGATGCAACGGCATTGTTGCGCTTTGCAAACTCGCCAAACGACTCAACCTCTTCGAGTGCGCCCAACATGTCGGTTTCGCCCTTAAGCCAAATAACGCGCACGCCCTTGCCGTGTATGGGCTGCACAAACATCCCGTCGGCCAGCATACCCAAGGCGCGACGGACGGTATTGCGAGTGCATCCGAACTCCGCGGTCAGCTCGGCTTCGGTTGGCAGCATCTCCTGAAACGCATAGGTCCCATTAATGATGCGCGAGCGTATTTCTCGGTAGATTCCTTCGTATATCGCTTTTGGCATTGTTTCACCTCTACATTATTCATTTCCGGCTAGGCACGATAGCATTTCTTAAAGTTGTTTAAACCGAATATCGGTAAAGCGACAGGATTTAACCGTTGACGGTTTCTGTCATGCCCAAATCGGTTTCGCTCAAAACTGCCGGTACGACAATCGTCTGGTCCTCTACAATGAATCCATTGTTTAAACGTTTCCCCACGCGCAACGCGCCTCGATATTCGGAAGGCAGAACATGCTGCAAAAAATCCAACGCTTTGGCGGGGCAATGTTCGCGCCCGCCATGCTGTTTTCTATATCAGGCCTCATGGTCGGCGTCTCCGCTCTCGCAACGACTGCGGACATCGTCGGCGATCTCGCCGTATACGGAACCCCTTGGTACGTTTTTTGGACCATCATCCAGCGCGGCTCGTGGACGGTCTTTAAACGCCTCCCGCTCCTTTTTGCCGTAGCGCTGCCCATCGGTCTTGCCCAAAAACAACCGGCTCGTTGCTGCCTCGAGGCTCTCGTCGCCTATTTTGCCTACTGCTTCTTTTTGAGCGAGATCATTAAGCTGAGCGGAGACAACCTTGGACTTGAGTACCCGTCATCTTTGACCTCCGCCAGCGGTATCACCGTCATCGACGGCATCAAGACGCTCGACACCGGCATTATCGGCCCGCTGGCGGTATCGGCAACCGTCGTTGCCATCCATGACCGCTTCTACGATGCCAAGGTTCCCGATTGGCTCGGCGCCTTCTCGGGCTCCTCGCTGGTCTACCTCATCAGCTTTTTTGCCGTGTTTGCCCTTGCTACTATCTCGGCCGCCATCGTGCCCTACGTATACGATGTAACCGATACGCTGCGTCACGCGCTTGCAGGCGTCGGTCCCTTTGGCGTGGGCATCTTTGTCTTTTTAGAACGAGCACTCGAGCCCTTTGGCCTGCACCACCTGCTCTACATGCCGATCTACTACGACAACCTGGTCATTAACGACGGCATCTACGCCACGTGGAGCAGTTTGCTCCCCATCCTCTCCCATAGCACGCGCCCCCTTAATGAGCTTGCGCCGTGGGCCGGTTTTACCGCCACCGGCTGGGTCAAGCTCTTTGGTCTTCCTGCCATCGCAGCTGCGTTCTACTCCACCGCAAAACCCGAGCGCCGCGCCGGCCTCAGGGTCATCCTTGTTCCCGCCATCATCGCCTCGGTGGTTTGCGGCGTTACCGAGCCACTCGAGTTTCTCTTTATGTTCACCCACCCCGGGCTCTTTTTGCTCTACGCCGTCTTATCGTCTTGCCTTGCCACAACCATGAATCTCTTTGGTATCGTCGGCATCTTCTCGGGCGGCCTCATGGAGATGGCAGCCTTCAACTTTATTCCGCTCATGCGCACGCATGCCGGTGCCTATCTTTTGGCGCTCGGTATCGGCCTTGCCTTTAGCCTCATCTTTTTTGTTAGTTTTCGAGCACTCATCTTGGTCTATGACCTTAAGACACCGGGCCGCGAGGATCATGTTGCCAATCGCGCAGCAATCGATTGTTTAACGGGAAGCGACTTTGCCAAAGAGCAATCCCCCAATGACGAGGTCGATAGTCGATCAGATCAAGATCACGTCCTCGCTGAGCGAGTAATTCAGCTTTTAGGTGGCGTTGGCAATATCGTGGGCGCAACCAACTGCGCCACGCGCCTGCGCGTCGAGGTCGCAGACCCTTCCATCGTTGCAGATAACGCGTCGTTTGTCGCGGTGGGCGCCAAGGGCCTCATCATTACGGGCAAGACCGCCCAGGTGGTCATCGGCATCTCCGTTCCCCGCGTTAAAGAGCATTTTGACCAGATCATGGGCCTCGAGCCGGAATTTGTGCCCACCACCTCGGCCTCCCCTGCCGCCAGCGCAGCCCATAAGCGCGGCGATATTTGCTTCTTCGATATCGACGGAACGCTCGCCTGGCAAGACCCCAAGCTCGCCCAAGACCTTCCCGAAGACGAGCGGGACCTCTCCCCCTATCCCAACGAGGCGGTTTCGCAGGCAATCCGAGAGTTTGTCGCCAACGGCAACATGGCCTTTATCTGCACGGGACGTACCCTCAGCTGCATCCACCCCAAACTTCTTGAGCTGCCTTGGACCGGCATCGTCTGTCTTGCGGGCGGTTACGCCGAGATCAACGGACACGCAATTCGCGATCTGTCGATGACGCCCAGTATGCTGCAGCGTCTTGCCCCCTACCTTGAGCAATCGGGCGAGGTCATCCGCTTTGAGGGCCTCAACGGCGTCGTGCGCATGAGTGCCGATGCGCCCGATGCTCCCGGATACGCGCGCACCCTGGGCGACGCAGTCACGCAGCTGCAACATTACAGTGTCTACAAGATCTTGATGTCTACATCGCTCGCCAACCACATCGCTCAAGATAAGGCACTTGAGCCGCTGCTGTGCTTTAACGAGCTCGAACTCGAGGTGACCGAAATCTCGCCCCGCGAATGCACGAAGCGCGGGGGCATCCAGTCTGTACTCGACGCCCTCGACCCCCACCACGGAACCGTATACGGCATTGGCGACGCCAGCAATGACGTCTCGCTGATGAACGCCGTCGATGTCGGTATCGCCATGGGCAATGCGCCGGACTATCTCAAAAAGCGCGCCGACTACATCACCGACT
The DNA here is from genome assembly GCA_900541175.1 of uncultured Collinsella sp. Lineage (GTDB taxonomy): Bacteria > Actinomycetota > Coriobacteriia > Coriobacteriales > Coriobacteriaceae > Collinsella. Next base: position 51,204 of record UQIT01000011.1, read on the forward strand.
CGGTCGACAAAGATGGCGTCGTCAAGGCGCTCGAGCACTTTAGGCTTATATAAGCAGCCGGCACGCGCACACGTCCCGTTTCCCCAAATCGCCAAAACAGACGCGCCGGCAACTCCAATGTGGCAATATGGTATCTGCACACCGCAACGATGCAACCTAAGAAAGAATGCGAGAACCCGTGTCCAGTCCGTTTACCAGCTTTTTAGCCCAGCACTTTGACCAGATCAACGACTATCTGGCCACGTTCTTTGACGGACAGGCGACCTCTGCCGATATCGAGCGCTACCTGTATACCCCGCTCTCGGCATTTACCGCCAATGCCGGCAAGCGCCACCGCCCGCTCATCTGCATGCTCGCCGCCACCGCAGTGGGCGGCAGCTTTGAGAGCGCCCGCAGCGCCGCGGCGGCCATCGAGCATTTCCAGTCGGGTGCGCTCATCCACGACGACATCGCCGATAACGGGCAGCTGCGCCGCGGTAAGCCCTGCATGCACCTCACCGAGGGCACGGGGCTTGCTATCAACTGCGGCGACCTGGCACTTACCATGGTCACCAAGACGGTTCTCGACGACCCCACGCTGGAGCCCAACGTAAAACTCCGCGTGCTCCACGAGCTCACCGAGATGATCGTTCGTACCATCGAGGGCCAGGCGCTCGACCTGGGTTGGGTACGCGACGGGCGCTTCGACATCTCGGTCGACGATTACCTGGACATGGCGACGCACAAGACCGCGTACTACAGCGGAGCCACGCCGCTTGCCACCGGAGCCATCATCGGCGGAGGCAGCGAGGAGCAAATTGAGGCGCTGCGCGCCTTTGGCCTGCACACGGGCCTTGCCTTCCAGATTCAAGATGATCTGCTCAACTTGATCGGTACCAAGGAGGCCGCCAACAAGGACTTCCGCACCGACATCACCGAGGGCAAGCGCACGCTTGTCGCCGTACACGCCCTCTCCGATGAGCGCTATCACGACGAGATTGAAGCGATCCTCTCCTCGGGCACCGAGGACCCCGCGCAGCTCGCGCGCGCCGTGGAAATCTTCCAGGAGACTGGCTCTATCGATTACGCCCACGCCTACGCACTGGACCTGACCGCCAAAGCTAAGGCCGCCATCGAGGACGTTTCGCTCGACCCGCATGCACGCGAGCTGTTCCTCTCCATGGCAGATTTCTTTGTGGAGCGCCTTAACTAGCGGGGGTTATAAAACCTGTCAGCAGCGTATTTGGGTACAACTTGCTACACTGTTGAGTGCATGTTTATGCATCCCTTTGCGTTGTCTATCCGACACACGCTCAAATAGTACGAATGGTACGCCGAAAGGGGTTCGTTCATGGAACCTATTACAACGGGCATGCAGGGAGCAGCCGTCGAGGACGTCCAGTCCCGCCTTCTGCAGCTCGGCTATACAATCGATGACACCGAGGTTGCCGACAAGCGCTTTGGCACCACCACCGAACAGGCTGTTGGCACCTTTAGGCTCGATAGCGGCCTTGCCGCTGGCTGTGCCGTCGATATCCCCTGCTGGAGCGCTCTGGTCGACGCCTCGTATAAACTGGGCGACCGCACCCTCTATCTGCGCATGCCCAATTTCCATGGCGCCGATGTGCAGGCCCTGCAGCGCGCTCTCAACGTTTTGGGCTTTGCCTGTGGCGAAGACGACGGCTACTTTGGTCCGCATACCGAGGCCGCCCTGCAGCAGTTCCAGGAAAATGTCGGCCTGTTTGCCGACGGCATGGCCTTCCAGGACACCTACGCCTACATCAACCGCCTGCACCATGTGTGGGAGGGCAAGCCCTCGGTCACCGAAGCCGAGTCCCGCATCGGTTTTGCTCGCGCCGCCAACGTGCTCGAGCGCTTCCAGATTGCCGTTATCGGCGAGGACGCCATCGCACGCAGCGTTGCGTCGCGCATGTGGAATATCGCCACGGCAACGACCGACAACAGCGGCATGATGCTCTGTGACTCCGAGGTCCCAACCGACGTTGACCTGGTGCTCGAAATCGCAAGCGACGAGCTGCCCGCCGACGCCGCACCGCGCGCCACGATTGCCCTCGCCGAGTGCCACAACCTGGCCCAGCGCATCCGCACCGCCAATGTCGCCGCGCAGCAGAAGCCGGCTCGCATTCGCATTGAGCTCACGGGCATGACGCGCTACAACGGCACCTTCACGGCCAGCGACGCGCAGACACTCGCCGTACGCCTGCTCGATGGCGTTTGCGATGCCCTCGCAGATTAGGTAAACTAAACGAGTTGCTTTTGGGCAACACCACACATTGGGACGTAGTTCAACGGTAGAACTCCGGTTTTTGGTGCCGGCTGTTGGGGGTTCGAATCCCTCCGTCCCAGCCATTAAAATTGAGCGCCCTGAGCCCATAACGGCTCAGGGCGCTTTCTTGTGGGCAAGCGGAGGGATTCGAACCCGCAAGGAATCTACCTATATAAGACAGACGCCCCAGGCCCATAACGACCAAGAGCGCCTTGCATCTAGAATTATCAGCCCTGTTCCGAAAAGCGAGCCGCATGCAACAACCAAGTAACCACAGGCCCCGGGAGAGCGGGGACACCGGCTTAGGTTTATCGCGAGTTCCGCACGAACAGGAGGCCACTTAATGTGGCCTCCGTCGTGAGCAGGACTGTAGAGCAGGAAACCTAAGCCGGTGTCCCCGCTCTCCCGGGGCCGGCAGAATCTAGTTGTTCAGCATGCGGTCGAAGCTTCCCGAGTCGCCATCCCGATAGTCTGCGGTCATCAGAATCTCCTGCGGAATGCGCCCGCCCTCGCGCAGCACGTTGCGGAACTGCACGCGCGTAACCATGGGCAGATCCTTGATCGTCGCTGCCAGGTTCTGCGGCACACCCTGGTTGGCAGCCGCGGGCTCGCACTCTCCGCCGGCCTTCACGCGACGCTTATGCTCGGCGAGCATGGCGCGGTACATGCCGGCATGCAGGCGAATCTCAACCACATTGGCATTGCGAGCCTGCTCGACGATGCGCGCGCCCTCGCGATCGATATCGCCCACGTAGTAGACGTAGTTAAAGCGATAGCCAATCTCGGCCAGATAATCATCCAGTGCGTGCGAGACGCTCGCTTTGCAGCCGCCGCCAAAAATCACGCCGCCCACCTTGATGCCAAAGAGCTTGGCGTGCTTGCGGCCACGCAGCAGCTTGACGATCTCGTCGTAGGTGTCCAGGTTCTCGACCATAATGAACGGCTTGTCGGCTCCCAGCGTAAAGAAGCCCGTAAAGTGCACGGGGCGATTGGGGGCGACCTTGATCGCCTGCATGCTGATGCCCTTTTCGGTCATACGCCTGATCAGGCGCTCACCGTGCTTGCCGTCAAAAGCCTTCTCGTCGTTAAAGATCTGGTAGGCACGCTGGCGGCGCGAGGCAACCGGCGTATCGGCACCTCGGTTCTGCTCGATCCAAGCCTGGATGATTGCGATTTCCTCGGCAATCTTGCGGTTGGACATCTCGTTGTGCTGAGTGCGCTGCGGAGCCTTTTTGCCGTCCTTGCCCTCGACCTTTACGATCTGTGTCTGCTGCTCCTTGATCTTGGAGAGCGCCATAGGCGTGGGGACAACCTTGAGCAGCTGCCTGCCTAAAACGCGGGCAAGGGCAAACGCCGAGACCTCGCCGTGGGCGGCCGACTCGGGCTGCCGGGCAGCAGTATCTACTGCGGCAGACTCCGGCTTCTTCTGAGACTTGCGCTTAGAATCGCCTTGGGAATTGCGCTCGCGCTTCGGCATAGACGCCTGCTTCTGCGGACGATCGGACTTGCTCTCCTTCGCTGACTGGCGCTTAGGCTGCCCCGAAGAAACCTCGGCCTTCGCATCCTCGTTCTGCGGCGTGGTCTTCTCGGTTGCAGTCTCGGCATGGGAACTGCGGCCTCCACGATGGCGACGGCGGCGAGGCTTGCTCGACGCGCTCTGCTCCGTCTGCTCATCAGTAGGCTGCTGGCCCTTGGCCTCGGCATCAACCTCAAGCTGCGGCTCAACAGGCTTTTGCTCGCGAGCCACCGGCTCAACGGCCTTCTCGTCCTGGGTGGTCGAAACCGACTCGCCCTTCTCCTGACGCTTTACGGGATACGCACGTCCCGCAAAACCGCGGCCGGGACGACACGAACCCGGAGCCTTCTTGGCAGACTCCTCAACATCGTCTGCAACCTCAGAAGACTCTTCAACCTCACGCGCGGCATCCTGCGCTGCAGCCTTAAAGTGAGCACCGCGACGACGCTTGGGCTCTTGGGCCTCCACGGGCTTTTGCTCCTTCGTGGGCTTCTGCGACTCGGCAGCAACCTCGGTCTCAACAGCCTCGGCATCCGTCTCGCCCTTTCGAGCAACGGCGCGACGGAAGCGCTCCTGCTGGGCGCGGCGCTGTGCATCGCGCTTGCCGCCCCCGCCAAAATCGCCGCGTCCTGCCTTGGCCGTAAAGGCACGCACGACGTTCTCATCGAGCAACTCATCGGTATCGACATGCTCACGCGGAGCAGCTTCTTCCACAGCAGGCACGTCAGCGGAATCCTCGACGACAAAATCCTCGACGGACTCGGCAGGCTGCTCCTGGGCATCGCGGATCTCGGCATTGATGGTATAGAACGCCGGGCGCCCGTTAATGCCGCTACCCTCGATCTTGGTCACGATATTTGCCGCGATAAGCTCATCGCGCATCGCCTTGGTGTCGCACTCCTTATCGACGGAGCGGAAAATTTGCGCCAGCGCGCTCGACTTGATCTTGAGCGCCTTGCGGCAAAGCAGGTCGTAGGCAACCAGCTTGGCACGCTCAGCAGAAAGCGATGTCTGGCTGCTCAGACGCTCAGCCAGGGCATCGACATTATTTTGGTTATCGGAATATACCGTCTTGGCCACGGGGCCCCTTTCATATGTACACATATACGTTTATATGGTACAACGCGCGCCCTTATCCATGCAAAACATCTGCGAGAACACTCGAGCACACTCGAGCGTCACCCACTTTTGCATGAAAAAAGACCGAGCCCGCGAAGTCGCGGACCCGGTCTTTCCGAGTCAAATGGATGGGAGATTCAACCCGTCCGACCGACTAGGCCTTGGCGGCCTCGGCGTCAGCGGGAGCCTCGGCGGCAGCGGCGCGACCGTACTCGGCCTTGCCCATCTCGGACCACTCGGGCTCCTCATCAGGCATGGAGCCAGCCTCCTTGCCGAAGAACTCCTTGAGGCAGTTGACGGCGACGATGAGGCCCAGGACCATCAGCAGGACGGCAAAGACGAGCTGCAGGCCCTTGGTGGCGGCGACGGAGACGGCGGCCGTGGTGGCGGTAGCCGGGATGGTGCCGAAGAAGCCGTAAGCCTGGACGGCGGCCATGCAGCCCATGGCGCTCTGGACCAGCGAGGTGAAGGTGCAGCAGAGCAGGAAGGCGACGGGCACGTAGAGCATCCAACCCTTGCGGCCGGTGCACTTGCAGAACACGGCGAGGGTGATCATGGTCATGCCGCCGAGCAGCTGGTTGGAAGCACCAAAGAGCGGCCAGATGTTGGCATAGCCACCAAAAGCGAGGGCGAGACCGGGAAGCAGGGTGACGACCGTGGCGAACCAGGGGTTGCCGAGGACCTTCATGTAGCCGGCCTTGGACTCGATGGCCAGGGCGTCGTTGGTCTGGGCAAAGAACTCGGAGAACGAGGTGCGGGCGATGCGGGCGACGGCGTCGAGCGAGGTCAGGGCCAGAGCGGAGACGTTCATGGTCATGAAGACGGTAGCGAGCGTGCCGTCAACACCGAAGGCCTGCATACCGCGGGAGATGCCAGCGGCGAAGATCTGGAACGGGGTGGAAGCGACACCGGCGTTGAGGGCGCCGGTACCGGCGGTGTTCATATCGGAGAACATGATGCCGGCAACGATGATGGCAAGGATGCCGACGAAGGACTCGACGATCATTGCGCCGTAACCGACCTTGACAGCGTCCTGCTCCTTCTCGACCTGCTTGGAAGAGGTGCCGGAAGAAACGAGGCTGTGGAAACCGGAGAGAGCACCGCAAGCGACGGAGACGAACAGGACCGGGAACATCATGCCGGAGGCAGTGGAGAAGCCGGTGAAGACCGGAGCGGTGATAGTGGCCTGACCGTTGACGCCCAGGACGACGATGCCGAGGACAGCGCAGACGATCATGACGATCATCATGATGGAAGTGAGGTAGTCACGCGGGGTCTTGAGCATCTGGATGGGCATAGCGCCAGCGAAGACCAGGTAGACCATGACGACGGCGAACCACTGGAACTTATCCAGGTAGACCGGAAACTGCATACCGACGGCGAACATGAGAACCATGAGGACCACGCCGGTGACGAACTCGGCAGCGCCGGTGAGGTTGAACTTCTTCTGGGCCCAACCAAAGGCGATAGCGACGAAGGTGAACAGGATGGAGATGGTACCAGCGCAGCCGGCGGCATAGGACTTGGTGAAGTCGATGGCACCGGTAGCAGCACCAGAAGCGTCAACGGCCGGGGTGAACATGAACGTCTTGCAGACCATGTCGGTAAAGGCGGCGATGACGATGATGCAGAACAGCCAGCAGAACAGCAGGAACAGGCGACGGCCGGTCTTGCCGATATACTTCTCGATGAGCTGAGCGAGTGACTTGCCGTTGTTCTTCATCGAAGCGTACAGGGCACCAAAGTCGTGGACGGCGCCAAAGAAGATGCCGCCGACGAGGACCCAGAGCACGACGGGCAGCCAGCCAAAGGCCATGGCGACGATCGTACCCGTGACAGGGCCAGCACCGCAGATCGAGCTGAACTGGTGCGAAAACGCAGTGAAGGCGGAGACGGGCGAGAAGCTGTTGCCGTCCTTCATGCGCTTGGCCGGCGTGAGGGCCTCTTTGTCAACGCCCCACTTGTTGGCCAGCCAGCGGCCGTAGCCCAGATAGCCGCAGGCGAGCACCGCCGCGGCCACAACCATGAGCAAAACTCCGTTCATTACATTTCCTCCTCTAAAAAGAACTTCCTAGACATAAAAAATGAGGACCGTCGGTTGCGCTCGACGGCCCTCATCTTCATCAGCCGCCCGTTATCGTACGGGCTAGCTGTATGTGCTAACCCGCATCAGATAATTACTACGCTGATAATGTTTAGCTGATGCGTGAACATGTCTGAGAAATCCTCTTCAATCATGATGTGAACGATCCGTGCGTGTTCACATCCCCCAGTGGTTGAAAAGGAGTATGAAACTTTAGTTACCTAAAGTCAACGCAAATATGTAATGAATTTTCAACTTTTTTTGAATTTCTCGGTATAAAACGCCACTGACCTCGGACTTTACCCAACGACAGTTTTTGCTTGAGAGATGCCCCCGAGAGCGGCGGGAGCCGGGCGGCGCATATGAACTTTCCTGCTCTACAGTCCTGCGCAAGACGGAAAGCACATTAAGTGCTTTCCTTTGCGTGCGGAACTCGCGATAAAGTTCATATGCGCCGCCCGGCTCCCGCCGCTCTCGGGGGCTCCCATCCCAAATGTGCGGAGCAAAGCTCCGCACACCAACTTTTTCTTTCAGCTAAAGAACGCCGGAAATTCGACGCTGGCTTGTTAACCTTGCTGGACGTTGTCGACGCCAAACCAGCTCAGAAGCTATATCGATACAGAAAGGTCCCCGACCGGAGGGGCCGGATATAAGGTTTATCGCGAGTTCCGCACGCAAAGAAGGCCACTTAATGTGGCCTTCGTCTTGCGCAGGACTGTAGAGCAGGAAACCTTATATCCGGCCCCTCCGGCCGGGGACCGCGCCTTTGCGACTACAGCGTCATGTTCGGATCGGCGTCGACGTCGAACGGCGAGATTTCTCCTCGGTCGAATTTACGGCGGGCGACCTCCGCGATCATGGCGGCGTTGTCGGTGCATGCCGAGAGAGGCGGCACCGTCACGCGGATGCCCTGGCGCCCGAGCTTCTTGATCATCATCTCGCGCAGATGCGGGTTGGCCGAGACGCCGCCGCCGATGCAGTATTCCTTGCATCCGGTGGCATGCAGCGCGTTCTTGGCCTTCTTGTACTGAACGTCAAAGACCGCGGCCTCAAACGAAGCAGCCAGGTCGGGCAGATGAATCGTACGCCCGGCTTTGGTCTCCTGCTCAATGTAGAGCGTCACGGCCGTCTTAAGGCCCGAAAGCGAGAATCGATAGTCTCCCCTACTATTAAGCGCACGGGGGAAGTCAATCGCGTGGGGATTGCCCGTCTCGGCCAGTTTGGAAATGATGGGGCCGCCGGGATAGCCCAGGCCCAGCGCCTTAGCCACCTTGTCGAAGGCCTCACCCACGGCATCGTCGAGCGTCTCGCCGAGCACCTCGTAGTCGCCCCACGCCTTGACGTGAACAAGCATGGTATGACCGCCCGAGACGAGCGTGAAGATAAACGGCGGCTTGAGATCGGGCTGCGCCAGCAGGTTGGCAAACAGATGGCCCTCAAGGTGATTGACGCACACGAGCGGCTTGCCGGCAGCGTAGGCAAAGCCCTTGGCGAAGGCGACGCCCACCACCAGAGCGCCCACCAGGCCCGGACCCTGTGTCACGCCAACAGCGGCGAGTTCGCTCGGCGCGATGGCTCCGCCCTCAAGACCAAGCGATGCCGCGGCATCCTCGAGCGCCGCGTCCACGACGCTCACGATAACCTCAACGTGCTTGCGCGAAGCGATCTCGGGCACTACGCCGCCAAAACGGGCATGAAAATCGATCTGCGTCGAAACCTGATTGGCCAGCATATTACCGTTCGCATCGATAATCGCCACAGCTGTCTCATCGCACGAACTCTCGATGGCAAGCACCAGGCGACGGCGCTCAATTTCGGCGCGCTCCTCAACGGTGCGCTCGGGTGCAGGTAGCGGCCATACACGCTGCTCAGCCGCCGTCGGCTCGGGCGAAGCATTGTCGACCGGGAGCACCAAGGGCAGCGGCGCCGTCATGACGATGGCATCTTTGCCAGCACCGTAGTAACCGCGGCGGCGGCCCGCCTCGGTAAAGCCCAGAGAGGCATAGAGCGCAATAGCGCCCTCATTGCCATCCTCGACCTCGAGCGAAGCCGTGGTGCAGCCGAGCATCTGGGCATCGTAGCTCACGTGCGACAGCAGCTTGCGGGCAATACCCTCGCGGCGATGCTTCGGGTCGACGGCAACATCCAGAATCTGCACGTCACCGTCTACGACCATGCCGCCGGCAAGGCCCAGCAGCTGACCGTCGTCGTGCGCCACCCACCAGCTGCGCGGCGCCGCAACATCCTCGCCCAGCTCGGATAGAAACATGCCCGGCGTCCACGCCTCGTGTCCAGCGCCTTCAAAGCAGGCGGCCTCCAGCGCACTTGCGCCCTCGGCGTCCGCCGCACCCATGGGGCGGAATTGCAGATGGCGACCGGCGAGCTCATCGGCAACGCCCGTAATTTCGCTCTGCGCGCTCTCGGCAAGACCGAGGCGTTTGCGCTCGTTTTCCTCGGCATCAGAAAGGCGCGTATAGATCGGAAGGACGCGGGCCGGGTCGCCGTCACCCGCGGCATGTGCAAGGAGGAGGCCCTCGCCCGAAGGCCACCACAAGCCGCGCTCTACGCAGCGAGCGACCTCATCCTCGCCCAGCAGCTTGCCATAGCGCACGAGACCGTCGCCAGTCAGCTGAACCTGGTCCCAGTCCGCGGCTTGGCGCCACTCATCAAGCGCCACGGCAGCCTTGACCACGTGCTCGCGCTCAAACTGACGCTCGGGGCCCTCGTCGCCCAGCACATACAAAGCCGGATACACCTCGCCGCGCATGGCATCGGCCAGAATGCCGAGTTTGCCACGCACGCCAGCCTTCCACGCGGTCCATGCGCAGGCATCGAGCGTCGACACACCCAACAGCGGCACGTTGGCGCCGCGCGCCAAGCCCTTGGCGGTGGAAATGCCGATACGCACGCCGGTAAACGAACCAGGACCGCGACCGACGACGTAACTGCCCACGTCAGCACGGTCCATGCCAACCTGAGCAAGCACACTGTCGACGGTATTCACGAGCTCCACATTGGCATGGCGACGGCACATATGGTCGCCACTCACCAGCTTCGCCTCGCCCGTCTGCCCATCAATCCAGCTTGCCGCGCAGGCAAGCATATCGGTCGAAGTATCGAGCGCCACCACCAGCGCGTAATCGTTATGCAAGCTCATCTTGTACAGCCTTATCAATCAAATCGGATAGCTCCGCTGCGCGTTCGCCGTGCGCCTCGAGCGTTATCGTTCGCACGTCGCTATCGTTCTCATCACGCTTAAGCGTTACCGAAAGATACTCGTCCGTCAGTTCGTCCTGAAACTGTTCGCCCCACTCCAACAGACAGGCACCCTCATAGCCCAGTACATCGAAAATGCCCGTATCCTCGAGCTCGTAAGCATGCTCCAGACGGTACAGGTCAAAGTGAAACAGCGGAATACGCCCCTGGTCATGAACGGCCATGAGTGCGAATGTGGGGCTCGTGACCATATGGCCGTCGCCCAAACCACGCGAAACGCCCTTGGTAAAGTGGGTTTTGCCCACCCCGAGGCCGCCGGTCAAAATCAGCACATCACCGTCTTCCAGACACGGCGCAACCAACTCGCCAAAATGCTCCGTATCGGCAGAGCAAACCGTTTTATAAATACCTACCCCCAGGCGCTCCAGGGACATATATGCTCCTTATTATTCCGAGGCACCCTCTGGCGCGGGATGCCGCTCCAGATAGTCGCCCAGCATCTTAAAGTCTTCCTCCAGTAGCTCCTGCCACGCCGGATTACGCAGCGCCGCCGCCGGATGGAACGTGGGCATCACCACAAAATGCCCCATCTGATGGAACCTGCCGCGCAGCTTGGTGATGCCAATCTCGGTCTTAAGCACAAAGTGCGTCGCAGGGTTACCGAGCGTCACGATGATGTCGGGCCAAATGCTTCGAATCTGCTCACGCAAAAACGGTGAACAGGCCAGCACTTCCTCGGGCCGAGGATTGCGATTTCCCGGCGGTCGACACTTAAGCACGTTGGCAATGTAGACGTCTTCGCGCTTGAGGCCAGCCAGCGACAGGATGCCGTTGAGATCCTCGCCCGCCGCCCCCACAAACGGTTCGCCTTGCAGATCCTCGTTACGCCCCGGCGCCTCGCCGATAAACATGACGCGGGCGTGGGGGTTTCCCACGCCAAACACGATGTTATGGCGCGACTGATAGAGCTGGCAGAGATGGCAGTCGCCTAAAACAGCCTCAATCTCCTCGAGTGCAACCTCGCGCGGCGCTTGGTGACTATGTCCGGGGATGTGCATGACACCCATAGTGGCTCCTACACGTAGACCTTGTCGAGACGCATGCCAAAGCCGCAAGCAACCTCGTAGTTAATCGTGCCGCGCAGGCGAGCCATCTCGTCCATGGTGATCTCGGCATCACCATCGCGGCCGACAATGATCATCTCGTCGCCATGCTCGGCCTCGGGAATCTCATGCGCCGGATTGGACTGGATGGCGACCATAAACTGGTCCATGCAGATGTTACCCACCTGACGCACACGTTCACCGCGATACAGCACGTCCATGCGATTGGAGAGCGTACGCGAAAGACCGTCGGCATATCCAATCGGCAGCGTGCAAATCTGAACGCGTGTGCGCGGCACGCGATAGGTAAATCCGTAGCCCACGCCTTCGCCCATTGCAGGATGTGACACACGCGTCACGCGCGCATGAACGCTCATGACAGGGTCCAGCTGCATCACGCGGCTGCTCAGCTCGCACGGCTGCAGGCCATATAGACCGATGCCGGCGCGAATCATATCAAAATGCATCGAGGGATCGAGCATCGAGGACGGCGTATTGGCACAGTGCACGATACCGCACTCAAAGCCCGCGTCCTTAATGGCTTGAACGGCCTCGGTAAAGCGCTGGCACTGCAGCTTATAGTCCCAACCGCCAGGCTCATCGGCCGTTGCGAAGTGCGTAAAGACGCCATCGCACTGGATACCGCGATGGAAGCTAATGCCACGAACAAAGTCGAGCACCTGCGTGTAGTGAACACCGATGCGGTTCATGCCCGTCTCGATGGCTAGATGGTACTTGCCCACCTTGCCTGCCGCGACAGCACACTCGCCATAGGCAAGGGCGAAATCGGACGTATAGACCGAAGGCATGATATCGAACTCGAGCAACGTCGGAATGGCCTCGATAGGCGGCTCGCTCAGGATCAGGATGGGTTTTGTGATCCCGCCCTGTCGAAGCTCAACGCCTTCACTAACCGTCGCCACGGCAAACATGTCGGCACCGGCCGAATACATGATTTTGGCGCACTCGACGGCACCATGGCCATAGGCATCGGCCTTCACTACGCAGCACAGTCGCTGACGTTGATCGAGCAGATTCTTGTAAGCCCTCGTGTTGCGGCGAAGCGCCCCTCGGTCAATCTCAACCCAGGACCAGCGCGTCAAATCGGCTTTATTCATGATTAGTCATCCGACCCTTCGTCCATGATTCCCAGATCATCGAGTGCATCCTTTGCCGCCAATTCCATGGCAGGACCGATCAAGTCGATCAGATCGGTCGCAATAACACTCTTCTCACCGTACTCCGTTGCCGCGGCAAAACCCGCGTAGCTGTGAAGCGCAACGGCATACGAATACAGCAGCTCCCAGCGATCCATCTCATCACGCATGGTAGCCAGTGTGCCGGCCAAAATGCCCGCAAGAACATCGCCCGAACCGGCAGTCGCCAACGACGCCGGACCCGAGAGCGGCAAAAGCACGCGCTCAACGCCACAGATAGCCGTCGTCGGTCCCTTGGCAATAACCACGAGATTGTCGGAGCCGGCAGCCCAGACAACCTTCTGCGCGGCCGCGATTGCAGTCCCCAGATCGTTAACCTCGTCACCGGCAACCAAGCGCGAAAGCTCGCGATAGTGCGGCGTCATGACGAGCGGTTGCTCACGGCGGTACATCTCAGGGTTGCTATCGATACCGTCGATAGCAATCTTAGAAAGGCAGTTGAGCGCATCGGCATCAAGGATCAGCGGCACATCAAGCTCCAACAAGCCCGAAACCACCTGCATGGCACCGGCAGACGTCGTCATGCCGGGACCGCACAGTACGCAGCTGTACTTCTTTGCAATCTCGCACACGGTCATACGAGCAGCGGCACCAAAAGAGCCGCGGGAATCGGACGGAATAGCAAAAACCGGAATCGAGGGAAGTGCCATACGAATAAGATTGGCACACGCATCGGGCGTCGCGACAGCCACATAGCCGGCACCCGCGCGGGCAGCAGACTTGGCGGCCATAATAGCAGCGCCAGGATACTGCGCCGAGCCGGCGACAATAAGGACGGAACCGCGAGAATACTTATCGATATTCGTGGGCAGCGGAGCAAAGAAATCCACCAGGTCACCGGGCTCGACAATCTCGGCGGCATGGTCGACATCATCGATGACCTCATCAAGGCGATCATAGAGGCCACCGCACACCAGATCACCGGCGTACTCTGGGCCATCAGCGCTGTAGAGTCCGATCTTGGGCGTGATCATCGTGACCGTGCGCTCGGCACGGATGCAGTCGTCGTCGACAACACCGGTCTCGGCATTCAGACCCGAAGGAACATCAATGGACACCACATGGTCGGCGCAGTCGTTAACTGTCGGAATCCAGATGGAGAACGGTGCACGCAGGTCACCGTGGAAACCGGTACCAAAGATAGCGTCAACAACAACGTCGGCCTTATCGATCAAAACCTCAAGCTCATCTCGCGAGGGACCGACACACACATGCACGTCACGACCGGCGGTACGGCGGGCAACATGGCGAGCCAGAGCGGCAGGAATCTCATCCGGCTCGACCGGAGACACGATATCCACGTCAACGCCCTTATGACTCAAAATATCAGCCGCGACCCAACCGTCACCACCGTTGTTGCCAAAACCGACCAGAACAAGGACGCGATCGGGATTGAGTTTTAGAATTTCACGAGCAGCAAACTCACCCGCCAGTTCCATAAGCTCGGCCTTCGAAGTTCCTTCGCGTTCGATAATATCCTCGAGGCGAACGACTTCCTCGGTACTCAAAACCGGTTTCATCTATGCTCCTAGCGTATCTTGCGAAGCATCGCCCTGGTGCTCCGTCAAAGCTGAATTTTGCAGTTGCTCAAGCTCATCTAAAACCGAGCGAGCCTCTTTATAAGTTTGTGCAACGCGTTCCTTGGTGCTCACCTTTTCTTCCTTAGGCTTTGGTCGAGCATCCTTGGTGATCGCAATGGCATTGGCTACGGCCAGATCACCCGTCAAAGTAATGGAGAGCGCAACTTCAACGACACCCAACTCTTGAGCAATCTCGAGCGCTCGACCCGAAAGCACCGCTTTAGGCTTTCCGAGGTTATCACGCGTCACCGAGACGTCTTTGCGGCCGACGCCCTGACTAAAACCCGTACCAAGAGCTTTGAGAACCGCTTCACGAGAAGCAAAACGGCTCGCATAGTGCGCCGCAGGACGCGATGAAGCGTCGCAATATGCGCACTCTTCTTCGGTAAACACACGCCGAGCAAACGACGGCGTCTTTTCAAGGATTGATTTCATGCGGGAAATCTCGACGATATCAACGCCGATACCAGCTTCAGCCATGTTCACCTCCATATTGCACAGACTAAGTTATTGTAGCCCGTTAACGGAAGATGCGACAAACGAGGGTCATAAAACACAGCGAGTTTGTTAGATCTGGCTTAACGCAAAAAGGGGGAGGCCGCGAGGCCTCCCCCTTCTCAGTTCAAGCGTACGGCTCGGT
>UQIT01000012.1 GCA_900541175.1 uncultured Collinsella sp.
GGCGCGGGGTCGCCGTACTTCGAGTAGCACCAGACGACGGAGTCGCCGTCCTTGAGCGTGTAGCCGCCCGCGCCGACCTCGGAGGCGCTGCCGTTGACGAACAGCTGCCAGTAAGCGCCGGTCGCCGAGTCGTAGGCGAGCGTGCGGCCGGAGTCGAAGGGCGACGTGATCGAGTTGAGTGCCCAGCCCCAGCTGCCGTTGGGGTTGTAATCGGCCTTGAGGCCGGCACGCTTGAACAGCTGCTCGGAGAGGTCGGCCGCGGTCGAGCCCTCCTTCAGCGTGATCCGCTGCGCGGCGGCCCAGGTCTGCTGGGCGCCCTTGGCGTCGGTGCCGACGACGGAGCACGTGGCAGAGACCTGAGCGACAGGCGCGGGGTCGCCGTACTTCGAGTAGCACCAGACGACGGAGTCGCCGTCCTTGAGCGTGTAGCCGCCCGCGCCGACCTCGGAGGCGCTGCCGTTGACGAACAGCTGCCAGTAAGCGCCGGTCGCCGAGTCGTAGGCGAGCGTGCGGCCGGAGTCGAAGGGCGACGTGATCGAGTTGAGTGCCCAGCCCCAGCTGCCGTTGGGGTTGTAATCGGCCTTGAGGCCGGCACGCTTGAACAGCTGCTCGGAGAGGTCGGCCGCGGTCGAGCCCTCCTTCAGCGTGATCCGCTGCGCGGCGGCCCAGGTCTGCTGGGCGCCCTTGGCGTCGGTGCCGACGACGGAGCACGTGGCAGAGACCTCCTGGCTCTCTGCCTTGGCAGGCTGAGCCTTGGCCTCTCCAGCGGCAGAGACAACGGCGGTGTCCTGCTTCGAGGCATCGGACGTCGATGCAGCCGGTGCCTCATTGCCGGCAGCGCTATCGTCCTCAGTCTTGTCGGTAGGGCCCGAAGCTGTCGCAGTGGCATCTTGCTCGGCAGTGCCCCCATTCGCCACCATGCCGCTCGCATTGAGGTCGGCAGCAGGGCTTGTCGCGGACTCACCAGAGCCGTTCTCGGCAAGCGGTGCCGCCTGAGCCACAGCCTCGGCAATGCCCTCGGCGCCCTCGGCCCACAGCTGAGCCGGTGTGGTGCCAAAGGCCATCGCGAAGGCCAGGAATGCCACCAGGCCGCGCTTGGCTACGCCGCGCGCAATTGCGCCACGGCGATGCGAGACGCGCTCGCGCTCGTCCTCAAACATATCCAATTGTCCCCCATTGTCTGTACTTGGAGCGTTGCCTTGAGGCTGCCCCACGTCATCGCGCATGTTGCGCTCGAGTTCCCCCATCGGGGTCCCCTTCCCTCCAGAGCCCCATGCACACCGGCGGCATACGCCGCGGCAACGTGCAAGATGGGAGGCGATCCGACTTAACCTTAACGGCTCGGGCACGTCGTCCGATCTGCGACGCGAGCATCCCGAGCCAAGAGGAATTACGGTTACTGGTACAGCCGGGGACTTGCACCCCGATTCTCCCAAACGCGCAGGAAAACCGCGCATTCGTGCGTCTCCGCACCACCATCTAGGCCATCGATTAATACCGTCAATATGCTATCACGCAAAAGGGCCTCGCACGCAGGCGAAGCCCAAGGTAAAAGCTATTGTTTGCGATAGGAAAATGCGGTGACGGCCGCAGCCTCTAGTGCTTGCCGCCGTGGCTGTTGAGCCAGATATTGCGGCCCAGCATAAGCGCCAGCACCAGCGCGCTCACGTAGCCCATAAAGCCAATGACTGGGATACCAAACACAACCGGCTCGATACGCGCGTAGTACACCACCGACGAACCGATAAACAGACCGGCGATCACAATTGCCATCGACATGCGGTCGATAATTCCGCCCAGCTGTCGCAGCGCCTTATCGCTGCTCATGATCTGCGTGTTTACCTTAAGCTGGCCGCGCGTAAGCATACGCGAAGCCAAGCCCAGATACTCGGCCGCCTCGAGCGAGCCTTTTGCCGCGCGATAGCTGCTCGCGGCAAGATCGCGGCTCATCTCGCGCATGCGGGCGTAGGTGCTCTTCTCGTTTTTGATGTGCGTCTGGATGATCTGGATCATGTTGACGTTGGGCATGTACTCGGTCAACAGGCCCTCGAGCGTCACCATGCCGCGGGCGAACATCGTCACCACGCTCGGCAGCTCAACGTCATTTTTGCGCGCGAGGTTTAACAGCGAAGTCAAAAACTCGCCGATATCCAGGTCTTTAAGGTCGAGCCCGGCAAAGTCGGCAACAATAAAGTCCAAGTCGGACAAAAAGGCCGAATGGTCAAGCTCGGCCGAATCGCCGCGCGTCACGGCAAAGCGCATGAGCGAATCCTTGAGCTTGGGCACGTCACCCTCGGCCACGGCGAAAATCATGTCTTTGACGATACCGCGGTCATGGCTCGACATACGTCCGACCATACCCAAGTCGATAAAGTAGACAATACCGTCCTTGAGGATGATGTTTCCCGCATGCGGGTCGGCATGGAAAAAGCCGTCGTCGAGCACCTGCGTCGAGTAGTCCTCGACAATCGCGGCACCGATCTTTTCCAAGTCATAGCCCTCGGCCACTAAGCGTTCAGGATCGGCGATCGAAATGCCGTCGACGTAGTCCATAACCACCACGTGCTCGGTGCACAGGTCCAGATAGGATTTAGGGCACGTCACGCCATGAACGCTCTTATGGAACTCGTAAAAGTCATTGAGGTTTTTGGCCTCGGCCAAAAAGTTGGTCTCCTCGCGAAACGAGGTCCACAGCTCCTCGACCACGCCGTGCAGGTCAACGAATTGATCGGTGTTGACGAACTTGGAAACGATACGCACCACCGAGCGGATGATATCGATGTCCTGCGCCATAACCTGCTGCGCACCGGGGCGCTGCACCTTGACGGCCACGTCCTCGCCCGTCACCAGACGAGCGCGGTGCACCTGCGCGAGCGATGCGCTACCAAGCGGATTGGGGTCGATCGCATCGAACATCTCCCCCAGGCGCAGGCCGTATTCTTCCTCCAGACAGCGAAGCACTACCTCGTACGGCACCGGTTCCACGTCGGAGCGCAGACGACGCAGCTCGTCGCAAAAGCGTTGCGGCAAAATCTCGGACCGGTTGGCCAGAATCTGCCCCATCTTGACGAACATGGGGCCGAGTTCCTCGAGCAGGCGGCGCAAACGAACCGGCGTGAGGTTATCCCACACGCGGTACTTTTTGACCAGGCGAACAATCTGCCCAATGCGTTCGCGACGACCCGCCGGCGTGAGCTGGTATTCCTCGTCCGGTGCCATCGCGTCGGGCTCCTCGGGCACCATATCGACAGCGCGCGGCTTCTTGCGAGCGCCCGAGACGACGGCGTCGACCTCATCGACAACCGCCGCCTCGTCACCCAAGGGATCTAGATTGTTGTAATCGGTGGTGGAATCTGCCATCTGCGCTGCTACTCAGCCTCTTCGGTATCCTTCGCATCGTCGGGCTCAACGGACTCGACGGGCACCGAGGTCACGTTGTCCTCGACCGAATCGACGATGTCGCGCACATGGGCCAGGAAGGCCGTGCGCTCGGGAGCGGTCATGACGCGGACCCGGGCAAGGATGAGCTCGTCAAGCACGCGCTGGGCCGCGGTCTCGCCCTGCATGCCCAAGCGCTCGGTCAGGTCGGAGATGGTGCCGCCGGCCTGCTCGAACATGTCGGACACACTGCGGGCGATATCGGGAGTGGCGGTGTCCTTGCGGACCTGCTCGCCTTTGGTGTTAAGGTCGTCGAGGACCTTCTTGCCGCCTTCGACAGCAACGGCGGCAGCGCCAAAGCCCACGTTAATGGCGCCGTTAACAAGCTGATCGAGTTTCATAACCATGGTTATCTCCAATCACAAACAACTGCATTGGCGTTCTTGTACCCAAGATTGAGCGAAAGCGACAAAGCGTTTTAGCGCTATTCGATCGACGGGAAATCCCTACCTCACGTTGTCGTTCATCGCGAAAGAGTTCTTCATGGCGCAGCTCGTGGTGTAGAGCACCTTGCCCAGTAGAGCATCGGTCTCCACGCGCACAAGCTCGGCGAAAGTCTCATTGGCGCGGGCAAGCTCGGCAGGCACCTCGGCCTCGGGCAGAGCGGCTACGGCAGCGTCGACGTCATGGATCTGCTTGTGGCCCATGCCACCGACCTTCTCCTGGTAGTCCTCCACGGCGCGGCCGCACTCATGAAAACGGACGTCGGCCAGCGCGCCGATCAGGCGGTTGGCCCAGTAGAAGTTTTCGGACGTCACGCGAGCCTGCGTGTCGGCATAGTACTCGGGCATGGTCTCGACGTTGGCGTACAGCGGAACCAGCGCGTTAAACGAGTTGGAGCCAAACGCCATCCACTGCACGGCGCGATAGGCCGGCTGCGCATAGGGACGCAGTTGCAGCACGGCGAGCTGGCTGTTGCGGTTGATGCCGATGGGGCGATAGGCGCCACGCGTAGCGGGCGTGCCCTTGCTGCCGTAGCAGTCGTACTCCGTGCCCTGGTAGTGGCTCGAGAGTACGTACTTAATGTCCTCGATGGTCACCTTGCGCTCGGGCACGCGGCTCCAGGGGATATCGTCGCTCTCGGGCGTGTAGTCGGCCTCGGGACCGTCCCACACATCGCTGGGATTGAGGCAGCGCTGCATGTACCAGGCGCGCGGCGTGTTGTAGACATGGTCGCTGTCGCTGTGCGAGCCAAAGGCCTCGCGCGGGTTAAAGACCGTCGCCGGACCGTCGCCCTCAACGCCCAGCGTCAGGTCCAGATGCCACTCGGCCATCCAGGCGCGCAGGTCGGCGGAGCACATGTGGTCGGCCTGGGCGCCCTCAGCGTCATCCAGGTCAAAGCTGTCGATACCCAGCTGGTTGGGCATGGTCACATAGGCGTCGTCAGGCACGCGCTTGGCAATCCAGTGGTGGCCGCCGATGGTCTCGAGCCACCAGATCTCGTCCACATCACTAAAGGCGATGCCGTTGTTCTCGTAGGTGCCGTAGCGCTCGAGCAGGTCGCCCAGGATACGAACGCCGTCGCGGGCGGACTTAGCGTACGGCAGGACCAGGGTCACCATGTCCTCCTCGCCCAGGCCACCAGGCTGCGCCGGCACATAGCCGTCCTCGCCCTCGTTGCCCTTGGCGGGCACGTAGTCCACGAGCGGGTCGGCGCCGCGAACGCGCTCATTGGTGGTGAGCGTCTCGGTTGCGGACATGCCCACATTGAGCTCGTTGAAACCGGCCTCGGCCCAGATGCCGTGGCCCGGGACAACATCGGGGACACTCGTGTAGCGCATGGGGTTATCGGACAGCTCAACGGTCAGGTGACTCAGGACGCTCGTGTAGACGCGCGGCTGCTCGTCGGGATGCACCACGCGCATACGCTTGGGCTCAAACACCCCGTTGGACGAGTCCTCGTTACGCGCGACAAGCGTCGACCCGTCGTAGCTCGCGTTCTTACCGACCAGAATCGTTGTGCACGGCATGCGCATCCTCCTTGAGCGAAGAAATCAAACGGCAACAGTGTATCGCTTCGACGCAAAAAGGGCGAAACCACGGCACCGGCAACCCCTGTGGTCAAAAAATGCCAAATATGAGTACTGTCACCAATTTAGTAACAGCAATTTTGCTACGCATGGGTGTCGGAAGCCTACATTTGTTCAAAAATTAGATGATGTAATTCCCCATAGGTCCAATAAAATAGGCTCTCTATCGATAATAAATATCGTTAGAGAGCCAAATTAACCTAAAATATATGTGACTATCTTGGCAACACTACTCATATTTGGCATTTTCTGTCCACGGGGTATAGAACTAACCCCTCAAACAGCTTCAAAACGCCTATTTCGATGCGCGCTCGGCCGCTTCGATCACGTGTTTGGCGAGAATCGCCGTTGTCACGGCGCCCACGCCGCCCGGCACGGGGGTGATGGCACCAACAACCGGCTCCGCGGCAACAAAATCGACGTCACCCACCAGCTTGCCAGCGTCCTCATCCCAGTTAATGCCCACATCAATGATCGTCTGGTCCTCGCGAACGGCATCCACGCCAATCGTGCGCGCGCGTCCAACGGCGGCAACCACAATGTCAGCAGCACAGCACTCGGCGGCAAGATCGCGCGTATGCGTATGGCACGTCGTCACGGTTGCGTTGCGCGCCGTAAGCATGGCGGCAACGGGGCGGCCAATTACCAGTGAGCGTCCGACCACGGCAACTTTGGCGCCGTCCAGCTCAACGCCGTAATGATCCAGCAAAGCAAGCACGGCTTCAGCTGTGCAGGGGGCAAAACCCTCGCCGCGCCCCGAAAGCGTGGTGAGCAGCGAAGCCGGCGTCATGGAGTCAACGTCCTTGGCGAGATCGAGCGCTGCGGCGACGGCGTTCTCGTCAAGGCCGGCGGGCAGTGGGCGAAACATCAGGCATCCGTGAACAGCGGGGTCGGCATTGATGCCCTCGATAGCCGCCAGCAGCTCATCCTGCGAAACATCGGCAGGCAGCAACACGCGACGAGCTTCGATGCCCACCTTTTCGCAGCGTTTGAGTGCACCGCGCTCGTAGGACAGGTCGTCCTCGCGCTCGCCCACGCGAACGATGGCCAGCGTCGGCACAACGCCGCGCTCACGCAAAGCCGCGCAGCGAGCAGCGAGCTCCTCAGTCAACGCGCGGGCAACAGGAGCACCCTTCAGTAGCTCAGCCATGGCTATCCTCTCTTCCTTGCAGCGTCGGCGGCGCGGCGCGCCAGCGCATCGGCGCGCGGCAACCATGTGTCGAGCAGCTCATCACACGCCGTCTCGAGCTCCTCGGCACGAACGCGATCTTTCATAGACGTGGTGTTTGCAAAGAGCGTCAAGCTCGCGCCCTGCATAGCGGCACGGCAGAACACGGCGCCGCACGCCACATCGGACAGCAGCTGACGCGAACCCTTGTCGGCCATGTCCTCGAGCAGCGCCAGCGCACGCCCGCAGGCATCCATAATGCGATACGGCGGCATAGCGGCCACATGCAGCGCATCCTGAATCGCGGTCGCTCGAGCCGGATCGTCACGCGGAATACCGTACGCCGCGGACACCCGCCTGTAGGCACGAACGTCCTCGGAAACCAACTCGACAAGCTCCTGGGCCAGCTCATCAGCCTGGGCAAACGCGCGCGTCAGGTCATCCGCACGATCAGCAAGCGCGGGATTAGTCGCACCGTAGCGGGCAACCATTCCGCACAGCGAGGCGCCCAGCGCGCCCACAAAGGCGCTCGCGCTGCCACCGCCGGGAACCGGCTCGCGCGCGGCAAGCGCCTCGGCAAACCCGCGGCAGGTCTTGTCCATCATCTCTTGGCTCATACGCATGCACCTTCAAGTCATATACATCGGTCGGGTGGAAACCGCCGACCGACCGCATCGATCACATAATGGTGCTAAGTCTAGCCCATAAGTACATAAGCGTCAGCGCACCTGGCCATCGCGGATTTCTATGACGAACGATAGGCGTCGGCACCGCAAACATGGGACACATGGCCCACCTTTCGAGACTTCCGGGCAGCGGCAACTGGGGCATACATATAGGTAAGGAGCCCTATGTTGGGGCAAGCTCATCACGGCACCGGACGACGAATGGAAGAATAACCGCACAGTAAACAAAGACATCATGCGCATGCGTAACCGCCGCGCCAGCGATCCGCGGCGCACGATGTCCCTGGCAGACAAGGAGGACGCCACCATGATGAAAAAGACCCTATCAATCCTTTCCCTTTGCATCGCCCTCTTTGCCGCGCTCGCCCTTGTGGGCTGCGGCGGGAGCGCATCGGGCGGCGGCAGCGCCCCCAAGAGCGAGAGCAAGGAAAAGGCCCCCGTCGCCAAGAAGACCGACTACATCTGGTTTAAGGTCGAGATGCCCGAGGGCGTCGGC
The DNA here is from genome assembly GCA_900541175.1 of uncultured Collinsella sp. GTDB lineage: Bacteria > Actinomycetota > Coriobacteriia > Coriobacteriales > Coriobacteriaceae > Collinsella. The sequence continues at coordinate 7,819 of UQIT01000012.1, forward strand.
GTAAGCGACTCTGCCGGTAAGAATGCCGACAGGGTCCAGCTCACCTTCCCCGAAGACGAGAACGCCTCGGCCGATCGCTTTATCCCCGTTTGGAAAAAAGCGCTGACGGCCGAGGAATCCCACGCCGACCAGGCGGAAAAGAAGGGGGATACGTTCCAGTGGAAAGATGGCGGGTCCGTCGAGTATAACGGCAGGACGTGGCTCGTCGGAACATACGAGGACAACAGCGGCATCTCAACCATGCTTTTTACCGATGTTGAGCCGGGAAGCGTCTACGTCCTCATCTCGAACTTCGACCAGCACAAGAAAGAAGCCGAGGCACTCCTCAACTCCATCGAGTTCCCCGATGACATGGAAGAGGCAGTTTCCGAGGCACGCGAAGTCGAGATTTCGAGCATCGAGATCAAGTAACGGGACACCCGCACGCGCCTACGCGCACCCGCGCACATGCGCCCCATTAAAACAACGGGCGCCCAACCCGGGGAGGGCCGACAGCACCAGCCCTCCCCTCTTTTGCGCCCGAACATATTGCCACTTAACGGCGCAAATCCGGCCCTCAGAATGGGACACATGGCCCACCCTAGCGAGCCGTCCACGCGTACAGTAAAGACAGGTAATCCATGGGCGGTTACAGATCGAGGAGGACACGACCATGAAAAAGAAGGCCTTTGCGATTCTCACCCTCTGCATGAGTCTTTTTGCCGCGGTTGCCCTGGTGGGCTGCGGTGGCAGCGGCGACGCTACCGGAAGTGGCGGTGGCGGCGGCGCAGAAAAGCCAGCCGTGGATATGAGGACCGACTTCATTTGGTTTAAGGTCGAGGTCCCCGAGGGCGTCGAGATCACCGACGTCGCAGGCGACACTGCCGACAGGGCCCAGTTTAAGTTCACCGAGAGCGAGCACGCCAGCGATCGCTTCATCCCCGTCTTCGATCCTGACAAGAACGCCGACGAGCTGTTCGACTACGAGGCAAAGTGGAATGCCAGCTTTGAGTGGACCGAGAATGACCCCGTCAAGTACAACGGCAAGACTTGGCGCAACGCTTCCTATACACACTCGGGCGGCGTAACGACCGAATACTTCACCGACGTTGACGGCGGCAGTGTGTATGTGCGTATCGACAACGTCGAGGAGCACAAGGACGCCGTCGAGACCATGATGAAGTCTCTGGAATTTGCCGACGACATCGCCGAGGCCAAGACCGAGGCCATGGACGTCAAGCTCGACGATATCGAGATCAAGCGCTAAGCGACTGGCGAGCGCAACGGGAAACACGGTCGCAGTGCAAACAAGCGACGGTACCCCAGCGCTTCGTACCCAGGGAGGGCCGGTAAACCGACCCTCCCTTTCTTATGCCTGTAGCCGACGAACGCGAGGATGCCGGACGCCGGAACCGCCCCAAATGTGGCAACAGTACGAAAACGACAAACACCCCAACACGTCCGCCCACCGATTTATTGCGCCGCGCAGACAATTAAACCAGCATCTTTAAACATCTGGGCAGTATAGTGACCAAAACTATCGCATAACCGCACTCTGCGAATGGAGAAGTTATGACCGAACACCATGCCATCAGCCGCCGAGCGTTTACGCTGGGCCTAGGGCTTGCGGCGTTGTCACCACTTGCAAGCCTGCCCGAAACCGCAGCGCCGGGCATTCCCCTGCGAGCGGCATTTGCAGACAACACACCCGCACCGTCGGACAGCCTCCACAATTTCGTCATTCGCCTTCGCCCCGCGGGCTATTTTCGCACCGCGAGCGTCAACCAAGACGGCAACGTTCGCGGCAACGTCTGTCACCTGTTTAACGACGGCACGTCCAGCAAGCTCATCCTTGAGAACGTAACGACCAAGAATGACGATACAAACTGGTACGCCATCCGCACCTTGCTCAATTTCGAAGAGCATAAAAAGACGGGCTACAGCATTTGGTCGGTCGACGACGACTCGGACAAAGATGGAAAGGTCATCCACGTATGGGGCGGCGAGTATGACAACAAGCCCAGCCGCGCTTTTGCGTTCGAGCGTCAATCAAACGGAACCTACATCATCCGAGACCGCACGGTCGAGAAAGAAACCGAGAAAAAAGACATTAAGTACCTGGCAATAGAATCGAACGGCAAAGACCAGGACAACAATAAGATCTGCCATAAGAGTAAGAGCATTCCGTGGGAGCTCGAACTTATCGGTTACGACATGAAAAAGAACGATGCCACGGTTAGCAGCCTCGACTGGATCATGTACAGCAGCTACGTCGACGGACCATGTTGGATGAAATACGTCGACGACAACAAGTTCCTCGACGAGCTGAGCATCCCGGGTACGCACGATTCGGGCACCTGCAGCGTGGACAACGACACTGAGCCCCAATCCTCGCAAGTAAAATGCCAGCAGGATTACATTCCCACGCAGTTGCTCGAAGGCATTCGCTATTTCGATATCCGGCTCGGAAAGGGCGATGACCCCGGCATCGACCACGGGATTTTCTACCTACTCAAAAAAGACGGGAACTATCTGCATCTCTCCGATGTCATCGGGTACTTCAAAACGTTTTTGAACGAAAACCCGTCAGAAGCGCTCATCATGCTCGCATCGCGCGGCAACGATGAGGCTACCGACGAAAGCATAACGACGGCCTTCGCCAAGGTTATGGCCGATAACCCCAACCTGTTCTACACGTCGAGCCACGTCCCCACGCTGGGCGAGGTGCGCGGAAAGATCGTCCTGCTGCGTCGATTTGGGCTCGCCGGCAACAGCGTAAGCGGCCACACGTGGGGCCTCGACCTCACCCAATGGGATGACAAGATCAAGGCGCATTCCGGGCAGTCGATGTGTCTCGTCCAAGACGCGCGGGGATTTGAAGCCATAGGGGAAACGGGCAATGAAGAGCCCTATTGCACCAAGGTATATGCCCAGGACAAGTTCAAACTCACGGGAACCGACAAGCTCAGCTGGGTCGATAATGCGCTGAAGGAAACGACCGGGCGCACGTGCAACAAGGTGGACGTCGTGGACGATGCCGGGGCCGAGGTGCAAGTCCAGGAGCGTTGCTGGTCTATCAACTACACCAGCTGCACGGGCTTGTCGCACGGAGGCAATCCTTTTACCTCGGCACGAGTAGTCAACGAGCATCTGTACAAGAGCCCGTACATCAATCCCAGCGGCACCGAGGATACAAAGTCAGATTACCTCAAGCACATTGGCATCATCGCATCCGACTTTGTTGATGCGGCGCTGGCCCGGAGCATCTACCAGCGCAATTACAATTACGATACGAAGCACACGCAGTCGGCTTCGTGCTACCTCCCAGCCCGCATGCACATGACATATGGCAACTCGCTGAGCGACGCCTCGCTCCAGGACGGCAAGACCGTTGGCGAGGGTCATTTCCGCCTTGTCGACAGCAGCAACGTACTCAACGTGGCGGCTTCGGGCCATGCGTTTGCCATCGAATATGTGGATGTCGACGCCCTGGGCAACGAGACCGTTACGGGGCTGCAGGGCTCTGTGCCTATCGATATCGATCCACGCGCGCTGACGCCCCATTTTGAGGGACTCGAAGGCCTTAAGGCCGGCGAAGACGTGCGCGCCAAGATTGCGGCATCACTCGAGGGCAAGCTCGAAACCGATGCCTGCACGGCCCAGCTCGAGTTTGTGCACGACGCGAACGGCGCTCCGGGAACGGCGATGGCCGAGGGCGAAACATTTGCCGCAGGGACGTACTGGGTGCGCGTGAACGGTCTTTTGGGCGACGCGGCGCAGAACTACACGCTCGCCAGCGACGGAGCCGCAAGCTTTACCGTAGCGGCCTCGGGCAGTGCGGGCGGCACCGGCAGCGGCACCGACGGTGGCACGGGTTCCAACGCAGGCAGCGCTGATAAGAACGGTAAGGGCAACAAGGGCAAGAGCTCGGGCGGAAAACTCGCCGGCACGGGCGATGGCTCCGGCATTGCCGCCGGGCTCGCCGCTGCCGCCGTGGCGACAACGGTCGCCGGCGCAGCGATGCTTGCAAATGACCGCGAAAACAACGGGAACGTTGACGAATAGGCCAGCCGACCTTTTTGGACACATCGATTTGATGAGGGGCGCAGAATACCGTTCTGTGCCCCCGATTTTTACCTTGGCCCGAACGCCGCCATGGGCTACATCACCATGTTCAGCGCGTTAACAAACTCCTGGGCCTTCGCACGGCTGCTCAGGCTAAAGACACAGGCAGTCAACAGCCTGTTACGTAGGAAAACGTCGCGGCCCTTGATCCTGTTGACCCCCGTGATGTCCTTAAGATAGACAATCTCGGTGTGCTTGCCACCAAACGTACCCTTCTTGAGCACCTCAATACGGTTAGGGTAGATCTTGACGTCTTTAAACCTACCCGAACCTTTGTCCTGGAATAGCAGCGTGTTGTTGTCCATACGCGTCACTCCCGTGGGGTTCGCTAAAACTGCCTCTATGGTCACATTTTAGTCACTTCGGGAATCCTGCACGAAGGCGCTAGGCGACATTGAAATTCGAGTCCGCGCGAGGCTTTAAGATGGACATGATTAGCTGCATCGATGCAACTTGGCAATGCTTCTAGGAGTACGCCTCGTATTATTTGCCATTAAAGGAGGTCTTACATGGTTTACGTATGGGAATTCGAGTTCTTTGATTCGGACGGTGTTGTCGACGCTGTGCCATGTGGCTCGCTGGGCGGAGGTGGAACGTTCGGATCCGACCTAAACGACGCTGTCGAAAGTGCCGCTGATTTTCTCGCATGCATGGTCGATGACCACCTAATGGGCGGCGTTGACCTGCTTGCGCCGGACTTTGGCCACGAGCCGCAGCACGGTGGCAAGATTATCTCCGTGGCCGTCAGTCGCAAACTCAACGATATCCCCGCCGTCACCGCAGTGGACGCCGCGCGCATGCTTGGCGTTAGCTCGGCAAGAGTATCGCAACTGATAAATGCTGGACTGTTGGATTCATGGAAGGATGGCACCAAGCGCATGGTGTCCAAAGCTTCCATCGAGGCGCGACTCGCCGACGCTCCAAAGGCAGAACGTCCAAAAGAGGTCCCTATTGCTGTATGAGACGAGACTACTACGCACCTTTATTACACACGATGTTTTCAGCCTGGTATAAACAAGTTCAATAATAGAATGCAAATCCAACCATCATGTCTGATTACGAAAGGATTTTTGCCTTTTCTGCAGCAAACTCTTCCTCGGTAAGTACTCCACTCTCACGCAGTGCTGCAAGCCTCTCAAGCCTTGCAACTACATCAACCACTATCCGCCAGCGTCTCAATAGTCTGTGAAACCTGCGGATACCGCTCGAGCTCCTTCGATAGGGCATCGACTATCTCGGCAATATTCTTTGCATTTTTGCCGCCGTTTAATACGTTTGCCCTGACCTTAGATGACGACTTGACAGTAACGCCAGATCCGCCTTCAACTGGAACAACCGAAATACTGATATTTTCGCCCCAAGACCAAAGGCTCATACCAATCTCGGCTGCAACTGTTCTTGTTGTGGGCGATGCGCTATCAACTTTTACTTTAGGTAGCTTTTCCATAGCTGCCTTCAAGGCATTAAACGTGTCGTCAGGAGAATACGGTATCTGAATCTGAAGCTGCTGATCGGCAAAACCCATAATCCGACCTCCGCTTTTGCAAGATTAAGGCTATTGGCAATGTTAGCACGTTCCCAGCACTTTTAAATTCATCTAATGACCTTGTGATGCAGCCCGACGCCCCAGCACTACTCCCTACTTCCCAAATAGCGCACCCAGCAGGCCGCGACGTTTGGGCTTCTCCTCTCGGTAGGAACCCTCGGCCACCGCTGCCACCTGGCGCGGTTGCTCGCCGTCTCCACGGCGCACGATCTGGTATAGGAACGGCGATTTAACGTATTTGACCTCGATGGGCGTGGCATGCACGGTACTTTCGCCGGACAGATGCAGGCTCGGGTTGAGCGGCGCCACCACATGCGTCTCGCGCTTGTCACTAAACACCACCGCGGCCGCGCGACCCGTCTGGCCGTTTACGGCAATGCGCACCTGCTCGCCATCGCGGCTGTCCGTCGCCGGACGATCGACAAAGTAGACCGGCACCATCACCAGGCCGTCCTTATGCTTGCGGGCCTTGCGCGCCCACGTGCGGATACTCTTTTTATTGAGCCCCAGCACCGCCTCGGCATCGTTGCCGGCAATGTCGAGCGCCAGCTTATCAATGACCACCTGGTCCTTGGTAGACGCATCGACGGAGACAACGCGGAAGTCACCTTCCTGCATGGCCGGGTCAAACGGCCCAACCTTGGCAAAGTCCCACGGCTCCAGAATGCCCATAAGGCGAACGTCCAGGTAGTTTGCCCGCGGATACGCCCAGTCGAGCACCTCGTAGTACACCAGGGTCTCCTTGCTCAGCCCCTTGCCCGGGAAGCTTGCCATCATGCGCAGGTCCGCGAGCGCCATGGGGAAGTAGAAAAGCATCATGTCATTTTGAATCGCGTCTTCCACGTCGTGCCCGGCAAAGGCGTCAGGGTACTGGCGCACCAGCTGCAGCGCGTTGGCACGTGCCTGCTGCGGCGAGATTTCGCAGGGAATACCCTGCTCGGGTACATACTCCGCACCAACGCCCAAGGTCAAGCGTTTGCTAAAGGTGCCGGGCTTGAGCAGGTCGGCAACGCCGATCTTATTGCCGCAGGACGGGCACTCAAACACGCGCTGGGTCGATGACCCCTCAAAGGACGCGCCGCAGAAGGGGCACGGGATGCTCACATGCGTAGCCTCTTGGAACTCCTGAGCCGTGCCGCGGTCCTCCCACAGCAGATGCTCCAGAACCGACTGATTGCGCCAGTGCGAATTAAAGAAATACCAGTCCGGGTCTACCGGGCGCTCGAGCTGCGACACGTGAGTGAGCTTAAGCAGTCCATCGACAACCGTCAGCGGCGTATGGCGAATGCCCAGGGCGCTCTTGGGCTCCCCCGCATCGGCCTGCCACGGAACGACCGTGCCGCAATAGGCGCACTCAAAGCTGCGTTTAGCCTGGTGTGAGTACATAGGGCCGCCGCAGTTTTGGCATTTAATGGCAAACATCTCGTCCATGGATACGTCCTCCTTTGCACAGGGGCTGTCGACATTAAGTATGTCGAGCAAATCGGCGCGTACCCATACCCATGTGGCCCAAAATGGAGCACTCGGTCGGACGGGAAGGCGCGCGGGCAGTCGTCCCCCTCCGCCTCGCGCTCGTTAGCACCGGCAGACCATTGCTGCATTTTCTGAGCACCGGCGCACGGTGCGCCCATGCGAGCTACACTATCCCCTTAACCATGATTGTGAGGACGATCGTTATGTTATTTGTAAATCGGCTGGTACATACGCTTGTTCCCGGCAGCGAAAGCGAACCGGTCGATACCTCCTGCCGCACCAACGCGGGCTTTGCCGCAAGCCTCATTTGCATTGGCCTCAACATCACCCTGTGTCTGGCCAAGGGCGGGGCGGGCCTGCTCGCCGGCTCTGTCTCGCTCATCGCCGACGCCTTCAACAACCTCTCTGACGCCTCGAGCAACATCGTGAGTCTGCTCGGATTCCGACTTGCCAGCCGCCCGGCCGACGAAGGCCACCCCTATGGCCACGGCCGCTACGAGTACCTCGCCGGCTTGGTTGTCGCCGTCCTCGTTTGTGCCGTCGGCATCAACCTAATCCTGGAGTCGGTCACCAAAATCATCAAGCCCTCCCCCACCGCTTACACGCTTGTTTCCCTTGCGGCACTGGCTACATCCATGCTCGTTAAGCTCTGGATGGCCGCGTTCAACCGCACGTTGGGTGATCGCATCGACTCGGAGACGCTCATCGCCACGGCGCAGGACTCCAAAAACGACGTCATCACCTCGGGCTCGGTCTTGGTGGCGGCGCTTATTTCGCAGACGACCGGCTTTGACCTCGATGGCTGGGCGGGCCTGGGCGTTGGCATCTTCATTTGCATCAGCGGCATGGGCCTGGTGCGCGACGCCATCAGCCCGCTGTTGGGGCAAGCGCCCGACCCCAAGCTCGTCCAGGAAATCCGCGACAGGATCATGTCATACCCCCAGGTTCTAGGCACGCACGACCTCATGGTGCACGACTACGGCCCCGGCCGCCAGTTTGCCAGCGCACACGTCGAAATGCCCGGCGAGGGCGATGCCTTTGAGCACCACGAGATTCTGGACACCATCGAACACGACATCAAACGCCAGATGGGCATCGCCATAACGCTGCACTGCGATCCCATTGCAACAACCGGTGACGACCTGCGCGGCTGGGTAAAGCGCGGCGTAGCGCAGATCGACCCTGCGCTCTCCATCCACGACTTACATGAGCACGACGGCTTTGTTTCGTTTGACCTGGTGCGTCCCGACGGCTTTGACATATCCGACGAGGAGCTGCTGGAGCTCGTCACGCGCATCGTGCACGAGCGCCGGCCCGATGCGTCATGCGTCGTCACGTTCGATTCGGGCTTTAGCTCGCCCGAGCGTCCGGCAGAGCAGCTGTAGCCCGCTTAACAGCTAGTTACCCTGTGCGCCCGAAATGCCGTTTTGCAGAGCGTCCCAGGCATTGGTAGCCATATCGCCCAGATTCTGAGCAGTATCACCCAGGTTTTGTGCCGTATCGCCCAGCTCTTGCGCCTTATCTCCCAACTCCTGCGCCTTGTTGCTCAAGTCCTCCAGCGTATTGGAGCTCGAGCTGTCGGTACCGCTTTGGCCGCCGGACGAGTTGCCATAGTTGTTCTTGTGCGTGAGCTGAATCTCCAGGTTGCCGTTGTCGTTATAGTAGGCATTCGTAACAACCCAGTTGGAATCGATGACGGGCGTTGAGCCATCGTCGGTCAGAATCACGGCGTTCGAAAGGTCGGCTCCGCGCGACTTGAGGAGCTTCTTGGCGTTGGACCAGTACTGTCCCGGGATATCGCTCAGCTCTACTGCACCTGTCTGGTCGACCTCTGTCTGCTCGGCCGTCGTGCTGGTTGTAGCACCTCGTTTGTTGAGCATGCCCGTCACAATGGCGAACACAATCGAGAGGGCAAAGAAAATTGCCAGCACAATCAGGATCTTCTTGATCACACTCGACGAACGCGACGGCGTCTCTTCCTCGTCCTCACCATACTGCGGAATCGATTTGGGATACTCGCGATGGGGCTGGCGCGCATACGGATCGCGCGACTCATAGCGAGGCTGGGCCTGCGCCGTGCGCGGCATATACGTCGTCTGCTGAGGCTGCGGAATGGGATTTTGCGGCAGGTTGTTATAAGCGCCTGCCGCCGCATTGCCATACGGGTCCGGCGCCGCATTGTCATACGGGTCCTGCGGTGCATAATCAAACGGATCCCGTGGTGTATCGCCGTAGCCTATAACCCGTGTGGGTTCGGCAGACGTCTGCGTCGCGGCGGGGTCGGTATAACCGGGGTTGGGAACAACGCGAGTCGCATCGGCGCTATCGCCAGCCTGTGCGGAGCCATATCCGCCCATCACGGTCGTCTTGTCCTGGTCCATGCAACGTTTCCTTTCCGTCGCCTGTAAGCATCAAGTTATCCATGCATTCTACCCGCGCAAAAGCCTATGATGGGCAAAGCCCGCCGGTATCTACAAGACATGCGCGTGCCCAAGGATCAAAAAGCCCCGCCGGGCCTTGGTGGGCGCGGCGGGGCGGGCAAGCGGCTATGAGCAGCAGGCTTAGAACAGGCCGGTGATGTTGCCGTCGTTGTCGACGTCGATATTCTCCGCCGCGGGCACCTTGGGCAGGCCCGGCATGGTCAGAACGCTGCCAGTCAACGCGACCACAAAGTGGGCGCCGGCGGAAACCTTGAGCTCGCGCACGGTGATGCGGAAGTTCTCGGGAGCGCCCAGAGCCTTGGCGTTATCGCTAAAGCTGTACTGCGTCTTGGCGACGCACACCGGCAGGTTGCCAAAGCCGTTCTCGCGCAGCTCGGCGAGCTGGCGCTTGGCAGCCGGCGTAAAGTCGACGCCATCGGCGCGGTAAACCTTGGTGGCAACGGCCTCGAGGGCATCGGCAACATCGGCGCCGTCCTCGTAGGCAAACTTGAGCTCACTCGGCTGCTCGATCAGGCGCATGACCTCGTCGGCCAGCTCGAGCGCGCCCTCGCCGCCCTTGGCCCAAACCTCGGACAGCTTAACGTTAACGCCGAGCTTCTGGCACTCGGACTCGATGAGCGCAAGCTCTGCCTCGGTGTCCGTCGGGAAGCGGTTGATGGCGACCACACAGGGAAGACCATAGACGCTCTGGATATTGTCGACGTGGCGCAGCAGGTTGGGCATGCCGGCCTTGAGGGCATCGAGGTTCTCGTCGTTAAGGTCGGCCTTGGCAACGCCGCCGTTGTACTTAAGCGCTCGGGCGGTGGCGACAATCACGACGGCGCTGGGGCGAACGCCCGTCATGCGGCACTTGATGTCGAGGAACTTCTCGGCACCCAGATCGGCGCCAAAGCCTGCCTCGGTAATGGCGACATCGCCAAAGCGCATGGCCATACGCGTGGCCATGATGGAGTTACAACCGTGGGCGATGTTGGCGAAGGGACCGCCGTGGACAAACGCGGGCGTACCCTCGAGCGTCTGCACCAAATTGGGCTTGAGCGCATCCTTAAGCAGCGCAGCCATGGCACCCTGAGCCTTGAGGTCGCGAGCGCGAACGGGCTCGCCGGCAAAGCTGTAGCCGACGACGATCTCGCCCAGGCGCTCCTTGAGGTCGCTGATGCTCGTGGACAGGCACAGGATCGCCATGACCTCGGAGGCAACGGTAATGTCGAAGCCATCCTCGCGCGGCACGCCCTGGGCCTTGCCGCCAATGCCGTCGATGACATGGCGCAGCTGGCGGTCGTTCATGTCGACGACGCGCTTCCAGGTGATGCGCTTAACGTCGATACCGAGTTGGTTGCCCTGCTGAATATGGTTGTCGAGCATGGCGGCCAGCAGGTTATTGGCGGCACCGATAGCGTGGAAGTCGCCGGTAAAGTGCAGGTTGATATCCTCCATGGGGATGACCTGCGCCCAGCCGCCGCCGGCGGCACCGCCCTTGACGCCAAAGACGGGACCGAGCGAAGGCTCGCGCAGGGCCACAGCGCTCTTGACGCCGCGACGGCGCAGACCATCGGCCAGACCGATGGTCGTGGTGGTCTTGCCCTCGCCGGCGGGCGTGGGGTTGATGGCGGTCACGAGGACGAGCTTGGCCTGGTGATCGGTCGGCTCGTTGAGCAGTGAATAGTCGACCTTAGCCTTGTCGAAGCCATACGGAATCAGGTGCTTTACGTCGACGCCGGCGTTCTTAGCCACCTCGGTAATGGGCAGCGGCGTGACGGAACGTGCGATTTCGATGTCAGTAGGCATGGGCGGTCCTTTCGTTACCGAATGAGAAAAAGACCAATTCAGCATAGCACGGGCGCGCAATAGTAAAACACCCGTAACCGATGAACGGCGATATGTTTACCCGATGCCCAGCGATAGCCCAACAGCCCGCCAAAACAAAGCGCCCTAAACGGTAGGTTCAATCCCCAGGTGCTCAAAGGTGCGAAGGGTTGCCTGACGGCCCTGCGGCGTACGAATCATCAACCCGCACTGCAGCAAATAGGGCTCATAGACATCCTCGAGCGTGCCCGGGTCCTCGCCCACCGCACTGGCAAGGGTCGTCAGGCCTACAGCACGGCCGGAGAACGTCTTGGCAAGCGTCTCCAAGATACGAATATCCATCCAGTCCAGGCCGAGCTCGTCGATCTCGAAGAACTCGAGTGCCTGACGGCAGATATCGAGCTCAATGGGACCGTTGCCGCGCACCTGCGCATAGTCGCGCACGCGCTTGAGCAGGCGGTTGGCAAGACGTGGCGTGCCGCGCGAACGCGAGCCGATCTCGAGTGCACTGGGATGGTCGATCGTCACGCCCAGGATAGTCGCCGAGCGCGTCACAATCTGCGCGAGCTCCTCGACCGTGTAGTAATCCAGGCGATACGAAATGCCAAAGCGGTCGCGCAACGGGCCGGTCAACATGCCTGAGCGGGTCGTTGCCGCTACCAGCGTAAACTTGGGAATATCCAGGCGAATCGAGCGCGCCGCCGGACCCTTGCCAATCACGATATCGAGGGCAAAGTCCTCCATCGCGGGGTACAGGACCTCCTCGACCGAACGGTTGAGGCGGTGGATCTCGTCGATAAACAGCACATCACCCGGCTGCAAGTTAGTAAGGATGGCCGCCAGGTCGCCCGTGCGCGCGATGGCAGGGCCACTCGTGGTCTTGATCTGAGCGCCCAGCTCGTTGGCGATAACGGTGGCCAGCGTGGTCTTGCCCAGGCCCGGAGGACCCGAGAAGATCACGTGGTCGAGCGTCTCGCCACGGCTCTGCGCCGCTTCGATCAACACGCGCAGGCTCTGCTTGATGTGCTCCTGACCACAGTAATCGTCCAGGCGCTGGGGGCGCAAAGTGCGGTCGACATCGAGGTCTTCGGGCGTTAGCTCCGAGCCCACCATGCGCTCGCCGTGCGCCATGGATGCCGCCGGCGAGTTGCCGGGCGTCGCCCACAGGTCCTGAGAGTCATCGGCTTCCCACATCACGCATCCATTCCGAGTCGCTTAAGCGCCGCGCCGAGCAGATCCTCGACACGCATATTCTGCCCATCATACCCGCTCAGGGCAACATCGGTCTCCTGCAGGCTAAAGCCCATGGAAAGGAGCGCCGCACGGGCATCATCGATCGCCGAAGGAGCGGCGGCGGGAACCGGCATCGCAACCTGGCCGGGAATCACGTCGACCGGCACAAAGCCCTTATCCTTGGCAAAGGTGCTCTTGAGTTCCAGGATCAGGCGCTGAGCTGTCTTTTTGCCCACACCGGGTACCTTGGCCATGCCCTTGTCATCCTCGGCCATCACCAGCGAATACAGCTGCCCCACGGTATAGGTGGAAAGCACGGCGAGCGCCAGGCGCGGGCCAACGCCCGAAACGGACACGAGCCGGTCGAACATCGTGCGCTCATCCTTTGAGGAAAAACCGAAAAGTGTCATGGCGTCCTCGCGCACCTGCATACGCGTGTAGAGGCGGACCTCGCCGCCGGGCGTCGGCAACGTGGCCGCAGTGCTGCCCGAGATGCCGAGCTCAAAGCCAACGCCCGACACATCGACGACAGCAGAGCTCATCGTGGCCTCGACAAGCGTTCCGTGGAGCTGGGAAATCATCAGTATCCGGTTCCTCTCTGTTGATAGAACTCGCCACCGGTGAGGGCACGGGTGCGGCTGAGGTTCACGTGGCAGATGGCGCAGGCAAGGGCATCGGCGGCATGGTCGGGATGCGGGTCGTGATCGAGCTGTGTAAGCGTGCGTACCATGTAGGCGACCTGCCGTTTGTCCGCGGCGCCGGTGCCCACCACAGCCTGTTTGATCTGCATAGGCGTGTACTCGCCAATCTCGAGCGCGCACTCCGAAAGCGCCACGAGCGCAGCACCGCGGGCATGCGCCGTGGGGATGGCCGAACGAACATTGGCGCCAAAGTAGATGCTCTCGACAGCAGCCGTGTCGGGTCGATAACGCTCGACGACATCCTTAAGGTCATGGGCGATATGCGACAGGCGCACCGCGAGCGGACTTCCGGCACTGGTCTCGATGCAGCCGTAGGCACGGCAGCGAACCTCGCCACGCCGCTCCTCGATAATCCCCCAACCCGTATGAGCCAAACCGGGGTCGATGCCCAAGATAACCAAGCCGACCTCCCCTCGCCACAAGCACAGCGCAAGACAAGGCCCCGCGCATCATTCACGAACGTCTGTTCTAGAATAACACAACGGGGCCAGGATGCTTAGTTAAAGTGTCGGGGTTGGGAGCGAATCCCATCCCCAGTTTAGTTCTGCGAGAAGAATGGGAACTGTCGGGGATCCACTGGCGGATGCGGCATCGGACCACCCTGGGGACTACCTTGCGGTCCGCCCTGGCCGCCCATCATCTTTTCGATGGCGTCCTGAACCTCGCCCTCGAACTTTTTCATTCCCTCGTGTAAACGACGCTGACCGTCTTCAGAGCGCAGCTCCTCCATCTGCTCGGGCGAAATACCCAGTAGCTCGCCCAGCACGCCCATCATCTCGTTTCGCACGCGCTCGCTCGTATCCTCGTCAGCAAAACGGCGCACCTCGGCGCGCGCCAGCGAATCGACCGTCATGCGCTCCTTGCCGCTCAGCCCCAGGTCGGACCACGCGAGCATGTACGGCCAGGCGCGCTCGGCAAACGAACGGGCCGAGACGATCGGCGCCGTCGGCAGCATGCGACGGGCGGCCTCACCCTGTCGAACGAGCATCAGCAGCAGCGAGCAGGCCTCAGGCTTGCCAGCGGCCATCGGGATGTCGTCGAAGGGTCGGCTGCGGTCCACGTGCGCCTCGAGCGCGCCATCGACCTCACCCGGCTCAAGCCCGCCGAGCAGCTGTGCCGCGCGGTCGAGCATATCGACCGGACCGTCGAGCGTCGAGAGCGCCTGCGCCAGCACTCGCTCCATGCAGTCTTCCACCGCGTTGAGCGTCACGAGCTCTTGGGGCACCACGGCAGACGTGCGGTTGCGCACGCGCGCCACAAACTCAAGCGTCGACAGGTACACATCGCCAAAGGGCGCAAAGTCGCCCTGGTAGCCGCCACAAAGCGCCGGCGCCGCCAGCGCGTACTCGGTCTTGGACAGCGGGCTCAGTGCCATCGCACCCAGCTCGAGCGCCGTGTCCTCCAGCATGAGGCCCAGTGTGCGCGAGCGCAGACGCTCGGAATCGCCCGCCGACACGTCGCGATCGAGCACACGCGCCGCATCCGGTGCATCGCGCTCGACAGTGCGAATGTGCAGACGCTCGGCGATGGCGCGGACGGCGGCACAGCGGGCAGCCTCGGCCTCTTCCTGCGCCGGCGTAAAGATACGGTTGCGCCCCAGCACCAGGCCAATCACATTGCGCGGGCCCAGAGCGTCGACGGCCAGCGCCGCCAGCAGGGACGACGGCAAGTCACCCTCGAGTGCCACCACAGCACGCGACGCACCGTGGGCGTGGGCATTGTCGCGCACGGCGAGCACCAGCGCCTGCCACAGCCACTCCTCGGAACGGAACTCGGGCAGTTCGTGATCTTCCAGGGCATCGAGCATCACGCCGCGCTGAATCTCCTGGACCAGCAGGCTCTCCTCAAAACACGGCGCCTGGGCCACCACGCGACCGCAGTCGTCGAGCACAAACGAACCGCCGGTATACACCGACTCGTCATAGGCGCCGACCGGCGCCATGCAGGCAAACCACACGCTGCGCTTGGATGCGATCTTGCGGTAGGCGCCGCTGCGAACGGCGGCAATGGCGGCAGTCTCGCGGTCGGTCATGTCAAACGCGTTGAATTGGAAATACGCGATGAGGTCGACGCCGGTCGGCAACATCTCGAGCTCGCGGTCCAAGTCAAAAATCACGGCGATGCGCACGCCGTCCACGTCGAACACCGGCGGCGCCCAACGCGTGTCGTTGTTCTCGCCACGCTGCAAGGCAATGCTCGAACGCGCCGGCACCACATGACCGTCCTTGAGCATCATGTAGTCGAGCAGCGGCTGGCCCTCAAACGAAACCGCCGCGGGCACGATGCAGATCATGTCAAGCTCCTGGATACGCTCGGCGACACCAGTCAAGCCGGCAAGGATGTCGTGCTCAAAGTCGGCAGCGCCCACCAGGCCACCGGGCATGGCGCCCATAAAGAGCGGAGCCGGAACGCACAGCACGCGCGCTCCGCGCTCGTGGGCCAGACGAGCCTGGTCCTCGATGCGGCCGCAAATGCCCTCAATATCACCCAGGCGCATATCGATCTGTGCAAGCGCGAGCTTCATGGCTCAGCCCTTTCCGTCGTAATCCATCGAAATCGTAGTAAAAGCGCCGGCCGCATAATGCAGTCGGCGCTTGCATGTGCATATGCTAGCTATGATACCCCGAGCGGGGGCGCGCTCCTAGAATGTCGCGGACCACAGCCCGTGCAGGTTGCAGTAGGCATAGACGGTACCGGTCTTGGAGCCGCCCGCAAAAAACGTCGCGGGTTTCACGCCGGGCTCAAGGTAATGAACCTCTAAGCGGCCCTCGGCCTCAAGCGCGATCCACTCAATGTAGTGCTCGGGCAGGCTGGGGTGCTCGACCGAGCCAATGCGTGCGCGAATCACGTGACCGTCACGCTCGGTCTCGACAACAGGCACGTGCTTCTCGTGCGCCGCGTCCTCAGTGTTTGCAGTCAGTTCCGTGCAACCGGCAGGGGTCGCAACGTCGTCGCCAAGGGCGGCAATGAGCTTACCGTCGGGGTCCTTAAAGAATTTCGCCATGATGTTCTCCTTTGCTGATGTGCCAATGTTCTTGATGGTTCTTATGCCCAAAGGCAGACAAACCATCCACGGCATTGCAAATGAACACATAACGGATCAGGCAAACGGTCGGGCCAAAATGCGTCGACCGTCCTGCCCACTCCAGCAGTCCCACCCCGCGCGCGGCTAGCGCCCGTCGCCGCCCAGCAGCGCCAGAACATCCTCGCGCGTGAACAGCGCCGACGAGATGCCGTCGCCGCCGAGCACGCTGTTGACCAGATCGCGCTTGGACTCCTGCATCTGCATAATGCGCTCCTCGATCGTGTCCTTGGCGATGAGCTTGTACACGGTCACGGTGTGTTGCTGGCCAATACGATGCGCGCGGTCGGTCGCCTGATCCTGTGCGGCCACGTTCCACCACGGGTCGTAGTGAATGACCACGTCGGCCGCCGTCAGGTTCAGGCCCACGCCGCCCGCCTTGAGCGAAATCAAAAAGACCGGAACCTCGCCCGCTTGGAACTGTGCGACCATCTTGGCGCGGCTCTCCTTAGACGAAGCGCCCGTGAGCTTAAGGAAGCCGATGTCCTCCTTGGCCAAGCGCTTGCCAATGATATCGAGCATGCCCGTAAACTGGCTGAACAACAGGATGCGATGCCCGCCGTCGAGTGCGCCGTGCACGAGCTCCATGCACGTATCGAGTTTGGCGCTCCCCGCCTTGTAATCCTCGTAGTGTAGACGCGGGTCGCAGCAGATCTGGCGCAGCTTGGTGAGCTCGGCGAGCACCTTGAGCTTGTCTTTCTTAAACTCGGATGCCTCGCGATGCTGCACCTGCTGGGCGATGCGGTCCTGGTTTGCCAGGTAGAGCTTGCGCTGCTCGCCGGTGAGCTGCGCCATGACCGTATCCTCGATCTTCTCGGGCAGGTCGGCCACCACGTCTTCCTTTACGCGGCGCAGCACAAACGGCGACACGAGCGCTTGCAGGCGGGCGGCGCTGTCACCCTCGGCGTGCTCAACCGGGCTTTCGAAGCGCTTGGCAAACGACTCGCGCGTACCCAGCAGGCCCGGCATCAAAAAGTCGAAGATGCTCCAGAGCTCGGACAAGCGGTTTTCGATGGGCGTGCCCGTCAGGGCAAAGCGCACGCCGGCCGGCAGGCGCTTGGCGGCACGCGCCACCTGGGTGAGCGGGTTTTTAATGTACTGGGCCTCGTCGAGCACCACGCGGGCAAAATCCTGCTCGGCGTACTCATCGATATCGCGGCGCATAAGGTCATACGACGTCACGACCACGTTATGCTCGGCCACGCCGGCGATCTGCACGCGGCGTTGAGCCTTGGCGCCCACGATGGCGCACACATCGAGCGACGGGGCAAAGCATTCCAGCTCGGCAGTCCAGTTGTACACAAGCGACGCAGGGCACACCACGAGCGTGGGCTTGGCGTCCCCCGCTTCCACGCGCGCCAGGATATGTGCGATCATCTGCAGCGTTTTGCCCAGGCCCATGTCATCGGCCAAGATGCCGCCAAGGCCCAGGTGTTCGAGCGAGCCGAGCCACTGGTATCCGTCGACCTGGTAGCCGCGCATCGTTGCCTTGAGCGATGCCGGCACCGTAAAGTCCATCTTGCCGAGCGTGTCCAGACGCTCGACGGTACGGCGGAACGCAGCGTCGCAATCGGCCTCGAGCGCGGGCGTGCGTGCGAGCATGCTATCGACGAACAGGGTGCTCGACGCGGGAAGCGACACGCCGTCGAGCAGGTCGACGGCATCGACACCCAGGTCCTCGGCGAGGCCAAACGCGGCTCGGGCACCCTCGTCCAGGCGAATGATGTCGCCGGACGCAAGGCGCGCAAACGTTTGATGACGCTTGTACGAATCGAGATAGACGGCAAGGTCCGCGGCCGAAAGCCCGCTCGCGCCCAGCTCGACATCGAGCAGATTGCTCTTGACGGTGGCGCGCACCGAGAGTTTGGGCGCAGGGCGCACCGAGATCTGGCGCAGGCGGTCGCTGAGCATGACCTCACCCAGCTCGGACAGGGCGGACAGGCCCTCGGTCAGCAGGCAGAACAAGCTCTCGTCATCGCGTTCCTCAAACGCCAGGCCGCCCTCGTGGAAATCGAAGTACAGGGCAGCCGTGTCCATAACGCGAAACTCCGCCACCTCGTCGCGGGGCGGCACGCCCGGGCGCTGCTCTTCGAAGGGGCTGCCCGGAGCGCCCAGGCTAAAGAGATCCGCTGACCAATCGCCGTAGGTAACCGTAATTTTGCAGGTCACGAGCCCATCATCGACGCCGATTGCCATAGCAAAGCTCGGCTCGGGTGCCACGGTATCGAGCGCGGCGGGCGCGGTGAGATCGGTGTAGTCGCGCAAAATGGGCAGAGCCATACGACAGAACTCCCCCACCTGGTCGGCAGCGATATGGACTGGCGTGCGACAGGGCAGCAAGCGCGATAGGAACGGCGCCGCATGCTGGGCAAACGCTACATCGGTTCGGCGCGCACGGCGGGTGTCGACCAGATAGGCAACGTCGCCCGAAGCAAAGCAGTATGCATCGGCCGGCAGGCGCAGATCGTAGCTAACACCAGCCGCCGGCGCGATTTTGGCGGCAAGGAGCGGTGGGCGCTTAGCGGACGCCTCGTCCTCCCCTTGCGGAGACAGCTCAACCGCCACGTCATAGGTGCGATGCGTCGTCGTCCCCCGCGACCAGGCGGGCTCAAAGGAGATGGTCTGGCCGAGCAGCAGGTCCAGCACATATACGATGCTATACTCGGACAGCGGCAACTGACGCTCGGCGACAAAGCCGCTGCGGGCAAAGTCGTACGAGGCCGAACGCGAGCTTGTGATGTCATCGAGATAGGCAACTGTCGTCACAACAAGGTTGAGCAGCTTTGTCGACACGTCTTCGAAGGCTTCGGGCGTATGGACAAACGTGAGCTTCTTGCCGTACGAGAAGGTGCCGCCTCGGACATAGGCGTCGGCCATGCCGTCGATATCCTTGACCACGTAGGACACCGAACCGCAGCGAATGCGGAACTCGAGCGCCCAGCTAAAGCGGTCGGCGAACAGCGGATTGTAGTACGGCACCAGCGAGGGCTCCAACACCGCCTTGGGGGCGTCGGGATCAACGGCACCGGCAAGCTTGCGGCGCATGCTCGCCAGCTCATCCATGCGCGCGTCCGAAAGATCGGAGAGCGCCGCCATGAGGCTGGGACTCGTGGGGACGGGTGCTGGGAAGGGAAAGTTAGGGTTGACCGTGGGCGTTGTAGGCGCGGGACGCGCGGACTGTTTGGGCTGAGCCGCAAACGTGCGGACCGGCGTGCGCAAACCTTCGACGGGCTCGGCGCCGCTGGCATCCAAATACGCCAGAGCCGTGGCAATGGCGTGCTTGCACATGCCGGGGTAACGATAGGCAGCGGGACAATCGCAATCGTAGTCGATTACCTCGTGCTCGTCCATGTCGAGCGCCACGCGCGTCTTGTACAGGTCGCCGCGCGAGCCGCGCACCGAGCCCTCAACCGTCACGTTTTTGGAGAAGCGCGAGCCGCTGTCCTCAATCGACAGCACGGCGCCGTTGAGCATGAGCGAACGCCCCTTCATAAAGGTGCCGCTCAAAGCCGCCTCTTTGCGAAGCGCCTGCACAAACGTCCCCTGCGCCATCACTTCCTCCAATCTCACCCGGGGTAGCTTAGATAACCGTCACGCGGCCCTGGTTACCCACAATGGCCTTTGCCTCTGCCAGCAGTGGAATCGAGCGCGCATTGACCTTGGCCGGCACCTCGGCACGCAGCACGCGCCCGTCCACCTGCTCGATAAAGATCTCCACGCGGTCGCCGCCCGGGTTGGCGGTAAGCACCGTGGCAAGACGCGCCATATTGCCCTGGCTAAAGCGGCTGTTGGGCACCATGACCTCAAACACCTTGGGCTTGTTGTTCTCCTCGTTAAGCTCCAGCGGCACGATCTCCTGCGCGATAATCTGGTCGCCGCGGTCCGAGCGCTCGAGCTTGCCCTTAATGCGCACAAACGCATCGGACAGCTGCGCGCCGGTCTCGGGATCGACCTCGCCGTACAGGTACCCCTCGGCCTCCTTGTAGGTCTTGGGGAACACCACGACCGTGGCCTCGCCTTCCATGTCCTCGAGCTGCACAATACCCATGGGGTCGCCGTTTTTGGTCACGCGCTTGGACACGCTCGAGACCATGCCGGCCCACCACAGCGCCTTGCCCTCGGGAATCTCCTGGTTGATGGTACCGCCCGTGGGGTTTTGCACCTCGTAGCCGGTATCGATCTGCGAGAACGAGAAGTCGCGCGCCTTGGCTAGCGCATACTCAAACGGGCGCAGTGGGTGGTCCGAGACATAGATGCCCAGAACCTCCTTCTCCTGGCTCAGCTTAAGGTGACGGTCCCACTCCTGGCCATCCGGATCGGGCACGCTCACCTCAAAGCCCGAGCCCTCAACATCACCAAACATATCGAAGAACGACGTCTGGCCGCTCGCGCGATCTTTCTGGCGCTTTACCGCGGCATCGATGATGTTCTCGGGGTTGTTCTTATCCACAAAGTGCATCATCTGGCGACGCGGATACCCCGTGGAGTCGAAGGCGCCTGCCTTGATGAGCGATTCGATCACGCGACGGTTGGCCTGGCTCGAGTCCACGCGCTCGACAAAGTCGTGCAGCGTCTTAAACGGACCGCCCGCCTCGCGCTCGGCGATAATCGCCTGCGCCACGCCGGTGCCCACGCCGCGGATGCCAGCCAAACCAAAGCGCACGCCTTCCTTGGTAGCCGTGAACTCGGTACCGGACTCGTTGACATCTGGCGAAAGCACGGGGATGCCGTCGTGGCGGCACGCCGAGACGTAGTGCACGATCTTGTCGGTCTTGCCCGTATAGGACGTCAGAACGGCCGCCATGTACTCGTGCGGATAATGCGCCTTGAGCCACGCCGTCTGCATAACCAGGATGGCGTAGCCGGCGGAGTGCGACTTGTTAAAGGCGTAAGACGCGAACTCGAGAACATCGTCCCAAATCTTCTGGGCGACCTCGCGCGTGTAGTTGTTCTTGATGGCGCCGTTCATCCAGTGGTCGTAGGTGGTCTCGTCCGAGCCATCCTCCCAGTGGAGCACCGTCGACGTGAGCAGCTTGATCTTCTTCTTAGCCACGGGCTTACGGATACGCGAGTCCGATTCGCCCTTGGAGAAGCCGCACATCTCGACGGAGATGAGCATAACCTGCTCCTGGTAGACCATGGTGCCGTAGGTTTCGCCCAGGATGTCGTCCAGACGGTCATCGTAGGAGACGGCCGGCTCCTTGCCGTTCATACGGTTGATGTAGGACGAGACCATGCCGGCGCCCAGCGGGCCCGGGCGGTACAGAGCGATCAATGCCACGACGTGTTTGTACTCAGTGGGCTTCATGTTCTTGATCGTGGCCGTCATGCCGGCGGACTCGACCTGGAAGACGCCGGCGGTGTGGCCGGAGCCCATGAGCTTAAAGATCTCGGGGTCGTCAAAGGGAATCTCTTCCTCTTTGATGTCGATGCCGAAGTTCTTTTTGATGTTTGCCTTGGCCTTGGAGATAACCGTCAGCGTGCGCAGGCCCAAGAAGTCCATCTTGAGCAGGCCCATGTCGGCGACGGTATGGCCCTCGTACTGGGTAATCTCGACGCCGCCCTTGGTGTCGAGCTTGGTGGGCACGTGCTCGTTGACGGGGTCGCGGCAGATCAGAACGGCGCACGCGTGCACGCCCTCGCCACGGGTGAGGCCCTCGATCGAGAGCGCCGTGTCGATGATGCGGCGAGCGTCGTCGTCCTTTTTATAGGCCTCGGCAAAATCGGGGTTAAACAGATCCTCTTTGCCGGGTTGTTTGTCGAGCACCTGCTTGAGCTTGACCTTGGGGTCGCTCGAGACCATCTTGGACAGGCGCTGGCCCATGTAGACCGGGTAGTCCAGGACGCGCGCGGCGTCGTTGATGGCCTGCTTGGCCTTGATGGTCGAGTAGGTGATGACGTGGGTGACCTTCTCGGGGCCGTAGAGCTGACGAACGTGCTCCACGACCTCGAGGCGTCGCTCATCGTCGAAGTCCATATCGATATCGGGCATCTCGGTACGTTGCGGGGACAGGAACCTCTCGAACATCAGGCCGTTCTCGAGCGGGTCGAACGCGGTGATGTTCATGGCGTAGGCGACGATAGCGCCGGCGGCCGAGCCACGGCCGGGGCCGACGCCGATGCCGTTGTCCTTAGCCCATTGCACGTACTCGGCAACGATCAAAAAGTAGGCGGCAAAGCCCTTGTCGCAGATGACCTTGTATTCGTACTCAAAGCGCTCTTTGATGTTGACGCCACCGATCTCGCGCGTGGCCCAGTCGTCGCCATAGTGCTGGCGCAGGCCCTTCTCGCACTCGCGGCGGAACTGGCTCTCGTGCGTCTCGCCGGGATCGAGCAACGGAAAGCGCGGCAGGATGATAGAGTCCCAGTCCAGCTCAACGTAGCACTTGTCGGCGATCTCGAGCGTGTTGTCGCAGGCCTCGGGGCAATACGGGAACATCGCCCGCATCTCCTCCTCGGTCTTCATGTAAAACTCCGAGCCGGTCATGCGCATGCGGTTGGGGTCATCGACCTTGGCGTTCATGCCAATACACATGATGACGTCCTGCACGGGCGCATCCTCGCGGCGCAGGTAGTGGAAGTCGTTGGTGGCGATGACCTTGACGCCCACCTGCTTGGCGATGTCGATGAGCGTGCGGTCCATCTGCTCGTCAGTCAGGCCGTTGTCGGTGGTGATGCCGTGTTCCTGGATCTCGATGTAGAAGTCACCGGGCTCGAAGGTATCACGGAAGGTCTCGGCCCACTTGATGGCGCCTTCCATGTCGCCGCGGTCGATGTATTTGGGGATGATGCCCGCGATACAGGCGCTCGTGCAGATCATGCCCTTGGCATGGCGGCGCAGGTTGTCGAGCGTCACGCGCGGCTTGTAGTAAAAGCCCTGCACGGCGGCCTCGGAGACCGTCTGCATTAGGTTGACGTAGCCCTCCTGATCCTTGGCCAGAAGGATCATGTGGTAGAGCTCGGGCTTGTGGTCGCGGGCAAGGGTCTCGTCCGGCGTAAAGTAGACCTCGCAGCCAAAGATGGGCTTGATGACCAGGGGCGGTTTGAGCTCGTCGATGTTGCCCTTCTCGTCCCACATGGCCATGTCTTTGACGTACTGGGCATGCTCGCGCGGGTTTGCCTCGGGGTCGGGCTCCACCAGCTCGTCGCGGCGATCCTTTTCCAAGAAGGCCTTGTCGTGGCTCCAGGTTTTGTACTCGGGCGTGTTGTGGTTGACGGCGTCGCAGGCCAGCGCCAGATCGGGCACGCCATACATGTAGCCGTGGTCGGTAATGGCCACGGCGGGCATGCCCAGCTCAACGGCACGGTTGACCATATCCTGGATACGGGTTGCGCCGTCGAGCATGGAAAAGACAGTGTGGTTGTGCAGATGGACGAATGCCATGTGATGAGCTCCGATGCGGGTTCGTGTTCTGACTGAACGATTTTACCGCACGGCGCGGACGGCACCCGAACCTAGCCAAACCCACACGGCTCCTCTTGCAGTTGCGGTGAAATGCGGACTGTTTGGCGGCTTTTTTGGCCAAAACAGCCCGTATTCCACCGCAAGTTATCTGAAGGCTAGAGATTGTAGGTGACTACTTGAGGTTCGGCGGGTTCGACGAAGATGGTTGGATTCGCCTGCTCCACGCGGACGAACTTGACCGTCACCGCCTCAACGCCCGCTTTGTGCAACACGTCGGCGTAGACGCGCGCCTGCAGGGCGTGCTTCTCGAGCAGCTGGTCCGGCGTCTCATCCGGCGTGCCACCCGTCTTGTAGTCGATGACCAGTGCGCGCGACGGATCGGCCGGGTCGGTGGCAAGGGCATCGATGGCGCCCTCGGCATATGCACCGTAGCGGGCAATGTCCTTGTCCTCGCAGCCCAGCGAGAAGAACGGTACCTCGGCACGAACGCACGGCCAGGCAAGCAGCTCGGCACGGACCGCCGACTTGAGCCAGCGATTCAGGGCGGCATCGAAGCGCTCGCGCTGCTCCGGCGTCAGGCGCCACAGACGCGCCAGCGCATCAGCACGCTCAGCGGGCAGCGCATCGGCACCCATCTCAATCAGCCACTGGCAGGCGGCGTGGAAGGCCGAGCCCAGCGCCATGGGGTTGCCGGCGAGCTCGACAGCGGCCACGTCCGCATCCGTCATCTCGGAACCATCCGACTCGGCATCATCGCCGGACTCGTCCATGGGAACACGCGCCTCGGCGGCGCGGTCTTCCGTCTCGGCATGGAGTGCCGCGGCGATTGACGAGTAGCTATACGAGTCACGCGCCGGGAACGGACAGATGCCCATGCGCACGCCCACTGCCTGGGGATACACAAGCTCAAACGAATCGGGCTTGGGGTCGGCAGGACCGGGAACGGCGGCGCGGGCATCTGCACCGGCACCCTCCGGCTCCGCATCGCCACGAACAAGCCTGCCCTCGGCATCCAGCGAAGCGTTGGCCTCAAACGCCTGCTCGCCAAAGGTAAAGTCCGAAAGCGAAATGAGCTCGTAGTCGCCCGGTTGGGAGTTGTCGAACACCAGGCGGTCGGCATCGAGCTGCGGCATGTCCAGAGCGTCCGTCGGCAGAATGCGGCGCAGGACATCGTAGGTCAGATCCGTCTCGACATCGAAGGTCGGCGCCGTCACCTTGCCACGGCTCGCGCCGGCATCCATCGCCAAGATCACCAGCTCGCGCGCACGCGTCATGGCGACATAGAGCAGACGAGCCCGCTCCTCGAGCGAAAGCTGCAGGTCGTCGTTGCGCAGGCGAGCAAATGCCTCGGCGGGAGAACCCGTCGCACAGACGTCCTCCATGAGCTCCGGCGGCAGCCACAGCGACGTTCCCTTGCCCTTAAACGCGTGCTCAAACTGCTTTTTGACGTCGTCGCCCTTCACAAAGGTACCGTCGGCAAGCTTAACGCCGTCGAAGCGTGCCGGCAGTGCCACGACCTGCGCTCCGCCCTCGACGCGACCCATCTGTGCCGCACCCGAGGACTTACGCACGCCAAAGCACTCGGCGACCGCCACGACCGGATATTCCAGACCCTTGGAGGCATGCACCGTCATGATGCGCACCGCGCCGTCGCCCTCCTCGTTGAGGGCACCCGGGGCTTCCTTGCCCGCCAAGAAGCGGTCGAAGGCCAGCGCGATGGAACGCGGCGAGTTGCCGAACTCGGCCTCAGCCTCAGCCACGGCGTCGAGCGCCTTGAGCACGTTGGCGGCAATGGCCTTGCCCTCGGGACCACGCTGTCCCAGACGCACAAACCAGCCGGAGGCGTTGACCACGTCGCGCGCGATGGCGGCGAACGAATCGCGGCCCACGCGACGAAGCGCATACCGCAGCACCTCGCGGGCGCGCGTCACAAGCGGCAAGTCTTGCAAACCCGGCACGTCGAAATCGCTCATGATGCCCATGTCGATATTCCGGCGCGAGGTCTCCCCTGTCTCGCTATCGAGCTTGGTCGCCAGCGCCAGGAACTCCTGGGCGCCGAGCGCAAACATCGGCGAGGCGAGCAGCGGCATAAGGCCCTGCGCCGTATCGGCCGGATTGGCGAGCGCGCAGACCAGGGCACGCACCGTCTGCACCTCGGCTGCCTGGGCAAAGACCGAGCCGCCTGCGATGACGCAGTCGAGCCCCTGATCGCGGAAGGCCTGGGCGTAGACATCGGCGTTGGTCATGCGGCCCAGCAGCAGTACCATGCCGCCCTGGGGCTGGCCGGCATCGGCAAGCGCGCGGAAGCGCTCGGCGATCGCGCGGGCCTTGGCCTGTGTGCGCTCCTGCATACTGCCGCCGGCAACAAAGAGGGCCTGGCGGCGCGAGGCGTCCGCCACCAGCGTGTCCTTGCGGCCGTCGCTCGCCTCAAGATCCAAAAAGCCCTGCATCAGGCCGCCGTCATCGCCGTCGAAGACGCGTGCCACGTAACGCAGCACCTCGTCATGGCTGCGGAAGTTGCGCACGAGTTTGACGAGCTCGCCAGCGGGGGCATCGGATGCGACAGCCGTCTCGGGCGCAGCAGAGGAGCCCACCTTGCGCTCCTGGCGGCGAAACACCTCGACCTCGGCGCCACGGAAGCGATAGATGGACTGCTGTGCATCGCCCACGGTGCACAGCGCGCGCCCCCCCGCACCCGTCAGGTAGCGTATCAGATCGACCTGCATCTGGTCGGTATCCTGAAACTCATCGATCATGACCATCTTAAAGCGGCCCTCGTACGCAGCACGGATGGCAGGGTAATCGCGCAGGGCCTCGTAGGCCATACGCAGCAGGTCATTATTATCGAGGGCGGACTGGCCGGCCTTGAGCGCACGGTACTCCGCCTCCACAGCACGGGCAAGCCCCACCAGCGCATCGAGCGCGGGGCCACCGCAGGCCAGCACGATATTGATAAATGCATCGGCAGCCTCTGCCTTGAGCAGTTCGACCTGCTCCTTGGGGAACGCCTTGCTCGCCCGCGGCATGGCGCACGACATCATGAGTCGCGCCGCATCGGCCATGGTCTTGCCGCTCGCCTCGAACGCGTCGATGGCATCGAGCGCCGCCTGCGCCTTCTCGGTCGCGGCCTTGCTTGCGCCCAGCGCCGCACGATAGGCATCGGCGAGTGCCGAGGTATCGGCCTGGCCGCGCGCCACGCGCACGTCGTCCATACCGCCCGGCAACTGGCTCGACAGCTCCAGCAGCTCGCGCACCAGACCCCTGATGGTGGCGCCGGCGCCAAAGGGGCCGCCCTCGCCCGCCATGGGATACCAGGCGTAGAGGGCCTTGAGCGATGTCGCGAGCTCGGGGGCGGCATCGGGCGCCGTCGCGCGGGCCAGCACATGCTCAACAGCCTGATCCATGAGCTCGTCGGTATCGGTGAGCACCGTGAACTCGGGGTCGATGCCCAGCTCCAGCGCGTGCGCGCGCAGGATACGCGAGCACATGCCGTGAATGGTCGAGATCCATGCATCGTCGACGGTCAGCGCTTCCTCGTCCATGCCCTCGTCGATAAGCGCACGACGTACGCGGTCACGGATCTCGGCCGCGGCATCCTTGGTAAAGGTGATGGCGAGCACCTGGTCCAGATGCTCGACAAACGGACCGGATTCGGGCGAGAGCGCGTAGACGATGCGGCGCGTGAGGGTAAAGGTCTTGCCCGAACCGGCGCCCGCCGAGACAAACAGCGGACGGTCGAGCGTTTTGACGATCTGCAGCTGTTGCGGCATCAAAGTCGAAAGATCCATGGTCTACACGTCCCTCCTTACAAACGTTCCTTCGTGGTTATACGAGCAGCGCGCATGCGCGGCCTGAGCCGACGTCGGGTCGACGGCGGCAACGTTGCCCGCCTCGAGCTCGCGCAGACGCTCGGCGATGCCGGTCTCCACGCGATCGAGCAGGGCGTCGAAGTCCATGCTGCCACCCTCGCCGGGGAAGCCCTTCTTGAGGCCCGGGATACGACCGTCGCCGCGCTCTTCCTCGAGCAGCTCGGCGCTCGCGGCACCGCGCAACGCCGGCTTGCCGCCCTTGGTCGAAAAGTAGAGCGCCGCGCGGGTGTCCAAATCCAGCGCCCGGCGCATGGCCTGGGCGTAGATGAGCGTTTGGGTATGTGGCGGCAACCAGCGCGGATCGTCGATGGGCGCCGTGCCCGATTCCTCGTCGCGCACCGTAGGGTCGGCGAGCTTAAACTCCTCAACGCCCGTGCGGTGCTTGTAGTCGATCACCACGGCACGATTCTCGGCGTCCACGTCCACGCGGTCGATGCGCCCGCCAAGCGGCCAGCCGGCATACTCGACCTTGAGCTCGTTGAAGGCGAACTCCAGGTAGCGCGGGGCAAAGGGGACAAGTGCCTCGGACTCGTAGGCAAGCACACCCTCCAGCTGCGGCAAGATCTCGGCCACCTGGCGCTCCTCCACCGCAGAGAGCGGCACCAGCGGGCCCTCCGTGCCGCGCTTGCCGGCGTGCTCGGCCAACGTCTCGTCAAAGACCTCGTGCAGTAGCTCCTGTGCACGCGGCAAATTCTCGGGCGTCACGCGCTCCATGCCCTCTTGGGGCAGACGGGCATGCAGATGCTCCAGCACGTCGTGGACAAAGTTGCCCTTCTCCATGTTGCCAAAGCCCGCGTCGATAGACTGGGGCTTGACGCGATACGACACGAACCAGCACAGTGGGCAGGTAGAATAGGCCTCGATCTGCGAGGCGGACGTCAGACGCGGCACGAGCGGCGCGTCCTCGCCCTCGCCATCGCGACGGCGCAGGACCAGATACGGAATGGCTTCATCGCTCAGATGCTGAGGAGCTTCGCAGGTTACGCGCTCGCGCCTAAGACCTTCGCCTGCAGCGGGATCAAAGTCGGCGATGATATCGCCCTCGCCCACGCGCGTGGGCTTGGCAGCGCCAGCGGCCTCGGCATGTGCCCGCAGCTCGGTCCATACGGCTGCCGGGTAGCACTCGCGCGCCTGGCGATCGTGCGTCACGCGGGCGAGCGCGACCGGACCGCTCGCCGCCTGCATCGCACGGCCAAAGCGCACGCGCAGCAGGGCGGCGGGCTCCAAAGACACGCCGTCGCGGCGCAGCTCGGCCGTCAACGTGGCAAGCGGGCCCTCTTCGTGCGAAAGCGGATAGCTGTCCAGGTCGACATCGGCAAACAGCACGGCATCGTAGCCGCCAGGACGCAAAACCGACGCATCGGCAAGCGACACGAAGCGCACTTGCGCCCGTGGCGTGCGATCGACCTCGTAGGTCTCGTAATCGTAAGCGGTACCGCGCTTGTCCACCTTGGTTCGAACGCCGTCGAGAACCGGTACGGTCGCGGCCTGCGACACGTCGAGCGCGCGAGCATCGTTCATAAGGATGTCGATGGCATGGCGCAGCAGAGCCGTCTCTGCCTGGCGACGGGCCTGGCCGTCAAGGCCGCCTAGAGCGCGATCGGGCAGTGCCTCGGCAACGGCGAGCATGGCCTTGAGCGCCGTCACGGGTTTGTCGCGCCACAGCGCCTGAAACACGTCCGAGACCACGCATGGCACGTTCTTAAACCAGTTTTCTTCGCTGGCGGCCTTGCGGGCGCCCCTCACCTGGCCCTGCACGCTCTGCAGCAGGCTCTTGACGCCCGCCGTGGTCTTGCTGCGCGACAGGCGCACGTTCTTGTCGAAGCCGCGGGCGCTCGCAGCGTCGGCACCCGAAAGCGGGCTATAAATCCAGTCGGTAAGCTCCGGGGCGGGCCACCACTCGGTCTTGGAGGCGGTGCCCTCGTCGGCGGCCTTCATGCGCTCGATCAGATTGGCGAGCGCCGTGAACTGCCTGCCCGCGATGGATTGGGAAAACGCCGTGAACTCGGTTGTCTCGGCCGCAATGTGACGCGCCGCCAAACGAGCAGCGAGTTCGCCAAACAGCTGGGGCGCCCGGGCGGAAACCACGAGCACGCGCGCGGGGTCGGCGTTCGTCGCGGCGCCGTCGCGCGACACGGACTCCTCACATGCCGCGACCAGGTTCTCGAGAGCATCCACATAAGCGCGGGCGCGGGCATGGGGGCCGGCCACCTCTATAAAAATAGGTTGAGCAGCAGGCGCAGAAGCGGTCTCGGGCACAGCGGCGTCCTCCCCCAACGGGGCGGCCTCAAACAGCACGCCGCGGGCATCAAAGGCGGCGGCCAGGTCCTCGCGCATCGCCGCCTGCTCGCAAGCCAGCAGCACGACAACCTCTCCCCCGCTGTTCGCCACGGCCGACAACAGCTCGAGCAGGCTATGCGTAAACGACGTGACACCACGCACGCAGACGGCGCGAGCGCACCCCGGCAGGTTGTTCGCCAGGGCTTCTGCCATCATATCGGCGGCTTCGCAGGGCTCGACCATATCTCGACGGTCCAAACCGCCCGCGTAGGCACGCAAAAGCTCAAACACACGAGCCTCGGCATCGCTTTTTGGCTCAGGCTGGCAATTGTTGCTACCGCATCGCTCGGCCGTCGTCCCCGCCACACCCGGCAGCACATCGCGGGCCATGCGCGCAAACATGCGCACCGTGCCCTGGCTGCGCGAAAGCGGCTGCAGGTCGGCATCGTCGAGACGCGTGACCATGTCCAAAAACAGCATCTGGCGCTGCAGGTTGTCGACGAAACGGCGCCCGTCGCCCAAAAGCTCCCAAAGCGAGCGAAGCCACGATGTAGGCGTCTTGTAGTCGATACCCAGCGAAACGCCGGCTTCCGCCGCATCATGACGGCACAGGTCGAGCTCGGCAAACGTTGGTGCCAGCAACACGGCACGCCCGTGACGGGCAATAAGGTCGGCAAGCAGCGCCGACTCGGCATCGCTCAAATCCGTGCCGGCATTGGTGGTATAGATTCGAACAGGCATGGTCCTCCGCTCAAACTGTTCGCAATAATCAATGCATCCATCCTACCCGCCCACGCGGACACATTGCCACCACAGCTCCATCTTTTGGTACAAAGCAACCTGACCCCAACGAACCAGCCGATTGCGGGCATATAAAAACCGCCCCCGGAGGAGCGGTTTTGAACAATTGGTTTTGCGCGGCCTACTCGCCATCCTCCAACTTAATGAGGATCTTGCGGTAGCCACCGTACTCGCCGTTCAGCGCCTTTGAAACGCGGCTCACCGTGGTGGACGAAGCGCCGGTACGGGCCTGAACCTCAACATAAGGCTCGCCCTCGTCCAAATAGCGCGCAACCTGCAAACGCTGAGAAAGGTCGCAAATCTCGCGCGGCGTACAGATATCGGTCAAAAACGCTTGGATATCCTTCTCGTCATCCAAAAGACTAAATGCGTGGACCAGCTGCTTGACATCAGGCTTGTCAAACATGTTCTCGATATTCATCGATCACCGCCAAACCCGCCAAAAGGCATCGAAGTTGATACTGACATCGGGCATCGTTCGCCCGTTCTATGCAATAGGGCAACGCCTGTGGCTTTTGCCCGTAGCAGTGTAGCACACCACCAAACTAAAGCGACAAGACTCTCTGCCAGCGGCGCGTTTTTCAGGACGAACGCCGTTTAGAAACCGTATGCGCACGTAAGCTCCACGAATATTTGAGACAATGGGCGCCCAAACACCGCGGCGCGCCCGCGCAACCATCCAGGTCGCCGCCGCAAGCCGCTTCACGCGACGCCAGCAACCCCGGCGCAAGAAAGGATTCACGCCATGCGCTTTATGCTTAACTGGCTCTTCACCTCGATCGCCATCGCGATCGCCACGTTCCTCGTCCCCGGTATCCAACCCTTCGGCTTTGCCGAGACCTGGGTCTGCTTTGCCTTTGTGGGACTGTTCCTGAACATTGTCGATTCGCTCGTCAAGCCGTTCCTGACCGTCATCTCACTGCCGCTCACTATTATTACGCTTGGTGTTTTTCAGCTCGTAGTCAACAGCTTTATGCTCGAGCTGGCCAGCTACCTGTCGGTCAATCTGCTGGGCGCGGGCATCTCCATCGCCAGCTTTGGATCGGCCTTTATGGGCAGTATCCTGGTATCCATCACGCGCAGCATCCTCGACAGCATCGCCGAGGACTAAAACGGCCATTCCGGCCGTACCCGTCTCAACAGCCCAAAACGAAGGCCGCCCATCGCAAAAATGGGCGGCCTTCTTATTTGTCAAGTCTCAAAGGGCGAGAGAATCTACCATTTCTACCCCGTCCCCAAATGGCAGGTGTGGGTTAGATGACGTAGTCGTAGCCATGGTTGGGAGCGACAAGTTGATCGAGTGTCACACCGTCGAGGTAGTCGTTGATGAGCTTGTCCAGGTTCTTCCACACGTCGAGCGTGGGGCACTCATCCGAGCGTGAGCAGCCCTTGCAGTCGCCATCCAGGCATGCAACCGGTGCCAGACTGCCCTCGGTCAGGCGCAGGATCTCGCCCACCGTGTACTGCTCGGGCGGGCGCGTGAGCACGTAGCCGCCGCCCTTGCCGCGCATGCCCGAAAGCATGTTGGCGCGCACGAGCGTAGCCAAGATGTTCTCGAGATATTTCTCGGAAATCCCCTGTCGCGCCGCGATCTCTTTGAGCGGGATGCGACCGGCCGCCTGGTGCTCGGCCAGATCGACCATAACGCGCAGGGCATATCTGCCCTTTGTAGAAACCAACATGTATAGTGCTGCCTTTCGGTCATTTAGTCCGTAGAAATTCTAGCCGAAAAATTGGTTTTGAAAATACCCGTTCCGGTCAAGATGGTTAATCAGCTCGTAATAATCTTCTATTTCCTATTGCATTACTAGGCTTTAGTGTCTAGTATGCTTCCCAACAGCTAAACGAACAACCTATAAGGTTTATGGGTTTAGCTGCTACACGCACCGTGAAACCACACGGCAACCAGCAACTTGAACACTTTGGAGGTTCACCATGAGCAAGGTTTACACGTCCATCGATCAGCTTATCGGCCACACCCCGCTCCTGGAGCTCACTCACTTTGAGGCCGACGAGGACCTCAAGGCTCGTGTGCTCGTCAAACTCGAATACTTCAACCCCGCCGGGTCAGTTAAAGACCGCGTCGCCAAGAACATGATTGACGAGGCCGAGAAGACAGGCAAGCTCGTGCGCGGCGGCGACTACACCATCATCGAGCCCACGAGCGGCAACACCGGCGTCGGCATCGCCTCGGTGGCGGCCGCCCGCGGCTACAAGGTGATCATCACCATGCCCGAGACCATGTCCGTCGAGCGCCGCAAGCTGATGCAGGCATACGGTGCGCAGCTCGTGCTCACCGACGGCTCCAAGGGCATGAAGGGCGCTATCGCCAAGGCAGAGGAACTGCAGAAGGAGACTCCCAACAGCATCATCGCCGGCCAGTTTGTGAACCCCGCCAACCCCGCCATCCACAAGGCCACGACCGGCCCCGAGATCTGGGACGACACCGACGGCAAGGTCGACATCTTCGTCGCCGGCGTCGGCACCGGTGGTACCGTGACCGGCGTGGGCGAGTTCCTCAAGGAGCAGAACCCCGAGATTAAGGTCGTCGCCGTCGAGCCCGCCACCTCCCCGGTGCTCTCCAAGGGCCAGGCCGGCCCGCACAAGATCCAGGGCATCGGCGCCGGCTTTGTGCCCGACGTCCTCGACACCCGGGTCTACGACGAGATCATCCCCGTCGAGAACGACGACGCCTTTGCCACCGGCCGCGCCGTGGGCCACAAGGAGGGTGTGCTCGTGGGCATTTCGTCCGGTGCCGCCGTGTGGGCCGCGCTGCAGCTGGCCAAGCGCCCCGAAAACGAGGGCAAGACCATCGTGGCCCTGCTTGCCGACACCGGCGAGCGCTACCTGTCCACGGCACTGTTCCAGGACTAAGGGCCCGTCACTTGTCGATAGGCCCATGGCATGCCGGCCTATCCTCTCTTCTGGCTGCCTGAGCCCATCTCGTTAGGGTGTCCCACGAGACGTCCGAACTTGCTACAATGTCTGCGGCGCGGAACCAGCCTCCCGCGCCGCTTTTCTTTTTTGGCCACATGCCACCAAGGAGAACCTCCCCATGCACAACAAGCGCGTGCTCGTCGCCATGAGCGGCGGCGTCGATTCTAGCGTGACCGCGTACCTGCTCAAAAGCCAGGGCTACGAATGCGTCGGCGCCACCATGCGCCTCACCTGCCCCGCGCCCGACCCCGCCACGGGCACGAGTAAGGTCGACCGCGACATCGCCGATGCAAAGGCCGTCGCCGAGCGCCTGGGGATACCCCACCATGTGCTCGACCTGCAGCAGACCTTCGACCACAGTGTTATCGAGCGTTTTGTGAACGCCTACCAGGAGGGGCTGACGCCCAACCCGTGCATCATCTGCAACCGCCACATTAAGTTTGGCGCGTTGCTCGATGCGGCGCTGGACATGGGCTGCGACTACATCGCAACGGGACATTACGCCAAAACGAGCCAGGCGCCCGACGGCACCTGGCAGCTGCATCGCGGCGAGGACCCCAAAAAGGACCAGAGTTACTTTTTGTATTCGCTCACGCAAGAGCGCCTGGCACGCACAATCTTTCCGCTGGCAGGCCTGGACAAGGAGCGCGACGTGCGCCGCATTGCCGCCGAGCAGGACTTCATCAACGCCAAGAAGGCCGAAAGCGAGGATATTTGCTTTATTCCAGACGGTGACTACGCGGGCTATATCGAGCGCCGCTGCGGACATGCCGCTGCACCGGGCGACATCGTATGGCGCGACGGCAGCGTGGTCGGGCGCCACAACGGCGCACTGCGCTATACCATCGGCCAGCGCAAGGGTTTGGGCGTAGCGATGGCGCATCCCGTATACGTGACAGGCGTCGACGCCGTCAACAACACCGTGCATCTGGGTGAGGCCGAGGACCTGACCGCCGCGGCGCTCACGGCCGATGAGTGGATCTGGAGCGCGCCGGACGCGCGCATGGAGGCCGAGCTGGATGCCGGCGGCATTCGCGTAGACGCCAAGTACCGCTACCGTCAGAAAGACCAGGCAGCGACCCTTACGCGCGGCGCAGACAGGCAAATGCTGCTAACTTTTAACGAGCCCCAGCGAGCCATCGCCCCCGGCCAAGCCGTCGTAGTCTATCGCGGCGACATCGTCCTGGGCGGCGGTACCGTCACGGCAGCCATCAAGTAGCCCCATCCCCTTCATAAGTTGCGGTGAAATAGGGACTGTTTAAGCGTTTAAAACCGCCAAACAGTCCCTATTTCACCGCAACGCACAAGAGCGCCCCTGCCGGCAACGTTATACCGGCTAGGACGCTCTTAACTTGCCACGCGCTATAAATGCGTCTAGCGCTGAACGTAGGCGCGGACGAGCTCGTAGGTGTTGCGCACGCCGTCCATGTGGCTGCGCTCGTAGTTGTGGCTCGCGTACACGCCGGGGCCGATCAGACCATGGCGAATGTCATAACCGGCCGAAAGCGTAGCCTCAACGTCGGAACCGTAATGCGGGTACACATCGATGGCGTAATCGAGCTCAAGCTCGCGCGCGATGTTGGACAGCGTGGTTACCAGGTCGTAGTTGTACGGACCGCCCGAATCCTTGGCGCAAATCGAAACCATGCACTCGGTGCAGCCCAGGTCGTCACCCACGCAGCCCATGTCCACGCTGATCATCTCGCGCGTGTCGGCCGGCACAAAGGCACCACCGTGGCCGACCTCCTCGTACACGGTAAAGAGCAGCGAAACCTTACGCGAAAGCGTCACCTCGCCAGCGGCGACGGCGCGGGCGAGACCCAGTAGAATCGCCGCGGACAGCTTGTCGTCAAGGAAGCGACTCTTGATGTAGCCGCTCTCCGTCACCGTGGTACGCGGATCCATAGCGATGATGTCGCCGGTCTGAATGCCCAGCTCAAGCACATCGTCCTTGCTGTCGACATTCTCATCGAGCAGGATTTCCATGTTCTTCTCGATGGTCTTGACCGGCTCGTCGGCCACATGCGCCGAAGGCTCGGTATTGAGGACCACGCCCGTGTACACATTGCCGTCGCGCGTGTAGACGGTGCAGTTCTCGCCATCGGCCGTAGACCACTGGTGCCCACCAAGCGTCGTGGGACGCAGGCGGCCATTGTCCTTAATGGAGCGCACCATGGCGCCCAGGGTGTCGACATGGCTCGCCAACACAAGCGGCTCGCCCTCGCCGCCAAGCTCAACGAGCACGTTACCCTTATTAGAACGCTCAGGCCCAAACCCCATATCGCGCAGGGTCTCCATCAGATAATCAGTCGCCGCACGGGTATAGCCGGTAGGCGAAGCAATAGAAGTCAGCGTCTTAAGCTGTCCTGCGATATAGGAGAGCGTCTCCTCTAGAGAAGCATCAATATTAGAAGTCATATGCATCCTTCCAAGTAAAACTAAGACCGAGTCCCGATTTTAACCGTTCTGCACGTGCAATGCCCCAGGAGCCGAGCCGACTCCAGACGTCCCCGCACCGGTTTTGTGCACGTGCACGGTTTACAATCCCAATCTTGCATAAATCCTATCGGTATCTGCATAGAAATGAGGCATCTTTTTGCTTCGTCTCAGGGTGCCCCACCTTGGGCCGTGCAAAAAACGGAGTATTCAGCACCGTGGGCCCCAACAGCCCCATCGCGAACGACAAAACGACGCGGTTACAGCAGTGTTGCAGGTCGTCGCAAAGCAAAAACTCAGTAACAACCCCCTCCGCTCATCGATAGCCCGCCCACAATGGCTGTCGATGGGCGCCTGCGGGCCACTACGGGCCATTCAAAACGTTATGCATTTTTAAGAGCTTGCTGAATACTCCCAAAAATGCACGCTGGGAAGTGCACCACCTATCCGCAGCGGGCAGTATGCCTTGGTTTTGCCCGTCTCGGGGCATCGACGCAGCACAAAAAGCCCCGCCGTGCGTAGCACGGCGGGGGCAGCGGCCAGGCAAAAAGCCATACGCCTACACGGGCATGAACACCAAACTAGGCTAGGCAGCCGGGCAGATCTTCTTGAAGAGCTCGATGACGTCGTCGAGCGTCGCCTCGCGCGGGTTACCCGGGAAGCAGGCGTCGGCCATGGCGTCCTTGGCCAAGACCTCGATCTCGTCGGCCTTCATGGCCTCGCAGACGTGCGGGATGTTCACGTCGGCAGAGAGCTGCTTGACGGCGGCGATGGCGGCATCGGCGGCCTCGTCGGTGCTCATGCCCGTGGTGTCAACGCCCATGGCGACGGCAACCTTGGCCAGGCGCTCAGCGCAAACCGGCTTGTTGAACTCCATGGCGATCGGCAGCAGCATGGCGCAGGCGACGCCGTGCGGGGTGTCGTAGTGAGCGGACAGGGTGTGAGCCATGGCGTGGTCGATGCCCAGGCCAACATTGGAGAAGCCCATGCCGGCGACATACTGACCAAGGGCCATGCCCTCGCGGCCGGAGCCGGGCTGACCGGACTTGGCCTCGGCGACGGAGTCGCGCAGGTTCTCGCTGATCAGCTTAATGGCCTCAAAGTGGAACATGTCGGAGAGCTCCCAGGCGCCCTTGGTGGTGTAGCCCTCGATGGCGTGGGTCAGAGCGTCCATGCCGGTGGAAGCAGTCAGGCCGGCGGGCATGGAAGCCATCATGTCGGGGTCGACGACGGCGACCTCGGGGGCGTCGTTGGTGTCGACGCACACGAACTTGCGGACCTTCTCGGGGTCGGTGATGACGTAGTTGATGGTCACCTCGGCGGCAGTACCGGCGGTCGTCGGCACGGCGATGGTGAACACGGCATGGTTCTTAGTCGGAGCAACGCCCTCGAGGCTGCGGACATCGGCGAACTCGGGGTTGTTGATAATGATGCCGATGGCCTTAGCGGTGTCCATGGAGGAGCCGCCACCGATGGTCACGATAGCGTCAGCCTCGGCGGCCTTGAAGGCCTCGACGCCGTCCTTGACATTCTGGATGGTGGGGTTGGGCTTGATCTCGGAGTAGAGGCTCCAAGCGATGCCGGCGGCGTCGAGCTCGTCGGTCACCTTAGCGGTAACGCCAAACTTGACCAGATCGGGGTCGGAGCAGACGAAGATCTTCTTGTAGCCGCGACGCTGGAGCTCGCCGGGGATCTCCTTGATGGCGCCGGAACCATGGTAAGAAATGGTGTTGAGAACGAAACGATTAGCCATTGATAGCCTCCTATCGTGCGCGGGGCACCCGTTACGCCCCGCACTATAAGTCCCATCCTAACGCTTTTGAAACAAAAAACACGTGAGAACGTCAAATAATTTAAAGCGCTTCAACATACTAACGGGGCCTTAGCCCTTCCCTCCCGACAGCAGCGAAGGCTAGATTCTAGGAGCAATCGCCCAAAGAATACAACCGACTCAGTCTATAAATTGTTTCTGTTTTAGCAATATATGTTTGACAATACGTTTATAAAAAGATACTTTGTAATGAATAACATGCATACAGCAAATAACGTCATTCATTTTGTTAGAAATTGCCCATGCGGTTATTGCAGCTGCATCTACTGCAACGTACAGCGTAATTCTCCGCACGAAGCAGAAGACGGTTCCAATTCGATCGAGGCGATGACACATGGTGGCTAGTGGTCCTAAATCGAGCAAGACAGCTACAAACGAATATCAAATCTCAATTGAAGGTAACCCTTATCCGCATACTCTGGCTCTCATCAACCCAGCGGGAAACAACCTCAACATCAAAAAACATGGGTTCACGGGTCCACTAGGATAGCTATTGAGTCTTAAATATACCGTTTATGACGATGCAAATGAAAAACTCTTCACTGTCGTCGACGGCGGTTTTAGCAACATGCCCAGGGTTGCGCTCATCATCGAACACGAGGAAGTTGCGGTGTTTGATTATGGCCTAAACAGACTTGAGATGAAGTGCGTAACGAACATACCGAATTACACAATAAAAGGTAACTTCCTATTTGGAGATTACGGTATATTCAGCCAACGGGAAGTGAAGCTATCTTCAGTTATCGTCCTTCAATGTGATAAACAATCGTGCTTTAGCATACAGGTTTTGGATAAAGCCGAATTAGCCGCCGCAATTGGAATACCTACAGCCATTGCCCTTCTTAGGGCTCGGATTGAAGAGCATCTCGAATAAATCGCAAAAAGCAGTTCGTAACAACATTCAGGAGCTAGATAGTTTTTCTGGCTCCTGAATGTTGTTACAAACATGCACCTTAGCGCTTAAGACTCGCGGTCTGCCAGTCAGCTATGATGCGGGCCCATTTCCTGTGCAAGTCGCGCTCGCGGTCGATGAACATGATGGCAAACGCGACAAACAGCAGCAAACTCGCCACGACGATGGCATGCAGGCCCATGCGCTCAATACACCAGTTGCCCAACACGGCGCCAAACACAAAGGTAAAGATCACGCCAAAGTACAGCAGGCCGTTTTCCAAAAAGCCGCGCCTGTGGGTGATGATGTAATCGTCCACGTTTTGTAGCGCGTTGCGCAAGTTGCCGATGCACATGGTCGTAGCGATGCCGTGACCGTGGATCTTGCGGAAGCTCTCGACCTGCATGCCGCAGGCAAACGAGGTGAGGCAGTTGGCGAGCAGGTTGAAATTGCCGCCCGGGATAAAGCTCACGCCCAGCAAGATGACGGCTTCAAAGAACACCGTCACTTGGCGCCAGTGAATCACGCTGCCAAACCGTTCGTGTACCAGGTCGGCAAGCATAATGCCCACGGCAAACGACACCACGGGGAAGAAGTAGCGCCCCGCAAGTGCCCAATTGCCCTCCGAGATGCTCACGCCCACCAGCAAGATGTTGCCCGTCTGCGCATTAGCGAAAACATGGTCGCGCCCAATGTACGAATAAACGTCCATAAAGCCACCGGCGAGCGCCAAGATGATGCCCAGCTCAATAGACTCCGATATCTGTTTGGCACGCTGCATCGCCGTGCATCCTCCCTGTTGACGACTCTCTCGTGCGTTGGCGGAAACATAGCCGCCGTTCATACTGTAACCCATTGACAACATGGCGTGCGCGCGAGACGGGTTCTCCAACGCGCAGATACACAGTCTGGAAACAAACAGCGGGCGCGGCGCCGACACCCGCACTGACGCGCCGATCCACCAGCTCGTGTACTCCACCAGTCTTTTTAGCCCCGTCCCAAAAAGACTAGTTACAATTACGTGCAGCATACAAACACCGGGAGGGATCGTGGCAAAAAAGCCTCAGCACGCTCAGAACAGCCAACGCGGACAGCAGGGCAAACAGGGCCAGCAGCAAAAGCGCGGCGGCAAGGCGCAGGCCACGGTCGCCCGCACCAAGCATTCCCAAGCGACGCCCGTCCGTCCTTGGCGTCCAGGCCGCGATAAGTTCCTCCCCGTCAGCCGCGCCGACATGGATGCGCGCGACTGGGACCAGTGCGACTTCGTCTACATCTGCGGCGACGCCTACGTGGACCATCCCAGCTTTGGCATGGCCATCATTAGCCGCGTCCTCGACGCGCACGGCTACAAGGTGGGCATCATCTGCCAACCCGACTGGACCGACCCCGCCAGCATCACTGTGCTCGGTGAGCCGCGCCTGGGCTTTCTCGTCAGTGCCGGCAACATGGACTCCATGGTCAACCACTATTCGGTAACCAAGCACCGCCGCCACACCGACGCCTATACCCCCGGTGGCGAGGAGGGGCGCCGTCCCAACCGAGCCGTCACGGTCTATGGCAACCTCATCCGCCAGACGTTCAAGGACGCTCCCATCATCATCGGCGGCATCGAGGCGAGCCTGCGCCGTCTGGCCCACTACGATTACTGGCAGGACAAGCTCAAGCGCTCGGTACTGCTCGACTCGGGCGCCGACATCCTCAT
Organism: uncultured Collinsella sp.; assembly: GCA_900541175.1. Lineage (GTDB taxonomy): Bacteria > Actinomycetota > Coriobacteriia > Coriobacteriales > Coriobacteriaceae > Collinsella. The sequence goes on from UQIT01000012.1 coordinate 48,358, forward strand.
CTACGGCATGGGCGAGCACGCGATCGTCGAGATCGCCGACGCGCTCGACGCGGGACTGCCCGTGGACCAGATCACCTATATCAATGGCACTGTCTACCGCACGGGTTCGCTCGACGAGGTCTACGACTACGACCTGCTGCCCAGCTGGGACGACCTTGCCGCCGACAAGCTCAACTACGCCCGCAGCTTTAACGTGCAGCAGCAGAATATGGACCCCATCACCGGGCATCGCCTGGTAGAGCCATATCCCAACAGCGTGTACGTGGTGCAGAACCCGCCGTCGGCAACACTCACCACCGACGAGATGGACGAGGTTGCCGAACTCCCCTACGCACGCGATTGGCATCCCGACTACGACGCGGCAGGCGGCGTGCCGGCCTTTGCTGAGATCAAGTTTTCCATTAGCTCCAACCGCGGCTGTTTTGGCGAGTGCTCGTTTTGCGCGCTCACCTTCCACCAGGGCCGCGTGTTGCAGATGCGCAGCCACGACTCGATCATGCGCGAGGCCGAGCTGCTCACGCGCGATCCCGAGTTTAAGGGCTACATCAACGACGTGGGTGGACCGACGGCCAACTTTAGCCGCCCCGCCTGCGACAAGCAGCTCAAGCACGGTGTGTGCAAGAACAAGCGCTGTCTGTGGCCGAGCGTATGCAAGAACATGGTGGTCGACGAAAGCGGCTACACGCAGCTGTTGCGCGACCTGCGCCAGCTGCCGGGCGTCAAGAAGGTCTTCGTGCGCAGCGGCATCCGTTTTGACTACACCATGGCCGATGCCTCGGACGAGTTTTTACGCGAGCTGCTGGAGCATCACGTCTCGGGCCAGCTGCGCGTAGCGCCCGAGCACGTGAGCGACGCGGTACTGTCCGTGATGGGCAAGCCGAGCCGAGCTGTCTACGACGCATTCTGCCGTAAATTTGAACGCTTGAATCGCGAATACGGACTCAAGCAGTACGTGGTGCCGTATCTGATCTCGAGCCACCCCGGCTCGACCATGAAGGAAGCCGTGGACCTTGCCGAGGCCGTGCGCGACATGGGCTACATGCCCGAGCAGGTGCAGGACTTCTACCCCACACCGTCCACCATGTCGACGTGCATGTACTACACCGGCGTGGACCCGCGCACCATGAAACCGATCTATGTGGCGCGCGACCCGCACGAGAAGGCCATGCAGCGCGCGCTCATCCAGTATCGCAAGCCCGAGAACTACAAGCTGGTACGCGAGGCGCTGGAAAAGGCTGGCCGTCGCGACCTGATCGGCTACACCAAGCATTGCCTGATCCGTCCCGTGCCGCCGCGCCCGGGCGAGACGTCTGCTGGCGGTGGGCATGGCGCAGGCAAGAAGGGCGGCAAGGCCCACGGTGGCGCCGCTGGCAAGGGGCCTAAGGGCAGCAAGGGGCACAGCGGCATGTCGCGTGCGCAGAACACCGCAGGCCGCAACCGCGCGGCACAGGGGCGTCAGGGCGCCAACGGAGGCGGTCGCCGCAACTAGCGCGGCGAGGCGGCATGCCGCCGTTGGCGACACGACACGCCCCACCAATAAAATGCCGCTCGCCGGGGCGTCGCAGAACGATTCCCCGGCGAGCGGCCGATTAATATTGTCTATCTCAAAACGTCGTTACTTTTTGTCGAAACGACCATAGAGCGCAAACGAGAGCGCCGCAGAGATAACCCAAGTCAAAGCGATGCAGACGACAATCATGATCAGGTTCATGGGATTGCCGCTTGGATCGGCATAAACGGGCAACGAGGTAATGCCGGGCATAACAAAGCCGAAGCACTTTGCGCCGAGAACAACGGTAAGCGCACCGCCAATGCCATCCGCGATCATCGCAGCGATAAGCGGAGTCCTGTTAGGAACCTGAACGGTAAACAAGGCGGGCTCGGAAATTCCCATAAATGCTGAGAAGGCGCACGTCATTGCAGCGGACTTGAGCTTTTCGTCGGTCATGCGCAGGGCTGCACCAAAAGACGCACCGCTTTCGGCGAGGTTATGGCAGAAAGAGATCGGGAGCAGATAGTCATACCCAAGCGTTGCGATATTGGAAATCTGGATAGGGCTCGTTGACTGATGCATGCCGAAGAGCACGATAAGCGGCATAAAGAAGCCCAGCAGAAAACCGGCAACGGGGCCTAACGTCGAGAATAGCCAAACGATACCGTTGGCAAGACCAAGACCGCACCAGGCACCAATCGGAGCGAGCACAAACAAGTTGACGGGAATCACGATAGCAAGGGAGAGCGCCGGAACGACAACGAGCTTAAAAAGATCCGGCACGACTTTGTCGATTGCACGATATACAAAAGACAAGCCAATGACGCCAAAGATAACCGGGAACACGGAATCGGCGTAGCTAAAAATCGGCACCGTAAAACCGAACAGCGCAAGAGGCGTCTCGCCCGTACCGACAGCGTTGACAATGGTCGGGTACATCAGCGATCCGGCAACACAAAGCGCAAGCGAACGGTTGACTCGGAACTTATCAGCTGTAGACATTGCCAGCAAAAACGGCAAGAAGTAGAACGGGATATCCGAAATCATATTGAATATCGCAAAGTCGCCGGCACCCGCGTCGATTCCAAAAGCCGCGATAGCAGCCAGGATGCCCTTTACGATGCCTCCCGCCACCAGTGCGGGAATGATAGCGGAGAAGATGCCGGTGATGATATCGAATACGCGAGCCGAACCTTTTTGGAGCTCAGGCTGCTCGGCGTCGGCGGAGACCTCGCCACCCATCCTGTCGCCTAGCATGGGCTCCAATTCGTCATATACCGACCCCACGCTGGCGCCGATGATAACCTGCCACTGCCCGTCTTTAACCTGCGCGCCCAAGGCGCCGTCAAGCGTCTTAAGGGCCTCCAGGTCTGCCTTGCTATCGTCCTTCAGGTTGAATCTGAGCCTTGTAATGCAGTGCGTTGCCATAACAACGTTATCGGCGCCGCCCACGAGCTCGAGGACACGAGCGGCCAGTTCCTTCTTGTCTGCCACAGCAATCACTCCTACCCAAGATCCTCGCCATTAGTGGCGATACATTTCTGATACCAATAGAAAGAGTCTTTACGCGAGCGCTCCGCAGTGCCGTTGCCGCAATTATCCAGATCGACATAGATAAGCCCGTAGCGCTTGTCCATCGTAAGAGGACCGCAGGCAACAAGGTCAATGAATCCCCAGATCATGTATCCGCGCACGTCAACGCCATCGATCACTGCTTCCTTAAGGCACTTTATGTGCTGGCGCAAATAATCGATTCGATACTCGTCGTGGATGCTGCCATCCTCCTCGACCACATCAGATGTACCGAGGCCGTTCTCGGCGATATACAGGGGCAGCCCATAGCGGTCATACATCTGGTTAAGGGTAACCCTCAGGCCAATGGGATCGAGCTGCCAGCCCCACTCACTCGTCTCGAGATAAGGGTTCTTGTTTGCCATGACCAGATTTCCCGCAGTCTTCTCCCATCCCTGATCGCAAGTGGATACCTGGGAAAAGTAGTACGAGAAGGCCAGGAAGTCGACCGTGTTGCGGGCGATAAGCTCTTCATCGCCCGGCTCCATTTGAATCTCGATATCGCACGCATCGAAATAGCGATTCATATAAGCGGGGTATTTTCCACGAGCCATCACGTCCGTATAGAACCAGTTGGAATACTGGTCGTCGTGAATAGCCTGCATGTTATCTTCGGGACGGCAGGTGGCAGGATACGTACAGAATCGAGCGATCATGCCGCCAACGGGAGTATCGGGCGAAAGACGATGGACAATCTCGACGGCACGCGCATTGGCAACGAACTCGTGGTGCAGGCACTGGAAGATGGCTCGATCGAAGTTCTCTCCCTCTTCGTCTTTGACCAGACAGACCCCGTCCCAAGGCGAAAAACGCGCTGCATTGAACTCGTTAAAAGGCAGCCAGAAATCGACCAGATCGCCCAATTCCGTAACGATTGTTTCGACATAGCGGGCGAAGAAATCAATCGTCTTGCGATTCTTCCATCCTCCATATGTGGTAACAAGATTTACCGGGATGTCATAGTGAAGCATGGTGACGAAGGTCTTAATGCCGTGCTTTTTGCACTCACCCAGCATGCTTCGATACCACTCGATGCCTTCGCGGTTAGGCTCAAGGTCATCTCCGTTAGGATAGATTCGGCTCCAGCAAATAGAGGTGCGGAACAGCTTGAGACCCATCTCCGCAAAAAGCGCGATGTCCTCACGATAGTGATGATAGAAGTCGTTGCCACGCCTAAACGGGTAGAACTCAACGCCATCATCTGCGAGAGCGTTCATTAGCTCGTCATGGCAGAAGGGGTTGTTTTGATGCTTGTCCTCGATCTGGTCATGAGTCCAGGTGCCATCCAGCCATCGACAATCCTGCGTCGACTTTCCCTTTCCGCCCTCATTCCAGGCGCCATCAGCCTGCGAGCACGATATGGCTCCGCCCCATAAAAAGTCGGAGTCAAATCCATGTTTTAACTTACCCATTTGCCCTCCTTGATCGGATGCTCCAGCGGATAACCCAATACTAGGAAGAACAAGATGCATAAGATATCGCATAGAAAGCTTGGGTTTATAACATTTTTTTAGATATAATACCGTTCAAGGCATCGATTCTACCGTTCACCGCTGGAGCACCCCATGGATTCGAATCTCAAACAGTTGCTCTATACGCATACCGAGACCGAAGAGTGGCATCGTACGCATCCGGGAGAGCCCAGCCCGCGATATAACAGGGTGGAAACCACAACCATTAACGGCGAAGAGGTCTATCTGTTTGATTGGAAAGAAACCCTCGACGAAAACCCCGTGGGCCTTATCAAGGAGTCACGCTTTACCGACATTCCTCCTCATATCAATCGGGATATGGAGCTTAACTACGTGTACGACGGCGTCTGCACGTTTGTCGTCAACGGACGGTCACTGCTCCTTAAAAAGGGTGATGTGCTCATTTGCAACACCGGCGTAGTCAGAAGCGTTCCATACGTTAAGGGCGAGCACGATATCGTCATTTCAATCGTCTTCAAAAAGGAAATGTTCGATTCGGTGTTCCTGAGCCAGCTACCCGGCGCGTCACCATTAACGAATCTCCTATTTGATTTTGTGTCCAAAAACCGTGAGGCTCGCAAATATCTCATTCTTCCAGAGGAATACGCCCGACATGCGCGACGCCTCATCGAGATGCTCTTTATCGAATATCACTTTAAAGATGCCTACTCCAATGAACTCATGAGGCACCTCGCCGTCAGCCTATTCCTTGTTCTCATACGAGGACTGTACCGACGCTCCGCAACTGATAACCAGGCGATCATGTCGGACGAACGCATCGTGTCGATTCTGAATCATATTGAGCGAAGTTACGGCGACTGCACGCTCGAAAGCATTGCGAGCGATACGGGTTATAGCACCAGCTATCTCAGCAGCTTGATCAAGCAAAAAACCGGCAAAACGTTTTCGCAAATCAAGCTCAACCAGCAGCTCACAGAGGCGGCATATCTTCTCAATAACACCGAGCGCAGCGTGCAGTATGTAGCCCGAAAAGTCGGCATCTCCAACATGTCATTCTTTTACTCAAAATTTAAAGAAGCATTCGGCGAAACGCCAGGTGCGTTCAGGACGCATCGGTCCAGTTAAAGGCGTTATTACTCAGATCGATCAGCTTCGCGCGGCACAGGAATGCACAATCGGAGCAGTGAGCGCATCGCCTCTACCAGCACAAAGCCGGCGATAGCGACCGTAATTGCCACGTCGAGCGGCGTGTTCACAAACCAGAGCATCGTCATGAGATACGACCCGGCATTAAAGGCAAAGTGCAACAGGATCGTGTAGCGGAGCTTTCCGGTGGTCACGAGTACCCAACCAAAAATGAGGCCGGCAGCGCCCGCGTAGCAGCCCTGCACCCAGTTCATGTGCATAAAGCCGAAGACCGCCGCCTGCAGCACGATTGCCGCGGCGACGCCCCAGGTACTCGGGGCCGCCCAGGGCACCATGGCGCCGTCTTGCGCGTTCGCGCGGCGCCGGCGCTTCCAGAGCGGACGGCACTGTGGATTAAACGCACGCAGCGAAAACTCAAAAATGATACCGCGCACCAGCAGTTCCTCGCAAAACGGGGCGCCGAGCACCGTGGTCAGGACGGCCAGATAGCTCGTGTCGCCCATGCCCGTCTCCTCGACAAGTTCGCTGTAATCGGCCGCCGCCTCGGGTAACAGCGACAGCACAGCGTCGGTCACGTAGCCAACGACCACCTGCAGGGCAAGGCCGATCACGACAACGCAGACGATGCGCTTCCATGCCGCGCCTGCTCCCCCACCGAGCGGGCGCTCGCCTTGCTGGCGCGCCATAAACGAGCGCGGCCACAGATAACGCCACCACAGCAGCGCCATCAAAAACGACGCCGTCTGAGCGGCAGCCTGGAACCATTGGATATCGAGATTGTCGATCGGATAGCCCGTCAGCGCCGACACGGCACCGAGAACAGAAAACAGAACCACGCTCAGGGCTATATCGGCAGCGACAACGCCAAAACAGGCAAGCGCCCAAACCAGCGCATTGAGCATGCCGACCTCCTCCCAACGACTAGTCATTGGGGACGTTCTTCAACGACTAGCTGTTGGGGACAGTCTTTGCCAAAGGCCCCGCTGGGCGAGATGTCGAACGGGAAGGTGCCGCAGCGATTGAACGCGGCGATGAACATGCGGATGGCGTTGGACGGCGTGGTGCCTACGAGTTGGGTTGCCGCCGCGAAGGCCGCCTTTTCCTCGGGCAAGACCTTCGCGACAACCGGGGTCATGTTTTCTGCCATGGCGATTCCTTTTTGAAACGACGGTGGTGCGGATAGATGCGGGCCACGCGGCTGGGCGACGGGCTGTGAAGGCAACCCGATTGGCCCGCATCTGGAGTTTGTTTCTACTGCGTTGGTATTACTTGGTAATCCTAAGTATTACCCCGCAGATAGAATACCATACCGAACCCTATGGGGACGGAGAAAAAACGGATCATTTTGTTGCTGAGTAAGTATTTAGAGCGTGATGATGTCCGAGATATTGAGGGCCTGAGCGTCGACGGCATCGTGCGTAGCAAGCAACAGCATGCGGCCGTCGAGCAAGTCGAGCACGACCTCGGCGCATGCGTCGCGCGCAGCGGTATCTAGGCCGGTAAAGGGCTCGTCCAGAATCACTGCGCCGCCCGGACACAGCAGGGCTCGGGCAATCTCGACGCGACGGCGCTGCCCGCCCGAGAGCTCGGCCACACGAGTATGCACATCGACCCCCGGCACCAGCAGGCGCAACAGGGCCGCGGCACTCGAGGCGTCCACGCGCGCGTCGGCGCACACCAGCACGTTATCCAAAGCCGAGGCGCCCTCTACCAGGCGCACATCCTGAAACACCATGGAGCACGGCGCGCACTCCCCCGCCGCCAGCGCAAGCAGCGTCGACTTGCCCACGCCCGAGGTGCCCATCACGCAGGCGCGCCCACCGGCGGGCACACGAAGCACCAGTCCGTCGAGCGCCGGAGCCCAGGGAGCGTGATCGCCCACGGCGAGCGCAAGCTCCGCAGCAGCCCTGCCGCCAGCAGAGCCGCCTGCACGTCCGCGAGGACAACGCCCATGCGCCCGCACAGCAGCACGCCATGCTGCGGGCCCCGAAGCCCGCAGCAGCCACACCAGCACGCGCTCACAAGCCCACGAGGCGGCAACGACCAGCACGGTCCAAGCCAGCAGATCAGCCGTCTCAATCAAAAGCTTCGCCTGATAGATGCGCTCACCCACGGTGCCCACCGCCATGCCGATCAGCTCCGCCGCCACGCCGGCCTTCCAGCTCATGCCAATCACGGCGCGGGCGCACGAAAGCACAAACGGCAGGACTTCGCGCCAGGTGTGGGCGCAAAACAGTCGCCAGCCCCGCACGCCATGCAGGCGGAACATCTGCTTCAGCGGTTTATCCGCTTGCGTCAAACCCTCGACCAGCGAAAAATACACGCCCGGCAGCGCCATCAAAAAGACCGCCACAATGCTCACGCGCGCCGACCCCAACCAAATGAGCAGCAAGACCACTATGCAGGCAACCGGCGTCGCCTTAACAAACGAAAGCGCCGGGGCCACCAAGCGGGCAAACGTCAGCGACCACACCGAGGCTCCCGCCATCACGCCGCCACACGCCGCGGCAAGCGCCAGCCCACCCAAGATTCGCGCGCCTGAGCCCACCAGAATCGCCCACGTGCCGGCATCGCATACTAGCCGCAGCAACGCCACCGCAACAGTACCTGGCCCCGGCAAAATCAACGGCTGCGCCACCAGTGCCGCTGCAAAGACCCACACGGCAAGCCAAAAGGCGGCAACGGCACCTGCTGCCGCCACCGCCTTCATACGCTCTGCCATTTGTCGAGCAAACGCACGCACGGGCTACTCCATGTAGTAGAAATCATCGGCCGGGAGCTTGCCGCCCACGGCGCTCGCGTCCGCATCGGCCAGCACCTGCAGGTACCCACCGAGCGCCGCCTTCATATCCTTCCCCGTCTGGCACACGAGCATGCACCCGGGAATCGCCTTTTCGGCAATCGCGGCGTTATCGACGATACCCGCATCGACCACGGCCTGTGCCCAATCTGCCGGCGCCGCATTGACGGCTTTCACGCTCGCCGCATGGCGGCGCAAGAATTCCGCCACGGCCTCGGGATGTTCCTCGGCAAAGGCTCGGCGCACCACGGTCACGCCCGTCAGCAAACGGGAGCCCGTGTCACCCGCTAGTTCGTCCCACGCATCGGTCAGGCTCACCGGCGCCGACAGCTTGCCCTCGCTCTTTGCGATGGCAGCGGTCTTGAACGGCTCGGGCAGCACGCCCACGGCAGACGGATCGGCAAGCAGCGCCGAGAGCACCTCGGTGGGCTCGCTCTTAAACTCAAGCGCCACCTGGCCGGTCAGGCCCGCGCGCTCCAGCAGATAGTTCATGACGTACTCCGGCGTGGCGCCCTTGCCCGTCATGTAAACGGTGCGACCCGCCAAATCGCCAAACGAGGTCACGTCCGCGTCGCCCGTCACCACGCTCAGCACGCCCAGCGTGTTGATGTCGATGACCTGCACCGCACCCTCGGTCTTGTTGTAGAGAACGCTCGCCACGTTGGCGGGCACCAGGGCAATGTCGACATCGCCCTGAATCACCTTGGGCACGATCTCGTCGGCGGCAGTGTTGATCGCAAAGTCGAACTCATTGTCCGTCTCGCCATCGGCCGCCTGATCCATAAACCGCACCAGACCGATCGACGTCGGCCCCTTGAGCGAGGCGACATGCACCTCGACCGGCTCTGCGGCGGCACTGGCGAGAATCCCG
>UQIT01000013.1 GCA_900541175.1 uncultured Collinsella sp.
CTGATTCAAAGGCGGGGCGGTGGCAATCAGGGCGGGGGGCGTTATCCATAATTACGAAGAGGCTTGCGCATTCATCGAGGCCGGCGCCAGCGCGTTAGGCGCATCGGCGGGCATCGCGATCGTCGAGGGCGCACCGACGGATGAGCGTCGCTAGCAGACGTATTTGACCTGAGCGATAAAGCTTCACGACCACACGCCGTTCATGTTCGAGACAATATGACTTTTTGCCCGTTGTAAACGGAGTCGCGATGGGTGTTCTGTATGATGGCTCAGACAAGGTTGTTCAATGACAGGGAGGCATATATGGCAATCAAAGCCATCGCGATGGATATCGACGGTACGCTCACCAACGATCAGAAAGTGATTAGCCCGCGTACGCGCGAGAAGCTGCTCGCGGCGCAGGAGTCGGGCATTAAGCTCATCTTGGCTTCGGGCCGTCCCGCATGGGGACTGCACGCCTTGGCGCAGGAGCTCGACCTTCAAAACCATGACGGTCTGCTGGTTGCCTTTAATGGCGCGCATGTGGTCGACGCTCAGACCGATGAGGTCCTTTTTGACCAGGCTATGCCGGCTGACGAGCTGCACCGTCTGATTGATCACCTGCGTAATTTTGACGTGATCCCTATGATTTCGCTCGGTCGCGATTTGCATGTCGTGGATTCGTATCACTGCATGATCACGCTGCCTGACGGCTCGCAGAAAAACATCGTCAAATACGAGCGCGATGCGTGCGATCTTAAGATTCGCGAGGTGGAGAGCCTGCATGAGGTCGCTGATGCTTATCCCGTGGACAAGCTGCTGACGGCGGGCGATCCGGCCTACCTGCAGGCGCATTACGAGGAGATGTATGCGCCCTTTAAGCAGACGCTTTCGGGCATGTTTACGGCCGACTGGTACTTTGAGTACACGGCGCCCGGTATCGACAAGGCCCGCGCACTCGAGGGTGCCCTGCCCAAGCTCGGCATCGATGCCAGTGAGGTCGTATCGTTTGGCGACGGCCAGAACGACAAGTCCATGATTGAGTGGGCCGGCACCGGTGTTGCCATGGGTAACGCCGTCGAAGAGGTTAAGGCTGTAGCCCAGATGGTGACCGCCGATAACAACGAAGATGGCATTGCGGTGGCGCTGGATAAGCTGCTGGGTTAGAATCGCCGATTAATGCATGGCTCGGGCGCCTGCTTGCGGGCGTCCTTTTGTTAGGGAGGGTGCCGTGTCCGCATTTCCGTTCGACGCCGTTATCTTTGACATGGACGGCGTCATTGTCGATACCGAGTATTACTACTTGGGCGAGACTGCCGCGTTTGCCAAGGAGCTTGGATTTAATCTGACTCAAGAGGAGTTGAATGGGCAGGTCGGTACCTCGCATCAGTTCTTCCTGCATATGCTGGTCGATTGGTTTGAGCGCGCCGGTAAGGGACACTTCACTGGCGAGGAGGCGTTGGCCCGTTGGGACGAGTGGGCGCATAAGCGTCCGCGTGACTATCAGGCTTTGATTAACCCAGGCGCCGTGGATACGATTCGAGAGCTGCCGCGCCGTGGCGTTCGCGTTGCGCTTGCCAGCTCGTCTCCCATGGTTAGCATCGAGGAAGTGCTCAACGCATGCGGGCTGTCTGATGCCTTTGAGTATGTGGTGAGCGGCGAGCAGTTTAAGGAGAGCAAACCCGAGCCCGACATCTACCTGCATGCGCTGGACCTGCTGGGGCTGCCCGCGAATCGTTGCTGCTGCGTTGAGGATTCCGTTCCGGGCATTACCGCGGGTAAGCGAGCCGGCCTGACGGTCATTGCCAAGCGCGAGGAACGCTTTGGCTTTAGCCAGGATGCCGCGGACAAGATTATCGACCAGCTGCCGGAGCTGCTCACGCTTTCTTAGGAGCGCGGTAGTTGCGCGTTTTTCGGGTCAGATGAGTAAATACCCGACATTTTGGTGCGGCAGCAAGCATACTTCATGCTAATGCGGGCTTAAGGGCTTGTTGAATGCCCTTGAGCCCGCTTTTGACTTAATTGTGCTGGGAGAGGGTATATGCCACCGACTGAAGGACTAACTGACGGTAAAGCAGCGATACCGCTGTACCAACAGGTCATTGATATCATTAAAAACGAAATCAACTCCGGCGCCTACAAGGCAGGCGCGCGGATACCCAACGAATTCGAATTGGCTGAGAGCTATAAAGTTGGCCGCGTTACCGTGCGACGCGCTATTGAGGAGCTCGTCCAGCAGGGCTATCTAACGAAGCGACAGGGGAAAGGCACGTTCGTCAATGCCCCCAAGCTCAAGCGCAAGATTCGCCAGAAGGATGACGTCCAGAGTTTTTCGGACGCATGCCGCGTTAACGGAATGGAACCGGGGGCGTGTGTCATTTCGAGAAAGATACTGCCGGCGGATTCTACCGAAGCACAGTTCTTTGGTGTTCCCGTTGGAACTGACTTGATTTGCGTCGAGCGTGTGCGTACTGCCGATGGCGTCCCCGTCATGCTTGAGAACAACATATACGTTTACGAGGACAACGCCTATCTATCAACGGCGCCTCTATCTAACCAATCCATTTTTGAGTTCGTGCGCAACCAGACGGGCCGCATGCCCGCGTTTACCGACCCGTGCACGCTCGAGATCGCGTGCGCATCGCCCGAGGTCGCTCGGTTGCTGGCGGTTCCCGTTGGCGAACCCTTGTTTTATATGGAAGCCTTCTTTTTCGATGAGCAACGGCGGCCGTTTATCATCGGTCGTCAGCGGATCGTTGGGTCTCGCTACGTTTTTGACATCTAGGACATTGCGAATGGAAACGCCCGGTGGATCATCTCACCGGGCGCTTCCATACCGTTCACGGCGCGAACGCGACCGTTCAACCGCGTTGCGGCAATCAGTTTGAAATTATCTTGATGACGGGAAAAGCTGCTGGTAATCTATAGAACGTCATAGAACGTTTGCCTTATGCAAGCGTTGAAGCGAGATGCGATGCAGTCTCGAGTTCTTTGGAGGTATCTATGTCAGATACGAAGGCGAAGAAGACAAACAGACGTTTTAAGTTCAAATTACCGCATGTCTATACGATCATGTTCTTGCTGATCGTTGTCTTTGCGGTCCTGACTTGGATCGTTCCCTCGGGTCAGTATCAGCGCAAGACGATTTCGACAGCGGCGGGCGAGCGCGAAGTCGCCGTTGCTGGAACCTATGAACAGGTCGATAAGAACTACACCGATTCCGAGACCGGCGAGACCATCAATCTGGGTCAGGATATCTTCGCGGTCCTGCAAGCGCCCACTAAGGGCATCCAGGAGGCTGCCGACGTCGTTGCGTTCGTCTTATTGATTGGCGGATCGTTCGCAATCATCACCAAGACCAACGCTTTGAATGCCGGCATGAGCCGTGTGATTAAAAAGCTCAAGAACAAGGACATCCTCATCATTCCCATTACGATGACGTTGCTGTCCATTTGCGGCACTACGTTTGGCATGTCTGAGGAAGCCCTGCCGTTCTATGCCATCTTCATTCCCATCATGATGGGTATCGGTTATGACTCGATGACGGCATTCATCATCTGCTTCCTTGGTCCTAACCTGGGATATTGTGCTTCGACCATCGACCCGTTTAATGTTTTGATCGCCCAGGGCATCATTGGCATCGAGGGCAATCCTCAGCTGTGGCTGCGCGCCGTTTCTTGGGTCATCTTTACTGCCGTCGGTATCGCATGGGCCATGCGCTACGCTATGCGCGTCAAGAAAAACCCCGAGTCGTCCATTACGTACGAGGACGACAAGCTCAAGCGTGTTGAGTTTTCCGTGACCGATGCCTCCATCGAGGAAGAGTTCACTACCCGTCAGAAGCTCGTACTTATCGATTTTGCCTGCGGTATGGGCATTATCGTCTGGGGTCTTGTTACCCAGGGCTGGTACATGAATGAGATTTCCGCCGTGTTCCTTGGCATGGGCTTGCTTGCCGGTATCCTGGGCGGTCTTGACCAGCAGACGATCGCTGAGGAGTTCGTTAAGGGTCTCGCCGATTTTGCGTACGCTGCTATCGTTATCGGTATCGCTCGCGGTATTCTGGTCATCGCCGAGGGCGGCATGATCATCGACACCATCCTCCAGGCGCTCGCTACTGCGCTCGCCGGTGCACCCGCTGCCGTCTACACCACGTTTATGTATATCGTCCTTGGCCTGCTCTCTTTGCTGGTTCCCTCGAGTTCTGGACTTGCGGCGCTCACCATGCCCGTCATGGGTCCGCTGACCGAGCTTATGGGCCTCAATCCCGAAGCTGCCGTTACCGCGCTCCAGTTTGCTAATCAGACCATCAACACCATCAGTCCCGTGGCGGGCATGACGGTCGCCGGCCTTGCCGTGGCTAAGATTTCGTTTGGCCAATGGTGGAAGACCATTTGGAAGTTCTTCATTTTCATGGTCGTCTTTGGCCTGATCGTAACGGCAATCTCTGGCATGCTTCCGGTGTAGGTGGTTGTGATGTCTGATCGTTTAACGGTCCTGACGTCTAAGAGCGTCTTTACCGGTACGGGGGACCTGCCGTTCGAAGGTTTCGTAGCGGTCCGTGGCAATCGAATTGAGGCGGTTGGCACCAAGTGTGAGGTAGCTTCGTATTTGACCCAGGCGGACGAGGTAGTTGATCTGGGCGACCGTACCGTCATGCCTGGCCTGATCGATGTGCATACCTTCTATACAGGCTGGGCGCTGCGGACGTTGGGGTCTGATCTGTCCGGCATCGCTGATGCCAAAGAGGCCGTGTCGCTCTTGCGTGCATGGAAAGAAGATCATCCGGATTGCGCGGCGGCTTTTGGCCACAGCCTACCCGAAACGTTGGCATCGGATGCCGAGAACGCAAATACGGCAGCTGTGTTTGACGATTGTTTTGGCGATATCCCTGTCGTCTGCTTTACACCGGGTGCGGAGACCTGCGTTCTCAATGCTGCCGCCAGTGCACGATACGGCTTTACACCCCAGGCGTGCTATGCCGAGAAGATCTGGCGCATGATGAGCGATTTCCTCGCGCTGCCCGAGGTACGTGCGGGGTATTCGGACTACATGAGCATGCTTAACGAGCGCGGCGTTACCGCCATCAAGGAGATGGCGTTTGATGACTACTACGGTTTTGCCGACGAAATGGCTCGCCGTGAGGAATCTGGTGAGCTGACGGTTCGCGTCTCTATGATGTCGCAGCCGGTGGGTGCCGGTGCAAATCTGGCATATGCCCGCGAGGCACGAGAGCGCTTCCGGGGACCGTTCGTTCGTTTTTCTGGCTTCAACCGTATGACCGATCGCGGCGTATGGGCGGGGCTTGCCGAGATGATTGACCCCTATGAGGACACGGCCGATGCGGGCGCTGCCGGCAAGACGGTTGTCGAGGAGCCCGAGTGGGATCTGATTGAGAACGAGCTGCGCGCAATTGATGCTGACGGCTTCCGATATTCCTTGCATTGCCAGGGCGATGGCGCCGTTCGTCGCACCGTGGCGCTCTATGCCTCGCTGCCTCGAGACGAGCATGGACGGTTGCTTCGCCGCCATGCGATTACCGATCTCGAGAACTCTGATCCGACCGATCTTGTCAAGTTTGGCAAGTTAGGTGGAATTTGCGAGGTCTATCCGCAGATTCTGACGCTGGACCGGCGCGAGGATTGCCTGTCGATGATGCGTCGACAAATTGGCAAGACGCGACTTTTGCACAGCTGGAATCGCCGCGGCATGGAAGATTCCGGATGCACGGTGTGCTGTGGTACGGATTTGCCGCTGCTGATTCCGAGCCTGGGCGAGTCAATCTACAGTGCGTGCGGCGGATACTTCGACGATGGACTGCCCGTGAATGAGGCCAACGCGCTGACGCTTGTCGAGCTCTTGCGTGCTTGGACTGCCGGGGGCGCGTACGATCTGATGCGCGAAGACGAGCTGGGTACGCTCGAGGTCGGCAAGCTTGCTGATATCTGCGTGCTCGATCGGGATGTGTTCGACCTCGATTATCGCGACGCACGCGATCTTTCGGTTGATATGACGATGTCGGACGGACAAATCGTGTTCGATCGAAATAAGGAGGCATAGGATGTCTGAATCCAAGCCGACGCTGCGCCGCGAACAGATTGCGGGCATGAATATCCACTACATCATGTGGTCGCTCGATTACTTCCTTGATGTGCAGCAGCGTTTGGGCTTTGAGTCCATTGAGCTGTGGTGTGCGGAGCCGCATGTGACACTCGACCATACGGGCTACTTTAAGGCTGAGGTCCTGGCGAAAAAAGCTGCAGACCGTGGGCTTAGGTATCGTACTCTGTGCCCCGAGAATGTTGTCTATCCTTGGCAATACTGCGCACGCAAACCGCTGCATGAACAGCGCAGCCTGGCGTACTTTAAGCACGGCATTGAGCTTGCCGAGGTACTTGGGTGCGACCGTATGTCCGTCAACTCGGGCTGGGGCGACTGGGACGAGGACCGCGAGGAAGCCTGGAAGCGCAGCCGCGAGCACATGTCCATTCTGGCGGAGTATGCCGGCGAGCACGGTCTGGTGCTTACGATGGAAAGCCTGCGTCCCGAGGAGAGCAACCTTGTGACGACGGTTTCCGATGCGAAGCGCATGATTGACGAGGTCGCGAGCCCGTACTTACAGCCCATGGTTGATACAACCGCGATGGGCGTTGCAGGCGAGACGCTCGAGGACTGGTTTGCCGCCTTTGGTGATGGGGCAATTCACGAGATGCACTTTATCGACGGTGATCCGTATGGCCATCTGGTGTGGGGCGATGGCAAGCACGATATGGACGCCTTCGTTGCCACGCTCAACGCCCATGGTTTCGACGGCATGCTGGGCCAGGAAATCACGGACGGTCGTTACTATGATGACCCGGCGGCGGCAGATGCCAAGAACATGGCCGCATTCGAGAAATATCTGATTGACTAAAACAACTATCGGCCACGCAACCAACGTCATTGATTGTGGACCAAACAAGAAAGGAACTGGATATGAACGCACACGACCTGATCAAAGAGGCAATTGCCGAGAAGGGCAAGTTCGACAGCGTCTACTGGATTGCTTGCGGTGGCTCCATGATCGATTTGATCCCGGCTCATGAGCTTCTGCAGCGCGAGGCAACCACCTTCACTTCGTATATCTATACGGCTCGCGAGTTTGATATCATGCGCCCGCGCCGCTTGGGTGAGAAATCCCTGGTCATTGCTTGCAGCCACAGTGGCAACACCCCCGAGGTCGTCGAGGGCTGTGAGATTGCCCTTGCTGCCGGCGCTACGGTGATCGCCCAGACCGACAACGCTGGATCCAAGATTGACTCCGGCAAGTGGACCACGTGGGTCTACCCGTGGGGCGAGGGCGTGCCGCAGGCCGAGGTCCCCGCTGGCATTTCGCTGTCGCTTGCGGCCGAGCTGCTCGATCAGCAGGAGGGCTACGCCGATCTTGCCGATATGTATGCCGGTATTGCTGAGATGGATAAGATTCTTCCTCCGGCACGCGAGAAGGTAAATGCCGAGCTGGGCGATCGTTTTGCCAAGCTTTGCCAGGAGCACGAGTTCTTCTACATTCTGGGCAGCGGTCCCAACTTTAGCCAGACCTACGGTTTCGCTATCTGCTCTCTTATGGAGATGCAGTGGCAGCACTGCAGCTACATCCACTCTGCCGAGTACTTCCACGGCCCCTTCGAGGCTACTCAGGATGGCGTTTTTTACTTCCTGCAGATGGGCTCCAGCGAGTGCCGTGCTATGGACGAGCGCGCCCTGGCGTTTCTTAAGACGCATACCGATACGCTGATGGTGCTTGATGCCAAGGAGTACGGTATGGAAGCCGTGCCGGCGAGCGTCCGTGCCTATCTGGACCCGGTGCTGTTCTACGCCATGAACTGCGAGTTGCGCGCCGCACGCGGTAAGGTGTTTGATCACGATCCCGATTTCCGCCGCTATATGGGTGTTGTCGAGTACTAGAAGGGGCAAAGGCCATGGCATTTAACGTTAACGCGCTCGGATTTGGCGACAACGTCGTCGATCGCTACGAGCATATCCACACCATGTATCCCGGCGGCAATGCAGTGAACTTCGCCGTTTATGCCAAGAAATGCGGTGCCGCACGCTCTGCATACATGGGCATTTTTGGCAATGACGCCGCTGCCGAGCATGTCATTGCAAGCCTCGAGGATGAGGGTATCGAGCTTGACAAGTGCGAGCAGATGATTGGCGAGAACGGAGCGGCTCGCGTGACCGTCGTTGACGGTGACCGTGTCTTCCTTGGCTCCAACGAGGGCGGTATCCGTGGCGATGCGCGCTATGTTCTCGATCGCTTTGACCTTGCGTACATGAAGCAGTTCGATGTGGTTCATTCGGGCAACTACTGCTTTACCGAGCGCGAGCTGCCCAAGTTGAAGGCTGCGGGCGTCACGGTCTCTTTTGACTTTTCGGACGACTCCACCGACGAGTACTACGAGCAGATTGCGCCCTACGTCGATTTCGCTTTCTTTAGTGCGGCGGATGCCGCGAGCGAGGACGAGATTCGCGAGCGTCTGGCATGGGTGAAGGGTCTGGGTCCGCGTTTTGTGTCGGCTACGGCGGGCGCCGAGGGCTGCATCGCTTACGACGGCGAGCGTTATTACCGCCAGCTGGCTAAACCGGTAACGGACATGAAGGACACCATGGGGGCGGGCGACTCGTTCCTCACCTCGTTTTTGATGTGCTATCTCGATTCCGCCAAGCGTGGTGAGGATGGCGCCGAGGCCATCGAGCGCGCGCTCGACTTTGCTGCCGGGTTTGCCTCGACCGTGTGCGGCATGGAAGGTTCTTGGGGCCACGGAGCACCAATCGTCGATTAGCCGAGCTTTCCCGGGGAGCTGTATTGGTGCCTTCCCGTGACTCGGTGGTCAAAAAAGCCAAATATGAGTACTGTGACTAATTTAGTCGCAGCAAAATCAACCCCTTCAGATGTGATTTGAGCGTCTGGAGGGGTTTAAGATTTGCGAAAACGCAGGATGAATGACTGTAAAAGCTTTAATTAGCGGACAATCGAGGATTATTCTGGCGGTTGGGAAGTTAAAAGTAATGTATCCATTCCGGTAGCAGTACTCATATTTGGCATTTTTTGCCCACAGGGGTTAGCGAAGGTCAAATACAGAGCGCGCATTTGCTAAAACTGCCGACTCAATGTGCTTAGCGTCACAGTTTTTGAGTGAGGCAATGCGCATCGAGGTCCTTGTGAGCGATCTGATGAGCGACTGTGCGCTTGTTTCTGTGTTTGGCTCGGCTGGCGCATCGGTCTCGAGCAGTAGACGGTCGAGTGGAATCTGTCGGGCATATTCGCGTCCACGTTTAGACGCAAGCATGCGTTCGTTGACGGAAAAACTACAGCCCGCATTACGCGCGCGGGCGAGTTCGTCCGAAGTGCCGCTAAACCAGTGGAAGATGATAACGGGGGAGTCGGGGTTTGGGATGAGTAGTCCATGCGATTCGAGGACGTCCAGTACGGCTCCTGCCGAACGAACGGCGTGAATTGATATCACACGCCCGGTAAGAGGATGTTGCGCGAGAGCCTCGCAGAGCCGGTCAAGTGCCTGTGTTTGCAGCGGCTCGCTTCCGGCAAAGCGCGCAGAAAAGTCGAGTCCCACCTCGCCGATGTAGCGCTCTTGGGCTGCAACTTCGCAAAGCAGATTGATTTCGGCAGGACCGCAGCGACCGTCGGCAAGCCACCAGGGGTGAAGCCCAATGCCGGCGATGATGCTTGGTTGGCGATGGGCGCGCTCGTTTGCGGCCGAAAAGTCACGTGGATCGACGCCGCAATCAAATAGGCCCAAGCCCAGTGCCGTCGCCTCATCGGCAACGGCGTCCGGGTGAGCCATCAAATCAAGATGGCAGTGTGCATCAAATAACCGGGGCTCCATCTCGGCGCACTCCGCTAGTCCAGGCGTTGGCCGTCGGCGCGCACACGCTCGGTGCCGCGTCCACTGATCTGGCGGATAACCTCGCCGGCAATCATCTGACCCATGATGGGCGGCATAAAACTGGCGGTTCCGAGCTCGGTACGCTCGTGGATGTTGGAAGGGTCGCGGGGCTGTGTCTTAACCGATTCCTCGCAGCTAAACAGCACGTGTAGGCTCTTGATGCCGCGCTTCTTGCATTCTTTGCGCATAATGCGGCTCATGGGGTCACGTACCGTATCGAAGATATCGGCAAAGCGGAGGCACTCGGGATGGAGCTTGTTGGCCCCGCCCATGGAGCTAACCAAACGAATGCCGTGGTCCTGAGCATATTTGGCAATGGTGAGCTTGGCCGAGATGGTGTCGATGGCGTCGACGACGTAGTCGAGCTTGCCACCCGTCTGCTCCAAAACGCTCGCGAAGAACTCGTCGATGTTGTCGCTCAGCAGGTATTCGGTGCGCTTGATAACGGTGGCGGCGGGATTGATATCGCGAATCATGGCATCCATCACGTCCACTTTGCGCTTGCCGATGGTGCTGTGAAAGGCGATGGCCTGGCGATTGATATTGCTGGGCGCGATGATGTCCTTGTCCAGAATGACGAAATGACCGATGCCGCCGCGGGCGAGTGCCTCGCAGCAGTTGGAGCCCACGCCTCCGCAGCCGAGCACCAGCACCGTAGCATCGGCGAGCTTATCGAGTGCCTCGCGGCCCATGATGATCTCGAGCTTGGTGTCACGTGTCTCGACGAGAGCGGCAGCGGTTTCGGTCATAGACATCCTCCGATGGGGAAGCGAATCGTGTTTTAGCTATCGCCATTATAGGTGTTATCGCGATTCCATTTGAGCCCTTGGGCTTGTTGAAATGGGATCGGGGTTCGCATAAGATTGAAGCAGATGGCACCCGTTGCAGCGGGTTGGCCAACTCAAAAACACGTTTGTAGCGTGAGAAGTGGCCGTCTTCGCATTACGCGGAGGCGGCTATTTTTTTGAGTACAAGATTAGATAGTTAGACAAACATCTAAATATCGAGTATAGTGTGCGCGTCATGAGAGATGATGAGAGGAGGTCTTATGCCGGGAGAGGGTTTTAAGGCGCTTGCCGATCCAACGCGACGGCGCATTTTGGAGTTGCTGCGCGAGGGCAATTGCACGGCGGGGGAGCTTGCCGAGCATTTCGATATCAGTAAGCCGTCGCTGAGCCATCACTTGGCGACGCTCAAAAACGCCGGGTTGGTGACCGACGAGCGCCATGGCCAAAACATCGTATACAGCTTAAACACCACCGTCATGCAGGATTTAATTGGCTGGTTTATGGGCTTTACAAACACGGAAGGTGATAAGGATGAATAACGAAAACAAGGGCATTCACCCCACGGGGGTATCGTCGCGCGTGTGGATTGCGCTGGTCGCTCTGTGCGTCGCCAATGTCGTAGCGCACCTCATGGTGATGCCGAGCTTGCCTGCGCAGATTCCCACGCACTGGGGCGCGAACGGCGCCGTCGACGGTTGGGGTCCTAGCTGGATGGCCTCTGCGCTCGGTGTGCTGCCTCTGGCGCTTCTCGCAATGTTCTGCGTGGTGCCGCGCATCGACCCCAAAGGTGAGGCATATCGAACCTCGGGCAAGTTCTACCAGGGCTTCGTAATCGCCTTCACCTTGTTCATGTGCGCCATAAGCTGGCTGGGAGAGCTTACGGTCTGGGGCGTGGTGCCGGCGGTCGGTTCGGTTAACGTGCTGATTTCCGGTGTTGTCGGTTTGCTATTCATCGGCGTAGGCAACTACTTGCCGCGTGTGAAGCAGAACTATACGCTCGGTATCAAGACACCTTGGGCGCTTGCCGATCCTGAGAACTGGCGCCGTACTCAGCGTTTTGGCGGCGCCTGCTTTATGGTGCTGGGTATTGGCCTGATTGTGATGGGCGTGGCAGGCAGCGTGCTTTCGAGTGAAGTCGTCGCCGCGGTGATTGCGGTTCTGGCGTTTGGTTCGGTTGGAGCCGTCTACGTCTACTCGTATCTGTTGTGGCGCAAATCGCAGCGAGCCGCTCGTTAAGGTTGCGGAAAACTAGCGTACGCAGTTCATAGTATGTTCCGGGGGACTTTTCCCAGGTAGTATTAGGGGGTGTGGGCAACCATGCCCCTTTTTCGTTACGTTTCAGAGCTGGCTCCCTCATTTCGTTTCCACTAAAGCGAATCAAGAATAGGGAAACAGCAGGTAGAAAGGATAGAACAGACATATGGCGGAGTTTATCTACCAGATGTATCAGGCTCGCAAGGCCCATGGCGACAAGGTAATCCTTGACGACGTGACCCTGAGCTTCTACCCCGGTGCCAAGATCGGCGTCGTGGGTCCCAACGGCATGGGTAAGTCGACCCTGCTCAAGATTATGGCCGGCATCGAGGAGGTCTCCAACGGCGATGCCAGGCTCACCCCCGGCTACACTGTGGGCATCCTGCAGCAGGAGCCGCCGCTCGACGACGACAAGACCGTCATCGAGAACGTGCGCATGGCGTTTGGCGATATGATCGCCAAAGTCGATCGCTTCAATAAGATCGGCGAGGAGATGTGCGACCCGGATTGCGACATGGACGCCCTCATGGCCGAGATGGGCAAGCTCCAGGACGAGATCGACGCCGCTGACGGCTGGGATATCGATTCCAAGCTCGGCCAGGCCATGGACGCCCTGCAGCTGCCCGATTCTGACATGCCGGTTAATGTGCTTTCCGGCGGCGAGCGCCGTCGCGTGGCCCTGTGCAAGCTGCTGCTCGAGGCTCCCGACCTGCTGCTGCTCGACGAGCCTACGAACCACCTGGACGCCGAGTCGATCCTGTGGCTCGAGCACTTCCTGCACAACTACCAGGGCGCGGTGCTTGCCGTCACGCACGATCGCTACTTTCTGGATAACGTTGCCGAGTGGATCTGCGAGGTCGACCGCGGTCACCTTTATCCCTACAAGGGCAACTACTCCACGTATCTGGAGACCAAGGCCGCGCGTATCGAGGCGCAGGGCAACCGCGATGCCAAGCTCGCCAAGCGCATGGAGGCCGAGCTCGAGTGGGTACGCAGCTCGCCCAAGGCTCGCCAGGCAAAGAACAAGGCCCGTCTGGCTCGCTATGAGGAGATGGAGGCCGAGGCCCGCGCAAGCCAGAAGCTCGACTGGACCGACATCCGCATCCCTGTGGGCCCGCGTCTGGGCAACAAGGTACTCGAGGCCCATCACCTGCACAAGGAGTTCGATGGCCGCGTGCTCATCGATGACCTTTCGTTCACCCTGCCGCGCAACGGTATCGTGGGTGTCATCGGCCCCAACGGTGTGGGCAAGACCACGCTGTTCAAGACCATCGTGGGCCTGGAGCCGCTGACTTCGGGCGAGCTCGAGGTGGGCGAGACCGTCAAGATCTCCTACGTCGACCAGAACCGTTCTGGCATCGACCCCGACAAGAACCTGTGGGAGGTCGTCTCGGATGGCCTGGACCACATGATGGTCGGCGAGACCGAGGTTCCCAGCCGCGCTTATGTGGCGAGCTTTGGCTTTAAGGGCCAGGACCAGCAGAAGCGCGCTGGCGTACTTTCCGGTGGCGAGCGCAACCGTCTGAACTTGGCGCTTACGCTCAAGCAGGGCGGCAACCTGCTGCTCCTCGACGAGCCCACGAACGACCTCGACGTCGAGACGCTGTCCTCGCTCGAAGCGGCGCTGCTCGAGTTCCCGGGCTGTTCGGTGGTCATTAGCCACGACCGTATGTTCCTGGACCGCGTTGCCACGCACATCCTGGCGTGGGAAGGCACCGACGAGAACCCGGGCAACTGGTATTGGTTCGAGGGCAACTTCGAGGCCTATCAGGCCAACCGCATCGAGCGCCTGGGCGAGGACGCAGCCCAGCCGCATCGTATTCACAGGAAGCTCACGCGCGACTAGTAGCAAGTAGAAAGGCCGCCACCAAGGGCGGCCTTTCTTGTAGCAATTGCACTGCAGCTATGCCCTGGCTGCTGGTTTGATTCATAATCAAAGTCATCTCTTTGGGATTAAAGCCCGTTTTTGCTATGAGTGATTTTCTAATTCCGTTTAAAACGTAAAGACGTATTGGGTTACAAGGACATAAGCAAATCGAATTGAAATATAACCAGTGCTGTAACGTTACAAAACAGGTTATAGAATAAGAGTATCTTATAAGTCGCTCCTCTAGAAAGAAGAACATATGCTTTCGCGTCGTCGTTTTCTGCAACTTGTCGCGTCTTCAATTGTCGCCTTAGCCGCACGTCCGAAAGAGGTTTTTGCTTCGACGGGCAATATTGATGGTGAGCAGATACAATTTACTTCTGAAATTGCGCAAGAGCTTGCCGATAAATATATAAAGGGACTCCTCGGCTCTTCGTATACGCCTTCTGACCCTATTCCTTTTGTAGACGTTGATGGGTCCCCGCTTGGCTACATTGTTCCGGTTGTGACATTCAATAGAGCCGCGGGCTATTTGGTTTTAGATGCTTCAGATGATGAAATACTTACGGGATATCGTTTTGGAGACGGCTTAGTCAGCCCTATGGATCGTGGAGGAGATCTTGGTGTTGAGTCTTATTCTTTCAATAACCCAGTCGTAATGATCAATCCATTCGAATTCGGTGTGCAATCTTTGGACGGTTCAATAACAACAAATTGCGGAAGAACAATCCCGGCTGATTCCATAGAAGGACGGCCTGTCGTTTTATCGAATAAACCTTCAAGCTGGAACGATGTCGTAATTTACGCAACTCAAATGCAGGATTACACAGTATCTGGATTTCGTTCCATTTCTCAGTTTATGTCATATGATGAAAGCGAGATTGAGAGGCTTACTGCCCACTATGCTTGTATGGTGACAGCTTTTTCGAACGTTGCGGAACTGTATGGCATTGCCAATTTATATAGCGACCCTTCGCAATATATGCAGATATGGAATTACACCAATACCCATGCTCTTTCCGATGAAGAACAGACTGTTCCTGGCGTTGTTTTGGGCGGAACGCCGATATCAACCTGTGCAACGGGGTTTACAAATTACTGCGCAAGCAGAGGAAGTACTCTTATCGCCCGCACTGTCTCCTCTCCGGCTATCGCGAGCATTCAAAATGAGATTAACTCTAATAGACCGAATGTTTTACATGCGAGTTTGTACAACGGATCAGCCCATTCTGTAACAGCGGAGGCTTACGCCACACTTACTGGTAAGAAAACTGGAGAGACGAGGCAGATGATTGGCATAGCGGACGGCTGGAATTCATCTTTATCCTTCCTGAAGTATGATCAGAGCTATTATGTGTGGACTTATGGAACGACTTTTTCGAAGTAGGGCGATTCGTCTAGCTCTGTCTTTGGTGCTGATGGCTTCATTGGTGGGCTGTTCAACAAAGGAAGAGATATCGCGCGGAGGTTCCGGAGAAGTGACTGCGACAGACTCAGGTTCATTAGAAATAGCTGGCGGGCATGCCGATGTGATGTTACAAGGAAAAGGCGTGCTTAGGTCGATTGATGCTGAAGACGCTGTCTGCTCAATAGAGGATTTGAAGACAGGTGAAACTGCATCGTACCGAGTTTCAGATAATGCTGCGAATATGATTGAGTCGATACCGACTGGAGCGCAGGTTTCTTTTAGATACTTTGCTCCGCAACTTGAGGATGAGCTCGCTTCTCTGGTGTCTATATGCGCCGATGACAACTAAAAGGCCTGAATTCAAACGGCCTCGGATGGTCAATTGGCTATCCGAGGCCGTTTTTTACTCGACCGGGGCTTCGACCTTGTCGATGGTCCAGGCGGCTCCGAGACCGCCGGTGGTGTTGCGGCGAATGCGCACGGTAACCTCGTGGCGCTCGCCGGCCTGCATGTAGCGCAGGGGGAAGCTTGCGCGGTTTCGCGCGGCCTCGATGGTACCGCGTTCGCGGGCGATCCAGTAGTACTCGCCGACGATGCCGAGCGTGTCGGCGCCGTAGGGGAGATAGGTCGACAGCTGGTGCAGAAGCGGGCCGGGGCAGAAGACCTCGGTTGCGAAATCGACGGGGAAGTCCTCGGGGATGGCGGGCGCTGCAGATGCGGGGGTTGGGGCCGCAGTGGGTGCCGAATCCGGCGCGGGTGCGGGAATTTGGTCGCAAGCAGAGGTGGGCGCGGATTCGATGACGGGTGCGGGCTCCGGCGTCGCTTCCGGCTTGATCGTGGAATCTGCGGCCTTCAAGGTGACGGATGCGTCTGCAGCTGCAGTTTCAACCTCAACCTGCGTCGCGTTCTCGTTCTCGACGCTCGACTTTGCCTCGATGGGCGTGGATGCCATGGTGGTGATGCCGGCGTTGGCGTTCTCGGGGTCGTAGACGACCGTAAGCGAGATGGCGGGCTGCGGCGTCTCGGGCTCCAGCGTCGACTCGGTAGCGTCTTGATCGTCGGGCTGATCGTCCTCGGCCTCGTCGCCAAAGACATCGCTGTTTTGGAGCGCGGGCGCCTCAGGTTGGCTAGCGGCTTCTTCTGTTGTCGACTTGGGAGCCTCGTTGAGCTCCGCAGTGGCTTCCTGCTCGGATATGACTTCGGGATCGGTCGTGGCAGCGATTTCGGTTTCGGCTTCTGCTGTTACCTCAATAGCGACTTCGATCTCGGGCTCGGGCTCGGGCACAGCTTCAACTACGGGCTCGGGACGCTTAACGTGCTTGGGGCGCACGGCCTTGAGGTCCTTCTCGCCGCGCTTCTTCTTTTTGTAGGACTGCTTGGCGCCCTTGGTGGCCTTGGGCTTGTCCTCGCCCTTGGCAAGGGCGGCATCCCATGCCTCGTTGGCGATGACGGTGGCATACAGGCGACCGCCCTTAAAGACGGTCAGCTTAATGCAGTCATCGAGCTCCTCGAGCAGCTCGCGCGTGGACTCGAAGCCCAGGTCATAAGCGGCCATGTCGCCCGCGGCGAGTGCCTCCTCGACCTGCGTCATAAACGTTTGCTTGCCGCACCCAATCGCATCGCGCAGCAGGCGATACAGGTAGATGTGGTTGCCCAGCGATAGCGTGGGCCTAACTATTGTCTTGCTCATGGCAAATCTCCTCTTTACACACGTAAAGCATCTTACCATCGCATAGCGTTTGCCATGGCGGCACCCAAGGCAAACGGGCGCAAACCGATATCGATTCGCGCCCGTTGTACAGGTTGCCTATCTGGGGATGCAGCGCCTAGTTGCCCGATGTCGTGCCTTGGCTTGAACTGTCAGATGTCGTGCCCGATGTGGTGCCACTCGAATTGCTGTTGTTGCTGTCTGCTGTGCCCGTTCCCGACGTGGTGTCGCTCGTCTGGCCGCCCGTGTTCGGCTGCGAACCGTCAGTCGTTTGGCTTGAGTCGGTCGTGCCGGACGGCGTGCCGCTGTTGGACGTGGAGGAATCGGTGGCCTGCGATTGGTTTTGGATGTTCGAGGACGAATCGGCAGGGGCGGAACTGTCTTGTGTGCCGTCCGTCTGTGCCTGCTGGTCATGCGAATGGGTGTTGCCATTTGCATCACTTTCCGTCGTTCGCGACGACAGAATCGGCTCGGGGCGCTCGCCCAGACCCTCACCGGCGGTGGTGATAAGGATGGCACCGGCGCAGGCGATGACCGCGACGATGGCGATGGCGATCGAGAAGACGATGACCTTCTTTTGTGTCTGGCTGCGCTCTGCCGCCGCCTTGGCGCGCAGGCTGTTGGGGGCGACGCGCGCCGTGGTCGCGCGTCCCGCAACCTGGCGCATCTCCTGCGTGGTCGCTGCGCCACCTAGGTGCTCCTCGACATCGGGCTCAACGGGCTCATAGGCGCCGGCGGGGTAGTCGACGTCGGCGTGCGTACCTTTGAGGGCTTTGGCGCTGGCAGAGATAAAGCGGCGGTAGACCTGCGAGGACACAACGGTGATGACCGAGCTCACGGCGGCGCCAATTACTGAACCAGCGATACCAATCTTTGAAGCAAGCGCCACGCTCGTGGCGGCAGCTGCGGCGCCGGCAATGATCTGAGGAATGGAAATGTCATCGAACAGGCCCTTTTTGGGCGCGATGGCCATGGTCTGTCCGATGGAATGGTTCTCGTGCACGCCGTTGTTGAGCGATGCCGGCGTCATGACGCGCGTGCGCGGCGCGTCGGTGTACTTGGTTGTCATACGGGGTCCTCCCGGTGTAAATCTGCTTCGTTTCATGCAGCCATCAGGGTACCCACCAGATGTGAATCGTACGTGACATTTAACAGATACCATCAACTCATCAAGGGGGGCTTGCTGTCTTTGGCGAAATAGCTTGATGCTAAACTGGACTTACGATTGCAAGGTGGTTTACGTGATGTACCCGTATATGACATTCGAAGACGGTACCGAGGTCATTCATTCTGACCTGATTACAGATGGCGATATCGAAAAGGTTATCGTGCATTTTGAGCGACCGACGGCAGAGGGCTTCGACTCCGCTCGTTGTGAGTTGCCTTCCTGTTCGTGGACTGACTGGGAAGGGCATTTTACTCAGAGTGAAAAACGAGCTTTCGAAGAGTGTTTGAGCAAATAATTTAGATTAGTTCGAGTTTAGTTCGAATAAAGAAGCTGAACGCGATGACCTAAAGCGTATGCATTTTTAGTATTAGATGCGTATGAAAATGGAGGATGTGAATGGATGAGCTAATAGACTTTAAAAAACGATTTCTCAAGAATGGCGAGCTGGTTTCAATTCCAAAAAAGGAAAGCTATAAAAGAATCATGCTGCTATGGGCCGTCTCTTTCTTTGAATTAAATACAAGTTATACGGAGCTTCAAGTTAATCGTGTGCTGTCACAGCTCTATCCTGATTATGCCGTGTTGAGGCGGTACTTGGTTGATTATGGATTCCTATTAAGGGATGAACGAGGCCTGAAATACGAGGTTAATCGTGATGTTCACGGTATTGAGAGCTAGCCGTCCGATTCGGGTCCTATATATTGCTAGAGGGATAAGCGAAATAGGCAATTGGTGTGCGAATATTGCTTTGCCAATGCTGATTTACGAGGTAACTCACGATGTTTCTGCAACTGCTTTGATGGTCTGCTGCAGATTTGCCCCCTCTCTGTTTTCAGTTGCGCTCGCGCAGCTGCCTCAGAAGATGGGTATCGGGACACTGCAGGCCATGAGATTGGCAGACTTAATTCGCGCGGGATTATTCGTTTGCTATATTTTTGTTGATAGTAAATGGAGTATGTTTGCTATTACGTGCGCGGTATCGCTTTGCCGAACGGTTGAAATGCCCTGCTTTTACTCGTTGTTAAGAGCCAATACGAATAGTATCAATCGCGACGTAATTAATAATTCGTTTGGGTTTCTGCAGAATTTGATGATGGTTCTGGGGCCAGTTGCCGGCGGTTTTGTTGTCGCTCAATTTGGGGCGGAGGCTGTTCTTGCATTAGACGCGCTTTCTTTTGCCGCGTCGTTCTGGTTGCTGCGAGATGTTCCGTCGGTTATCGAGGTTAATGATAAAGAGGGGATAAGCAAAAATGAAAAATACAGGACTGCATTTAGTGATCTTAGCGCGAAGCACTTGGCAATTGGTTTCCTATTAATCGATATTTCTAGTGGCGTGGCATTCGGCTCTCTGAATTCTCTTTTGCCAGCTATAGCGCAATTGCAATTTGACTCGTCATCGATACAATACGGATTCCTTCAGAGTAGTCTTACAATCGGACTGTTGTTCGGAAATACAATATATGGTCGTTTAATCAGTGGTTCCGATTGCGTTAAATCATATTGTTTTGTGACGTATCTTGCGCTCGGTGCGTATCTGGCGTTTGGCTATCGCTATGCGTCTGGGATATCGTTTATTTTCCTTTTTATCGTCGGTGCCGGAAACGCCATTCAAGATGTGCTTCTCATAACATCGCTGCAGGATTTGGCGAGAGACGGATCTGAATCGATAGGCCTGTTTTCAATTAGGGAGTCTTTGCAATCGGTTGCTGTTGTTATTTCAACACTCCTTGTTTCGCTGTTCACGAGCATCGCGATGTTCTCAATTCTCGTTACAGGACTTGGTGTATTTTCAATTATGATGGTAGTTGTGTTTCAATTGAATTATTTGCGAAAGATGTGACGTTGATATGCCTTAATTTTGAAATACATGCTCTTAGCACAGGTTGGCCTCTCAGTAAACAGGGAGGTTGCTTTGGCTAGTTAGAGATATGTGAACGTCCGTTAGACTGAATCTCAGGGTAGAAGGGGCCTCCAGTGTCCAGATCAACAAGGCAATGCTGCGTTTCGGCTAATAAGAACGATGGCTTTTTGCGTGTGGCGGCGGCGTCGCCGCAGATTCGTGTGGCCGATGTCGAGGGCAATGCCGAGGTTGCGTTAGCGGCTGTTCGCGCGGCTGTCGAGCGCGGCGTTCGTGCTCTGGTGCTGCCCGAGCTCAACTTGTGCGGCTATACCGCGGCCGATCTGTTCCATAACCGCACATTACTGCATGCCTGCGAGGCTGCTTTGGTGCATATCCTCGATGAGACTCGTGAGCTGCCGATTGTCTTTACCATCGGTCTTCCCGTTGCGGTTGCCGAGAATATCTACAACTGCGCCGCCGTGTGCTGCGCGGGCGAGCTTTTGGGTCTTACGGCCAAGAAGTATCTGCCCAACTATGGCGAGTTCTACGAGCGCCGCTGGTTTGCTCCGGCGCCCGCAGATCCTGTGTGGGTCGAGTTTGCCGGTCAGGGTCCGGTTCCGCTGGGTTCGGGGCTTGTCTACCGTTGCTGTGATGAGGGTGCTGAAGACCTGGTGCTGGGCGTTGAGGTCTGCGAGGATCTGTGGGTGCCGGCGCCCCCTTCGACCGAGATGGCGCTTGCCGGTGCGACGGTGATTCTCAACCCGTCGGCTTCGGACGAGATTATCGGTAAGGCGGATTACCGCCGCAGCCTTATCTCTAACCAAAGCGCGCGCCTGTACTGCGCCTATGCCTACGCGGACGCGAGCGAGGGCGAGTCCACGACCGACATGGTCTTTGCGGGCGAGAACCTCGTCTACGAAAACGGCTCTAAGCTCGCCGCGACCAAATTGCTTACCTGCGATATGGCCATCGCCGACGTTGACCTTGACCGCCT
Source organism: uncultured Collinsella sp. (assembly GCA_900541175.1). Classification (GTDB taxonomy): domain Bacteria; phylum Actinomycetota; class Coriobacteriia; order Coriobacteriales; family Coriobacteriaceae; genus Collinsella. Next base: position 20,951 of record UQIT01000013.1, read on the forward strand.
GGTTGCCGAACGCCGTCGCTCGACGACGTGGACGCGTGCCGACGATGCTCCGGAGGCCACGACCGTTGAGTTTTCGTTTGAGGGCGTGCAGGCCGAAGAACCTGTCTTGCGCGATGCCTGCGATATCGACCGCGTTTTCCCGCGCGCGCCCTTTGTGCCGGCCGACCACGGCGACCTGGCCGAGCGCTGCGAGACCATCCTCGACCTGCAGACTGCGGGCCTCAAGACCCGCCTCGCCCACACAGGTACCAAGGCTGCGGTCATCGGCCTTTCGGGTGGCTTGGACTCCACGTTGGCACTGCTTGTGACCGTGCGTGCCTTCGATGCGCTGGGGCTGCCGCGCACGGGTATCACGGCGGTCTCCATGCCAGGTTTTGGCACGACGCATCGCACCAAGTCGAATGCCGAGTCGCTTGCCCGCGACCTGGGTGTGAGCTTCCGTGAGGTTTCGATTCACGCGGCCGTGGAACGTCACTTTAAGGATATCGAGCATGATCCGGCTGTGCAGGACGTGACCTACGAGAACAGCCAGGCGCGCGAGCGTACGCAGATTCTGATGGATCTGGCCAACCAGGCTGGCGGTTTTGTCATCGGCACGGGCGACCTGTCGGAGCTGGCGCTCGGCTGGGCTACCTATAACGGCGACCACATGAGCATGTACGCCGTCAACGCGAGCGTGCCCAAGACGCTTGTGCGCCATCTGGTGCGCTATGCCGCCGATGTCTTTGGCGGGCGCATTGCCGAGGTCTTGCTCGATATCCTCGATACGCCGGTGTCCCCCGAGCTTCTGCCGCCCACGGGCGACGGCGAGATTGCGCAGAAGACTGAGGATTTGGTGGGCCCGTACGAGCTGCATGACTACTTCCTCTACTACCTGCTGCGTTTTGGCTTTGAGCCGGGCAAGATCTACCGCATGGCGCTCAAGAGCTTCGAGGGCGTCTACGACGCCAAGATCGTCCACACGTGGCTACGTACGTTCTACCGTCGCTTCTTTGCCCAGCAGTTTAAGCGCAGCTGCCTGCCCGATGGTCCCAAGGTGGGCTCGGTGACGCTCAGCCCGCGCGGCGATTGGCGTATGCCGAGTGACGCTAGCTCGCGTCTGTGGCTTGCGCAGATCGACGCGCTCAATCCAGTTGACTAAGGTTGGCTAAATTGAACCTATACGGGGGTTGCAAGCGTTACACTTTTGCAATCTGATGGCCCGTATCGCGCGGTGCTCTTGTCGGAGCGCCGCGTTTTTTATATCGAAAGGTGGCACCATGCAGGCATCGCATCGTCTCGACCGCTTTGGCGCGGAGGTCTTCGCCTCGCTCAACAACAAGCTTCTCGCGCTGAAGGCTCAGGGCAAGACCATTTACAACATGAGCGTGGGCACGCCCGACTTTAAGCCGTACGACCATGTGGTCGAGGCGCTCACGCAGGCAGCCCAAGATCCCGAGATGTGGAAGTATGCCCTGCGCGACCTGCCCGAACTCAAGCAAGCCGTGTGCGATTACTATGAGCGTCGCTTTGGCGTTTCGGGCATTACGCCGTCTATGGTGCAGTCGTGCAACGGCACGCAGGAGGGCGTGGGCCATTTGGGCCTGGCCCTGCTCGATCCGGGTGACACCATTCTGGTTCCCGATCCGTGCTACCCGGTCTTTGAGGCGGGTGCCAAGATCGCCGATGCCAAGCTCGAATACTATCCGCTGGTTGCCGAGCATAATTACCTGCCCTATGTGGCGGGTATCGATCCCGAGGTGGCCGATCGTGCCAAGTATATGATCGTGTCGCTGCCCGCGAACCCGGTCGGCTCGGTGGGCACGCCCGAGGTCTACGAGGAGATTATCGCCTTTGCCCGCGAGCATGATCTGTTGATCGTTCATGACAACGCGTACTCCGACATCGTGTTCGACGGCGAGCCGGGCGGCAGCTTCTTGCAGTATCCCGGCGCGCTCGAGGTGGGCGTGGAGTTCTTCTCGCTCTCTAAGTCGTTTAACGTCACCGGCGCGCGCATCGGCTTTTTGGTCGGCCGCGAGGACGTGGTCTCTGCCTTTGCCAAGCTGCGCAGCCAGATCGACTTTGGTATGTTCTTCCCGATTCAGAAGGCCGCCATCGCCTGCCTGAACGGTCCGCGCGATGAGGTCGAGGCGCAGCGTCTGAAGTACCAGGAGCGCCGCGATGCCCTGTGCGACGGTCTTGAGGGCCTGGGCTGGGAGCGTCCCAACGCACATGGCTCTATGTTTGTGTGGGCCAAGCTTCCCGGTGGTCGCACCGATTCCATGGCGTTTTGCGAGGAGCTCATGGAGAAGGCCGGCGTTGTGGTGACGCCGGGCGCGAGCTTTGGTCCTTCGGGCGAGGGACACGTGCGCATGGCGCTGGTCCTGCCGCCCGATCAGATCGCTTTGGCTGTCGAGGCCATTCGCGAGGTGGGCCTGTATTAGAAAGTTATTTCGACTCGTCAATAGCTCGAAACCGATTTCGTGCAGTTATTTTACGAATACTGCAAACAATTTCGGTAAACGGTCGATTTTTGGCTGCGAATAGGGGCATAATCAAAGTCCCGATTGGATGTATTGGGATTACGGCAAGCCGCTCGGGTCGTTCCCGGGCGGCTTGTTTGTGGAGAGAGATGGGAGTTTCTAATGGTTAACGAGAAGAAGGTCGCTATTGTCGGCTGCGGCTTCGTCGGTTCGTCTTCGGCGTTCGCACTGATGCAGAGTGGTCTGTTCTCCGAGATGGTCCTCATCGACGTGGACAAGAACCGTGCCGAGGGTGAGGCCCTGGATATCGCGCACGGCATGACGTTTGCCGAGCCGATGAAGATCTACGCCGGCGATTATTCCGATGTCGCCGACGCCGCCATGATCGTCGTCACCGCTGGCGCTGCCCAGAAGCCCGGTGAGACCCGCCTGGACCTGGTCAACAAGAACGTAAACATCTTTAAGTCCATTATCCCCGAGATTAAGAAGTCCGGCTTCGACGGCATTCTGCTAATCGTCTCCAACCCGGTTGATGTTCTGACCTATGCCGCCATCAAGATGTCCGGCCTGCCCGAGGGCCATGTCATCGGCTCCGGCACCGTGCTCGACACTGGCCGTCTGCAGCAGATGCTCGGCGCTCACGTCGAGGTCGATCCGCGCGACGTTCAGGCCTACGTCATGGGTGAGCACGGCGACTCCGAGTTTGTCGCTTGGTCCAGCGCTCAGGTTGCCGGCGTTCCGCTGAACACCTTCTGCGAGCTTCACGGCCATCTGGAGCATGAGGCTGCCGAGAAGCGCATCGCCGAGGACGTCAAGAACTCCGCCTACACCATCATCGAGAAGAAGCACGCCACCTACTACGGCGTCGCCATGGCCGTTAAGCGCATCTGCACTGCCGTCATGCGCGATGAGCAGACCGTTCTGCCCGTCTCCTCGCTCATGGTGGGCGAGTATGGCCTGTCCGATCTTGCCATCTCCATGCCGACCGTCGTCGGCCGCGACGGCGTTGTCTGCCGCGTCCCCGTGCCGCTGAACGATGACGAGAAGCATGAGCTCACCGCCTCCGCCAAGGCCCTCAAGGACATCATCGACAGCGTCGACTTCTCCTGCTAAATTAGGCTCGTTTGCCAGCAAGCTACAATGAAGGCGCCTGGGTCCACACGACCCGGGCGCCTTTTTGGTGCAAGGGGGACAGGTTGCTTTGCACCATTGTTGATGGGAGAGCCATGTCGGATTCGCCTAATTTTTTGACCTATGCCCAGACGGCGTTTGATCCGTTTGAGGAACGGTCGTTCTGTGCGGTGGACAGCCTGGTGTTTGCATGGCTGTCATACCTGCATTTGCCGGGTGATATGCCGGAGCTTACCGGCTGGCAGGGACTGGACGTGCGTGAGTTGCTGCGCGCCGAGTGCTACCAAGACATGATTGGCGACCTGTGGGATCCGGAGGGGAGCCGTTCCTTGCTGGAGGCTGTGACAGCAAGCCCTCGCTACCGTGGCATTCGTGTTTGCGGTTATCGTACCGTGAGTGATGCCGAGACGACGGAGCAGTTTGCAGCCATGACGTTCCGGTTTCCGGCGGGGTTTAGTTATCTTTCCTTCCGGGGGACTGACAGCACGATTGTGGGCTGGAAAGAGGACTTTAACATGGCGTTCCGGTGTCCTGTGCCGGCTCAGGAATCCGCGGCGCGTTATGTGGACGAGGCGGCGGATGCGATTGACGGGCCGCTTTTGTGCGGAGGTCATTCCAAGGGTGGAAACCTTGCGGTGTACGGTGCGGCGATGTGCTCCGATGTCGCCCGTGAGCGAATCGAACGGGCGTATTCCCATGATGGTCCGGGCTTCGTCGAGGAGTTTCTGAACGGCAACGCCTTTGCCGATCTTTCCGGTCGAATCGACAAGACGCTACCTCGGTCGTCGATCTTTGGCATGATGTTCGAGACACAGGAGGACTATGCCATCGTTGAGAGCACCGAGTTCAGCCTGCTGCAGCACAATCCCTTTAGCTGGGTGGTTGATGGTCACGACTTCGTGTACTGTGAGCGCCTGTCCGCCGGTGCTCGATACGTTGATGGCTCCATTCGCGAGATGCTGCTTGCAGTGTCGCCTAGCGAACGCGAGCGTTTTGTAGATGCGTTGTTCTCCGTGTTTGAGGCTACGGGTGCTGAGCGGTTTGCGGATATCGCTGGGAATCTGCGCGAGAGCCTGCCCGTGATGCTCCAGGCTGCGCAAGGCTTTGACGAGGATACACGACGCTTTGTCTCGCAGACCATCGTGGCAATTCTTAAATGCGCACTGCTGCCCAAACGACCTCAGATCGACATGCCCGCTGCCGGCAAGAGTTTGGCAGAACAGCTCGAGGCTTGGCAGTCCGAGCTCCTGCGCTAGCCATTGGTGCAAAGCAACCTGTCCCCGATGCACCAATCTTCGATGCGCCTGGGGCGGGATCGACCGCTATACTGATTCGCGCCGAAATCGATCTAGAACGGAATGCCGTATATGAAAATCAATCACGCGATTCTGCATATCCTGGACTTTGACTCTGCCGTCAACGTTATGAGCCAGCGCGAGCTCGATATCGAGAGCCGCACCGTGCGTAATTTCGTAACCACGCACCTGCGGCGCGCTCGTACCTCGGCTGATAACAAGCGTGCCACGTTTGCCGAGAACTCCGCATTCGGCGGCGAGCTCAAGGGCTATTTCTTTGGTGAGCGTGAGTTCGTGGATCTGTCTCAGCAGATTGCGGAGTTCATCTCTTCCGAACTTACCAAGGCCGAGAAAGCCGAGTCCACTGACGTGCTTGTGGCGGACTTTGATGACGACGAGGATGCCCGCTGGTTTGCCGTGATGCTGCTGGGCTCCAAGCAGGCTTTTATGCACGAGGTGGGTCGCGAAGAGGGCGAGGTGCGCAACGACATTGCGCGCCACTACGCCATTCTGCCGAATCCCTCGCAAAAGGTGCCGAGCTATGCAATCGTGCGTGCAAGCACCATGGAGATCGGCTATGTGGATAAGAAGCGCAAGATTGCCGGCGAGGATCGCATGCTCATTCCCGATGGCCTGCTGCAGTGCGACACGGGGGTATCGGGCAAGGAGGTCATCGACACCGTGACGCGTGTGGTCGAGGAAGTCGCCGAGGAGCACGGTGCCAACACGGCTGTAGCACTTGCCAAGGTTAAGGCTGCTGTTGCCGAGAAAGTTGAGGATGACGAGGAACTGCCCCCTTGGGATATCGTCGATGAGGTCTTTGAGGACGAGCCGGTTATCAAGGAGAGCGTGCGCGCGGCACTGACTGAGGAGAAGGTGCCTGAGCGTGTGCCCGTGGAGCGCAAGCAGGTCGAACGCGCGGCGGTGCGCAACCACAAGATCCGTACCGACACGGGCATCGAGATCAGCTTCCCGGCCGAGATGGGTTCGAACTCCGAGTATATCGAGTTCGTCAACGAGCCCAACGGCCTCATCTCCATCGAACTCAAGAATATCGGCAGCATCGAGAATCGATAAGTTGTTGCGTTGCAGGTCGAGCATACGTCAGCGAAAACGACCCAGAGCGAGCAAGGTGACGTGAAAGAGGAGGGCATTGACCTTCTGGTCATGCCCGACGATTGAACGTCAGATTGCCGCTCTGGGTCGTTTGCAGCGTCGACTAGTTACGCGGTTTGGTAAAACCGCGTGACTTCTACAGCTGGCGCAGACCTTCTTCGAGGCCGGTCTTGCTGTCGGTCTTCTCGTCGCGCATCTTGATGGCGCGGGCGGGGACACCGGCCACGACGGCGCCGGCGGGGACGTCCTCGACGCACACGGCGCCGGCGGCAACTACAGCACCCTTGCCCACGTGCACGCCTTCCAGGACCACGGCGTTTGCGCCGATCATGACATCGTCCTCGATGATGACGGGCGTGGCGCTGGCGGGCTCCACAACGCCTGCCAGCACGGTGCCGGCGCCGATGTGGCAGTTCTTGCCCACGGTGGCGCGACCGCCCAGCACGGCGCCCATATCGATCATGGAACCCTCGCCGATAACGGAGCCGATGTTGATGATGGCGCCCATCATGATGACGGCACGGTCGCCAATCTCGACGCGGTCGCGGATGATCGCGCCCGGCTCGATGCGGGCGTTGATGCCCTTAAGGTCGAGCATGGGCACGGCGGAGTTGCGGCAATCGTTTTCAACGTCGTAGTAATCGATGGAATCGGCATTGGCGTCCAGGATGGTCTTGAGCTCGTCCCAGTCGCCAAAGACGGTCTTGCCGCGACGGCCGCCGTAGACATGTGCGTCGCCCCAGGCAACCTTCATGCCCGGCTTCTCGCGCACGTACAGCTTGACGGGCGTCTTTTTGGGCGCGGTGGCGATGTAGTTGATAATCTCCTGTGCATCCATCTCGGCTGCGTTGCCCATTTGCTATCTCTCCTTTGGGTGGATTCGGTTGATACCTGGTTAGGCAAACATGACCTTGTCGAACGTATAGAAGCCGGGTTCGCGGGTGACGAGCTTCTGCGCGGCTGCCAAGGCGCCGTTGACAAAGATCTGACGGCTCGTGGCGCGGTGGGTGAGCGTGACCTCCTCGTCCTGGCCAAAGAAGCTCACCTCGTGCACGCCGGCGACGGTGCCGCCGCGCAGCGAGTGCATACCGATTTCCTTGGGATCGCGTGCTCCGCACATGCCCTCGCGGCCATAGACGGGGTGGTAGCCTGCCTCGGGCTCGGCTTCGACGACGGCGTCGAGCAGTAGCTTGGCAGTGCCGCTGGGGGCGTCGACCTTTTGGTTGTGGTGCGTCTCGACGATTTCGCAGTCAAAGCCGGGCAGCTCGCGTGTAGCCTGCGCTACCAGATGGCGCAGGGCTGCGATACCGATGGAGTAATTGCCCGAGTGCATAACGCGGGTGTTCTGGCCCAGCTCACGCAGGCGGTCCATCTGCTCGGGGGTGTAGCCTGTGGTGCCTGAGACCAACGCCGCGCCCGTGCGCTCGACATAGGCGACGACGGCGTCGAAGGTCGCGACGTTCGAGAAGTCGATGATGACGTCGGCAGCCGGTGCGTTCTCGAGCTCGCTCAAATCGAAGCCAATCTGGGCCACGATATCAAAAACGGGCTGCCCGGCGGCGTCGACAATGCCTTCGGCGGTAGTGCGGATGAGCGAGCCCATGCGGCCCGTTCCCATAATGACGGTCTTAATCAAGTAGACCAGCTCCCTTCAGAGCATCGGTAAGTGCGGCTCGCGTGTCGTCTGCCATGGGGCACAGCGGCATACGGTAGTTTGCCTCGATCATGCCCATCTGGGCGAGCGCTTCCTTGACGGAGATGGGGTTGACCTCGCTAAAGAGGGCGTTGATGAGCGGCTGGCCGGCAATCTGGATATCGCGGGCGCGCGCTACGTCGCCGTCCAGATAAGCGCGGCACATGTCGTGTACGAGCTGCGGCTGCACGTCTGCCCACACGCTGATGGTGCCCGAGGCGCCCAGGCTCATGAGCGGCACGGTAAGCGCGTCCTCGCCCGAGTACATGCGGAAGTCGTCTGACAGCAGGTGGGCGATCTTGGCCGCGTAGGCGACGTTGCCCGAGGCCTCCTTGATACCCATGATGTTGGGGTGCGCGGCCAGGCGCTCTACGTTGCGCTCGCTGATACCGCAGCCGCAGCGGCCGGGGATGTTGTACAGGATGCAGGGGATGTCCACGGCATCGGCGACGGTTTTAAAGTGCTGATAGATACCCTCTTCGTTGGACTTGTTGTAGTAGGGGGTGATGAGCAGCAGACCGTCGGCGCCCAGGCCCTGATAGGTGAGCGACTTGGTGAGCATGGTCTGCGTGGAGTTGGAGCCCGAGCCGGCGATGACGGGGACGCGTCCTGCAACATGCTTGACCACGGCGGCGACGACGGAGTTGTCCTCGTCGTCGGTCATCGTGGCACTCTCACCGGTGGTGCCCAGGGTGAGGATGGCGTCGGTGCCATTTTGCAAGTGGAAATCGATAAGGCGCTCGAGCGCGTCAAAGTCGACGCTGCCGTCCTTTTTAAACGGCGTGACAAGGGCGACGATTGAGCCCTCGAGGTTGCGGATATCCATGTTCTTCTCCTTCGCCTCCGCGATCTGGATGCGTTTGTTCCATTGAGCTGCGACTGCCAGACGCTCGTCTTGGGCGCGACGGCGGGCACTTTCGGCGCGCGACTTGGCCAGCAGCTCGCGGCCGCACGGCAGCACGTCGAGCGTGGCAAAGTAATCGCCCGGGCGCTCGGCGCGGCGGATGAGGTCGGCCGCGCCATCGGGGCGCAGCAGGACCTCGGCCGAGCGCAGCCGTCCGTTGTAGTTGTAGCCCATGGAGTAGCCATGCGCACCGGTATCGTGGATTACAAGCAGGTCACCCATGTCGATATGCGGCAGCTTGCGATCGATAGCGAACTTGTCGTTGTTCTCGCATAGGTTGCCCGTGATGTCATAGGTGTTCGTGACGGGCGCTGTGGCCTTGTCGGCGCCGCCCGGCTGACCCATCACCGTAATGTGGTGGTAGGCGCCATACATGGCAGGGCGAATCAAATCGACGGCGCTTGCATCGACACCGATATAGTCCTTGTAGATCTGCTTCTCGTGGATGGCCTTGGTGACCAGGCAGCCGTAGGGGCCCATCATAAAGCGGCCCATCTCGGTGCAGATGGCCACATCGCCCATGCCGGCGGGAATCAGGATCTCGTCGTATGCCGCGTGTACTCCCTCGCCGATGGCGCGAATGTCGTTGGCCTGCTGCTCGGGCAGGTAGGGGATGCCGACGCCGCCGGACAGATTGATGAAGGCGACGTGTGCGCCGGTCTCGCGCTCCAGGCGTACGGCAAGCTCAAAGAGGATGCGCGCGAGCTTGGGGTAGTAGTCGTTGGTGACAGTGTTGCTGGCAAGGAATGCGTGGATGCCAAAGTCCTCGGCGCCCTTGGCCTTGAGCATGCGGAAGGCCTCGAAGAGCTGCTCGGTGGTCATGCCATATTTGGAGTCGCCCGGGTTATCCATGATGCCGTTGGAGAGCTGGAACAGGCCTCCTGGATTAAAGCGGCAGCTGACCGTCTTGGGGATGGGTCCCGCAACACGCTCAAAGAACTCGATGTGGCTGATGTCGTCAAAGTTGACGATGGCACCCAGTTTGTCGGCGAGCTCAAAGTCGGCAGCCGGCGTATCGTTGGACGAGAACATGATGTCGTGTCCCGTGATACCCAGCGAGCGGGCGATCATGAGCTCGGTATAGCTCGAGCAATCGCAGCCGCAGCCGTATTCGTTGAGAATGGAGATGAGCGCCGGGTTGGGGTTGGCCTTGACGGCAAAGTATTCCTTAAAGCCCGGGTTCCATGCAAAGGCGTCGCGCACTTCTTGCATGTTGCGACGGATGCCTGCCTCGTCGTATAGATGAAACGGCGTGGGGAACTGCTCGACGATATGCTCGAGTGTCTCCTTGTCCACAAACGGCTGCTTGGCCGCATATGCCTCGTTGGGGGTCAATGCCATGTCCCGTAAACCTCGCTATCCAGACGGCGCCATCTGCGCATCGAATCCGCATAGCGTGGACCCAATGTCCGGATAGCGCTCCCGCATTGCTGCAGACAGTCCTGTGGGTGTTTCCCACAGGCCCACCAGGTTGTTCGTGCCCGAAAAACCCAGTTCGGCGGGTTTCGCCTCCCCACGGGGTCAAAGCCTGCTGGCTCGCCCGCGGTTCTTCGTGCCCGCGCCTCTATCAAGTGGTAAAGACCCTATCACGTTGCACTTTATCAAACAAGAGTATTTGTATATAACGTTTAAAAAATGCAGCAATATGCTGGAAACATGTGTGCCACAATCCTGTATCACAATAAGTTGCAACAGATGTGCCTTACGAAGGGATTCTCTATGACCGAGCTCCAAGAACTCCGTCGCTATCGCCGCGATCTCCATCGCATTCCGGAGCTCGATTTCGATCTTCCGCAAACCATTGCCTATATCGAGGGCGTGTTGGCACCGCTCGCTTGCGAGGTGACCCATCCGTGCCCCAGCTGCGTCTGCGCTTTCTTCGACGCCGGCGTTGGTGCCGCGCATGCCACGGCGATTCGCGCCGATATGGATGCGCTGCCCATTGCCGAGGCAACAGGGGCAGCGTTCGCCTCGACACATCCCGGCAAGATGCACGCTTGCGGACATGACGGACACATGGCCATGGCACTTGCCGCCGCGACGTATGTCGACCGTACGATCCGCGAGCAGCCGGGCGCCATTAGGCGCAACGTACTCTTTGTGTTTCAGCCGGCCGAGGAAACGACAGGTGGTGCCAAGACGGTATGCGAGAGCGGTGTGTTCGAGCGCTATGGGGTGGATCGCATCTTCGGCTTCCACGTGTGGCCCGATCTGCCCGCCGGCACGTTGGCGAGCTGCTCCGGTCCGTTGCTGGCGCGTTCGAGCGAGACGCATATCCATATTCACGGTACGAGCATCCACATCGCTAAGACCTATGGTGTGCCGGTCGAGGAGTCGCACGATGCGGCGCTGGCGGCTGCCAAGTTCTTGGTTGCCGAGCGCGAACTGATGGATGAGCTGGGTGCCGATGAGCCCTGCATTGGCAAGTTCGGTCTGCTGCAGGCGGGCACCGTCTGCAATGCGGTGGCGGGGGAGGCCCATGTTGCCGGTAGCTTGCGTGTGTTTACGGACGCCATGTTCGACCGTGCGCGCGAAGGCGTACGCCGTGTGCTCGACGAGGCGTGCACCGCAACGGGCTGCACGTATGATCTCGACTTTGCCGAGGGTTATCCACCGGTCGATAACGACCCCGAGCTGTTTGCTCGAATCGCGCCTGCTCTGCCCGAGTTACAGCTCGTGGACGAGCCGCTGCTGATTGCCGAGGACTTTGCTTTCTATCAGCGCCATTTGCCGGGTGTGTTCTTCTTGTTGGGCACGGGCGTGCCAGAGGATCAAGACAACCCGAGTGATTCGGATGGCTGCCCCGCCTATGCCACAAGCGCTCTGCATACCGATAGCATGCTCTTCGACGAGGAAATCCTACTCAAAGGTCTCGATGTCTACAAACGATTGCTTGTGATGGAGTGACGATGAGGCGACGTCGGCAATCAGCCGTATATAGTCCGGGCGGATGCGGGTGCGGTTTGCTGCTGCTTCCGGTCATCGCTGTGAGCATTGGCGTAATGTTTGCGCTTGCCGGGTTGGCAGCAGCGGCACTCGTGTTGCTGATTGTGGCCATTGGCGTGACGATTTGGCTTTGCCGCAATCGCGAGCAACGCCGTGCCGACGGTAAAACCACTGTCGGCTGGGTCGTCTTCCTGATTATTGCGTACCCGCTGAGTGCCAGCTACCTGGTGTTCTTTGTCCTGTTGATGATCAGCGCCTTTACTGGGGAATCCGTAACGGTGGGTTGACGCGCTGCCAGCAGACGGTTGCGCAAAGTGCGTTTGCTCGGCGTTTGGATAACTGCATTGGCCGTTTACTGCAGCCTTAGCTCTCAGCTAATGAATTCAAGTTCAATCCTTTCTACGATGTGCTGTGTGCCGGCGCGGTAGCCGGATCGTAGGAAGGATGAATAATGGCAAAAGAGGGAAAGAAGCCGATCGGCAAGATTGTCCTAGGCGTCATCGTGGTGCTGGTTATCGTCGGTGCCGTGGGCTCTATGGGTGGCAATTCAACCGATTCGTCTGCGAGCGATTTGGCAAAACCTGCCGAGGCGACACAGCAGGCTGAGGAGCAAAAAGAACCGCAAGAACCGTATGCCATTGCTGATGAGGCTGAAGACACCTCCAATCAGTTTGCCTATAAGATCACGGGCACGCTGACCAATAACACGGACAAGGAAAAGAGCTACATTCAGATTGAGTATGTTCTGTATGATGCCGATGGCAACCAGGTTGGAACGGCTCTTGCAAACACCAATCATCTGAAGGCGGGCGGCTCCTGGAAGTTCGAGGCGCTGGGTACAGTGTCTCCCGACCAGGTTGCTAGCTGGGAGCGTTCGGACGTAAGTGGTTTCTAGCATGTTGCATGCACTGGGGGAGGTGAAGCCGTATGCCCGATAAAAAGCTGACCGAGGAGTTGCTCAATGAGCTTCTCGATGCGCCGAACATCGATGGCTATATCAGGGAGCACGACTTTGCCACCCCGTCGCTTTCGGACTACCTGAAGCAGCTACTGCAGGAAAAGGGCTTGGAGCGCTCGCGCGTGGTTCGTATGGCCGATCTCAATGAGACCTTTGGCTATCAGATCTTTACCGGTGCGCGTCATCCGAGTCGTAATAAGGTGCTGCAGATTGCCTTTGCGATGGCGCTGACGCTCAAAGAGACCAACCGTGCGCTGACGGCTGCCGGGGTAAGCGTCCTTAACTGCAAGGACCGCCGCGATGCGATTATCATCTTTTGCATCGATCGCGGGTGCAGCCTCCAAAAGGTCAACGAGGAGCTGTATCGCTTTGGCGAGGAGACGGTGAGTTAGCGGCTGATATCTGAGCCAGTGGAGCTGTCGAACAACGATGCAAACGAACGGGGCGCGGATGCCATGGGGTGTCTGCGCCCTGCGCTATGATGGAGGCTATGGATACTCAGACCCCAACATATTCCAATGACGAGCTGACCGCAGCGCTTGCCGAGCACCTGGCGTCGCTCGATCGCGACGACAGCTATCGCGTGGAGCGTGTACTTAAGCGCTCGTCCGTTGAAACAACCGAGCTCGTGTACTTTGAAGGAACCGGCGGTGGTTCGCTCGGCCCCTTTGTCCGTAAGCGCATCGATGCTTCGGCTCAAATCGGTGGGGCATACGAGCGTCTGTTTGCCGCTCAGCGGGCAGGTAGGCGTTTTGAGCACCTGCCCAGAATCGTCGATTGTCGTCGTGCGGGCGACGAGCTCAACGTGGTTATGGAATACATCGAAGGGGAGACACTCGGGGCGCTGGTGGACCGTCTGGGAGCCACCCCCGATTATGCGCACGAATTGTATCCTGCCCTATGCGATGCCGTGGGCGAGCTCCACGCCGGTTTTGCGATGGCGGGGGAGCCGCCGGCGCCGGTGATCCATCGCGACCTCAAGCCGTCGAATATCATCGTGACAGGTGCCAACTATACGCCTGATGACGGTCTGACGTTTTCGTCGCTGGTGATTATCGACTTGGGGATCGCGCGCGTATGGCGCGATGGCGCCGATGCCGACACCGTCAAGTTTGGGACACGGCCCTATGCGCCGCCCGAGCAGTATGGGTTTGGGCAGACGAGCGTGCGAAGCGACGTCTACGCACTTGGCGCCCTGTTGTTCTTCTACTTGACGGGAGTCGACCCTAAACCAGGGCTCGACATGCGCGAGCAATGCGAGGCGCGTGGCATTCCCACCCCACTTGCCGATGTCATCTGCATGTCGATGGCGCTCGACCCGGCCAAGCGTTTTGCGAGCGCGGAAGCGTTGGGACGGGCGACGTGCGCGGCATACGATCTAAGTCGCCCCGTGCGGCCTCCTGCGCCTGCGCCTGTCCGTACTCCGGCCTCGGAGACGGTGTTGACGCCCCAAGGGCTCCAGAACCCCACAGGGCTTCCTAGGCCTGCCGCCTCCGCTGCATGCGGTTTGCTCTCTCGCGTTCCGGAGTCTCTGGGGCGTATTTGGAATACGCTCGTCTGCTTCTCGCTGCTTGTGTTCTTTGCCGGAAGTCACTTTGCCGTCTTTCACCCCACGGGAGCAAACCAAAGCTACCCGACGTGGCTTCTCATAATCGAGTATTTTTTCTTTGTCGATGGCCTTATGGTGCTTATGCATTTTGCGCTGCTCGATAAGCGCCGTCTTCGTCGGCGATTCGCACTGCTCGACAGCTATCGCGGCAAGAAACTCGCGAAACTCTGGCTCAAGGCATTGGGTGTGCTGCTCCTATGCATGATCGTCATAGTCGCGGTTGCCAATGCGACCGGCGTTGTCGATACCTCCGCTACCTAAAAGAAAAGGGCCCCATTGGGGCCCTTTGCAGTTGCACTTAGATGCGGTTCATCTGAGCGGCGACTTTGTTGTACCAGTCCTGCCACGTGGGCGGGCAGTACTTTTTGGCCGCAGCCGGGGTAAGGGTGGAGCCGTAGTTGGCGCCCAGATAGGCAACGTGAGCGGAGATGCCCTCGCTCCAGCTGCCAAAGCTGCGCCAACCGCCGCCACGTGCACTCCAGCCCCAGGCGTTATAAGAATTGGCGCAATAAGCACCCTTGGTGCTCTCGATGCAGGCGATGGCGGGGGACCAACGGGGGTCGACACCGGTATTCCAAGCGGCGACGGCAAAGTTATAGCCCTGGCCTGCCATAGGGGAGCCGGCGAGATAATTGTCGATGCGGCTCGTCCACTCATTAATGAACGAATCGTAATCGGAGCTACCGGTATTGGAGTTGTTCACCGTGGTGTCGATGGTGGTGTTGGTGTTGGTGGCCTGGCTGCTGGAATTGCTGCCGCTTACGCCCTCGCCCGAGAGCTTCTCGGCGGCAGCGGCCTTATCGGCCTCAAGCTTGGCAAGCTCGGCGGCATTTTCCTGCTCGGCTTTTGCCTGTGCCTCGCTGCGGAGCTGCTGGGCCTGTGCCAGCGCATCCTCGGCGTTTTTCTGCTCCGCCTCAAGCTGAGACTTGGCCTGCTGGAGCTCGGCCTTGTTCTGCTCGAGTTCGGTTTGCATGCTATTGAGCTCTTCGATCTCGTCGACGCTCGAGCTCGTGATCTGGTTGGTGTATTTGCAGGTCGTGATGAACTCACCCAGGCTCTGCGCGTTGACCAGGAAGCTCACGATGGGATTGGTGCCCTTCTGATACTTGTACAGATCGCGCATGGCAGAGCTTGCCTTGGCCTGCTGCTCGGGAAGCTTAGCCTCGATTTCCTCGATGCTTGCCTCATTGGAGTCAATCTGCTTTTGCAGGTCATCGAGTTTGGTGCGGGCGTCGTTGTAGGCGCTCGTGGCGGCTTCGATCTTCTGCTGGGCTGCGGAAAGCTGGTCCTGCGTTGCCTGCGAGGCGGCATACGCCGCAACGGGGGAGAGCATCGGCGAGGCCGTCAGCGCAACGGCGAGCGCGGCGCTCGTGATGATACGAGCCGGCTTCGACGCAATGAGCGCTGCGGTGCGATGATTCGAATGCTGCATCCAGTCCCTCTGCAATCAATCGTAGGTTATGGTTCGAACGGTATTCTACTACTGCTTTCGACCTCAACTTGAACCTTAAAGGTTCCAAAGGGTCAAGTTGAACTTGAGGCTTTGGCTTTGACCTGCAGTTATGATGAATTGTTGAGAAACCATAGAGTTCAACTTTAACGTTACGGGGGCCTGTTTAAGAGGAACTATGGGCTGTAAAAGCTATCTCAACATGGGGTTTTACAACTACAGCGTGCCCTCCTGGCGAGCCTGCTCAATCTCTTCGAGCGCCTCGGCGGGGGTGAACGAGCAAGTGCCGTCGCCGAGCTTGACCACCTGGATTTCGTCGCCGGTATGGACCTCTCCGCCCTTTAGTACCACGCCGAAAACGCCCTCGTGGGGAAAGATGCAGTCGCCGGCGAGATAGTAGATGGCACAGCGGGTATGGCAGACTTTGCCGATCTGGCTGATTTCGACGAGTACTTCGCTGCCGAGCTTGAGCTGCGTGCCCAAGGGGAGTGAGAGCAGGTTGATACCCTGGGTGGTGAAGTTCTCGCCAAAGTCGCCCTCGTGCACATCGAGCCCGCGCGCCTGCGCCGTCTGGATAGACTCTGCAGCTAAAAAGGAGACCTGACGGTGCCAATGCCCGGCGTGCGCATCGGAGGCGAGGCCAAACTGCTCGACGACGGTGTCGTGCCCGTCGGCGACGGGTGACTTACGCGTGCCTTTGTGCTCCGACGTGTTGATTGAGACGATGCGGACAGGCCCGTTGTAAGCATCGTTTGCGGTGCGTAGGGGAGCTGCCGTCTGGGCACGATCCGCAAGTTCGCGCTTTGCGGCGTCAATGATGGGGTTGTTGATCGGATGAGCCTGGGGCACGGTGCACCTTTCGACGGGGCGGGCAACATGTTGAATCCTACAACAATGGTAGGTTCATTGCCCGTTGTCATACAACGGTGAGCGCCGTCTTCGTGCTGGCCTTCGTGCTGGACGATTGCGTCGATTGCCATAGATACGGTGGAGCTTTGGGCGCCGGCGGCTCGGCACGCTAGAATAATTCAGTTGCGCAAAGACCGCCCGTTGTGTGGGCAGTTCATGATAGGAAGTTTCCATGGCATTGCAATTTACAGAGCGCGAGTTCATTCCCGTGCTGCTCGGTGGCGACATCAACGCCTATTCGGTGGCGCGCGCCTTCTACGAGGAGTACCAGGTCAAGAGTCTGGTCTTTGGCAAGTATCAGACGGGCCCCGCGTACCGCAGCCAGATTATCGACTACACGCCCAACGTGGATATCGATACCATGCCCGTGATGCTCAAAACCGTCAACGGCATTGCCCAGGCGCATGCCGATAAGACGATTGTCCTTGTGGGCTGTGGCGACAACTATGTTGCCCTCGTGGCTCAGGCCAAGGATGCTCATGAGCTGGCGGATAACATCGTCGCTCCCTACGCGCCCTACAGCATGCTCGAGCAGTGCCAGAAGAAGGAGATCTTCTACGAGTTGTGCGAGAAGCATGGCGTGCCCTATCCGCACACGTTTACCTTTACCAAGGCGATGCTCAATGCCCAGGGTGAGGCGCCTGCCGAAGTGCTCGACCAGATCGATTTTCCCTACCCGATGATTCTGAAGCCTTCTGACGGCATCATGTGGTGGCAGCACGAGTTCGAGGGCCAGAAGAAGGCCTATGAGATTGCCGACCGCGCCGAGCTGGAACAGGTCATTCGCGATTCGTATGCCAGCGGCTACACCGACGATCTGATCTTGCAGGACCGCGTGCCCGGCAACGACGAGTACATGCGCGTGCTCACCAGCTATTCCGACCGCAACGGCAAGGTGCGCATGATGTGCCTGGGCCATGTGCTGCTCGAGGAGCATCAGCCCCACGGTGTCGGCAACCACGCCTGTATCATTACCGAGCCCAACGACGAGCTCATGGGCGGCGTGCGCAAGTTGCTCGAGGACCTTCACTTTGTGGGCTATTCCAACTTTGACGTTAAGTACGACGAGCGCGACGGCTCGTTTAAGTTCTTCGATTTCAACACGCGCCAGGGCCGCAGCAACTACTACGTCACTAACAGTGGCTTTAACGTTGCCAAGTATGTGGTGGACGAGTATGTGTTCAACCGTCCATTTGAGCCGGAGTTTGTGACGGCTCAGGACGAGGCCCTGTGGATGGTCGTCCCCATGGGCGTCGTCGACAAGTACGTCAAGGATCCCGAGCTGCGCGCTAAGGTGCATCGCCTGGACAAGGAAGGCAAGGGCGCCGACCCTTCGTTTATGAAGGGCGACTTTGTCTTTAACCGCTGGCTGCGCATGTGGCACACCAAGCTGCGCCACTTTAAGCTGTTCAAGACGTATTACAAGTAGATGAGCGCGGCGCCCGTCCGGTTTGCATCGGGCGGGCGCGGGTATGATACGTGCAATTGCGCAAGCGTCACCAAGGAGGCGGCGATGGAAAAGCTGGGAGTTATCGGCGGTATGGGCGCCGAGGCCACGTCGTATTACTACGACCAGGTGGTGCGTCATACGGCTGCTGCCTGCGATCAGGAACATATCGACATGGTGGTGCTCTCCAAGTCGACCATGCCCGACCGCACGTTGGCCATTAAGACCGGCGAGCATGCCAAGCTGCTGGCGACCATGAAAGAGTGTGCCCAGGCACTCGAGTCGCTGGGCTGTGCGCACATTGCCATTCCCTGCAACACGTCGCACTACTTCTACGACCAGATCCAGTCGTTTACGAAGGTGCCGATTATCCACATGCCGCGTGAGTCGGTGCGCTATGCTCTGGCCGGTGCGGTGATGGGGGAGTGCGAGTTCGATCCCAACCTGAGTATGCCGGCCGAGCCGGTGCACAAGATTGGCATTATGGGAACCGACGGAACCGTGGGCGCGGGCGTCTACGGCCGCGAATGTAAGGCTGCGGGTGCTGAGGTTGTCTATCCCAGCGAGAAACGTCAGAACGATGTGATGTCGCTTATCTACGATGATGTAAAGGCCGGACGTGAGCCCGATATGGATAAGTTCGACCGCGTGATGTGGGAGTTCGCCCGTAGCGGCTGCGACCGCGTCATTCTGGCCTGCACCGAGCTATCAGTGCTGCAGAAGTACCGAGAGATGCCCGAGATCACCCTCGACGCCATGGATGTCCTGGTGCGCGAATCCATCATCCGCAGCGGCGCCCCCTACCGCCTCTAGCTTCCGACCTGCCAAAAAGGGACAGGTTTATTTTGGTAGGTTTTATCTGGTGAAACAGTAAAGGCATCGGCTCGTTTGGTGCGAGCCGAGGCCTTTTGTGCCGGGCGGTTGCTGTCGGTGGTGAACTAGAACAGGAAGCCGATGGCGATGAGGGCGATGCTGACGATGAGCACGGCGATGTCCAGGCCCTTGATGGGGTAGCGCTTGTACGAGCTGGCGCGCGTACGCAGATAGAAGCCGCGCTGTTCTGCCGCCAAGGCTGTGGCATCGGTCTTGCCCACGCTCGAGATGAGCAGTGGCACACACAGTGGCAGCATGAGCTTAAGCTTCTTG
The DNA here is from genome assembly GCA_900541175.1 of uncultured Collinsella sp. Taxonomy (GTDB): domain Bacteria; phylum Actinomycetota; class Coriobacteriia; order Coriobacteriales; family Coriobacteriaceae; genus Collinsella. The sequence continues at coordinate 40,017 of UQIT01000013.1, forward strand.
ATGGGGTTCTTGGTGTCGTACTCGACGCCGCGTGCGGTCTGCGCCTCCATGATGGCGTTCATCTCCTGACCAAACACCGGCACAAAGCGCAGCGCCGTGGTAAAGGTGAAGGCATAGCGATACGGCACGTGCAGCACCTCGACGCAGGCGTTGGCAAGGTCGTTGAGCTTGGTCACCATGAGCATGAGGATGAGTGGTAACGCCACACCCAGCAGGCGCAGGCAGGCCTTCGATCCTGTGACGAGGCCCGTGTCGGTGATAAAACTCCACACCACGTTGCCATCGCGCATAAAGGCCAGCTGGAGCACCAGCATGATAAGCGCGAGCGGAATCAGCAACTTGAGCAGCGAGAACAGACGGTCGACGACGCCGGCATAGGCGCCCAGCGCAAGGGTGAGTGCCAAAAAGCCCAGCAGCGCCACGTAGGTGTCGGACAAGAAGATGCCGACGATGATGGCGGCGGCGAGGCCCAGTTTGACGACGGGATTCAGGCGATGCAGCAGCGTATCGCCCGGCATGTAGTCGATGACGTTAACCACGGTGGACCATCTCCTTGGTAATTCGAACGACATCGGTGACCTCGCTCACTTGCGCAAAAGCGGGCGAGACGGAAGATGCCAGACGGCGCGAGAGTTCAATAACCTGGGGAGGCTCCACGTAGGCACGCCGCATGAGATCGATGTTCGAGAATAGCTCGTGCGTGCGGCCGCGGTCGAGGATGCGACCGTCGGCCATTACCACAATGCGCTCGGCAAAATCCGAGACGACTTCCATATCGTGGCAGACCATGATAACGGCGCAACCGCGCTCGGCCATGGTGCGCACTGTTTCCATGACGGTCATGCACTCGCGGTAATCAAGGCCGCTCGTGGGCTCGTCGAGCACGACGATCTTGGGCTCAACCACTACGACGGAGGCAAGCGCCACCATTTGTCTCTGACCGCGCGAGAGCGAGAAGGGCGCCTCGTCGGCAGGCAGGCCAAAGCGGTCGATGACGAGCTGGGCGCGACGCAGCGCCTCGGCACGGTCGATGCCGGTAAGCTCTAGGCCAAAGGCGACCTCGTCGAGCACGGTGTCCTTGCAGATCTGGCGGTCGGGGTTTTGGAAGAGGGTCGCGACCTCGCGGGCGATGCGGCTCGTGGGAACGGCTGCGGTATCCAGTCCCGTGACGCGTACGCTGCCCGAGGCGGGCTTGAGCAGGCCCGTGAGCAGCTTGGTGAGCGTGGTCTTGCCGGCACCGTTCTGGCCGACGATGCCCACGAGCTCGCCGGGATAGAGCGTCAGGCTAAGGTCGTGTACGGCGGCGCCGCCATTGGGATAGGCAAACTCAACATGGTCGAAGGTGAGTACGGGTTCGGCGTCCTTGGCATGAGGACGCAACGACGGTGCATGTGGGGAACCGGTGGGTGCCTGGGCTTCGATGGCCGCGTGTGCGGGGTCGACGATGCCCGAAATCAGGCGCTCGGCCTCATCGACATCCAAGCAAGGGGTACCGCTTACCAGGCCATCAGCCTCGAGGCTATTGAAGATGCGCGTGACGCGAGGGCAGTCGACGCCGATGACACGGAGCTCGTCGGTATGCGCGAAGACCTCGTGCGGCTCGCCCTGTAGCGCGATTTCGCCATGATTGAGCACGAGCACGCGGTTGCAATACTCCGAAAGCAGGGCGACTTTTTGCTCAACGACGACGATGGTGATTCCAAGTGTGCGGTTTGCCTCACGCAGCGTCTCGAAGACCAACGTGGAGCTGGCGGGGTCGAGTGCCGCGGTGGGCTCGTCGAGAACCAAGACGTGCGGGCGCATGGCGAGGATGGCGGCGATGGCTACCTTTTGCTTCTGTCCGCCCGAGAGCGTGACGATCTCGCGGTCGCGCAGGTCGCTGATGCCGACGGTCTCGAGCGTTTCGCTCACGCGCTGCTCGATCAGGTCGTGGGGAACGCCAAAGTTCTCGAGGCCAAAGAGCATCTCGTCCTCGACGACCGAGGCGACCATCTGCGTGTCGATATCCTGCAGCACGCTGCCGACGATCTGTGACACGTCGGTCAGCGAGACCTCGCAGGTGTCATGGCCGTCAACCATGACGGACCCAAAGAACGCGCCGGTGTAGTGGTGGGGCACGGCACCTGACAGGCAGGCGGCAAGCGTGGACTTGCCGGCGCCCGAGGGCCCGATGATGCCGATGAAATCTCCCTTGTTCACGCTGAGCGAGATGTGGCTGAGCGCCTGCTCGGTCTGCGTGCCATAGGAGAACGAGACATCGTCGACGTTGATGATCGTTTCCATGGATACCTTTCATAGTCATTGGGGACGTTCTTAAATGACCAGTCGTTTAAGAACGTCCCCAAAAGCTAGTCGTTTGGGACAGTCTTTGCTGGTGAAGCACGGAGACGGCTTTACGAGGGACCCCAGGTTGGCGCGAAAGAGGAGCGAAGCGTACTTGGGTACGCGAGCGACGAATGAACGCCAAGATGGGGTGGCTCGTAAAGTCGAACGGGTTAGTTGAGCTTCAGGGCCTTCTGGATGGGCAAGTAGAGGGCGCCGACCAGAATGGCGTTAAAGACGGCGGTCATGGCGACGACGGGCAGCATGGCGGCGGCGAGCTCGCCTACCACGCCGAGCATGGCCATCTTGATGACCATGAAGATGACGCCGGAGACAAAGGTGGTCAGGAAGGTTGCGACAATAGCGATGGCGGGCTTGACCTGACCGTTCTTGCCGGCGGCGTTGACGATGCCGGCCATGAGCATGGCGGCGATGCCCTCGGCGGCAAAATCGACGAACGGCGAAGTGGTGGTGATCTGGATCACGGCAGCCGAGATGAGGCCAATGACGAGCGCCTGGCCGATGTTGGGACGAACGACCAGGATGGTGAGGCAGAAGGCCGAGATGATGAACTCGGGGCTGATCATGCCGCCCGAGATGCCCGAGATGGCCTTGCCGACGGTGAAGTTGAGGATGAAGCCGGCGGCGAGCAGGATGGCGAGCAGGACGAGGGCGCGGACATCGAGTTTGCCGCGGTCGGCGGTCTGGACGGTGCGGGGCTGGGCGGCGGTGGTGTTCTGAGACATGGTGAAAATCCTTTCGGAATGGGAGTGCAAGAGAAAAGCGGAGGCGCGTGATGCGAATGCGATCGGGCTCGAGATAGAAAAAGGCCCCCGGTCGAAACCGGAGGCCTTCCAATCACCTAGAGCGCAAAAACAGGCGTGAGGGACTCACTGTCGACCGATCGTATTCGCATCACGCCACCACCAGTTGTTGAGAGACTTCATCGTGTTCTTCATGTCGGTGGCTCCTTTCGTGATGCCGTGGCGCGGTCGCACCTAGTTACTGTTGCGCTGCACTATAGCACAGCGAAGTGTGTGCGGGGAAATCTTTTTTGAAAAGATTCCAGGCGGGTTTCCCGTCGGTCAAAAGAGCGGGCTGAGCGGGCGAGGCTGCCATTGCTGCCTTGCCCGCTCAGCTAAGACGTTACTCCTTATTGCGACGGTAGAGGAAGTAACCGCCCGCGGAGATGACGGCAACGCCAGCGATGGCGAATGCAGCCACCACGCGGCCATCAAAACGATCACCGGTGGTGGGCAGGCCGCCCTTGGTGTTCGTCTTGTTGGTGGTTACCGTGGTCGTGGTGTCCGACTTGCCAGGCTTCTCGGGCTTGGTGGTGGGCTGCTCGGGCTTAGCGGGCTGCTCGGGGGTACCGGGCTGCTCAGGAGTACCAGGCTGCTCGGGAGTGCCAGGCTGATCTGGGGTTACCGGGTCGGTGGCAAGAGCGTCCTTGGCGTAGGTGATGGACACCTTGAGGCCGTTGGTCTCGGTGTTCAGGTCGCTCGGGGTGAAGGGCTGGTCGAAGTTCTCAGCCTTCAGATAGGCGCGCATCTCCTGGAGCAAGGCCTTGCACTTGACGTAGGTGTTCTCGGTAGCAGCCTTGCCGGCCTTGTTGGCCAGGGCAGTGCGGCCCTCGGTGGTCGTCTCGGCTAGCATGGCGGCGTCAACTTCCTTGTTCTGCTCGATGAGCTCGTTCTGGAGCGCATCGAGGTAGGCACGGACGCTGATACCAAGGGTGTCAGGGTTCTCAAAGCAGAGCGAGCTGATGTCCATGAGGACGTAGTTGATTGAGTTCTCGGGCTCCTCGTTGTACACGACGTCAGTCTGTTTGCAGTGATCGAAGGAGACGGTCTGATCGCTGAAGTACGGGCTGACCTCAGTTATCAGAGCGGAGTACAACGGGATGGCGACGGAGTACGCGGCGCGGGAGAGCATTTCCCACTGGATGGTAGCGACTTCGGGGTCATACCCGCGACGAATCTGGAAGAGGTTGATCTCGGTGTTGCGCTCGCTGCCGATGCAATAAACACCATCAGTGTTCGCGTTGAGGCCAGGGACGTTCTCGCCGCGGTTGCCAAAGGCACGAATCAGCTCAAAGGTGCTCCAGCCAGACTTGCCAGGCCTGAAGAACAGGGGCTGGATTTCGCTGACCATGGCTCCCTTTTGGTCAGGTTTTCCATCCTTCTTTACTGTGATAATGTCGTAATCTGTGCCTTCGGTCAGCTGACTACCAAAATAATCGCGGCCTTGCACATAGCGGGACCACTGGTTTACGCCGGAATCGGCGAGGCTTTCGCCATACGTTTGGGCGACATCGAATTTGCCGTCAGCGGAGTATTTGGCGAAACCCTTTTCTTCGGGCATGGATTGGATCTTTTCAGAGTGGAGGCAATTCTCGGTGTCATTGAGGTCGACATCGTAGTTGAGGCTCCCGATATTAGGGTTGAGCGACGCGACGTCGTCAGCGAGCTTCATGGCGATCCACTGATGGGCGGAAAGTGTGGCGAACAGCCAGGTTTCGTTGTTGTCGGCGATGATGATCTGGTCGTTGGTGCAGACGCCTTGATCATCGATCAGGCTGCCGAGGAGCTCGACGCCCTCGCGGGCCGTGGCGCTCTCGCCCAGGATGATGCTGCCGTAACTGTACTCGCCCAGACCCACTTCCTCATCGATGGGGTCTGCTGCAGCGGCCTCCTCGTTATAGGAGGTGCTTAGCGTGGCGGAGCAGGAGACGCCCTTCTCGTTGATGCCGGCCTCGGAGTAGGCGTCGGTGCGACCCATCCAGTTGGAGGGGTGGTCGCGTACATAGCTGTAGCGATAGGTAGGCTTGTTCGAAGTGTATTCAAAAGCAGATTCAATCGAGCTGTACTTAAAGCCAGGTTCGTGGGCAGGTTCGATGCCGTAGTGCTTAAGATAGCGCTTGCCAAAGTCCTCGGCGCGGCCGTAGTACGTGTTGCCGTCCGCCGTGAGCTTGCCGCCCATGTAGATCTGCGTGCAGGCGAGCGCAGACGTCGGCATGGACATGATGGTTGCAGCTCCAAAGGCGAGGCCTATGCCAAGCTTTTTGAGCGCGTTGACGGGGTGAGTTTTCCTCATTTTCCCTCCCAGCGTGCGAAAGCTCTCCGTTGCCAGAGAGCTTCAGCCAATAAAGACACCCCATTAGCGTAACGAACTGGAAACAATATTCATCTATGAAAGAAACTTACTCGATAAGCGTAATGAAATATGCGATGAGTGGTTAATTATACTCGGTTTGTAGCTTTACTTTAATAAAGACGTCCTGCAATTACATTACCTGAATAAAGCGCCTTGCACGGGGCGCAAAGAAAATCCCCCGCTGTTTGGCAAATGCATAAACAGCAGGGGAGACGATAATTGGATGAATATCATACCAATGTGGAATTACTTCTTCCGGCGGTGGATCACGTTGATCGCATAGCCGACGAGCATGGCCAAAACGATGATGATAAAGCCGAGCAGGGGATTGTCGTTCATAGGGTCCTCCTATTTTCCGAGCGGGGAGAATTCGTCGACGATGAGGTCGAGGCATTGCGGAAGCGCGCGGGCTCCAAAGACGCCCGAATTGCTGGAGATAATCTCGCCATCGAACTGCATGCCCAGCGACGGGGTGCAGGTGATCTTGGCTTCCTTGGTCTGGATGATCTTGAACTGCGGGCGGCCGAGTACCTTGCCGGCGGGGTCGAGTGCGGCGGTGATCACAGTCGGTAGAAGCTGCACAGTTTTTACGGGTTCGATGACCGCAATGTCGACCATGCCATCGTTCATACGGCAGTCGGGGAACAGGTTGATGTCGTTTTGGATGACCGAGGTGTTGCCGGCCATGCAGCAGATGCCGTCGAGCTCCTCGACAATGCCGTCATGCTCAATCGTAAAGTGCGCCACCGTGGGATTGGGCGTGGCGAGCGCGGAGAGGAAGTAAGCGATCTCGCCGATGTCGTTTTTGGTGGGGGCGGCCTTCATCATGATCTCGGCGTCGAAGCCCGAGCCGGCGATGATGATGAAGCCGTGGCGCTTCTCGTTGCCGTTCTCGTCGAGCCAAAAGAGCTCGCCCATGTCGACTTTGACCGTGCGACCGGCACGGCAGGCCTTGGCGAGCGCCGCCGCCTCGGGGGCATTGCCGATGTTGTTGAAGAACAGGCAGGCCGTACCGGAGGGGAAGACGAGCGTGGGGACACCGCATCCGCGCATCTGGTCGAGCACGTTGGAGACAGTGCCGTCGCCGCCCGAAACGACCACGCGGTCAAACTCGCGCACGTCTGCCACGGCGTCCTCGGGTTCCATGCCATCGCCGATAAAGCGCATCACGACCTCGTCGCCGCCCTGTGCAAGGGCGTGCGTGAATGCGAAGATTTCATCTGAGCTGGGGCCCGATGCCGGGTTGTGGATGATAAGGCAGCGCATACTTACGTTCCCGTTCTGTGACTAACCGAGTATAGTTGTAAGGCAATGCCGATATCCTACCCGTGTTTTTCGGGCCTAACCTTATTCGATGGGTTGATATGTACATTTCCACACATCAGGCTCTACTCGACTTTTGCCAGCGCGCCCGTGAGTTCGACGCGATTGCCGTCGATACCGAGTTTTTGCGCGAGCGCACGTTCCATCCGCGTCTGTGTTTGGTTCAGATTGCCACCCCTGCCGAGAGCGCAGCGGTCGATCCCCTGGTAATCGACGACCTATCGCCGCTGGCCGAGCTTATGGCCGACGAGAGCGTGACCAAGGTCTTCCACGCCTGCTCGCAGGATATGGAGGTCATGCTCCATACCGTAGGCGTGCTGCCGCGTCCGATTTTTGACACGCAGGTGGCCGCCGCCTTTTTGGGCGAGCGTCAGCAGATTTCCTACGGCGCGCTCGTGCAGACGTTTTGCGGCGTCTCATTGCCCAAGACCGAGTCACTGACCGACTGGTCGCGTCGCCCGCTGACCGATAAGCAGATTGAGTACGCGATCGATGACGTCAAGTATCTGATCGTGGCCTATACCGAGATGATGAGCCGCCTGCGCGAGCTGGGCCGCGTGGACTGGGTGCTCGACGAGCTGCGCCCGCTGGCTGACGAGTCGCACTATCGCGCCGATCGCCACGAGGCGTTCCGCAAGGTCAAGCGCATCAACTCGTGCAGTCGTCACCAGCTGGGTATCGCGCGCGAGCTCGCCGCCTGGCGCGAGGACCGCGCCGAGCGCCGCAACATCCCGCGCAAATGGGTCATGTCCGACGACACGCTGCTTGCGCTCGTTAAACGCAATCCCGTGCGCGTTGAGGAGTTCCGCAGCATTCGCGGTACCGATCAGTTGGGGGAGCGCGACGTGGACGGTGCGCTCATGGCCATCAAGCGCGGCGCAAGCTGCCCGCACGATCGCCTGCCGCTCATGGTGCGCGGGCATCGCCAGATCTCTCCGGAGTTGGAGAGCGTGACGGATCTCATGTACGCGCTCATCCGCCTGGTTGCCGAACGCTCGGGAGTGGCGACCTCGGTCATTGCCTCGCGCGATGACCTGGCCGACTACATTGAGCATCCCGAGCAGAGCCCCTTGCGCGAAGGCTGGCGCTTTGAGCTTGTGGGCTCGCGCCTGGACGATCTGCTCTCGGGCAACATGGGGTTGACGGTCAAAGATGGCAAAATTGAATTGCTGTAAGGAAGCCTAGCCGCTTGAGTGGGTAGAATGCCTCCAACGTGTAACTCGATTCGGAGGAATTCGCATGCCTTATTACTATGGATACGGCTTTGGCATCGACCCGCTGTACCTGCTGGTTGTTCTTGTCTGCACGGTGATTGGTCTTGCCGCACAGAACTATATCAACTCGACGTACAAAACCTGGTCCAAGGTTCGCTCGGACGGCGACACGGGCGCCACGGTCGCTCGCCGCATGCTCGACGCCAACGGCTGCAACGCCGTGGGTATCAAGGGTGTCGCCGGCGAGCTCACCGACCATTACAACCCGCAGGACAATAACCTGTATCTCTCGGATGCCAACCGTTCGGGCGGGTCGGTCGCAAGCGTTGCCGTCGCCTGCCACGAGGCGGGCCATGCCGCCCAGCGTCAAAGCGGTTACGCCATGATGAAGGTTCGCACCGCCCTCGTGCCGGTCGTCAACTTTACCCAGAACACCTGGACCATCGTGTTGCTCTTGGGCCTGTTTATGAACATCGCGGGACTCACGACCCTCGCACTGATCTTCTTCTCGTTTAGCGTGCTGTTCCAACTGGTTACGCTGCCGGTTGAGATTGATGCCAGCCGGCGTGCCGTGGCGTATATTGAGCAGTCGGGTATGAGCTCCAAGCAGGTCAACGGCGCCAAGAAGGTGCTGACGGCCGCCGCGCTTACCTATGTGGCTGCGGCGCTCACCTCGATTATTCAGCTGCTCTATCTTATGGCTCGCTACAACAGAAACTCCAACCGATAACAAATGGGACAGGCAGGCGCCGCGGGGATTCGTGTCCCCGCGGCGCTGTACTATGTGTTGGACTTGAATTTGCGCAGGGCCGGAGCCCATGTGCACGATGACGAAAGGAGGCTGCGTGGCGGGCTGGAATCTAACCGGCAATGCCGTTTCCGCCGAGTTCGACGGTTCGGACGATCAGGAGCGCAAGGAGCTCAGCGTGAGCCAGGCGGTGGAGATCGCCGCCGGCGCGCTCGATGCCATTCCGCAGCTGAGCGTTTTGGGCGAGGTCACGGGTTTTCGTGGTCCCAACGCCCGAAGCGGCCACTGCTACTTTCAGATCAAGGACGACTCGGCGGCCGTCGACTGCATCATCTGGAAGGGCGCCTATCTCAAGCGCACGTTCGATCTGCGCGACGGCATGCAGGTGAGCTTTAAGGGCAGCTTCAATCTCTATAAGGCCACGGGCCGCATGAGCTTTGTCGCTCGCTCGTTTTCGCTGGCGGGGGAGGGTCTGCTGCGTCAACAAGTGGCGCAACTGGCCGAAAAGCTACGCCGCGAGGGCCTGATGGACGAAGCGCGTAAGCGCCGCATCCCGGTGTTTTGCTCACGCGTGGCGGTCGTTACCTCGCTTTCGGGTGCCGTAATCGACGACGTCAAGCGCACATTGCGTCGTCGCAACCCGCTCGTCGAGCTCGTCTGCGTGGGCGCTAAGGTCCAGGGCGAGGGTGCGCCGGCCGAGCTTATTGAGGGCCTGCGCCGTGCCGCCGCCATCACGCCAGCGCCCGACTGCATCTTGCTGGTGCGCGGCGGCGGCTCCTTCGAGGACCTCATGACCTTTAATGACGAGGAGCTTGCCCGTGCGGTGGCGGCTTGTCCTGTGCCCGTGGTGACCGGCATTGGCCATGAGCCCGATACCTCGATTTGCGACATGGTGAGCGACCGCCGCGCCTCCACGCCCACGGCGGCGGCAGAATCGGTGGCGCCGGCTATGACGGAGTTGGCCGATGTACTCGAGGCGCGCCATCAGCGCCTGGGTGCCGCGATGGCATCGATGATTGGGTCGGCCCAGGTCGACCTGGAGATGCTCGATCAGCGTGGTCGCCGTGCCTGGGATACCTATTCGGCTCGCTTGGGCGATGCACTCGATGCGGCTGCGTGCCGCCCGTGCCTCAACGACCCCACATTTATGGTTGAGCGTCGCGAATCGGAGCTTGCGCTGACTGCTGATCGCCTGTCGGGCGCCATAGTACGCTCGGTCGGGACATTCCGCTCCAACTTTGAGCGCTTGCCCGAGCGTCTGGTTACAAGCACCTCGGGGCTCGATGGCAAGCGCCATGCGCTCACGCTTGCGAGTTCCCGTCTGGAGCATCAGGGACGTTCGATGCTCAGCAAGTCCGCGTCCGACCTGGGCCGAGCTGCCGCGTCGCTTGATGCCCTGTCGCCGCTCAAGGTGCTTGCCCGCGGCTATTCCATCGCGTACAGCGATGATGGGGTGGCCACGAGCGCCAAGACCTTTAAGCCCGGCGACGCCATCCGCGTGCGCATGGCAGACGGTAACGTTGCGGCAACGGTCGATACGGTCGAGTAGACCGCGTTTCATAGCGATAAACCTTTAGGAAAGGAAACAGATATGGCAGAGAAAACCCCGGTCGAGCAGCTTACGTACAAGCAGGCCTCGCAGGAGTTGGAGCTCATCATTCGCAGCTTGGAGTCGGGCGATATGGAGCTCGAGGAATCGCTCGAGAGCTATACCCGCGGCGTCGAGCTCCTCAAGAGCCTGCGCACCCGCCTGTCCGATGCCGAGCAGAAGGTCTCGGTGCTTCTTAAGGACGTCGACGGCAACGACGTGCTCGCCGACGGCGAAGCCGCCAACACCGACGACAACCTCTCGTTCTAGCCATCCCGACCAAATATAATTACCTTGGTCTGTGAGAAAGGAACCAACTATGTGCGATTGCATCTTCTGCAAAATTGCCAACCACGAGATCCCCTCGACCGTTGTCTATGAGGATGACCAGGTCATCGCCTTCGACGACCTCAATCCCCAGGCGCCGGTCCATACGCTCGTGATCCCCAAGAAGCATTACAGTGACATCGCCGACAACGTACCTGCCGAGACCATGGGCGCCATGGCTCACGCCATCCAGGAGGTCGCTAAGGCCAAGGGCTTGGAGGACGGTTTCCGCGTCATCTCCAACAAGGGCGTCAACGCCGGCCAGACCGTCATGCACTTCCACATGCACGTTCTCGGTGGCAAGAACCTGGGCGAGAACCTCATCTGAGGGCGCGTAGGCCGTCGACTTGGCTGCCTTTGGAGTAATCTATGCAGCTTTCTCAACTCGAATACCTTCAAGCTGTAGCGAACTATGGCGGCGTGCGCAAAGCAGCTCGCGCCGTTCACGTGAGTCCGCAGGCCGTTTCGTCGGCAATAAAAAAGTTGGAATCTGAGTATCAGATCGTTTTGCTCGACCGATCGGCGGGGGAGGCTGTTTTGTCTCCGGCGGGCAGAGAATTTGCGCGTCGTGCACGCGTGATCCTGGCGCAAGTCGACGATCTCAAAAAGTACGCTCAATCGGGGAACGGCGGCGTTTCGCCCGACGGCCATTTCCGTCTTTACGCCCCCTGTCTTCACGGGCGGGGGCTCCTTTTTTCCGAAAACTGGTACGACTCGTTTGAAAGCTCGCACCCTCAGATTCATCTTGATGTGTGGCATCAGCCAACGGCAACATGCTTTGAATCACTTATACTTGGAATTTCGGACGCGGCTATCTCGTTTGAGGAACCACGGGACAGCGTCCTTTCTTCAAAATATATGGGTGAAAAGGAGCTCAGGGTTCTTTCATGCCCAGCTGGTCATCAATCTGTTGACGCTATGACCATTCGTGAGTTACTGGGCGGCAGGCTCGCTGTTCCCATTAATTTGTCACCCTGTCTCAATGCAATCAATCAATGTCCCGAAGCTCAGCTGGTTAATTTCCGCTTTCGCGATGTCGAATACGGAAGCAGGGCGCAGGCTGAGTTTCTTCAAGCCGGGGGATTGATATTGAGTTTTTCTGGCTCTTCTCTCGCATCAGATGGATTGGAAGTGAGCGAGTGCTCTATTGAAGGCTCGCATGACGTAGCCTTGCCCATCTACTTTTGCTATCGACAAAATGCCTGGACCGATCGACACCAGACGGTATTTCTTCACCTATTGCGTCATCTTGCTTCGTGAGGCCATTTGGCCTCGTGTTGTCAAGTGAATGTTGACGCCTTGTAACACATGACTGACGGCTTTGCCCTCATGCTTTTCCAAGATTCCGGTTCAGATTGTTGACTCTTGGAGGGCGGAGCATGAAAAACCGTACGGTTTTGCTTTATATGACGTTCGTTTTTCTGTCGAACTTCAGCACCATTTTGTATTTTCTGACGGTTTACCTTGAATTCGTCGGATTCTCGATAGTGGCGATTTCTAGCATGATGATTGCATATCAAGTGAGCAAGTTCATCCTCGAAGTTCCCACTGGCTATATTGCTGATAGGTTTGGACGAAAGACAAGCGGTCTCGTTGGCGTCGTGGGGATGCTTGGATACTACGCTGCCCTGCTTCTCGTCCGTTTCCCTCTGCTTTTAATCGGTGCGTTCGCTCTCAAAGGTTTTGCCGTTGCATGTCTGAGCGGATCCATAGAAGCGATTTACATTGACAGCGTCTCTCAGGACCAGCTCGTAAGACTTAATGTCGTTGAGCGATTTGTTTTCTATGCCTCTTATGCCATCTCCGCTTGCGTGGGTGGTTTCATTTCGTCTGTCGGTGCATATCTCATTGGTCTTTCGGCAGATATCATCGCAATGGTGTTGACGTTGGTTGTCGTTGTCTGCATTCCTGAGATGCGAAGAGGGGGCACTGCGGGGGCACCTGAGCGTGGAATTAGCCCGAAGATGATCGGTGCCGCTATTGCGTGTAATGGCATTCTTCGTTCAGCGTTCATCATGGACTGTTCTCAGGCATTTGCTTTTGTCGCCCTGGAAGACTTTTTCTCACTGCTGCTTGCGGGCCGCGGAATGAATTCCGTCGCTTCGGGTGTGACCATTGCGGTCCAGCTCCTTGCCTCGGCCTCCATGGGGCTTATTGTGCCCAGTGTGATTGCTCATGTCGACAAGGGCCGTTTTGCGCGTATTTGCGGCATCATTCGCTTAGTATTGACAGCTTTGTTTTTGATCCCCCTTACTCCGGCTAATTTGCTGCCCGTGTTCTATGTGCTGCAGACGGTTGCGTACTCGTTGTTTGCTCCAATTAAATACTCAATTTTTCAAAATGCTGCTGATTCTTCGATGCGCTGTTCATTGATTTCGGTTCAAAGCCAGATGGTGGCGGTGGGTGCTGTTCTTTTCTATCTGCTCAACGCTGTGTTGAGCAGCGCTGCGGGCATTCGAGTCGTATTGCTTGTCGCGCTCGGGATTTCTTCTTTGGTGTATATCCCCGCGCTATTTCGTCTTACAAGCCAAAGGACATGAGTATTTAGACACCGATAACTTATATATCAACGCCAATAAACCCGAGCGCGAGGGCGTTTGGGTTTATTATTGAAGCGTATGTAACCTGGCGGCGCCACACCGCCTGTTAGTAGGGAGACACATGAACGTTCTGGTCGTCAACGCGGGATCTTCGACCCTTAAGTATCAGGTCATCGACACCAAGTCCCACAAGGTGTCCGCAAAGGGCTCCTGCGAGCGCGTCTGCTTTACCGGCGGTACCTTCACCCACGCTGCTAACGGTTCCAAGAAGGTGACCGAGAACATCGAGTTCCCCGACCACAAGGTCGCCATCGAGGTCGTCCTGAAGGACCTCGAGGCCAACGGCGTCAAGATCGAGGGCATCGGCCATCGCATCGTTCAGGGCGGTTGGTACTTTGGCGATTCCTCCCTCGTCGACGAGGACGTTCTCGCTAAGATCCGCGAGGTCGCCCCGCTGGCGCCGCTGCACAACAACCCCGAGGCCAACGTTATCGAGTTCTGCCTGGAGCAGTATCCCGACCTGCCCAACGTCACGGTCTATGACACCGCTTTCCACTTCAACATGCCCGAGGTCGCCAAGACTTACGCTCTACCCAAGGACGTTTGCGACAAGCTGCACATCCGTAAGTACGGCGCCCACGGCACCAGCTACCGTTACATCTCCAAGAAGGTCGCCGAGATGACCAACGGCGAGGCCCGCAAGGTCGTCGTGTGCCATATCGGCTCCGGCGCTTCCCTGTGCGCTATCGAGGACGGCAAGTGCATGGACACCACCATGGGCCTCACCCCGCTCGATGGCGTCATGATGGGCACCCGCTGCGGCTCCATCGACCCGGCTACCGTGTGCTACCTGCAGCGCGAGGGTGGCTACACCTTCGACGAGGTCGACGAGATGATGAACAAGAAGTCCGGCCTTTTGGCTGTGACCGGCGGCAAGACCAACGACTGCCGCAACGTCGAGGAGCTCGCCGCCGCTGGTGACCCCGATGCTCAGCTCGCCTTCGACATGTTTGTCTACAAGATTGCCGCCAAGGCTGCCGAGATGGCTACTTCCATGTGCGGCATGGACACCCTGGTCTTTACCGCCGGCATCGGCGAGCACGCTCCGGCTGTCCGCGCTGGCGTGGCCGACCGTCTGGCCTTTATGGGCGTCAAGATGGACCATGCCCGCAACGCCCTGCGCGGCGACGGCGCTTGGTGCCTGTCCGCCAAGGATTCCAAGGTCAAGATTTTCGTCATCCCCACGGACGAGGAGTTCATGATCGCTTCCGACGTCGAGCGCATCGTCAACGGCAAGTAATTGCAAGAGGGGAGGGGCTGGACGACCGAGCGCCGTTCGGCCCCTCTTTTGTGCTCGTTGGGCGATATGCTTGATAGCTATTTATCAAGTTGTGATAACTTCTTATTAAAATGCGGCCGCCTTAAGGGGTCTGCGTCGACCGTATTGCACTGCAAAGGAGTCTCATGAACGTACTTGTTGTCAACGCCGGCAGCTCAAGCCTTAAATATCAGCTTTTGGATACCGATACCCGCGAGGTTTTCGCCAAGGGCAACTGCGAACGTATCGGTTCGGACATGGGCATCTTTGGCCACTCCGAGAACGGTGGCGCCAAGCAGACCGAGGAGGTCCCTTTCCCCGATCATCGCTCTGCTATCGCTCGTGTGCTCGAGGAGCTCGAGAAGACCGACTTTATGATTGATGGCATTGGTCATCGTATCGTTCAGGGCGGCTGGCACTTCGATGATTCCGCAGTTGTCGACGACGAGGTTATGGCCAAGATTCTCGAGGTGGCCCCGCTCGCCCCGCTGCACAACTACGGCGAGGCCGCGGCGATTGAGTATTGCCGTGAGAAGTATCCGGAGCTGCCCAACGTGGCGGTCTTCGATACCTCGTTCCATATGACCATGCCCGAGGTCGCCTATACCTACGCGCTGCCCAAGGACGTGTGCGACAAGTACCACGTGCGCAAGTACGGCGCCCACGGCACGAGCCACCGCTATGAGTGGATGATGGCCAAGGAGATCCTGGGTTCGCGCTGCCACCGTCTGCTTTCGTGCCACTTGGGTAACGGTGCTTCGCTCGCTGCTATCGAGGACGGCGTGTGCCGCGACACCACGATGGGCCTCACGCCGCTCGACGGCCTGATGATGGGCACTCGCTGCGGTTCCATTGATCCGGCCACCGTGTGCTACCTCCAGCGCGAGGGCGGCTACAGCTATCAGGAAGTCGATGACATGATGAACAAGCAGTCTGGTCTGCTTGCCATCTCGGGCATCTCCAACGACGCCCGCGACATCCGTACACGCGCCTCCGAGGGCGACGAGCGCTGCCTGCTCGCCTTCGATATGTTCGCCTACAAGGCCATGCAGCAGGCTGGCTCCATGATCGCTTCCATGGCGGGCGTGGACACCATCACCTTTACCGCCGGCATCGGCGAGAACGACTGGTCGATCCGCAAGGCCTTCTGCGACTGCTTTGAGTGGCTGGGCGTACGCATCGACAACAATAAGAACCGCGAGGCCGTGGGCAACGGCCCGCAGGTCATCAGCGCCGCCGGTTCAGCCGTTACGGTCATGGTCATCCCCACCGACGAGGAATACATGATCGCCCACGACGTCGAGCGCCTGACCAAGAACAACTAACGCATTCGTTTGTAATTGAAAAAAGGCCTCCAGAGCAACAGCTCCGGAGGCCTTTTTGCTAGCAAGTGGAAATCCGAGTCCCAAAGTGATCGCCACCAGCAACGTCTGCACTTTCAGCAACGACACCCATCCGTTCAGATTTTCAGACCCAGCTCGTAGCCAAGCCGCCGTCCACTCCAGATGCCCTGATTGCAACGTAGCGGCAGGGACCCTACAGGGTAAAGCTCTGAAAACTTTCCGCACTGATATCTTCTGTATTGAAGACGTCGATGGTGCACCCGTATACCATTGACGTCGACACCATCAGATGCGGACCGCGCGGTGACCC
>UQIT01000014.1 GCA_900541175.1 uncultured Collinsella sp.
ATTGAAAATATTGCCAAATGGGGCCCCGCCGGGCCCCGGCCGGTCCGCCGTTCGGTAGAACGGCGGAACCTAAACGGCCTGCGCCAGCTTCTCGGCTCGCTCGGCGGCGGCGAGTGCCTCGATGACGGTGCCGAGCTGATCGCCCAGAAGGACGCCGTTGTAGGTGGAGTTGAAACCGATGCGGTGATCGGTCACGCGGTCCTGGGGCTGGTTGTAGGTACGGATCTTCTCGGAACGGTTGCCGTGGCCGATCTGGCTCTGGCGCTCGGCACCGAGCTCAGCCTGCTGCTTCTCGAGCTCCATCTCGTACAGACGGGCGCGCAGCATCTGCATGCAGACTTCGCGGTTCTGAATCTGGGAGCGCTGTTCCTGCGACTGCACCACGGTGTTGGTGGGCAAGTGGGTGATGCGCACGGCGGAGTAGGTAGTGTTAACGCACTGACCGCCAGGGCCGGAGGCGCAGTAGGTGTCGATGCGCAGGTCGGACTGGTTGATCTGGACGTCGATTTCCTCGGCCTCGGGAAGCACGGCGACAGTTGCCGTGGAGGTCTGGATACGACCCTGGGACTCGGTCTTGGGGACGCGCTGGACGCGGTGCACGCCGGACTCGAACTTCATGACGGAGTAAACGCGGTCGCCCTCGACCTTGAACTCAATGGACTTAAAGCCGCCAGCCTCGCTGGGGCTGGAATCGAGCACGGTGGTCTTCCAGCCGCGCGACTCGCAAAAGCGCTGATACATCTTGTAGAGGTCGCCGGCGAAGATGGCCGCCTCGTCGCCACCGGCGGCGGAGCGAATCTCGACGATGGTGTTCTTGTCGTCGTTGGGGTCGCTCGGGATGAGCATGTACTTGATGTCTTCCTCGAGTTGGGGAAGCTTGGCCTCGTTTTCGGAGATGTCCATCTGGAGCATCTCCTTCTCATCGGCATCGGTGGTATCGTGCAGCATTTCCTTGGCAGCCTCGATGTCATCGAGCGCGCCGATGTACTCGCGCGAGGCGGCGATGAGGTCGGACTGGTGCGCGTACTCCTTGTTGAGACGCGTGAACTCCTTGATATCGGAGGCGACGGCCGGGTCGGAAAGCTTCTTCTCGAGCTCCTCGTAGGCCTTGATGATCTTTTCGAGCTTGTCGCGCATGGCGGGACTCCTTTATATGCGTGAAGGTGAAAATCGGCAGAGTTGATGGGGCGCGGGGCACCGCTGCGGGGGTAAGCCCGGCTAGAACATGTCGATCTTCAGATACATGCGCATCCCTTCGCGTATGGGGTACATAGTTGCGGTCTAACCCATACATGATAGCGTGCGCAGGCAAACCTGCATATAACCCGCACGGAATGATTGGTGCAAACAAACCTGACCCCATTGCACCAAGGGCTTGCTTTTTGGCTAGAGCGTTTGGAGCAGGGCGATGAGGAAGCGCACGCCCTGGAGGTAGGCGCGGCGGGTGATGCGCTCGTTGGTGCCGTGGACGCCGCGGTCGCACTCGTCATCGTCGACCACAAAGGCCGAGAAGCGAATGCACTCGAAGCAAATGCGCTGGTAGTTGGCAGCGTCGGTCGCGCCGGTCACGGTCGAGGGGACAATCGCCAACGGCTCGGATGATCCGTTTTCCTCCGTCCCCTTTGGATCACGGAAATAGCGGGCGGCGATGGCGCGAACGGCCTCGAGTCCCGGTCCACCAACGCGCGGGGACGGCGAAGGCTCGGAGCTGCCGGGGCCAAGTTCGACCTCCACACGTCCGGCAAGGCCCGCCGCGGCAACCGCCTCGCGGCAGCGCGCCACAACGTCGGCCACGCTCGTGCCCTCGAGCATGCGGAAGTTAATGTTGGCCCACATATCCTGCGGCATTACGTTGGCGCCGGTGCTGCCGCCCTCGATTTGGGTCGGTGCACAGGTGGTGGTCACGAGCGGATAGAGCTTCTTGCTGGCGAGGCACTCGCGCACGATGGTGTCCTTGTTGGAGGCAATCTCGTCGGCCGTGTAAAGCCCCAGCTCGACGAGCTGTGCGGCAAGCAGGTCCGTGACGCGCGTCGGCCACTCGATATCGCAGATTGCGGTGATGGCACGGCTCAGCACCTCGAGCGATGTGCCGCCGTAGGGGTTGGACGAATGCCCGCCCTCACTCTTCGTCTTGAGCACAATATCGGCGTAGCCCTTCTCGGCAAGGTCGGCATGCATAAGCCAGCCCTCGCCCGCGCCGTACTCGGCAGCTGAAACGATGCGGTAGTCACCCTCGTCGATCAGGTACTCAAGCTCAATGCCGCGCTCCTCGAGCGCGCGGCCGATGGCGCCTGCGCCGTACTGCGTAGTCTCCTCGTCCTGGCCAAAGGCCAGGAGCAGCGTGCGCTCGTGCTGCCAACCGTGCGCCAGCGCATACTCAACCGCCTCGAGAATGCCTGCGACCTGGTCTTTCATATCGATGGCGCCGCGACCCCAAATGTAGGTGTCGTCTACATGCCCGCTAAAGGGGGCGTACGTCCAGTCGTCCTCGGTACCCGGCACCACGGGGACCACGTCCATGTGACCCATGAGCACAACGGGCTTGAGTGCGGGGTCGGAGCCGGCAAGCGTCACCAGCAGCGAATGGTCGATAAGCTCGACCTCGCCCGCCGCAAACACGCGCGGCCAGGCCTGCTGCATATAGGCGCGCAGGTCGTCGAAGGGCTGCCAGTCCACCGCCTCGGCATCCATGCTCGAAATGGTCGGAAACGACAGCACACGGCCCAGGCGCTCGCATGCGCCGGCCTTGTCCAAATCGGCAAAATCATCCTCATGCGCAAAAAAGCGCCAAACCTCGGCCATGACATCCTTTCGATTGTGACGACAAGGGCCGCCCCACCGGAGCGGCCCTGCCACATAAGCGCTTGCGGTTGGTTATTTGTCCTCGAGATAACGCGAGAGGAACTCGCGGGTACGTTGGTGCTTGGGGTTGCCGAAGAGCTCGGCCGGCGCGGCATCCTCGAGCACCACGCCCTTGTCCATGAAGACCACGCGGTCGGACACCGTGCGGGCAAAGGCCATCTCGTGCGTGACGACGACCATGGTCATGCCGTCGGCAGCGAGCTTGCGCATGACCTCGAGTACCTCGCCCACGATCTCGGGGTCGAGTGCGGAGGTCGGCTCGTCGAACAGCATGATCTGCGGGTTCATGCATAGGGCACGAGCGATGGCCACGCGCTGTTTTTGACCACCGGACAGGCGACCCACGGCGGCGTGCGCGAACTTCTCGAGCCCCACGCTCGCCAGATGCTCCAGCGCGACCTTCTCGGCCTCGGCCTTGCTCATCTTTTTGAGCGTGACGGGCGCGAGCGTGCAGTTGTCGAGCACATCCATGTTGTTGAACAGGTTAAAGCCCTGGAACACCATGCCGATGTCCTCGCGCAGCTTGTTGATGTTGCAGCGCTCGGCCGTGAGGTCCTGGCCGTGGAACCAAATGTGGCCCGCGTCCGGAGTCTCGAGCAGGTTGAGGCAGCGCAGAAAGGTCGATTTGCCCGAGCCTGAGGCGCCGATAATGGTGACGACCTCGCCGGGGTTAACGGACAGGTCGATGCCCTTGAGCACCTCGAGCGAGCCGAAGCTCTTGCGCAGGCCCTCGACGCGGATGAGCGGCTCATTGGTCTGTGCGGCGGCCGCGGTGCCGGTAGTGGCGGTATCTGCCATGATGATTCTCCTCGTCTTGAGCCTAGTTGGAGCTGGGCAGCGTGACCGGAGCCTCGGCGCCGAGCTTTTTGCCAAAGGCCTCGAGCAGGCGGCTCGCCACGAGCGTCAGGATCAGGTAGACCACGAGCGCCACGCAGTAGACCTCCATCTGGCGGTAGTACACGCCGGCGACGGTGGTGGTGGCGTACATGAGGTCAAACACGCCGATAACCGAGAGCACCGACGAATCCTTGATGTTGATGATGAGCTCGTTGGTGAGCGCCGGAATCGCGTTTTTAATGCCCTGGGGGAACACGACTTTGCGCATGGCTTGCCACTGCGACAGGCCCAGCGAGCGTGCTGCCTCGGCCTGGCCGGGATCGATGGACTCGATGCCGCCGCGCAGGACCTCCATCATGTAGGCGGTGGAGTTGAGCGAGATGGTGACGAGGCCGGCGGTGAAGGTGCTCCAGATCTGGTTGGCCTGGGCGGTCTCGAAGCCCATGCCGCGCAAAACGGTGAAGCCCGCGTAATAGATGAGCAGGCCCTGGACCATCATGGGCGTGCCGCGCACGATGGTGGAGTAGATGGTCGCAAAGCCGCGGCCGATACTCTTAAAGAAGCGCACCAGGTCGTTATCCACGCGGTCGAAGGTCTGAATACGCAGGAACACAAAGAGCAGTGCCAGGAAGAATGCGATGACGGTGCCGAAGGTGGCAAGCGCGATGGTGATCTCGATACCGCGAATGAAGAAGTCGCCGCTCTTGTAGGTCATGTAGACCAGGCTCGACAAAAAGTCGCTGGGGTTGGAATCCGAGACAATGCTCACCTGCACCAGGTCGATAAACGACATGACGCAGCGGTCGATAAAGAAAACTGCCGCGATGGCGACCACGACGTAGCTGCCTAAACGTGCTCCACGACGGAAACGCTCGGATGCGAACGGCGACTTTTCGCGATAGTCGCTCCAGTGCATAAGCTTGGTGACCAGCGCCGCCGCCGACACGACGAGCCACGCCCACAGGATTGCCCAAAGGCAATCTTGAAACACGCCCGTGGGAGCCAAGAAGCTCAGCGGTGTGGGGTTGCGCTGGCTAAACGCCAGGCCGAGCGCCGCGATAACGCTCGTGCCCAGGTACACATAACGGTGGTCGGCCTTGATAAAGGAGGCCAGACGATTGATGGTTTTCATGCTGCCTCCCTATGCCGGCTGACGATCGAGGCACGCGTCCCACATTTGGTCGCGTTCCTCTTGGCTAATGCCCTTGAGTGTCTTGTCGATGAGCTTAAGGAGCTTGTCCGAGCCCTTGCGGCAGCCGACGTTTGCCGCGACCTCCTGCTTAAAGCCCTCGCCCTCGGCAAAATGAATGGGGACAATGCCCGGGTTTTTGGCCATATAGCCCTTCTCGTTCTCGGTGTTGTAGGTCACGGCGTCACAGGTGCCCTGCAGCAGGTTCGAGAACACCGTGGGGACGGAGTCGACCGGGTTTTTGTGCACAACGCCCGGAATCTCGTCGATGACGGTATCGAGCATGGTGTCCTTTTGGCCAAGGACCGTAGCGCCACTAAAGTCGCTGAGCTTGGTGGCGTTTTGGTAGGGGGAACCCTCTTTTACAAACAGGCCAAAGTAGCCAATGAAGTACGGGTCGGAGAAGCCGACCGACTCCTCACGCTCGGGCGTGGCGCTCATACCGGCGATGATGAGGTCGATCTGGCCGTTGTTGAGCGAATCGATGAGACCCGAGAAGCTCTGTTTGACGGCAACGGGCTCGCCGCCGAGGGCCTTGCAGACGATCTTGGCGATTTGCACGTCGTAGCCATCGGCATAGGCGCCCTGCACGTTGTCGATGGGGATGGTGTACTCGCTGGCCTCGGAGACCTGCCAGTTGTACGGGGCGTAGGCTGCCTCCATACCGATGCGGATCTTGTCCTTGCCGATCACGGAATCGGACAGGTCGTCGCGACCGCCGCCCGTCGTGGGCTGAACTACTTCCAGCGTGGAGGGGCGCTGGCAACCGGCAAGTGTGCCGGCGACGACAGAAGCGCTCGCAGCGAGAGCGCTACCCAAAAAGATGCGACGGCTGCATATCGGCTGGGTATGCGCGCCGCATTGATGGGGAGAATGCATAATCTGCCTTCCCTGTTGAATCGTATGCTGACGACTTAACAGGATATACGCCAGCGACCAGCGGCGCAGCACAAGCTCGAAAAATTAATAGACACACGGTAGTCATTGGGGACGTCGATGTTTTGGCAATGCCGGCGAGCGACGTCCAGAGCGAACAAGTGGCATGAAAAAGGCAAGGCATGACCAGAAGGTCTATGCCTTGCCTTATGAATGACAAATTATCGCTCTGGACGGCGCGCGGCATCGACCGAGCGGCGGAACCTCTAGAGCAAGGTGACGCTAAAGCTGCGTTTATCGGTAGCGCCGGGGGCCAGGGTGATGGTGTTGGCCTTGTGCTCAAAGACATCGTCCTCGGTGTCCATGGTGGTGTGACCGGTCCAGGGCTCGAGCGCCACAAACGGAGCGTCGTTGGCGGCAGACCACACGCCAATGTACTTAAAGCCCTCAAAGTCGATCTTGACGCCGTGGCCCGACTTGCGACCGCGCAGCGTAAGCGTGGAGCCCGGGGTATCGGTGAACATGATGGCATCGTTATCGAAGCTGCGATGCGTGATGGGCAGCACGTCCGAGTTATTGGGAGCCTTGTAGCTGCCCTCGAACGTCATAAGACCGTCGGGCGTGATGATGGGAGCCTCGTTAGTCCAAGCCTCGGTAAACGCCAGCTCGTAATCCTCGAATGCCTCGTCCTCGGCACCGGGAGCCGGTACGTTAAACGCGGGGTGGCCGCCCACCGAGAACGGCAGGTCCACGTCGCCGGTATTGGTGACGGCAAAGGTCTGGGTAAGCGTGGCGTCACCAGTCAGGGCATAGGTCATGTTGAGCTTAAAGTGGAACGGAAAGGCCTTGAGCGACTCGGGCGTATCGGTGATCTCGTACGTTACCGAGGAGCCGTCCTCCGAAACCTCGACTAGCTTGTGCTCGACGATGCGCGCGAGGCCGTGGCGCGGCATCTCGCAGGTGCCAGCCGCAGACGTTGCCGTGTTGTTGCGCAGTGAGCCCACGATGGGGAACAGAATGGGCGCGTGCTTACCCCAAAAGGCGGGGTCGCCCTGCCACAGATACTCGTTGCCGTTGAGAGCAAGGCTCGTGAGCTGGGCGCCCATGGAATCGATGGCCGCGGTGAGGCCGCCGCGCTTGATGGTAGTGACGGTAGACATGCTACTTCCTCCAAAAGTAAACAATAGTGTCGAGGGCTATTGTCCCACTCTTGGCGGTGGGACGGGACGGCAGGCGATTATTGAGTAGCCATAGCGGAATGAGCGGCGAGCGCCTACTGGGTATCTACGTAAAGGTCGAACCCGCCCTGCGGTGTGGTGTCGACCGTGTCGGGCGCCTGTGAGTTAAAGTTCACGGGAACCATGCGCTTTGAGGCGCGGAAGCGCGTGCCGTCGGTGGCGACGGGCGGTTCATCGACCGTGAGCTCGTAGTCGCCAGGCTTGAGCTCGATGCCGTCACCAGCGGAATTGACGTATTGATACTCGTCAATCGTCTGCCCTTTGAGCGTGCGCCCCACGATGTGGATGAGCATTTGGCTGTCGCCGCGCGCGGTGTCCCACGTCGCGCCGTCCTTGACCTCGACCGACACATGTACCGAGCGCGTGCGGCCGAGCGATTGCTCGACAGACATCTCGACCTTGGCGGCGTCTTTTCGCTGCTGCTCGACATGGCTCCAGACGTTTCCAATTACCGAGCAGGCGATTACGCCGGCCATAAAGGCGATAAGGATGGGGCCGAGCGGCGAGCGGCGTCCTGCATCTTCCTCGCGAGACAGATTGGGGCGACGTGTGGGTGCGGGCGCCTGAGCGCCCTGCGAGGGCACGTCGAGAATGCTGAAGGATGCCGTGCTGTCGGGATCGATAGTGTGGCGCGGCTGTGGGGTCTTTGCCGGCGAGATCGACATGTCGGCTGGCTCGCCGAGCGTGGCCGTAGCGTCGGCCTTGGCCTCGTCTGCCTCGGCCTGGGCCCAAGCTTGTTCGAAGGTCAGGGGCTCGACGGGGTCGAGGGCGGCGTCCGAGTCGGCGGCGGCGTTGCCGGTCTCGTCCTCGTCGCTCGACACGTCACGCGGCGCGGGCTCGTCCCACCCCTCGTCCGGAGCCTCACCCTCGCTATACCACCATTCAAAGTTATCGATATCCATACGGGGCGCCCCTTAGGCCTCGCAAATAAACACTCGCTAGTCTTATACCCCCAGACGACACCGAAGCTCACCCGCGCCGGACACGAAAACCGTCACAACATTCGACGCTTTTCCTCGTTTTCGAGATTTTCATCGAATGTTGTGATGGTTTGGGCGACTGGCCGGCAGCGCAATGTGACAAAGGGACTGCCCCTTTGTCACATTCTGTTAGAGTTGCAGGGATTGAATCCCGCTTATCAATGCGACATTGGAGTGACAACCTTGATCGCCGCAACCACGCCTAAAAGTAAGTCAACCGCCGCCGCGCTCTCCCCTGCGCGCACCAAGCTCTGCCTGGCGCTGCTCGTGCTGTTGGGATTCTCGCTCGGCTGCTCCGAGTTCGTGGTCATCGGCATCGAAAGTGACTTGGCAACGGAACTCGGCGTATCGCTTGCCACCGCAGGCCAACTTATTAGCGTGTTCGCACTGGTCTACGCTATCGCGACGCCGGTGCTCGCGCTCAGCACGGGGCGTTTTCGCCGCTACCAGCTGCTCGTGTGCTACAGCATCGTCTTTGTGCTCGGCAACCTGGTCATGGCGTTGGCGCCCAACTTCCAGGTGCTCTTTATCTCGCGCATTGTCCTGGGCTCCGTCTCGGGCGCACTGCTCGCCGTAGGCGTGACGTACATCCCTGAGCTTCTGTCCCCGCAGCAAACTTCGCTTGCCATCTCGGTAGTGTACGGTGCGTTTTCCGTGGCGATGGTCTTTGTGACCTCGATTGGCAAATTTGTGGCCGACACGCTCGATTGGCACGTGGCCATGTACGGCACGCTGGCCTTTGCCGTTTTGATCTGCGGAGCGCTCGTGGCGTTTATGCCGCGCGCCGGGCAAACCGACGAGCCTGCCACCTTTCGCGAGCAGGCGGGTCTGCTGCGCGAGCCGAGCATCATCACTGGCATGCTCATCTTCTTGTTTGGCGTGGGGTCGGTCTATGTGTTCTACGGCTACGTGACGCCTTATCTTGAGCAGGTGCTGGGCATGGGCACGGTCGAAGCCAGTACCACGCTTATGGCCTACGGCGTGTTCTGCCTGGTCTCGAACATCCTGGGCGGATGGATCGATGCGCGCTTTGGCATGAAGGCGCTGCTTGTGACGTTTGTGCTGCAGGCGGCGGCATTGTTTGGGCTGTTTGCCGTAGGCGCTGCCATGCCGCTCGCACTTGTCTTTGTCTTTAGCCTGGCGATGCTCATGTACCTGTTCTCGGTGTCGTGCATCACGCACTTTATGGACGTGGCACGCAGCCGCCACCCCAAGTCGATGGTGCTCGCGAGCTCGGTAGAACCCATGGCGTTTAATGTCGGCATTTCGTTTGGCACCGCGGTGGGCGGCGCCGTGGTAAGCGGAGCTGGCATTGCCTACGTTGGCGCGGTCGGTGCCGTGTTCTCGCTTGTGGCCTGGGCGCTCACGCTGGTGACGATTAAGTTGGCTCGCTGGGAGCGCAAGCGGGCGAGGGCGCAGGCGTAGATGCGATACTCGAGCTCGATGATGGCGATCGAAAGGAAACCGCATATGCAACGTGTACTGTTTATCTGCCATGGGAATATCTGCCGCTCGACGATGGCTGAGTCGGTGTTTACCGAGCTGGTGCGCCGCGCTGGACGCGAGGCGGAGTTTGTCATTGATTCCGCTGCAACGTCGACCGAGGAGATCGGCAATCCGCCGCATCGTGGCACCGTTGCCAAGCTGCGTGAAGTCGGGATTCCCGTCGTTGCGCACCGCGCCCGCCAGGTGCGTCGCGCAGAGTATGGTAACTGGGACCACATTGTCTATATGGATGCCGAGAACGCGCGAGGTCTGCGTCGCATTTTTGGCAGCGACCCCGATGGCAAGATCTCGCGCCTGCTCGATTGGACCGATCGCCCCGGCGACGTGGCCGATCCCTGGTACACCGGCAACTTCGATGCCACCTACCGCGATGTGCTCGCCGGCTGCACGGCCATGCTCGAGCAGTTATAGGCAAGCGAGCACGCGGACGCACGTGCCACGCCATCGGCATAAAACGAGCGTGGATGATCTCCCACTTTGAGCGTTCAAGCGCGCTCTAAACGGGAGAAAATCCACGCTCAACTACTCGTCGACGATCTCGGCAAGCCAGACGTTCAGCGTATCGACCTCGGGGCAGCAGAACTTTGCCGTGCCGGGCTCGTTGCCAGGCACGGTTCCGCCATAGCGCAGGATATCGATATAGGGAAAGCCCACATGGCAGGCCATAGCGCACATCTTGCCGCGGTCTCGGTCGAAGTCAAAGACGTCGCCCGGCTTGTGACCATGGTGGCAGCGGCACGCACCCAGCTGGTCCACGCAGCTCACGCGGATACGCGGACGCTTGCCACGCGGCGCGCCGAGCGGCTTGTTCTCGCCCGCAGGCTTGACGCCGCCCTCATCAGCATTACTCATGGTCAATCACATCCAGGCAGGCCTCGATGGGAAGGCCGGCGGACTTATCCTCCTGGTCGGCATTGCGCTCGATAAGCTCCGCTACCACGCGCATGGCATCGCTCGTCGCACGCTGCAGGCTCCAACCGGCCATAACGCGGCCGACGAGCACCGCCGAGAACGTGTCGCCCGTGCCCGGGAAATAGACCGGAATGAGCTCAAAGGGAATCGTGAAGTACTCCCCCGCCACATGGTCGTAACCGATAACCGCGTTCGTGCCATTGACCACGGCGCTCGTAATGACCACCGACTTGGCACCCAGCTCGCGCACAGCGTCCACAAGGGCGCGGGCCTCATCGGGCGTGATCTGCTCTGCAATAGGCGTATCGGCGAGCAGACAGGCCTCGGTGTAGTTGGGCACCGCGTAGTCTGCGCACTCCAGCAGGTGCCGCATAAGGCCAATCGTGGACTCGGGCACACCGGCATAGAGCTTGCCGTTGTCGCCCATGATGGGATCGACGAACACCTTGGTGCCCTTTTGCGCGCGGCGGTGGCAAAAGTCCGAGATGATGCGCGTCTCTTCCTCGGTCACGATAAAGCCGGTCGAGATGGCGTCGAACTCAAAGCCGAGCTCCTCCCAAATGGCAAGACTCTGACGCACGTACTCCGTGGTGTCGTGGATGTAGAACTTGGGGTAGTTGAGCGTATCGGAAACAAGGGCCGTCGGCAGGTTGTGGATGCGATAGCCCATATGCGACAGCACCGGCAGCATGGCGGAAAGCGCGACCTTGCCGTAGCCGCACATATCGTTGATCAACAGCAGCTGAGTGTTCTTCATGAGAGTCCCCCTTGGGTCGGGCGCGGCGCGGCAGCGCCACAGTGCGACTAAGTGTAGCGCAGGGAACGTTACGAGCGAAGTCGGGCAGCGTGAAGGGCAAATTGTTGCGGAAAGGTTACGGGAAGGAAGTTAGTCGTTGGGGACGTTCTTAAATGACTAGTCAAACAAGAACGTCCCCAACGACTAACCCAACGACTATCAGCGCAAGGAGTGTCCCCAAGTGCCGGCACATAAGGAACGTCCCTAATTGCCACCTAAGTGCCAAAACGACTGGTCGGGCAACACCGATGTTTTGGCGAAGTCAGCGAAAACCCGCCAGAGCGAGCAAGGTGCCTTGAAACGAGGCGGCATTGACCTTCTGGTCATGCCGCCGAAGTTGAAAGGCAGATTGCCGCTCTGGCGGGTTTGCAGCGTCGAGCCGTTACGCGGTTTGGTAAAACCGCGTAACCACTAGTTTGGTACCTTGACATTCATTTCTCATGCTCCTAGATTGGTTAGGCACAAAACAATTCCACTACCTAACTAAAGAAAGGAGCAACACTAATTCATGTGCGATGAACCTCTTAACCTTTGTTCGCACGAGCCCGGCGGCGACCCGTCACAGCCGGCGGATGCACCCGAAGCGGTTAGCTCAGAAGACAAGCTTGCCAAGCGCATCCTCAATGGCCTGGGCTTTTGCGGCCATTACATGCATTTTCATGGCGGAGGCGTATCCGGCAAGGCGCCCATCATCTGCCTGCTGGCCAAGCAGCCCGGCGGCGAGATGTCGCAGCAGGAACTCGGCATGCACTTTGACCTCAAGCCGGGGTCACTTTCCGAGATCTTGTCCAAGCTCGAGGTCAACGGCCTCATTGAGCGCAGCCGTAACCCCAAGGATCGACGGCAACTCACCATTCGCCTGACCGAAACCGGCCGGGAAAACGCCCGTATCGACCAGGCCGCCCGCATTCGCTTTAGAGAGCAGGCCTTTAGCGCCCTCACCCACGACGAGCGCGAGCAGCTCGCCGAAATGCTCGAGAAAATCCGCAAAACTTGGGAGGAATTGGATGATTAAAACCCTCATGGGCAGCATCCGCGACTATATGAAAGTCACCGTTGCCACGCCGTTGCTCGTACTTGGCGAGGTGCTCTGCGAGATGCTGATTCCATTTATCACCGCCAACCTGATCGACGCCATCAAAGACGGCGCCACCGTAGCCGAGATGCTTCCCACCGCAAGCTTTTTGGTGCTCATCGCGCTGACATCGCTTGCTTTTGGCGCCGCTGCCGGCGTCACCTGCAGCCATGCGAGCTGCGGCTTCGCCAAGAACCTGCGTCACGACCTGTTCTACAAGATCCAGACGTTCAGCTTTGCCAACATCGATGAGTTCTCGAGCTCCTCGCTCGTCACGCGCCTGACCACCGACATCAACAACGTGCAGCAGGCCTTTATGATGATCATCCGCATCGCCGTGCGCGCGCCGCTGGTATTGATCTTCGCCTTTACTATGGCGTTTATCATGGGCGGCAGCGTTGCCATGGTCTACCTGATCATCATTCCGCTGCTGGGCTTTGGACTGTTCTTTATCATCTTTAAGGTGCGCCCCATCTTCTCGCGTGTGTTCCACAAGTACGACGCCCTTAACGAGTCCGTCGAGGAAAACGTCACCGGCATGCGCGTGGTCAAGAGCTATGTGCGCGAAGACTTTGAGAAGGAGAAGTTCGCGACCGCCGCACGCGACGTCCAGATGGACTTCACCCGCGCCGAAAAGCTGCTCGCCTTTAACAACCCCATGATGAACATCTGCGTCAACGGCGCGTTTGTCGTCATCATCTACCTGGGCTCCAAGCTCATCATCACAAGCCAGGGAACGCTGTTCGACGTGGGCCAGCTCTCCTCGATCTTTACCTATGGCTTCCAGATCCTCATGAGCCTGATGCAGCTGTCGATGATTTTTGTCATGGTGACCATGGCCGACGAATCGGCGCACCGCATCACCGAGGTGCTGGCCGCCGAGCCCACGATCGCCAATCCCGCCGAGCCCGTGCTCGAGGTTGCCGACGGCTCCATCGACTTTGACCACGTGAGCTTTAAGTATTCCGCGCATGCAAAGCGCCAGGCGCTCGACGATATCGACCTGCACATTAAGAGCGGCGAGACCATCGGCATCATCGGCGGCACCGGCTCGGCCAAGTCCACGCTTGTAAACCTCATCGCCCGTCTGTACGACACCACCGAGGGTACCGTGCGCGTGGGCGGCGTGGATGTGCGCGACTACGACTTGGACGCCCTGCGCCACCAGGTGGCCATGGTGCTGCAGAAAAACGTGCTGTTTAGCGGCACGATTGCCGAGAACCTGCGTTGGGGCGACCCGAACGCCACCGACGAGGAAGTCCGCGAGGCGGCACATCTGGCCTGCGCCGACGAGTTTGTCGACGGCTTCCCCAAGGGCTATGACACCTGGATCGAACAGGGCGGCTCCAATGTCTCCGGCGGTCAGAAGCAGCGTCTGTGCATTGCGCGTGCCCTGCTGCGTCGCCCCAAGATCTTGATCCTGGACGACTCCACCAGCGCCGTCGACACCAAGACCGACGCCAAGATCCGCGCGGGGCTGGCAAGCTATCTGCCCAACACGACCAAGCTCATCATCGCCCAGCGCATCAGCTCCGTGCAGGACGCCGATCGCATCATCGTCATGGAGGGTGGCCGCATCGCGCAGATCGGCAACCACGATGAGCTGCTTAAGACGAGCGAGATCTACCGCGAGACCTTTACCTCGCAAAGCAAGATGTCTGCCGAGGGCGAAGGGGCCGTCGAGGCCGACACCGAAGCATCTGCAACGCAAGCTCAGACCCAGGAAGGAGGCGAGGCACATGAGTAAGGCAACGACCGCCGAGCGCGCGCTCAACCGCAAGGGCGGCACCATGTCGCGCCTCATCAAGACGCTCTTTGGCTTCTACCCCGTGCTTTTGCCCCTCGTCGTCGTCGGCGTGGTGCTCTGCGCCATCATCAACTCCATCGGCGCGACCTTCCTTCAGAGCGCCCTGCAGATTATTAGCGAGTCGTGGCAGTCGGGCGATTGGACGACCGCGCAGCCCAAAATTCTGAAGCTCGTGACCACCCTCGCCTGCATCTACGGCGTCGGCATCCTGTCCTCACTCTTCTGGAACCGCGCCATGGCCATCGTTACGCAGGGCTCGCTCGAGAAGCTGCGCGAGAAGATGTTCAACCGCATGCAGGACCTGCCGATTCGCTACTTCGACACGCACCAGCGCGGCGACATCATGAGCCACTACACCAACGACATCGACACGCTGCGCCAGATGATCAGCCAGTCGCTGCCCAACCTGCTCATGACGACCATCGTCATCGTCACGGTGTTCTTTATCATGCTGTACTACAGCGTGTGGATGTGCCTGGTCATTGTGGCCGGCGTCGCCTTTATGACCTTTATGACCAAGCTGCTCGGCTCCAACTCCGCGCGCTTCTTCATTGCGCAGCAGACCGAACTCGGCGTGGTTGAGGGCCATATCGAGGAAGTCATGAACGGCCAGAAGGTCGTCAAGGCATTCTGCCACGAGTCTGCCGCCGAAGCCGATTTTGACGAGCGCAACGAAAAGCTCTTCGAGGTCTCGCAGAAGGCCAACATGTACGCCAACATCCTCATGCCCATCCTTATGAACCTGGGAAACCTGCTCTACGTGTTGGTCGCACTGGCAGGCGGCATTTTCCTGGCGCTGGGCGTGCCCAACCTGAGCATCTCGGGCATGGCACTGTCCATCGCCGTCGTGGTGCCGTTCCTCAACATGACCAAGCAGTTCTGCGGACAGATCGGCCAGATCTCGCAGCAGATCAACGCCGTGGTCATGGGCCTCGCCGGCGCCGACCGTATCTTTGAGCTCATCGACGAGGAGCCCGAAGCCGACGAAGGCTATGTGACGCTCGTCAACGCTCAGGTGAACCCCGACACCTGGCAGCTCGAGGAGGCCGACCACCACACCGGCATGTGGGCGTGGAAACATCCGCACCGCGCAACCGGCGAGATCGAGTACGTGCCGCTGCGCGGCGACCTGGTCATGGACAACGTGGACTTTGGCTACACGCCCGACCACGAGGTGCTGCACGGCGTGTCCGTGTACGCCAAGCCGGGTCAGAAGGTCGCGTTTGTCGGCGCCACCGGTGCCGGTAAGACGACCATCACCAACCTCATCAACCGCTTCTACGACATCGCCGACGGCAAGATCCGCTACGACGGCATCAACGTCAACAAGATCCGCAAGGCCGACCTGCGCCGCTCGCTGGGCGTCGTGCTACAGGACGTGAACCTGTTCACCGGCACTGTGATGGATAACATCCGCTACGGCAACCTGGACGCTACCGACGAGGAGTGCATCGCGGCGGCCAAGCTCGCGGGCGCGGACGACTTTATCACCCGCCTGCCCGACGGCTACGACACGATGCTCACCGGCAACGGCGCACAGCTGTCGCAGGGCCAGCGCCAGCTGATCTCGATCGCACGCGCCGCCGTCGCCGATCCGCCGGCGATGATTCTGGACGAGGCCACGTCGAGCATTGACACCCGCACCGAGGCCATCGTGCAGGCGGGCATGGACAAGCTCATGGAGGGCCGCACGACGTTTGTCATCGCGCACCGCCTGTCCACCGTGCGCAACTCCGACGCAATCATCTGTCTGGACCACGGCCGCATCATCGAGCGCGGCAACCACGACGAGCTGATCGCCAAGCGCGGATATTACTACCAGCTGTACACCGGAGCGTTTGAGCTGGAGTAGCTCGGCCCGCCGAGATGGCCGATTTGCCGCTCATTCGTCGGGCATGACTCTAAGGTCAATGCCCTCCTCTTTCGGGGCAAATCGACTCATCTCAGCGACCCAAACACAATGCGCCGCAACGAATAAGGCCTCCGCAGCCACACGAGCTGCGGAGGCCTTTCTATGCCCTTTGTCACAGGCTTACCGTTCCTCGCGTTGCGGCCCGGCTGCCTCGGCTGTCTTTACGCGGTTCTTGTCGATGTACATGTTTTTGTCGGCCTGGGAAAAGAGCTCGCGCATCGTAGGCGGTTCATCAAAATCACTGGAAAGCGCATAGCCCACCGCATAGCTGATAGGCATGTCGGGGTGAGCCTCGGAATACTCGTTCACGTTCGCACGAACCCGAGCGAGACAGGACTCCACGGCAGCCCGATCGGCATCCCACAGCACCGCGATAAACTCATCGCCGCCGTCGCGGCCCACAAAGCAGGTCTCGGACGCCACGCACCCCAGCTGCTGGGCAAAAGAACGGATGTATTCGTCGCCCTTCTCGTGGCCGAAGTTGTTATTGACCGTATGCAGATTGTTAAGGTCGAAGACGCACACCGCAACGGGCGCCTCCGCGGAGACAGGCCGCTCCTGCCCCAAGATCTCCTCGCACTTGTTCTTGTTGGGCAGTCCCGTGGCTTCGTCGAGATAGACTTTGCTCTGCAGCTCGCGGTTGAGCGCGGCAGTGCGCACCGCGCGAACAAGTTCGACCGCAAAGGTCGCCACCAAGCCCACGATGTCGATGATCACCAAGCCCTCGAGATAGTTGAGCGCCGACGCCTTCTCCTGAGAGTAGTCCTCTGCGAGTCGCGTAGCATCGTCGCAAATGCCAAAGAACTCCTCGCTCATGGAGATGATGTCGGTGCTCTCGTAGCCGACTTCGCGCACGCGGCTAATCTCGGCGCAAAGCTCATCATAATAATTTGCAAGCTCGGTCATCTTTGCCTGATACTCGTCGTCGTCGAGACGGACGAGGTTGAGGTCGTCACTTCCGTAACGCAAACCGTTGATGTATGAATCCACGGCCTTGAGCAGGTCGTCTTGAGGCTGGCCCGCGTCCTCGAGCTTAACGATTCGCTGCGTGGTGCCGCGCACCAGACCGGCGTAGTTGACCACACGCGCCGTGCCCTGGATATCGGAGACGAGCAGCATAACATTAATGAAGAAGAAGATGAGAACTGCCGTGAGCACCATCATGAGCAGGCGCACCGCCTGGCTGGCTTTCTTGGCGACAGAAGTATTCACAAGTTCACTCCCAAAATGACAAAAGCACAGGTAGTACGCAGTGTACTGAAATTCACGTGAGGTCAACTCTACCAGATGATTTTTCTAGGACGGGGATTAAAGAATCATCGACACGATAGCTATTTGAGAAGTTGTGCCATGGCGTTGACGAATTTTTGGACTTGGAGGGTGGGCTCGAGCGGGTAGTGCAGAAAGACCGGCACCTCGCGGCCGCACAGGAACGGTACGCCCACAAAGGCCGGGTGCACCCCCGACCATGCGCCGCAGGTGAGCACCGCGTCGCCCTTTTCCTCCGCCTCGTTAAAGAGCGCAAAGTCGAAGCTATCCACATCGATCACGTCCACGCCGCCGTCGGCCAACAGGTCGATGCGCAGGCTGTCCATGGCATCGTTGCCGTGACGCAGCACGCGCAGACGCATGCCCTCCAAGTCGGCAACCGTGATGCGATTCTTGCGCGCCAACGTACTCGTGCGCGGCAGGTCGATATAAAACGGCACGTTAACGATGCGGAGCTTTTGGCAGGCGTCGCCCCAGCGTGGGGTAGAAAAACTCGACTGCACCACATCGACCTCGCGGCCCAAGCTGCGCATGACGGTCTCGCGCTCGTCGTAGAGGTCGCTTACCGGCACAATCTCAAATCGCAGCGACGGCTCCAGATCGTGGATGCCCGTCCACATCGAAAGCGTTTGGCGCCCCGGGCACATCATCGACACGCCCAGGCGCACGGCACCGCCATCGCCCGCCGCGCGTCGGGCACGGCGCAGCGCGTCCTCGGACTGCCGCATGATCGAGCGCGCGTCATCCACCAGCAGAGCGCCCGCCGGCGTCACCTTAACACCCGAATGCGAGCGCTCGAACAACGTGATACCAAATTCGGCCTCAAATCCCGACACCTGTTTGACGAGCGCCGGGGTCGACACGCGCAATTTTGCCGCCGCAC
Organism: uncultured Collinsella sp.; assembly: GCA_900541175.1. Classification (GTDB taxonomy): domain Bacteria; phylum Actinomycetota; class Coriobacteriia; order Coriobacteriales; family Coriobacteriaceae; genus Collinsella. The sequence continues at coordinate 18,143 of UQIT01000014.1, forward strand.
GCGAGAAGCTTCCCAGCTCCGCGGCGGCCGATATGGCCTCAAGTCGTCGATCGTACACGTCAATCTCCCGTTTTCGCGCCCGTGGCCACATGGTGCCATAGGGGGTTGTTTTCGCAGGTCACGCGCTCAATTGAGAATAAACTGCATCGCACAGTGTAAACCTACGATTAACGCCATTCTAACAAATATGCAATTCACCTGCGCAAATGCAAAGCATACGATAACCAGCAAAAACCACGTGGGTCGGTTAACGGGAGCGACCCACCGGGAGGCACAAGAAGGGAAGTTCCTATGAGCAACTGGCTTAAGCTCGAGGGCGATGTCTGCGCCGTGACTGGCGCGCTCGGCGGTATGGGCGTCGAGATTTGCCGCGAGTTCGCCCGCAACGGCGCCAACGTCGTCCTGCTCGATCTGGACGAGGAAAAGGTCAAGGCCGCTGCCGCCGACCTCGCCGCCGAGTTTGGCATCCACGCCGAGGGCTACAAGATGAACGCTACCGACGAGGCCGAGGTTCAGGCCGCCGTCGACGCCACGATCCGCGACTTCGGCCGCATCGACGTTCTCGTCAACACCGCCGGCATCCTGCGCTTCGCCGCCATGGAAGACCTGCCGCTGAGCGACTGGGAGCAGGTGCTCAACGTCAACCTCACCGGTTACTTCATCACCTCGCAGCGCTTTGGTCGCGAGATGATCAAGGCCGGCCAGGGCCGCCTGGTGCACATCTCGACCGTTGCCAGCCACTCCCCCGAGACGTTCTCGGGCGTGTACAGCTCCACCAAGGCGGGCGTCAACATGATGTCCAAGATGCTGGCTGCCGAGTGGGGCCCCTACGGCGTCCGCTCCAACTGCGTCGAGCCTTGCTTCGTTAAGACCCCGATGTCGGCCAACTTCTACGCCGACCCCGAGGTCGAAAAGAGCCGCAGCCGTCTGATCGCCACGCGCCGCATCGGCGAGGTCAGCGATATCGCCAACGCCGTCATGTTCCTGGCGTCCAAGCGCTCGGACTTTACCACCGGCGACGCCATCAAAGTCGACGGCGGCTTCTCCAACATGATGGGCGACCTCACCGCCAAGCCCGGAGGCCGTCGCGCTTATGCCGACAACTACCTCAAGAACAAGGGTGTCGAGCTTTGGTCCGATGAGTCCGGCGTCGCCAAGCCGACTGACCAGTAAACCAACCCGACAGGGAGGACCCGCGGACACGCCTGTTCCTCCTCCGTATCGATTAGAAAGAGTCCAATGGCTTCCACCAACTCCAACAAGGGTCGCGCCGTCGTGCTTTCCGCCGCGTGCGTCACCATGTTCTTCATCAGCTCCATCGCGCTGTATTCCGTCGTGAGCAAGAACCTGCTCGCCGTCTACCCCGAGTGGTCGAGCGCCCTTACCTGGGCCTTCCCGGTCTTTCAGACCATCATGGCCGTGACGGGTATCTTCGCCGGCCGCATCTCCGATAAGATCGGCCCGCGCAACGTCGTGATCGCCGCCGCCGTGTGCTACGGCCTGGGCTGGTTCATGTCCGGCACCGTCACCGAGCCGTGGCAGTTCTACCTGTGGTTCTCGCTCGTCGCCGCTGTCGGCAACGGCCTGGGCTACAACCCGGCGCTCACCACCGGCCAAAAGTGGTTCATCGACAAGAAGGGTCTCGCCTCCGGCATCACCCTGGCCGCTTCGACCGCCGGTCCCGCCGTGCTGTCCCCGGTACTCGCCTCGCTGCTCATCCCGAGCCTGGGCATCTTTGGCGCCCTCAAGGCACTCGGCGTCATCTTCTTTGTGACGATCGCCGCCTCCGCCCTGTTCCTGAAGGCCCCCGAGGCCGGTTGGCTGCCCGAGGGCTTCGAGGCCCCCAAGGGTGGCGCACATGCCGGCACCTTCGGTGACCTCACCCCGGGCGAGATGGTCAAGACCCCGCGCTTCTGGGTCCTCATCGTCACCTTCGCCTTTGCCGCCACCGCGGGCACCCTGCTCGTAGGCAAGGTTGCCTCCATCGCCGCCGTCCAGCTCTTCGCCGACCCCACGAGCGCCGCGGCCGTCGCCCTCGGCGGTGTGGTCGTCTCCGTCAACACCTGCGCCAACCTGGTTGGCCGTCTGTCCTTTGGCCAGATCATCGACAAGCTCGGCGCCTATAAGTCGCTGCTCATCAGCCTTGTCGTGACCATCATCGCGCTCGTCATCATGTCGATGAGCTTTACGCAGAGCATGTTCTTTGTGGCGCTCGCCCTGCTCGGCTTTAGCTTTGGCGCTCTGCTCGTCATCTACCCGCCGCTCACCGGTGGCGCCTTTGGCACCAGCAACATCGGCGTCAACTACGGCATCATGTTTTTGGGCTACGCCGCTTCCACCTGGATCAGCCAGCCCATCACCGCCGTGCTGTATCACGCCGAGGCCGGCAGCGCCGCCTACCAGCAGTCCTTCTACGGCGCCATTGTGATCGCCGCCATCGCCGTCGTGCTCACCGTCTACATGATGGTCTCCGACAGCAAGAAGAAGTCCGCCTAGTTTTACCGATGCGACGAAGGGACAGCCCCTTTGTCGCATCCCACCGGTCACCAGTATTAAGGAGTCGAAATGTCTGAGCTCAACCCCGTCCGCATTGCCGTTATCGGCGCCGGCGCCATGGGCCGCAACCACATCCGCTTTGTCACCGAGGAGCCCGAGGCCGAGCTCATCGCCATCGCCGACGCCTTTGAGGGCGCCCGCGCCACGGCCGAGGCCGCCGGCGTGCCGTTTTACACCGATCCCGCTCAGATGATGGACGAGGTCAAGCCCGAGGCCGTCATCATCGCCACGCCCAACGACCTGCACCTGGGCGTTGCCCGCGAGGCTGTGAAGCGCAACATCGTGCCGCTGGTCGAAAAGCCGATCTCCAACGACCTGGAGGATGCCCAGGCCTTCGCCGCCGAGGCCGAAACCGCCGGCGTGCCCGTGCTCGTGGGTCAGCACCGTCGCCACAACCCCTTCGTCAACAAGGCCAAGGAGATCATCGAGTCTGGCGAGCTGGGCAAGCTCACCGTGTCGAGCTTCCACTACATGATCTATAAGAATGACGAGTATTTCGATGTCGAGTGGCGCCGCAAGAAGGGTGCCGGCCCGATCCTGGTCAACCTGGTGCACGACGTCGACCTGCTCCGCTATCTGTTGGGCGAGCCCGTTGCCGTCCAGGGCATGCAGTCCAGCGCCGCCCGCGGTTTTGAGACCGAGGACTCCGCCGTGGTCAACGTCCGTTTTGCCGATGGCGCGCTTGCGAGCATGACCATCTCCGACGCCACCGCCAGCCCCTGGAACTGGGAGGCCACCGCTCGCGAGGATCCGCAGTACCGCCCCTTCGACGCCGACGCCTACTTTATCGGCGGCACTAAGGGCGCCCTTTCGCTGCCCCGCCTGCACCAGTTCTCCTACGACGGCGCCTCTAACTGGCACAAGCCGCTGCAGATGGAGATTCCGGCCGTGGACCCGGCGCTGCCGCACAAGATGCAGCTCAAGCACTTTGTGAAGGTTGTCCGCCGCGAGGTCGAACCCGTCGTGACCCCCGCCGATAACGTCAAGACGCTCACGCTGCTTAACGCCATCAAGGAGGCCGCCGAGACCGGCCAGCTCGTCGAGCTGTAATGCCTTAAGAGCGGGCCGCAGCAAAGTCCCCGCCGAGCGCCTTGGCCCGCCGCCAACAAGCCCCTCTTCTTTGCCCCACGAGCAGCCTCCTGCCCGTGGGGCTTTTTGACTACATTGGTAATGATTTTTCTGGGACGGGGGCTATTTTGTGCCTCAGCTTGGTTCGTTCGCCACGAAATGGGCCTATCTACTACGTTTAACCGACCACCCTCAACCATGCCGAATTTCGCGAAATAAAAACCGCAGGTAACCGGCTTGTCGATTTTCGGAAAACCCAGGTACGGTCGACCCATGCGGTTCAAACGTAGTAGACGGGTCGTTTTCGTGGCGCGGCTCCAAAACAGTCTTTTGGGACGGGTGGTATCCTTGGTAGCCCTGTGCTGCAAACGCACCTTAAACGCAAGGAGTCCCATGGATCTTATCGCCCAGCTTGCCCGCGAGCTCAACCTTAAGGCCGCCAACATCGAGGCGGCCGTCAAGCTCATCGACGAGGGCAACACCATCCCCTTTATCTCGCGCTACCGCAAGGAAGCAACGGGCGGCATGGACGACGTCGCCCTGCGCGCACTCGACGAGCGCCTGTCTTACCTGCGCAATCTTGAGCAGCGCAAAGAGGACGTCATTCTGCTCATCGACGCCCAGGGCAAACTTACGCCAGAGCTTGAGCAGCAGATTCGCGAAGCCACGCAGATCCAACGTGTTGAGGACCTCTACAAGCCCTACCGCAAAAAGCGCATGACCCGCGCACAGAAGGCCCGCGAGGCAGGCCTGGAGCCGCTTGCCAACATGATCATCATGCAGGCCTCGGCCAAGGGCAGCGCGCTCGACACCGCCGCGGCATACGTCAACGAGGAGGCCGGCTTCGACACACCCGAGAAGGCACTTGCCGGCGCCGCCGACATCGTTGCCGAGACGGTGGCCGAAGACCCCGAGAACGTCGCCGACCTGCGCGCCTTTACGCAAAACACCGCCGATATCATTGTCGAGGCTACCGATCCCACGGAGAAGACTCCCTACGAGCCCTACTACAACTTTGACGAGCCGCTGCGCCGTATACCCAACCACCGTGTGTTGGCTATCGACCGCGGTGAGCGCGAGGGCAAGCTCCGCGTGCGCGTGAACGTCGACGGCGCTGCCGCCACGGCATGCCTCGGCAGCCGTTGGCCCCGACGCCAGGGCGTCTTCGCGCCCGTCTTTGACGCCGCCATCGCCGACGGTTACAAGCGCCTCATGGCCCCCTCGCTGGAGCGCGAGGCCCGCGCCAAGCTCACCGTTCGCGCCCAGACCGAGGCCATCAACGTCTTTGCCAAGAATCTCGAGGGCTTGCTCTCGGCGCGCCCCGTGCGCGGCGCCCGCGTGCTCGCGCTCGATCCGGGCTACCGCACCGGCTGCAAGGTCGCCGTCATGGACGAGACCGGCAAGCTGCTCGACCACGGCGTGGTCTACCCCACCAAGCCGCGCCACGACGTCGCCGGCACCAAGCGCGAGCTCGCCCGCCTCGTCAAGAAGGACGGCGTCAACACCATCGTCATCGGCAACGGCACCGCCAGCCGCGAGACCGAGGAAGTCGTCTCGGAGTTCATTGCCGAGCAGGCGCCCAGCCTTCGCTACACCATCGTTAACGAAGCCGGCGCGTCGGTGTACTCGGCTTCCGAACTCGCCAGCCAGGAATATCCCGACCTGGACGTCACCGTGCGTGGCGCCATGAGCCTGGGCCGCCGCCTGCAAGACCCGCTGGCAGAGCTCGTCAAGATTCCGCCCCAGTCCATCGGCGTTGGCCAGTACCAGCACAACCTTGACCAGGCCGAGCTTTCGCGCACCCTGGGCCATGTGGTGGAGGACGTCGTCAACCGCGTGGGCGTCGACGTGAACACCGCGAGCGCAAGCCTGCTGGGATATGTATCGGGCATCACGCCGAGCGTGGCCAAAAACATCGTGGCCTACCGCGAGGAAAACGGCGCCTTTACCGATCGCCGCCAGCTCAAGAAGGTCCCCAAGCTGGGACCCAAGGCATACCTCAACGCCGCGGGTTTCCTGCGCATCAGCGGCGGCAAGAACCCGCTCGACGCGACGAGCGTCCACCCCGAAAGCTACGAGGTGGCCACGTCCGTCTTGGAACGCGCCGGCGTTGCGGCAAGCGAGCTCAGCCGCGGCGGCGTGCCCGACATCGAGCGCCGTCTGGGCAGCATCTCGACGCTGGCAAGCGACCTGGACTGCGGCACCCTGACGCTCATCGACATCGTCAACGAGCTCAAGAAGCCCGGTCGCGACCCGCGCGACGATGCACCCGAGGTGGTCTTTAGCCGCTCGGCGCTTTCCATCGACGACCTGGAGCCGGGCATGGAGCTCAAGGGCACGGTTCGCAACGTTGTGGACTTTGGTGCCTTCGTCGACGTGGGCGTGCACCAGGACGGCCTCGTGCATATCTCCAAGCTTGCCAACCGCTTTGTCAAGCACCCCAGCGACGTAGTGCGCGTCGGCGACACGGTGAAGGTATGGGTAGAAAAGGTCGATCGCGACCGCAAGAAGATCTCGCTCACCATGGTGCAGGGAAAGTAAACCGCCAAAGCAAGGGTACCCCCTGTAGCGACGTGCAAAATCGCGAGTATTCTGCAATTTCCGCCGTTCCGAACGCCCCACAGAGACAATAACGCCAAAAACAGCCCCCGTTTTAGCGACATTAGAGCCAGAACGGGGGCCGTTCCATGCTTCGGTTAACTGATAAAGACCTTTACCTTGCTGAATACTCTCAATTTTGCACGGCGCAGGCGGGGGTACCTTTGCCCACGGCAGGATATAGAAGCCAAGCGCCAACTTGCTGGCAAGCTCGTGTCGGCAGCCCTGGCCTTTCCTTTGCCTAGCGCGACCCTCGCGGAGCGCGTGAGCGATAGGGAAAGGAAAGGCCAGGGCGAGCAGCCCGCGGCGTAGCCAGTGTTCGCGTTACGGCAGAATATGAAAGCCGAGCGAGGCGATATCCTTGGCAAAGCCGCGGACGGTGTCGAGCGAGACCTCGTACGGGTCGCGACCGATGTTCTTGCGCTTGGCCAGGATGCTGTTGGGCACCGTAATAATCTGGCAACCGCAGGCCTCGGCCTGGTAAATGTTAATGAGCTCGCGCGTGGACGCCCACAGGACCTCACAGTTGGGCTTGGCGACGGCCTTCTTGACCGACTCCGTCATAAACGGAATGGGGTCGACGCCGGTATCGGCGATACGGCCGGCAAAGAGCGAGATGATGGACGGCGTCTCGGTGTCAACGGCCTCGACCATCTCGTCAACCTGCTTAGGCGTAAAGATGGTGGTGACGTTGACCTTGATGCCGTCGGCCGAAAGCTTGCGGACCAGCTCGGCGGTGGACTCGCCCTTGGTGGTCACGCACGGAATCTTGACGTAGACGTTCTCGGCCCAGGTAGCGATCTCGCGGGCCTCGACCTCCATGGTCTCGACGTCGTCGGCAAAGACCTCAAACGAGACGGATACATCGGTGATGTGGGCCAGGACCTCCTTGGCAAACGCGCGGTAATCCGTCACGCCGCCCTTCTTCATAAGGGACGGGTTGGTCGTGAAACCCTGAACGTTGCCGTTCTCGTACATGTCGAGCATGCCCTCGAGGTTTGCACCGTCAGCGAACACCTTGATTGCCATCTGCCTGATTCCTTTCGTTAGCATACGGCCGATAAACTGCTAAACACTTTACCTACGTTTATCAAGGCGTGAACTGCGGTTTTTTATCTTCTCGGCGAACGGTATGAACACCTCAGTGTTTGGATTGATAAATCGATTGAGCATGCAAAAGCAAAGAGTCGCAGTTTGAGCAAACGTCAGAACGCGGGATTCATTAGATGAGGCCGAAATGCTGCATCGCTGTGACGGTGCCGTCGTGTGCGACGTCGTCGGTCACGTAGTCGGCGACCGCCTTGACCTCAGGCATGGCGTTGCCCATGGCGACAGCCGTCTCGACCGCAGCGAGCATGCCCAGGTCGTTACCCGAATCGCCGAAGCCAAAGGTGCGCGCGTTGCCGGTGCGACCCAGGTATTCCAGCGCTCGCGCCACGCCTACGCCCTTGTCGATGCCCTTGGGGCTCAGCTCGCGATTCTGACCACCGGTGTTGCACAGCTCAAACTCGCGATCGATAAAGCCATCATCGTTGGCTACGCGAGCCAGGTCGCTCGCGACGATGCCTACCTTGCCCACGCGCAGACGGCCGTCGACGCGCATTTCCTCGGTGCTGTGCACCACAGAAGTGCCAATCAGAGACGACTGCTCAACACCCGCGGGTTCCAGGGCAAAAGTAGCCACGTTGGTCTCGAAAAAGGCTTCAATCCCTGCCGCGGCCATACGGCGTGCAAGCTCCTCAACAATGTCTTCGTCAAAGCAGTCCTCATACACCACGCGGCCCTCGACCTCGAGCGTGGCGCCCGCCATGGCAACGACGCCCGCGGGGTCGAGCGCACGCAAGCTATCGGCGATGAGCCACAGGGGGCGACCCGTGCAGATAAACGCCTTGTGTCCCGCGTCGCGCAGACGATGAAACGCCTCGACGACCGCCTGCGAGGGGCGAACCGCCGAAAAGTCCTTGTCGGTCATGTTGTCGGGATCGAACGACGTCAGCGTGCCGTCCACGTCAAAAAAGAGCACAGCGGGTTCGGGACACGCATCAATCATATGGGTTCCTTTCGAGGATAAGGGCAAACGAAGCATCCATCATATAATGGAGCGACGCAACCAGAGAGGTCACCCATGGAATTTTACGCAAGCTGCCCCGAAGGCTTTGAGTCCGCACTCGCCGATGAGCTTAAACGCCTCGGGCTTTCGCATGTTCGCCGGCTGAAGGGCCGCGCCACGTTTGAGGGCGAGCTCGAAGAAGGCTACCGCGCCTGTCTGTGGTCGCGCCTAGCGAGCCGCGTGTTTGCGGTGCTCGGGCGCTTTGAGGCGCAGGATGCCGATGAGCTGTACGATAGCGTTTACGACATCGCCTGGGAGAACATCGTCCGCCCCGGCGCCACCATTGCCATCACCGCCCGCGGCGTGACCGAGCAGCTGCGCAACACGCGCTTCTCGGCCCTGCGCGCCAAGGACGCGCTGTGCGACCGTCTGGCCGAGACCACGGGCCGTCGCGCCGATGTCGACGCTGCCGATCCCGACGTTCACCTGTTGCTTTCGCTGCGCCAGCGCCGCGCGAGCATCAGCCTGGACCTTTCGGGCAACCCGCTGTTCAAGCGCCTGCCGCCCGCGGCGATCCGTGCCGGCGAGGGTGCGCACGTGTTGCGCCCCGACTACGCCGCCCTGGTGCTGGCGCAGGTCGGCTGGACCGCACTGTGCGAGCGCGAGTTGACGGCCGACGATTACGAGAATGAAGCCCTTCCCACGCTAATCGATGCCTCGTGCGCCGGCGGCGGCCTGTTGCTGGAAGCCGTGAACATTCTGACCGACCGCGCCCCGGGCGCCGCACGCGAGCGCTGGGGCTTTGAGGGCTGGCAGCTGCACGACGCCGCTCTGTGGGAGCAGCTGCTTGCCGAGGCGCGCGAGCGCGAGGCGGCAGCGCGCGAGCGCCAGGCGCGCATCGTGGCCGTAGACATCGACCCCGCCGCCCGCAAGACCGCCGAGCGCATGGTCAAGTGTGCCGGCTACAAGCGCTTTGTCGATTTTTGCGCCGCCAAGTCCGGCACCGTGCTGGACCATGCGGGCGCTGTCGCCGGCGCCGCCGTGGTCGCAGACACCACTGAGACCCCGCTTTCGCTCATGCACGACGCCATGACGCTCATCGGCGAGCTGCGCCGTGCGCCCGAGCTCGCTTCGGCACCGGTCGCCGCGCTCACCCGCGATGGCCTTATGGCCCGCGCGCTCCATGCCGAGCCCGCGCGCTCCATCGCCGTCATGCCCAATAACGAGGAGGCGGCTATTGAGGTTTGGCCCTCGCTCGACCACGCCGCCGCAGCGTTTGAGGCTGCGGCCAGCGCGGATGCCGAGGCCGAGGTTGCGGATGCCAACGAAGCCAACGACGAAGCCGCCGCTTCCTCCATGCCCGAACCTACCGCCACGCTCGACTTGGGCGACGGCAAGCCGCTGCCCGTGCTCATCCCGGAGTCCGAGCAGTTCGCCAACCGCCTGCGCAAGAACGCCCGTCTGCGCCGCAAGTGGGCCAAGCGCGAGGGCGTGAGCTGCTACCGCGTCTACGATGCCGACCTGCCCGACTACTCCGCCGCCATCGACCTGTACGAGGGCTGCCCGCAGACGCCGGGCCGCTGGCTCGTCATCGCCGAATACGCCGCACCCAAGACCATCGATCCCGCGCTAGCCCAGGCCCGCATGCTCGACATCTTGGCCATCGCGCCGCGTATCCTTGATGTTCCGGCCGAGCATGTGCACGCCAAGGCCCGCATGCGTTCGCGCGGCGGCTCGCAGTACGGTAAGCAGGGCGCCGGCAAGGGCGGCTCGGGCGAGCGCGCCAACATCGCGCGCCGTCGTCTGCCGCTCATCGAAGAGGGCGGACTCACCTTTGCCGTCAACTTTGACGACTATTTGGATGTGGGCATCTTCCTGGATCATCGCGTCACGCGCAACCTGGTGCGCGAGCACGCCAAGCAGGCGCGCCGCTTCCTCAACCTGTTTGCCTACACCGGCACCGCCACCTGCTATGCGGCCGACGGCGGCGTCGAGGAGACCGTGACAGTCGACCTTTCCAACACCTACCTGGACTGGGCCGAGCGCAATATGCGCCAGAACGGCTTTGTTGGTCCGCAGCATCATTTTGTGCGCGACGACGTGCTCGCCTGGATTCGCGACCAGCGCCAGACGCGCAACCGCTGGGACCTGATCTTTGTCGACCCGCCCACGTTCTCGAACTCGTCAAAGATGGGCCGCCGTACCTGGGATGTCCAGCGCGACCATGTTGAGCTTTTGGCCGGCGTGTCGCGCCTGCTCGCACAGGGCGGACATGCCATCTTTAGCTGCAACCTGCGCGGCTTCCGCCCCGAAACGCGCAAGCTCGCGCGTGCGGGCGTGGTGCTACAGGACATTACGGCGCAGACCATCCCCGAGGATTTCGCACGCAACCAGAAGGTGCATCATTGCTATATCGTGCGCCGCCTGCCCATCGAGGACGCCATGGCCGAGGTCGGCTTTAGCGCCGAGGAAATTGCCGAGCGCGTCGAGGAACTGCGTAACCCCGAGGCCCGCAAGCCCCGTGCGGCAGTACCCACGCACGCGCAGACCGGCCACGGCAAGTCCAACTTTGCCGGCAAACCCTCCCCTGCCGGCAAGTCCAAAAAGAAGAAGTTCTACGCCAGCAAGCCCAAGGATAAATAGACAACGTTGCGGTGGAATACGGACTGTTTTGCCTGGAATTAGGTAAATTTAGACCGTATTTCACCGCAACTCATATTGGTATGGCGGATGCCGACCTATCCCTGGATGACCAATCGGTAACCAATACCCACGTGCGTCTGGATATAGCGCGGATGCGCGGGGTCGGACTCGATCTTCTTACGCAACGTGCCCATAAAGACACGCAGGCTCGCCAGGTCGCTCTTGGTCGCCGTGCCCCAAATCTCGTGCAGGATAAACTGGTGCGTCAGTACCTTGTCGGCGTTATGCGCCAGCAGGCACAGGAGCTTATACTCGATCGGCGTCAGATGCAGTTCCTCGCCATCCATCGTGGCGATGCCGGCATCAAAATCGATATGCAGCTCACCGGTATCGAACGAGCCCTCGGAGACAACGCCGCCCGTCTGCGCATACGAAAGGCGCCTGAGCGTCGTGCGAATGCGCGCGAGCAGTTCCTCGACCGAAAACGGCTTGGTCAGGTAGTCGTCGGCGCCGGCATCGAGCGCGCGGATTTTGTCCGCATCCTCGCTGCGCGCCGAGACCACGATAATCGGCATGCCCGACCATGCGCGCACCGACTCCACCACCTTGACGCCGTCCATATCGGGCAGGCCCAGATCGAGCAGCACAATGCTCGGCGCCTGCGATGAGGCGGCGGCGATGGCGGCATGGGCGGTCTCCACAGCCATATGACGCAAGCCGTGCGCCTCGAGCGCGGCAACAATAAGATTGCGAACGGCGGGGTCGTCCTCAACGACCAAGATGAGCGGTTTTACGGCAGAGTTCGGCACAGCGCTACTCCTTATCAAACGAAACGTCGGCGGCGGGAAGTTCAATCGTAAAGACCGAACCGTGCGGGTCCGCCGCGGCAACCTCTATGCTACCGCCATGTGCCAACGCAATGGAACGGCAGAGCGAAAGACCCAGGCCAACGCTGCGGTGGCTGTCGGCCAGACCATGGTTGGCGGTATAGAACGACTCGAAGATCCGCTCGCGATCCTCGGGTGCGATGCCCGGACCATCATCGGCCACCGAGCACGCCACGCGTCCATCGTCGACGCTAATCGAAATCATGATATGCGAGCCCGCGGGCGTATAGGTGATGGCGTTGTTCACCAGATTGACCACCAGCTGCACCATCAGGCGTGCATCGACGTTGACGAGCGCCGGCTCATCGCACGCCACCACCTTAAGGTCGTGCTCGCGCACGGCAGGGTTCACGTGGCGCAGCGCCTCCTCGACGATATCGTCCATGAGCTCGAGCGTGGTCGACAGGCGCATACCGCCACCCTCGAGCTTGGTGATGGCGAGCAGGTTCTCGACGGTGGCGTTGAGCCACAGCGCATCCGAGCGAATGGACAGGAGCAGGCCGCGGCGCGTCTGGGCATCGAGCACCGCGGTGCCGGTCGAGCCCTGATCGAGCAGCACGTCGGCATTACCCGAAATACTGGTAAGCGGCGTGCGCAGATCATGCGAGATGGAGCGCAGCAGGTTGGCGCGCAGCTGTTCGTTTTTGGCGAGCACCGCCGCTTCCTCGCGGGCCTCCATGGCGCGGGCGCGGTCGAGCGCCAGCTCGCCTTCGCTCACGATGGCATCGGCAAGTGTCCGCTCCTCGTGCGTCAGCACGTCGGGCTCGGCAACGATTGCCAGCACGCCCACCACCGAGGCGGGGTCGCCCGAGCGCACGAAGCCGTCGCCCGTGCGAACCGTCAGGTAGATGCCATAAAACGCCGAGCCGCCATAGGTGGCATCGAGCGGCGTTCCCACATAGGCGGACGCCGAGAGCCGCGGCGGCATCTGCGGCGCCAGTTCATGCACCGGCGCGGCATCGCCCACGGCCGTGTAAGTCGCACGTGGCAGCAGGTCATCACCATCGGCATCGGCGCTGTACCACACGACCGGACAGCCCGAAAGACGCGCCAGCTGCGTTGCCATGGCATGGACAATCTGCTGCTGATCGGCGCACCGCTGCAGCATGCGATTGGTCTCGAGCACCATATGCGTGCGACGGTCGCTGGCGGCAGCCTGCGCCAAGGCGCGGCGCAGGGCCAACGCAATCGAGCTCGACACAAGCGAGACCACAAACATGATGAAGAACATGCCGGGATAGACACGGTCGATAAACGACAGCGAGCAGCGCGGGTCGACAAACAAGAAGTTGTAGAGCGCCACGGCGGCAGCCGAGCTCAGCAAGCAATACAGGCGACTGCAGGTAAAGAATGCGCACAGCTGAACGGCGAACACATAGACAATCATGATGCTCGGCGCGAGACCCGGATGGTCGAGCAGCGCGCCCACAATCGTCGCCGTGACCAGCAGCCCCACCGACACGCAGGCGTCATACAGAGGAGTGCGGCGCGTCAGCGTTGTGCGCCGCCACCAAAAGCTATCGGCAATATCGCCGTCCGTACGGACGTCCATCAGCGCCCCGCCCCTCTCTCAAAAACAAAAACCACCACAAAGGGACAGGCACCTTTGTGGTGGTTTCCCTTGTGGTGGTTCCAAGTGTAAAGCCTTCTACGACCGGCGGTCGCTAGACAAACAGCACGTGCGCGAGCAGCGCGCAAACGCACGCCGCGACAAGCAGCGTCACCACGATCGAGATCACGCGGTCGGCCATGTCCATGTTGGCACGGTTCGTAAAGAACCGATCTTCGGCGGCGTCGACGCGCGCCTCACGCACCAGCTCGGCCGCAAGATCGCGACCGTCAAGCACCTTTGCATCCATGGTTTCCTCCCAGGACTCAATCCCCGTCAATACAAGCCCGCCCGTTCGCAGACAAACCTCGAGCGTCGACTACGGGCGCTCGTTGGGAGCCAGGCGTTGCATCTTGTTCACGGCCTTGAACTTGGTGAACAGCGGCACGTACTCAAAGCTCACGTTGGAGTTCTCCAGGCCGTACCAGCGTGCAGGCGTGCCGGCGGCGCGACGAATGATGTACTTGAGCGTGATGGCCGTACGCTCGCTCGGCTCCACATCGCTTTCGGGCGCCAGAAGCTTACGGATCAGGACGAACTTGAACGTACCGATGTTACCCGGATCCTTGTAGACCGAGTAGTCATGCGTCTGCGGCGGCAGCTCGCCGGTGGCAGCCAGGTCCTGAACGACCTGACGCAGATAGGCATTGACGCGCTGGTTAATCTTGTAGCCCAGGTACAGATGCACGCGGAACACGTAGTCGGTGCCGAACGTCTCGACCGAATAGGCAAAGGTATGCGGCTCGTCCATGGTCTCGACATTCACGAACCACCAGGCGCGAGCGCGCTTGGGATGCTTGTCCAAGATCGAGTAGACGATATCGCGGTCGATGTAGTCGGTATGGGTGTCCTTGGTCAGGTACACGACGTTGTCGCTCATGCGCTCGTAACGGTCGTCGTCGCGCAGGCGCTTGAGCTGCGGCAGGTAGCTGCGCAGCGGCAGCAGCGTAAACTGGCGCTGCTCGACCGCCGTGCCGTTGTACCAGCACACCATAATGCCCATGATGAGTGCAGCCATGAGGATGGTGAAATAGCCGCCGTGGAAGAACTTGGTGAGCGAGCTCACGAAGAAGAAGCCTTCGAGCAAAAGGAAGAAGGCCGCGAAGATCCACGGAGCAACCTTGAGCTTGCGCTCCTCGTGCAGGTAGAAGAAGAGCAGCAGCGTGGTGCACATCATAGTCAGCGTAATGGCAAGGCCGTACGCGGCTTCCATATGCGCCGAGTTCTGGAACAGCAGCACCACGATGACGCAGCCTACGAGCATGACGTTGTTGACCATGGGGATGTAGAGCTGGCCCTTGGTCTCGGCAGGGTAGAAGACCTGCATGTGCGGCATGAGGTCCAGACGGCTGGCCTCGGACACCAGCGAGAATGCGCCGGTGATGAGCGCCTGCGAGGCAATGATGGCCGCGACGGTGGAAAGGCCGACGGCAAACGGGCGCAGACCCGGGGCGAGCATCTGGTAGAACGGATTGAGGTCGGCAATGCCCATGAGCTCGGGGTTGGCAGCGTTGTTCATAAGCCAAGCGCCCTGGCCCATATAGGAAAGCAGCAGGCAGCACTTAACGAACGGCCAGGTAGCGTAGATGTTGCCGCGGCCGACGTGGCCCATGTCGGAGTAGAGCGCCTCGGCACCGGTGGTGGCGAGGAAGCAACTGCCCAGAATCATGATGCCCGCGTGGTTGTTGGGGCTCAGCAAAAAGGCGATGCCGCGCACCGGGTTGAGGCACAGCAGCACGGCGGGGTGCTGGAAAACAAAGAACAGACCCGTGCCGCCCAGGAACAGGAACCACAGCGTCATGATGGGGCCAAAGGCGTGACCGATCTTGGCCGTACCGATGCGCTGAACCAAGAAGAGCACGATGATGATGGCGAGCGTAATGGCGACGACGCGGCCCTGGTCATCGCCCAGCACGGCATGGACCGCCGGGATGGTGCGCAGGCCCTCGATGGCCGTGGTAACGGTAACGGCCGGCGTCAGGATGCCGTCGGCGAGCAGCGCGGCGCCACCCAGCATGGCGGGGATGATAAGCCACTTGCCGCAGCGCTTGACCAGGCTGTACAGGGCAAAGATACCGCCCTCGCCATGGTTATCGGCGCGCAGCGAGATGAGCACATACTTGATGGTGGTCAGCAACGTGACCGTCCACACGACAAGGGAGAGCGCGCCGAGCACGAACTCCTCCGTGACGCTTCCGATGCCGCCGTTGCCGGCAACGAGCGCCTTGGTTACATACATGGGGCTGGTGCCGATATCGCCGTACACCACGCCCAGCGTGACGAGCATCGCCGAGATGCTCACAGGAATCGCAGCGTGCGAAGCTGCCTCCTTGGCCTTTTGTTCCATAAGCCGGTTTCCTCCCAACTTTAATGTTCGAAGGAATTATAGGTAATCGGCCCATGTTTGAATGGCACTGTTTTCCCAGCTAGATAAACATTTATACGGCCTTTAAGCCACCTCGGCGATATGGAATGTGACAAAGGGACTGTCTCTTTGTCACATCCGTCATTTTCCGAGCCAATTTTTGAACCACCACTCCATGGAGCGGCTCATCTCGGCCATAAAGGGACTCGTGTGCTTGCGGGTATAGATGTCCACGACGCGCTCCCCCACCACGCGGGCATGCGGACGGAACATCGCGTCCATCTCGGCTACCTGCGCGTCCATAGTCGCAGCATCGGCGCGGCAGTAGCGCTCCTCGTGCACCAGGTTCACCACGGGATGCGCAATGGCCGGACGCTCCTTACGGGGCGTGCCGATGATGAGCATCGACAGCGGCATGGTATACGGAGGCAGATCGAGCAGCTCGGCCACTTCCTCGGCATTCTCGACGATATCACCGATGTAGCAGCTCCCCAGGCCCAGGGCCTCGGCGGCGACCACGGCGTTTTGCGCAGCGATCACGGCGTCCTGGGCCGCGATGGCAAAGTCACCCAAACCCGGTGCACGGCGGGGCGCCTTGCCCGTGCGCTCGACAAACTCGGGCTCAAAGCAGCCCACGTGCTCAAACAGATCGATCCACTTGGCATAGTCGACCACAAATATAAGTGCCCAGGGCGCCTTGGCGATCATGGGCTGGTGGTCGCACAGGTCGGCCAGACGATCCAGCGTAGCCTGCTCGCGAATGCTCACGATGGAATACATCATCATGGCGCCCGCCGACGGCGCGCGACTCGCCGCATGCAAAATTGCCGCCCGCTGCTCGTCGGTCACCGCCACGGGACGGTCGTCGTCATCACGCGCGAAGGCACGCGTGGAGGAACGGTGCTCCAACGTGTCCAGCACCGCATTGCCCGTCGTCTCGACCGGATAGCCGTTCGTATCCACAGCCTTGGTGCAAACCTGCTCGTTCATCGCCTCATCCTCGCTAATTCTTTAAGAAGCCTTTACGTTTCCGTGTAATTCCCGTCCATTATCGCGCAGGTCGCCACTACATTGCGCCACACCGCCACACGTGCGCGTTAATATGGCTGGTTGTTGTGCGCAGACACCAATTGCAGCGCATATCTTGGTAACAATCGGGTAAACCCCCGCTTTCGTACGTTTTAGTTTGTGAGGAGTCTCAGCATGTTCGCTGCCGCCATCTCGCTCGTCGGTCTTGCGGCGACCGTCTACCTTGTCTTGCGCGAGGCCAAGGCCATTCGCGCTCAGTCGGGCACCGTTGCCAAAAGCGCTCTTGGGTGGAGCGTCGCCTTCGGCCTGTTCCAGGTCTTTTTGACTATTTGGGGCGCCGTGGGCCTCGTCGCTCAAAACGAGCCGCTCGCCTTTGTGATGCTCATCCTGACCAACGCCATCCTCACCGGCTGCGCTTGGGCCAGCATCGCACGCGACCGCATCGCCCCGCGCGTCTTTGCGTTCGCCGCGCCCGACGCCCCCGCCCCCACCGGCAAGCTCGCCCGCCTGCGCGGCGCCTTTGTGGGCAAACCGCTCGTCGCCGCCGTCCTGTGCCTGCTGCTCGCCGGCGTCTTTGCGCTGCTGGGCATGGAGGTATCGTCCAACCACGACTTTACCTGGGTCTACCCCCTGTGCATCCTGCTCGAGTGGGCCATCATCACCACGCTCATGGTCGGCTTGTTCTTCCTATTCCAGCGCCACGGCGCAGCCCCCGCGGTCCTGGCCTTTGCCCTCTTTATCCTGGGCATTGCCGAGTTCTTCGTTATCACGTTTAAGTCCATGCCCATCCAGCCGGGCGACCTTTCGGCCATCTCCACCGCCGCCGCGGTCGCCGGCACCGGCTACACCTTCTCCATCTCGCTGTTCTGCGTGCTGTCCATGGGCTTTACCGCCATCGCCATGCTGCTGTGCGAGTACGCTGGCCTGGTGGCACCGCACCGTCAGAAGGGCGCCGCCAACGCCAAGCGCATGCTGCTCACCAACCTGCTCGTGGCCGTGCTGTGCCTGGGCGGTGTGACCGCGCATGTTACGCTCATCGACTACTACAACACTCTCGGCATCACCGTCTACACCTGGCGTCCGCTCGAGAGCTACTGGCGCGAGGGCTACCTGCCTGCCTTTATTAGTGCGGCACAGTCCATCAAGCCGCCCAAACCCGCCGACTACTCCGTCGACGATGCCAAGGCCACGCTCAAAAAGTACGCCAAGGCCTACGACAAGTCCGACGCGGCCAAGAGCGACGAGCGCGCCGCCGCCCAGGAGCAGTTCGACAGCGAGAAGCCCACGGTCATCGCCATCATGAACGAGACGTTCTCGGATCTGTCGATCTACCAGAACATGCGCGCCGGCTACGAGGGTCCGCAGTACTTTAAGAGCCTGTCCGACTGCCTCAGCCGCGGCAAGCTCTACGTGAGCGCCTACGGCGGCGGCACCGCCAATACCGAGTTTGAGTTTATGACCGGCAACTCCATGGCCAACCTGGGCTCGGGCGTGTACCCCTACACCATCTACAACATGGAAACGACCGGGAACCTGGCAGAGCAGTTCAAATCGCTCGGCTATTCCACCACGGCTATGCACCCCAATCACGCAACCAACTGGAACCGCGAGAACGTCTACAAGGACTTTGGCTTTGACCAGTTCCTGTCCATCAACGATTTCCAGGGAGCCGACACCTTGCGCGGCATGGTGACCGACCAGGCTACCTACGACAAGATTCTTGAGCTGCTCGACCAGAACGCCGATCCGCAGTTTATCTTCGACGTGACCATGCAGAACCACTCGGGCTACGATACGGGTCTGCTGCCGGTCGACAAGCAGATGCACCTCAACATCGACACGACCGATCTGGACGCCAAGACCGTCGAGGACGGCACGCTCTCCGATGTCGACGAGTATGTCTCGTGCATCGAGCAGTCCGACCAGGCGCTTCGCTACTTCCTCAACGCCCTGAGCAAGCTCGACCGTAAGGTGGTCGTGGTGTTCTGGGGCGACCACCAGCCGTTCTTCCCGTCCAAGTTCAACGATAAGTGGTTTACCGGCGAAGACGATGCCACGCATCAGGAGCGCCTGTGGCAGACCGATTACATCATCTGGGCCAACTACGACGTTGCCGGCTGCGACCAGACGAGTGAGACCGACGACCTGTCCACCAACTACCTGTCCACGCAGCTGATGCAGCTGATCGGCGCACCGCTGACCGACTACCAGAAAGCGCACATGACGCTGCGCGAGTCGCTGCCCGCCATCAACTCCGTGGGCTACGAGGACGCCAGCCTGCGCTGGGCGCTCTCCTCCAACGTCACCGGTAACGACGCTGCTGCCGCAGCCGCCACCAAGGCGCGCGAGGATTACGCCAAGATGCAATACTACGAGATGTTCCGCGACGGCAAGAACGTGTACACCGAGCACTTCCAGACCGAGGCCAACGAGACCGACCCCAACCTGGCGCCGGGTACGACCAAGATTAAGTAGCTGCTAGCTGCTGAGCCACAACTGAAACGTCTGTCCAGGCGGAGGCATATAAGGTTCCCTGCTCGGACAGTCCTGCGCAAGACGAAGGCCACATTAAGTGGCCTTCTTTGCGTGCGGAACTCGCGATGAACCTTATATGCCTCCGCCTGGACAGACGCCCTGATGTTGGGGCGTGGCTTGTCTTGGGTGTATCG
Source organism: uncultured Collinsella sp. (assembly GCA_900541175.1). Taxonomy (GTDB): domain Bacteria; phylum Actinomycetota; class Coriobacteriia; order Coriobacteriales; family Coriobacteriaceae; genus Collinsella. The sequence continues at coordinate 37,617 of UQIT01000014.1, forward strand.
CCGAACATATATAAGTTGAAGGCCACGTTATGTGGCCTTCTTTGTTTGCGGAAAGTGTGTCCCGGAATTCTTGTCTGGAATGGGATGCAGTTTCCGCTTGGGACCCGATTGGGAAAGTGTGTCCCACTATTCAGCTGGATTCCGGGATGTATTTTCCGGCTGAGGCTCGTTGGGAAAGTGCGTCCCACTTTGGGGGCTGATTCTGGGACGTGGTTTCCGGTTGGCTCTCATTGGGAAAGTTCATCCCATTTCTCGGCCTAATTATAGGACGCAGTTTCCCGTTGAGGACCCTTTGGGAAAGAGCGTCCCGGTCTGGGCGCTCAAACTGGGATGGATTTTCCGGATGAGGGCTTGACGGAAAATGTGTCCCGTTCCGGGCGCTAATTGTGGGATGCAGTTTCCGCTTGCGAAGTCTCCACTCAACAGAAAACCCGGGTGGCCTGTTTTTTGGCTACCCGGGTTTTTGGGTTGTCGATATGTTCGACTGGCTACTAGTGGGTCTTGCGGCGCTTGATCAGCATGATGAGGGCTATCACTACGAGCGTTGCTCCCGCTGCTGCTGCGGTGGCGACTAGGGCGAATGTTTGGTCGCCGGTGTTTGCGAGGTTTTTCGCTGTGGTCGTAGTCTTGACCTTGGTGTCGGTCTTAGCTCCGTTGTCGGACTTGGGCTTGTCCGGGTTCGTCGGGGTCTCAGGAGTCTCGGGGTCCTTTGAGCCTTCGGAATCGGTTGGGCCGGCGGTGTTTACCAGCGTATGGTCCAGGAACTTCTTGGCGCCCGCACTTGCCTGTGAGAACAGGCGGCGCGTGCGGATCGGGGTGGCGTTCACCGTTGTGGACGCCGTCTCCTCGGCCTCGATATTCACGAGCGTCGTGCCGGTGTCGAGGCCCACGTCGTTGTATCCCACGTGGCAGTAATACTGCGCACCGTCATCGTCTGCGGTCAGGTCAATCTCGAGCTTTGAGGCCGTTCCAGCCGCGAGGTTGCCATCGGCACCCACGAGCTTAAACTCTGTCTCGCCGCGGCCCTTGCGGTACCACATATAGGTCGGTGCCAGCCCTGTTTCGCTATCGTCGGCACCGAGTTGCTTCACATGGCCAATCGCCGAGAGCGTCAGGTGGCTTCCCGCCGTGCGCTCAACCGAAGAGTCGTATCCAAGATCCGGCCCCTCCGCAGCATCCGCCGCAGGTCCGCTCACGGTCATCGTCATGCCATCGGGCATGGTCTTGACCGTGATGATTGCCGAGCGAATACCTGTTTCGGTCGTGGATCCATTCTTAACGGCGGCGATGGCGAATCGATACTCCGTATTGGGCTGCAGCCCATCCCACTTGAGCGAGGTCTGCGTGTTGTCGGCAATCTTCCAGCTATTGACGACCGCATCCGCCGCATTGCTCTGCAGCATGCCCACGCCGTAGCTAAAGCCACTCTTGTTTGCGAGTACATCGTCCCAGCTAAACGTAACGCTGGTCGAATCGACGGCGTTTGCCGTAAAGCCCGTCACGGCCGGCGCGTCGGGCATCTCGACGTCCTTAACGTCATAGCCCACGATCCAGAACTGGTCGGTGTCCTTGGTGCCGAGCTTGTCGCCCGAGTCTGCCTCGAACTTGTCGACATCCACCGCGTTGACGCCCAGACGCCACACAAAACCGTACTTGCCCTGCGCGGCCTCGGGCAGGTTGTCGACGGTGCCGCCGTATTCGGTCGATTCACTCGAGGAGTTACCCGTAGTAAAGCCGGCGTTGGCACCAAAGCACAGGCCGCCAAACAACTCGTGCTTTGCGAGCTTCGCGCCCATGACAACGCTGCCGTTCAGCGTCAAGCCGAGCTCGAGCTCCTGCTCCTTGCCCTCCTCGACTTCGATGGTCTGCTCAATGCTCGCCCCCGACTGCGCGGCGGCGCCGTTAAACCCATCGTGCGTGTAGGCGCGCGTTACGCCAGGCTTGCCCAGGCCAAAGGAATCCCCAACGGGAGTCTCGCCGTTGAGCGTCGTTTGATAGGTTCCGGGTTCTCCCGACCGGTTGGTCAAAAAGTAGCTGAGCGGCGTCATATTGTGCTGTTTGGCAATGCGGTCATAGGCCTCGACATTAACGACCGAGGTCTGCGCGCCGAGCGACACGGGCGCCGCCATCACGCCCTTGCCACCAGTTTCCTCATTTTCGATCTCATACTCGTAATAGACCATCGGAATCGTGTAGAGCACGGCCTTGTCACCCTCGCCGGCATGCGACTCATAGCTTACGCTTGCGCTGACCGTGCGCTCGCTCCGGTAGTCATAGCATCCCTCGGCGGCAAAATCGACTGAAGCATTCATCGCGACCAGGGGCGGACCGGTCTGCACCTCGACGGCAACGCCCAACTCGGCGCCAATGGTATAGCCCTGGGATGTCCCCGTGCCCTTTTCCTCTCCGTATGACGTGCCGCCCAACACCAGATAGCCGTATGCCTGCTCCAGATCCTCAACATAGGGCGCATCCTGCAGCACGGCAAGCACGCGCGGGTTGGTATAGACCTTGTAGCGGTCCTTGTACGTGATCTTGACGCTGTCGTTGTCGACATCGGGCAGCGCGAGCGAGATAAATGTGCCGTAGGTAGTGCCGCGACGGTTGCTCTCGCTAATCACCTGCTCCTCGCCGCGGCGCACCTTTCCGTTCTCGTCGAGCGAAAAATGCGAGGCGGTCATCCAATAGTAGTCATCGTTCTTGCGCAGGTCCTCGTCGCGGTGCTTGCCCACCACGGCGATAAAGCTCTCGTTATAGCGGTCCGAACCCGAGACGCTGCCCGCCTTGACGTCGCTGATCCACACCTGCTCTATACCCTTGTGGTCATGCTTGTTGCTGCTGTTGTATTGCTGACCGCTCATGCTCATGGTTCCGACCATGGACCCCAAGCCCTGAGCCCCGCTCTGTGCCGTGTTGCAGGCAAAGTCGCGGAACACATCGCCGCCCACGAGCACCTCGTCGACCGCCAGCTGCTCGGACAGGCCGTCAAGGTTGGCAGTGGCAAGGGCAATAGGCGCCAAGGTGCACGGATAGCGCTTATCCTGAGCGCTATCCTTCCATGCGCTGTTGGGCACATGCATCAGCCCATAGGAGGCGAGGAGCCCGTCTCTGTATTCCTTGCAATCGGAAAGCTTGAACTCGCCAGACTCCGAGTCAAAATACGCATAGCGGTACAGCGCGCCGTACAGCCCCTTGCTGCCGTCAGAAGCGCCGTAATCAAAAGCGCTGCGTTGCCAGTCATAGCCCGCAAAAATAAGGCCCGTGACGGTTTCACCCGTCTTCTTTCCTTCTTCATCGTAGGCGGCAAACGTGCCGAACGTCGCATTCGCAGCGACCATGGTCTTGCCGTTCGCGGAGAGGGAGATTGCGCCCGCGTCGCCCAGAGCATCGACATGGACGAGCGCACCCTTGGATGCATCCCACGAAAACAGCTCGCAATGCGTCGACTTATCAATATTCTTCTTGCCGTAGGGTGCCGAGACCACGATGGCGAGGTCATCGCAAAAATCGCGATCGAGGTCGCCGGCCGCTAGCGAAACGACAGGAGCTGACTGAAGCTGCGTCCAGGAGTCGTTCCCGCCCTTGTTGTGCGTGGTGTAGTCCGCGGCGTTACCGGCATCGATCTTGACGACGCTTTGCTTCCAGTTGCCGCCCTCCAAGTCATACATGTCGACTACAGCCTTGCGCACGCCGTTCTCGTCGACATAGCAGCCCGCGTAGACAAAAAGCTCGTCGACGCCGTCGCCATCGACATCGCCCGCCTCGACATCAAAGACGGCGTCGTGCTCTTGCAGGTAACCGGCATCCAGGTACTTAAAACGGCCTTCGTACATCATATTAGTGTTGACCGTCACCGGCAGGTGTGTGTCGAGAGTGCGCGTACGCCCGTTGCTAAACGAGTAGAGGACCAGCTCAACCTTTCCGGCGTATGACTTGCCGTCAATCGTCGTGGAGGAACTGTCGCCGTAGGCACGGAGCTCGGCAACGCGGCTCTTTTTGCCCGTGCTGGCGTCGCTGCAGAACTCAACACTCGTGGCGTGAATGCCCGAGAAACCGTTGTTGTCGTTGGCGAGTACTGTTGAGGACTCATTGTTGCTTAGGTACGACCAGGTGCCGCCACCGTAGTCGCTATGCTTGTAGAGATCGCTGTTCGTATCGAAGTTGTTGACGTTTTGCCAGAACTTTGCGGCGCCCCACACACTTCCATAGCCATCGGTGAGTTTGCTGCTGCCGCCAATGTCACCGCGCTCGACGTTCTCGAGCTTGTCGCGCAGAGTGTAGCGATTGCCATGGCTACCGTTAGCTGCCATATAGACCTCGCCGCGCGTGGCAAACGTCGTGGGGGTATCAGTGGAATAGGGGCCAACGGTATCGGCCGGAATGTCCTCGCTCGTGCCCAGACCCAGGGCTTGATAATCCTGCTCAGTCATATCGGTGATTGCAGGCGCATCTGCCGCCTGGGCAACCTGGGGCGCGGCCGTGAAGCAGGCGACGCTCGTGGCGATCAACGCAGCAAGCGCCGCCGTCCCAACAAGCGGGATTTTCGACAGCCTACGGATACGGGGGTGTGGAACGTACATGAGGGACCTCGCTTTATTCGAGTGGAGTGGACTCATTTTTACAAATGATACGTCCGATGCCCGATATCACGTGTCTCATTTTCGCCAACGGCGTGTCTCATTTTTGAGAATCCGAGATGCCGCGGAAATCTTATCCCAGCTCAAAGGCCATTTCTGGGATGTATTTTCCGTCGAGTGCCTCATCGGGAAACTGCATCCCATTTCAAGCGTCGATTCTGGGACGCACTTTCCCCTTAGACCCTCAACCGGAAACCGCATCCCACTTTGAGCGCAAATTCCGGGATGCATTTTCCGCTTGAGCCTCATTGGGAAACGGCGTCCCACTTTGAGGGCTGATTGTGGGATGCATTTTCCGGTTTTGCTCTCATTGGGAAAATGCATCCCGTTTCTTGACCGAATAATGGGACGCAATTTCCCGTTGGAGCGCCTTTGGGAAAGTGTGTCCCACTTCGACCGCCCAGAGTGGGATGCACTTTCCGCAAAGCACCTCAACGGGAAACTACGTCCCATTCCAAAGGCAAATTCCGGGACGCATTTTTCGAAAGCCTGCCCATCCGGAAAGCCCGTCCCACTTTGGACGCATCCGGGCACGGAACCATCGACCTATCAGGCCTCCCATCAATAAAGAGGCGTCCTTCCGGACGGCGGGGCACGAAGTTCATCGCGAGTTCCGCACGCAAAGAAGGCCACTTAATGTGGCCTTCGTCTTGCGCAGGACTGTAGAGCAGGGAACTTCGTGCCCCGACGCCCGGGAGGACGTTTCATTTAGAAAGATGGACCGACCGCCGTCAGCGATGGGAGCTACTCCCCCAGCACGGCCTTTTTGGCGGCTGCAGCCATGTTGTCCAGATCTTCCTTGGTGGGATGGTCCTTCGCGGCAACCCAGTTGTCGAGCAGCATCTTAAATCGGGCGTTGTCGGGATCTTGCTCGAGCATGGCCTCGTAGCGCTGCTTGAACGCGGGGCCCATCTTGCCCTGGCACATCGCCCAACCCGCAAGCTCGGCATCCTCGGCCAAATTGGAGGTCACGCGATTGATAATCTGCTGATAATAGCTCTGGTCGGCGCCAAAACCGCAGGTACCAAAGAGGAAAACGCGCTTGCCGTGCAGAGCGGAGAGCAGCGCGGCAACCGAAGGCGTGCACGCGCCCTTGTCGCACCAAAAACCGACGAGCACCGTGTCGGCCGCGCAGGCGCCCTGCGCCTCGAGCGCAACCTGATCTGCATCCGCATCGTCGCTCAACGCCGCGGCATGAACAAACTCAACACCCGCAGCCTGCAGAGCGCGCTTAATCGCGCCCGAAACCATCCTGGTATTACCGCTCTTGCTGTTAACCACCAAAGAGCACGTCATAGTCACGTTGCCTCGTTTCCCCCAAAACTAAAGCCACTAATGCAATTTATTAGATGAATATCTTAGTACTAACGTGACAGATGTAAACCACCGTCTGTCGATTGATTAATTTGCCCCACGGGCTTGCTCACTGGGCAAACTGGCTGCGGTAGAGCTCGGCGTAAAAGCCGCCTGCCGCTAGCAGCTCGTCGTGCGTGCCACGCTCGATAATCTCGCCGTCGCGCATGACCAAAATGCAGTCGGCGTTGCGGATGGTGCTCAGGCGGTGCGCCACGACAAAGCTTGTGCGACCGGCCATGAGCTCGTCGAATGCCGCCTGCACCTGCAGCTCGGTGCGGGTATCGATGCTCGAGGTCGCCTCGTCCAGCAGCAAGATAGCCGGGTCGGTGAGCATGACACGCGCGATGCACAGCAGCTGTTTTTGACCCTGGCTAAACGTGCCGCCGTCCTCGCCGATGACCGTATCGTAGCCGCCTGGCAGCTGCACGATAAACTTGTGCGCATGCGCGCGCTTGGCAGCTTCGATAACCTGCTCGCGCGTGGCGTCAGGACAGCCGTAGGCGATGTTTTCCGCCACCGTGCCCTCGAACAGCCAAGTGTCCTGCAGCACCATGCCAAAGGCACGGCGCAGGCTTGCGCGCGTGTAGTCACGCGAAGACCGGCCATCGACCATGATGCGTCCGGCATCGATATCGTAAAACCGCAGCAGCAAGTTGATGAGCGTCGTCTTGCCGCAGCCCGTAGGGCCAACGAGGGCAAAGCGCATGCCGGGCTTGGCCTCGATGCAGATATCCTGCAGCAGCTTGCGGTCGGACACGTAGCTAAAGTCCACATGCTCAAAGGTCACCTCACCCTGCGGGGCGGCAAGTTCCACGGCATCCGCCGCATCGGGCTCCTGCTCGCGCGCATCGAGCAGCGCAAACATGCGGCGCGCCGAGGCATACGCCGTCTGGATCTGCGTAATGACGTTGGTGACCTCGTTGAACGGCTTGGTGTACTGGTTGGCATAGGACAGGAAAATCTGCACGCCGCCCACCGTGAGCGCAGCGGGCACGCCCGTGATCACGCCCACGCAGCCAATCACGGCGACCACGGCATAGATGATGTTGTTGATAAAGCGCGTACCGGGGTTGGAAAGCGAGCCCATAAACTGTGCGCGTTCACCTGCCGTATAGAGCTCGGCGTTGAGGGCGTCGAAGCGCGCTTGGGCGTTCGGGCCGTAGGCAAACGCATCCACCAGTTTTTGCTCGCCCACATACTCCTCGATATGACCGCCGAGTTGGCCCTGGATGCGCTGTTGAGCAGTGAAGCTCTTATTGGAAAGCTTGGCGACGGCACCAGCTGCAAAAATGGAAAGCGGCGTGACGAGTACCACCACGAGCGTCATGGTCAGGTTAATGGAGAGCATAAACGCGAGCGTGCCCACGATGGTGATAACGCCGGTGAAGAGCTGGGTAAAGCCCTGCAGCAGACCGTCGCCCACTTGGTCGACGTCGTTGACCACGCGGCTCATAAGGTCGCCGTGGGCATGGCTGTCGATAAAGCTGAGCGGCATGCGGCTGAGCTTATCGCTCGCCTCCACGCGCATGTCGCGCACCGTTTCGTAAGACAGGCGGTTGACGCAATAGCCCTGCAGCCACTGGAAGGCCGCAGCACCTACGACGACAATCGCGAGCTTGGTAACGAGCGGCAGCAGCGCATCGAAGTCCACCTGCCCGGCGGCGACGATAAGGTCGATGCCCTCGCCAATGAGAATGGGCGTGTAGAGCTGCAGAATCACCGAGACGGCGGCACTCAAAAACGATGCCGCAAACGAGACGCGGTGCGGACGGACATAGCCCAGCAGGCGGCGGGTCACCGCACCCACGGGATAGCGCTCGGGATCGCCGGGCTGGCGCGGACCGTCTCCCAGGTCGTTGAGGCTATCGTTGCCGGACACGTTGGCCGTCATCGTGGCGACCGAACCGGAGGAAGTGTACGGATTCATTTAGCAGCCCTCCTTTGCGCAGACGGATGTGGGGACGGTCGGGGCGCCTGGGGCGGGCGCGGGCGCCGTACTCCCCTGCTGACCCTCGAGCTCCTCGCGGCGAAGCTGCGACTGGCAAATCTCGCGGTAGAGCTGGCAGGTCGTGTAGAGCTCATCGTGCGCGCCCAGGCCCGCAACCGAGCCGTGGTCGAGTACGCAGATCATGTCGGCCTCGCGAACGGTCGAGACACGTTGGCTCACGATGACGGTCGTGAGCGGCAGCCCGCCCTCGGCGGCACCGCGCACACTGCGCTCGCGGATGGCATGGCGAAGCGCCGCGTCGGTCTTAAAGTCGAGCGCCGAGGCAGAATCGTCCATGATCAATATCTGAGGCGAGCCCACCAGGGCGCGCGCGATGGTCAGGCGCTGGCGTTGGCCACCGCTAAAGTTCTTACCGCCCGCCTCGACCGGGGTATCGAGCCCCTGCGGCTTGTTGCGCACGAACTCGCTCGCCTGCGCCATGTCGAGCGCCGCCCAGAGATCCTCGTCGGTCGCAGCCTCGTCGCGCCAGGTCAGGTTGCTGCGGATGGTGCCGCTCACCAGCGACGCACGCTGTGGAACGGTCGCGACCACACGGCGCAGCTGGTCGAGCGGCCAGGTGCGCACGTCGGCGCCCATCACACTCACGCTGCCGGTGCTCGCATCGTACAGGCGCGGGATAAGCGAGACGAGCGTGGACTTGCCGCTACCCGTACCGCCGATAATGCCAAGCGTCTTGCCCAGCGGGAGCTCCAGGGTCACATCGTTGACGGCATTTGCCGCGCCCGCGCCAAAGGAGAAGCTCGCATGGCTCAAGCCCAGCGCAGGAACGGGAGCGACATTGCCCGGCTTGGGCAGCGCGACCGGCTGGTTGCCCTCGTCGGTGATGCTCGGCACGCAATTGAGCACCTCGTTGATACGTGACGCACTGGCGCTCGCCTTGGTAAAGACCACGACCAGGTTGGCGACGTACACGATGGAGGTCAGGGTCTGCGTCATGTAGTTCACAAACGCCATGACCTGGCCCTGCGTGAGCTCGCCCACGTTGACCTGAATGCCGCCCACCCACAGGATGGCGCACACACCCAGGTTCATCACCAAAAACGTCACGGGGTTGAGAACCGACGAGAGCTTGCCCACCGCGATGGCGGTATTGGCCTGGTCATCGGCGGCTTGGGCAAAACGCTCACGCTCGTGGCCCTCGCGCACAAAGGCGCGAACCACGCGGGCGCCCGAAAGCCCCTCGCGGCAAATGAGCGCGATGCGGTCGAGCTTTGCCTGCAGCTGCCTGTAGTACGGAATGCAGCGCGCCATGACAAACCAAAACACCAGGCCGATGGCGGGCGTGCAAATCAAAAAGATGATGCCGAGCTTAAGGTCGATGGCAAGGGCCGCGACCATGGAGCCCACCGCTAGGAAGGGCCAGCGGATGAGCATGCGCACGCCCAGCGCCACAGCGAGCTGCACCTGGTTGACGTCGTTGGTGACACGCGTGATGAGCGACGGCGTGCCAAAACGGTCGAGTTCGGCATAGCTCAGCTTGTTGATATGCTGGTAGAGCGCGCCACGAATGTCGGTGCCCATGCCCTGCGAGGTGAGCGCCGCCATCTTTTGGCAGACGAGCGTAAACGAGATGCCGATCACAGCCATGGCGGCAAGCAGCATACCGTAGTGGATAACGGCGTTCACGTCGTGCGCCCCAATGCCCTTATCGATCATCTGGGCAATCACCAGCGGCGTCAGCAGGTCAAAGATTACTTCAATCAACTTGCACGCAGGACCAATCACCATATACCGGCGAAACTTACCACCAAAACGCCTGAGCAGCTCAATCATGTATAGGCGCTCCCTATCATCATTCACATTCAATTTGAACCATGATAGTACCGCCACCCCAAAAGAAGCGTAAACAACTCAACAGGGATTCGAATCCTTAGACAGGTAAGAACCAGTACCTCGGCACAGCCAACGACCGGTACTCCACACGAGATAAAATTCAGATAAATGCGCCTTTGCAGGAGCCTCTTGGACCATGTAGCAGCCGATGTTTTGGCAACGCCAGCGAGCGGCATAACGTCAGGAATTCAATTATCAGATAAATGTGACCCTTCAGGCGGTTTTGGTCGGCTACCCGCGAGTGCCGGCAGGGCGCTTGGTAGTCGAGCGATCCCGCAGGCAAAGCCGAGGACCAGCGAGACACCAAGCGCCCTGCCGGCACTCGCGGGTAGCCGCGGCACCAAAAAGCGCCTGCGCACTCGATGGATCCGGATGCCCGACAGAGGCTCCTTATGGCTGCTTCCTTCCGGACCTGACCAGATTCGGAACATGTCGTCATCCGAACCCATCGAACGCGCTAGGCGCTCGGTATATCTTACCCGCTCCAGCCCGATGGGGCAAGGTAGCTAATTTGGGACGGGGCTTTTGACTACTTGGGCAATCAGATCGACAGGTGGTCAAATAAGCCCCGTCCCAAAAAGACTGGTCTGCTGCCATGCCACAAAAGGGGCCTATCTACTACGTTTAGGCCGCAGGGGTCAACCATAGCCGGCTTTTTCGAAAATCGGCAAGCTTTCTACCTGCGGTTTTAATTTCACAAAATCCGGGATGGTCGAGGGTGCTCGGCTAAACGTAGTAGATGGCCGCATTTCATGGCGGACGGTCCGACCCAAGGCCCAAGGCGGCCAGCCTCGGATAGCCATTCTCGATGTTGCGGTGGAATAGTTCCCGTTTTTGCCGCCTGAGCCGCCAAACAGGAACTATTCCACCGCAACTTATAGGGAGTTGGGTTTTAGAGGCGGGCGAGGTCGTAGGATTGGGCGGCTGCTTCGCCGGCGCAGATGAGGTTGGTTGTGGCTTCTTGCGGATCGAGTGCCTGTTCCAGGTCCATGGGCTTGCGGCAGATCGGAAGCACCAAGTCGATGCCCTGCACACACACCGCATCCAGGTTGTCAGCGCGACCGCCCACGACAGCGATCACCGGTTTGCCACACCGCTTGGCACGGCGCGCCACGCCCACCGGCGCCTTACCGGCGGCGGATTGCTCATCCATATTGCCCTCGCCTGTAATGACCAGGTCGACATCGCGCACGCGCTCGTCAAACCCCACGAGATCGAGCACCGTCTCCACACCCGAGCGTAGCTCCGCGCCGAGCGCCAGCAACGCCGCGCCCAAGCCACCGGCAGCGCCCGCGCCGGGCACGCCAAGCACCGAGCCAAATGTCCGTGCGTTCTCGGGTGTGCGCAACAATCCCTGGGCTCGCGCCTCGAAAATTGCCGCATCGAGCAGGCGACCGTAGCCGACCATCCAGCCGTCGTATCTGCGCAGCACCTCGACATCATCCGCCGGCAGGCCCTTCTGCCCGCCAAACACCGCCAGTGCGCCTCGACGCCCCACGAGCGGATTCTCGACATCGGAAAGCACAACGATACGAACATCATCCAAAGCCTGCAGCGCTGGCGCCAAATCGACGCTCGCCACCTGCTTAAGGCCGGCAAGACCGGGGGCGACATCGCATCCCTGATCATCGACCACACGCGCGCCCAGCGCCTGCAGCATGCCGGCGCCACCGTCGTTGGTGGCACTGCCGCCCAGACCAATATAGATAGTCTTTGCCCCGGCGCGAACCGCACGGAGTATCAGCTCGCCCACGCCATAGGTCGAAGCCGCAAGCGCCGCCGATTCCGTGCAGGGTGAATACCCAATACCCGCCGCCTCGGCCATCTCAATTACAGCCGAGTCGCGCTCGTCGTCCACCAGCATCCGGGCAGACACGCGGTCGCCCAAGGGACCTGCCACCTCGCAGGTCACAATCTCACCGCCGCACGCGGCAACGGCATCGAGCGTCCCCTCGCCGCCATCCGCCAGCGGCAATGCGGCCACCTGGGCATCGGACCACACACGGCGCATGCCCTCGGCAACCGCCGCCTCCGCCTGGGCACTCGACACGCTGCCCTTAAAGGAGTCGATCGCCAACAGCACACGGCGGGGTCGGCGGCACGCAGGACCAAAGTCAACCGCCGTGCCAGCATCCTCACCGGCACCTGCAAGCGCTGCGGCGTGAGCGGCGTGTGCTTCAAGATCGGCCCCACAACCGCAATCAGCGCCGCCCGCTCCGCGCAGACCGCCAAAATAGCTACTCAGCAGCTCGCGGCATTCATCCGCCAGGACCCCAGCCGTCACGTTAAACCGATGATTCAGGCGCGAGTCGGCATTCAAATCGTATAGGGATCCCAACGCGCCCGCCTTGGCGTCGCTCGCGCCATACACGCAGCGCCCCACGCGCGCGTTGACCATAAGGCCCGCGCACATGCAGCAAGGCTCGAGCGTCACGTAGACCGTGCAATCGGAAAGGCGCCAGCGACCGAGCGACCGAGCGGCAGCGCACAGGGCCGCGAACTCTGCATGAGCCGAAGGATCCTGATCGAGCTCGCGACGATTATGCGCCCGCGCGACAACCTCGCCGTCGCGCACCACTACGGCTCCGATGGGCACCTCGCCCACCGCCGCGGCGGCTCGCCCCCCCGGCCACCGCCCCCCCTGTTTGAGCG
>UQIT01000015.1 GCA_900541175.1 uncultured Collinsella sp.
ACCGAGCCGTACGCTTGAACTGAGAAGGGGGAGGCCTCGCGGCCTCCCCCTTTTTTTGCGTTTACGCTTCACAATGTCGTTGCAGTTCACCTGTAACCCGGTTGGGCTTATGGGTAATGAACTTTTATTTTAAGACAATAAATCGAATAACAAGGGCAACTGCTATGGCCACAATGATCAAAAGCAGGATTGTCAGTCGATGCTGCTTGCGTCGTTTACTTGACGAAACGAAGATTGATTTTCCCTGTTTTGGCGTTTCGAGATAGCGAGCCGAATGCGTCAAGGTTTGCTTTGGTCGAGGACCTCTATGTTGATTGGCGGCGGATGCTTTCAGTGGCTCCTCACTAGCTGCGCTGTTTTTAGATAATGGTGCGTCTTTCAGATATACAGGGTCTCCCGAGGCCACGCCCATATGTTTACGTCCCGTTTGGGCATCCTCGAGTGTTTGATATCGATTTCTCGTCACATACTCGGGCTCAGGATCATTAATGGGCTCTTGCGAGATGTGGGGGCGATGGAACCGTGGCGGCTGCGTGGAAGTATCTTCCCCCTGCGTCGGCATAAACATTTTGTTCTGGTTTTGGTCGTCCATGATGCCCTTTAGCTCGTTACCAATAACGTGTACGCGCTCATTGTAAGCCCCTTGCTATTTGCAGCTGCGAACATACTTGTTATTTAGGCTCTGGTTCAAAGAACTTTAACCTTATTAAAACATGAGTCACACACACTTAGATATGCTTATAGTACCGGACTCAAAAAACTTTATAGTCGATGTATATATAAGCACTGTGTGGGCATATATAAGAGCGTCAAAAGAAGTCCCAGTCACCTAGAAGATGGCTCGGCAGTCCTAAAAGGAGTGGTAAACATGGCAAGCATGGTTCCTTATCGTTCGGTTTTTGGCGTTCGTCCTTCTGCTAGCTCGCTGTTCGATCTGTTTGATGATATGACCGACCTTGCAAACAACTCGATTGCTTCCAAGGCGTTTCCCGTTGATGTTGAGGATAAGGGCGACGGCTATGAGGTCAAGGCTTATCTGACCGGCGTCGCCAAGGACGATATCGATGTCGAGCTTAACGAGGGCCGTCTGTCCATTAGCGTGAATGTCGAGGAAGATGAGGAGAACGAGGGCAAGAACTTCCTGCAGAAGGAGTTCAGCTCGTACAGCGCGACGCGTGGCGTGTATCTAAAGGACGCTTCGAGCGAGGGCCTCTCGGCTAAGTACGCTGACGGCATCCTGACCGTTACGGTTCCCAAGATTGTCGAGAAGAAGAACGTTACGAAGATCTCCATCGACTAACTTTGTTGGTGTTCTGCGCTATTAAAAGACAGCAAAAGGGGCTGGGAAGCGATTCTCGGCCCCTTTTGCTGTCTAGGACAGTCTATTGAATGGTTGCCGGCTGATACTGACTCGCAGGGCGTATCGAGAGTTTTCGCGATCCTTGGAGAAGGGTTGCGGAGCTGCCGACCTCGTCATCCAGGGTTGCGGCCAGAGCTTTGGCATAGCTTTTGACGGTAAGGCTCGGACGATTGTTATCTTGGCTGATATGCATGGCAATGAGCTGTTCGGTGCGATCGGTAACAAGTTCGCGCGCGGCTTCGGCGGCTTGGCCATTGGAGAGGTGTCCCCTTGCAGACAGGATGCGCTCCTGAAGAAAGCGGGGATATTCTCCCTCGCGTAGCATGGTCACATCATGGTTGCTTTCGAGCGCGAGGACTCGACAATCTTTGAGGGTGTTCATGGCTTGGCTCGATAGCTCTCCGGTGTCGGTGACAAAGCCGATGGAATCATCGAGGGCGTCGAATCGATAACCGACTGGATTGATAACATCGTGCGATGTTGAGTAGGTTTGCACGTGGATGCCGGCAATGGGGAGCGTGTCGCCGGGGTCAAATTCCTCTACGGGCAGGTGCGCGAGGTTTTCTTTGCATGAAAGGGTGTCCCTGCTGGCAAAGAGGGGACCATGCCAGTGCTTGCACCATACATCGAGCCCCTTGATATGGTCACCATGCTCATGGGTGATTACAAGAGCGGCGACGTCGTCTGCCGAGAGGCCAAGTTCCGCCATGCGTTTAAGTGTCTCGCGGCGGGACAGGCCGTTATCGATCATGATGAGCCCCTGAGGCCCCTCGACGAGTGCGCAGTTGCCTTTTGAGCCGCTGCCGAGGATATGAAGGTGCAGGCGAGACATAAGATTCCAAAGGATACAATGGGTGCGGACGAATAGAGGAGGAAGCGAATGCCAACGGTATCTCAGCACTATGGACATCATGCCGCGTCGAGGACGGATAAGAACGTTCTGGCAACGCGGCAGACCGCTGCCCCCGTAGTGCTCATGGTATCAGGCGGTGCGGACTCGACGGCGCTGCTCCTTATGGCTTGCACATCAAAGCTGGATATCCAGGACGGGCGCGGCATTGCTTCCATTGCACGCGAGCGTTTGCACGTGCTGCATGTGAACCATCATCTGCGCGGGGAGGCATCCGATGGCGACGAGGCCTTTGTACGTGATTTGTGCGTGCAATACGGCTTGCCGCTGTGCGTTGAGCATGCCTATTTTGATGACGAATCGGGCAATATCGAGGCTGCGGCCCGCGAGGTGCGCTATGCCGCGGCACGGAGATATGTTCGCGAACTTTGTGCCGAATCGGGCGCACCGCGGACGGCGGCTCGTATCTGTACCGCGCATACCTCGTCGGACCGCGCGGAAACATTTTTGATGAATGCCATTAAAGGGTCGGGTCCCGCGGGTCTATCAAGCATTCCACGCCGTCGGAACATTGTGGTGCGCCCCTTGCTCGACCTCACGCATGATGAGCTCGTGAGCTATCTGCAGGTGCACGGTCAGCCATGGCGGGAAGATGAAAGCAACGAGGACGTTTCGTACCTGCGTAACTATGTGCGCCATCGGGTGATGCCGGTGGTGGCGCAGCGCAATACGAACGTCTGTAAGACGATTGGCGCCGCTTGCGAAATTCTGGGCGACGAAGACGCCTTTCTTTCCCAGCTTTCGGCACAGTCGTTTCGAAGCTGCCTGCGCAAGGAAGCGGCGGGCGCACTGGTGCTCGATGCGCGCCGTCTTGCCGCCGCTGAGGTTGTGATTGCACGGCGTATCGTGCGGTTGGCGATTAAGCGCATCGATCCCGACGCGCGACCGGAGATGCGGCACGTGGAGCGCGTGCTCTCCTGTGTCGCTGCGGGCTCGGGCTCGGTAACGCTTCCCGCGGGAATTGATGCCCGTGTGGAGTTTGGCATGCTGGCGTTCAAGGCCCCGGCGGCGCGCGAGGGCTTAGTGGCCGACTGGATCTCCGTTCCCGGTCGTCTGCCGCTGGGGGCGGGGCGTATGCTGGCAGCAGAGCCGATGGCTGTGGAGCCGGGGCGCGATATCGTGCACCGTGCCCGCGAGCTTGCTGCTGCCGGAGAGGTTGCGGCCTTGGTGGATGCGGCGGCCCTGGGGTTCGCCGACCGCGATAGCGAGCGGATGCTAGCCGGCTCGCGCGGGGAGATTCCCGCCGAGGCGCGATTGGCGCGCCTGTGGGTGGATAGCCCTGTGCCGGGAGACGTGATGTGCCCGTTGGGGATGAACGGTCGAAGCAAGAAAGTGTCAGACCTGTTGAACGAGGCGCGTATTCCTGTTTCAGACCGCTCTGGCGTACCCGTGGTAAGAACGGCTCCCGGAGGTGCCGTAGTATGGGTCGCGGGCGTTCGCGCGGACGAACGTTTTAAGTGCACGGCGGCGACGCGCGTGGCATATCTGCTCCGCGTGGTCGATGCGGAATAGCGTCCCACGCCAGCTATTCTGTGCGACGTTGACGGTATTCCCGCGCTGATGGCGTACGGGCTGGAAAATATACCCCGTGCGCTGCTAGAATGTGAAGTTCGCGTCCATACGGCGGTGTGTGGGCGATAAGCACAAGAAAGGGTTGTCATGGCTTCTCAACATCCGGATATCGAGAAGGTTCTGTTTACGCAGGAGGATATCGACGGTATCGTCTCTCGCCTAGGCGAGCAGATTACGCGCGACTACGCGGGTAAGGATCTGGTGCTGATTGCGGTCCTGCGCGGCGCTGTGGTCTTTATGGGCGACCTGATGCGCAAGATCGAGCTGCCGACCAACATCGATTTCATGGCTGTTTCGAGCTATGGCGACGGTGTGAAGTCCTCGGGCATCGTGCGTATCATTAAAGACCTGGATATCGACATCCGCGGTCGCGACGTGCTGATCGTCGAGGACATTCTGGACTCGGGCCTGACGCTCAAGTATCTGATGAAGAACCTTGAGAGCCGCAAGCCCGCCTCGCTGGAGGTCGCCGCCTTCCTGTGGAAGGACGTTGAGGACCGCGTCTCGGCCATCACGCCCAAGTATGTTGGAACCCATTGCCCCGATGCCTTTGTGGTGGGCTACGGCCTCGACTATGCCGAGCGCTATCGCAACCTTCCGTATCTGGGCATTTTGAAACCGGAGGTTTATTCGTAAGATGCCCGACGACCGTAACGATAACAATTCCCAGACTCCCCGGGACCCAAAGATCCCGGGGATGCCCGGAGGCAAGAAGCCCACGCGTACGGGCTGGCTGTATTTTATTTTGGCTTGCGCGCTTCTGGGCTACGCCTTCTTTAACATGGGCTCCGGCTTTGCCAATTCCAGCAATACCGTTAAGCTCGCGACGAGCGAGATGGTGAGCGCCATCAAGCAGGATCGCGTCGAAGATCTGACCTATACGGTTCAAGACGGAAGCGTGACGGGTCATTACTGGAAGACGAAGAAGGACAAGGGCGATACGAGCGAGCTCAAGAGCTTCTCCTCGACCTATGTCGGCTCCGATTCGCTTGCCGAGCTCATGGCGGAGCATCCCGATACCAAGTACATCGTCAACACCAACGATCCCGATTTTTGGGGCGACTTGGCGATGAGTGTGCTTCCGACGATTGCCCTTATCGCCATCATGTTCTACTTTATGCGCCAGATGATGGGCGCCAACAACAGGAACATGCAGTTTGGCAAGACCAACGCCAAGACCAACGAGGCCACACGCCCCAAGGTCAAGTTTGAAGACGTTGCCGGCGTGGACGAGGCAGTCGAGGAGCTCGAGGAGATCCGTGACTTTTTGAGCGATCCGGATCGCTATCGCAAGCTGGGCGCCAAGATCCCGCGTGGCGTGTTGCTGGTTGGCCCTCCGGGAACCGGTAAAACGCTGCTGGCCAAGGCCGTTGCCGGCGAGGCGGGCGTGCCGTTCTTTAGCATCTCGGGTTCCGACTTTGTCGAGATGTTTGTAGGTGTCGGCGCCAGCCGTGTGCGTGACCTCTTTAAGGAGGCCAAGTCCCAGGCCCCGTCGACCATCTTCATCGATGAGATCGATGCCGTGGGACGTCAGCGCGGAGCTGGCTTGGGCGGCGGTCACGACGAGCGCGAGCAGACGCTCAACCAGCTGCTGGTCGAGATGGACGGCTTTGAGGAAAGCGAGTCGGTCATCCTGATCGCTGCGACCAACCGTCCTGACATCCTGGATCCGGCATTGCTGCGTCCCGGCCGTTTTGACCGCCAGGTTACGGTCGACCGTCCGGATGTGAAGGGCCGCGAGCAGATCTTGCGCGTGCATGCCGAGAACAAGCCGATGGACGAGGACGTTAAGTTTGAGAAGCTCGCCCAGATGACCGTTGGCTTTACTGGTGCCGATTTGGCGAACCTGCTCAACGAGTCTGCGCTGCTGGCCGCTCGCCGTCATCGTTCCGTGATCTCGATGGACGAGGTCGAGGAGTCGATGGAGCGCGTGATTGCCGGACCGCAACGCAAGGGTCGCGTGATGACCGAGGCCGAGCGCACCACGATTGCCTACCACGAGAGCGGTCACGCTTTGGTGGGCCACATCCTGGAGCACTCCGATCCGGTTCATAAGATCTCGATCGTCAGCCGCGGTCAGGCCCTGGGCTACACGCTGCAGCTTCCGCAGGAGGACCACTTCCTCAAGACCAAGAACGAGATGCTCGACGAGCTTGCCGTGTTCTTGGGCGGTCGCGTTGCCGAGGAGCTCATGTGCGATGACATCACGTCGGGCGCGAGCAACGACCTGGAGCGTGCGACCAAGATGGCGCGCGAGATGGTTACGCGTCTGGGCATGAGCGAGGAGCTGGGCACGCAAGTGTTTGGCGAGGCGCAGCATCAGGTGTTCCTTGGTCGCGATTACGCCGATCACCAGGATTACTCCGAGGAGACGGCACGGCGCATCGATATCGAGGTTCAGCGCATCATGCGCGAAGCCCATCGTCGTGCGGTCGAGATTTTGGATGCCCGTCGCGATCAGCTCGATCTGATGGCGAAGGTGCTGCTTGAGCGCGAGACCGTCGAAGGCGACGCCGTGAACGCCCTGCTCGACAACGAGTGGAATGCCTACCTTGAGCGCGAGGGCGATATCCTGGCGGCCAAGGAGGAGCGCAATGCCAAGGCGGCCGGCATGCCGACCAAGAAGCGCGCGCCTCGCATGAGCGAGGAGGAGCTGGCGGCTGATGCCGCGGCCTTTGCGCAGGCGGCCATGCAGGAGGATGCCGAAGCCGCATCCGATGATGCTGACGATGACCATGCCGTCGTCGATGCCGATGCCGACACCGACGCCGACGCCGACAAATAGTCTTTGTGGCGAAAGCCTCTGCGGGGAAACCTGCGGAGGCTTTTTCTTTTGAGCGATATGGGGCCGTCTGTTGATTGGGGACAGACTTAAATGAGCGTTTTCACGCATTTAAGTCTGTCCCCAATCAACATTGCTGCGGCACTTTGCTCGGCTAAAGCGTACAATAGCGCCTATGCGAAAGGGGAACAGATGATCAACGAAACTATGCATGCTCGCGGTGCGGAAAGCTCCATCATCCGTGAGATTTTTAGCTATGGCCTTGAGCGCAAGGCGCAGATCGGTGCGGAGAACGTATTCGATTTTTCGCTGGGCAACCCGAGTGTTCCGGCGCCGGCTGCCGTGGCGGAGTCCATTAAGAAGGCCTTGGGGCTGCCGAGTGACCAGTTGCACGGCTACACCCCCGCTCCGGGCCTGCCGCAATGTCGAGCAGCCGTTGCCGAATCGCTCAACCGCCGCTTTGGAACGAACTATGAGGGTAAGGACGTCTTTATGACGGTGGGTGCCGCGGCTTCGCTCACCTGTACGCTCAACGCCGTTACGAACCCGGGCGACGAGGTTATTGTTATCGCCCCGTACTTTCCGGAGTATCGCGTTTGGATTGAGAAGGCCGGCTGTACGTGTGTTGAGGCGCTCGCTGATGAAGACACGTTCCAGCTGAGCGTGGACAACGTGCTCAAGGCGATCACCGACAAGACGGCAGCCGTCATTATCGACTCGCCCAACAACCCGACCGGTGCCGTATATACGCGCGACACGCTGACGCGACTGGCCAATGTTCTGCGCGAGGCCAACGCTCAGCGCGATCCCGAGAATCCGATTATGCTCATCTCGGATGAGCCGTACCGCGAGATCGTGTACGGTGCCGAGGTGCCTTGGGTGCCCTCGATCTACGAGCACACCATCGTGTGCTACTCGTATTCCAAGTCGCTGTCGCTGCCGGGTGAGCGCGTGGGGTGGATCTTGGTTCCCAACACCAATCCGCAGGCTGCCCGTCTGATGCCGGCTGTTGCGGGTGCTGCCCGTACGCTGGGTTTTGTATGCGCACCGGCACTCTTCCAGCGCGTGATCATCGATTGCATCGATGAGCCGAGTGATGTCGGGGCCTATGCTCGCAACCGCACGGCGCTCACCGACGCACTAGCGGAGTACGGCTACACCTATGTTGAGCCGGATGGCGCGTTCTACCTATGGGTGAAAGCGTTGGAGCCCGATGCGAATGCGTTTTGCGAGCGCGCAAAGAAGTATGAGTTGCTTGCGGTTCCCTCGGACAGCTTTGGTATGCCGGGTTGGTTCCGCCTGGGCTATTGCGTGAGCTACGAAACGATTGTCAATTCGCTACCCGCTTGGAAACAGTTGGCGGACGAGTATCGTTAAAAGTAAAGCGCTCTGCCTACAATGTTTTACGTGAAACGGGGTTTGGTGTTAAGCCGGACCCCGTTGCCATGGACGTTGTGTCTTTGGGATGGAGTGGTTTTACGACTATCGGAGGCTATGCGTACAATGAATATAAGCGACGGCCGTGCCAGATAAGGAGACCTGATGCCCTACCTGCTTTCTTGTGACATTCATGCCCATACGATGTTCTCTGCGCATGCATATTCGACCATTGAGGAGAATGTGTACTGGGCGGCAGAGCGTGGTCTGCAGGTGCTCGGATCTGCCGACCATTTGAGCTCTATGGTTACGGCTTGCCCCAATGACCTGCGCAGTTACCAGTTCTTTATCAACCAGGATATCTGGCCGCGCATTTGGAGCGGCGTGCTGGTGCTGCGTGGTGCCGAGGCCGATATCGTTTCGCTGGACGGAAGCCTGTTTGGCGAGGACACCCCTGTCACGCTCGATATTGCCGGCGATTCGTACAGCCGTCAGCATTCGCTGTTCGATTTGGTTACGCGTAATTTGGATTATTTGGTTGCGAGCGTGCATAATCCGCAGATTGCTGAGGGCGCGACGCTGGCCCAGACGACCGAGATGTATATCAATGCCCTGGAGCACCCCAAGGTGTTCATGCTGGGTCACACGGGGCGTTCGGGCGTGCCGTTCGATATCGACGAGGTGCTGTTGGCAGCTAAGGCCAAGCACAAGATTATCGAGATCAACAACCATAGTCTTGAACACGGTGTCGACACTGAGCATTGGGCCGTATGCCGCAAGATCGCCGAGCGCTGCGCCGAGCTGGGCGTGGGCATTGGCGTTTCGACCGATGCGCACATTGGCATGGCAATTGGTAAGCTCGATTACGCTCGCAAGATGCTCGACGAGATTCACTTCCCGTTGGATCTGATCGTGACGCGCGATCGCGAGACGCTGCTGCGCGAGATGGCGGCAGCCGGCGTGTGCGATCTGCGCAATGGGATGTAGCGGAATTTATAAACCAAGCGAAGGGGGGCGGCCCAGACGGGTCGCCCCCTTTCTTGTCCCAAAAATCTACTGAGGTTGGTTAGCGGCGTTCGAGGACCGCTACGGTTTCGGTGTGGTCGGTATGGGGGAACATGTCGACTGGCGTGATCTTGAGCAGGCGATAGCCTCCGTCGAGGAGCTGGTGCAGGTCGCGCTCTTGGGTCACGGGGTTGCAGCTGATATAGGTGATGCGGCGCGGCTTAAGTGCGCAGGCAGCTTCGAGGAACTCGGGCGTGGAGCCGGCGCGCGGCGGGTCGATGGAAAGAACGTCGACGCGTTCGTTGTTGTCGGCGGCATCCAGGATGTAGTCGGTGGCGTCGTCGGCCATAAACCAAGCGCTGCGGGTGAGGCCGTTGAGCTCGGCATTGCGACGTGCGTCGGCAATGCCCGCCGGGTTGCGCTCCACGCCGAGCAGCATAATGCCGACGCCTCTGTCCTGGGCATCCTTCGCGGCGCACAGACCGATAGTTCCGCTACCGCAATAGGCATCCATGAGTACGTCGCCCTGCTGCAGGTCCATGCCGTCAATCGCGAGCTGATAGAGCAGCTCGGTCTGCTGCGGGTTGGTCTGGTAGAACGCGGTGGGGGAGATATCGAACTCGCAGCCGAGCAGCTGGTCGCGCATGCACTCGGCGCCATATACAATGCGGGTTTCCTCGCCGAGGATGGCGTTGCCGGGACGTCCGTTGATGTTTTGGGCGACGGTGACGATGTGCGGATTGAGTGCGGCGACAGCCTCAAAGAACTCCTGCGCATGCGGCAAGTCGCGCTGAGCGGTCACGAGCGTGACCATGACCTGGTCGGTACGCCAACCGCAGCGGACGACGGCATAGCGAAGTAAACCAAGATGCTTGTCCTCATTAAAGGCGGGAATATGCAGGCGCTCAGCTTCACGCGCGATGCCGTTAAGAATCTGTCGGGCGCCCGGTGCCTCGACGGGGCATTCGGGTACGGCAACGATCTTGTGCGTGCCGCGCTCAAAGAAACCGCAACGGACGGCGCCCTCCTTACCGGGAGCAAAGGGAGTGGCAGCCTTATGACGAAAGCCACGCGGCGCAGGATATTTGCCCGGGTCGCCCAGGGTGACACCCATGCCACGAATAGGATCTACAGCAATGCCCTCACGCTCACAAAGCGAAGCAAAAAGCTCTTCCATAGCAGCCTGCTTGGCGGCGAGCTGCTTCTTATAAGGACGATTGAGCGCCGTGCACCCACCGCAAGCTTTCATGATGGAACAGGGAGACTTGGGGTCCACAGCCTTACGTGCAGACGAAACCCGATCTTTATGCGAGCGCTTGGAGCGAGTCTGAGATGCCTTATCCTCGTTCCGACGAGAGCCGGGACGCTTGGCCTTAGCCCTGCTCTTAGTCGATTTGCTTCTTGCAGCTTTAGAAGACTTGGATTTCGTAGAAGATTTCTCCTCCTTCGACCCCTCAGTCGCCTCCATCAAAGCACGACGAGCCCTACGCTCAGCACGAGATTCTGCCATCAATAACTCCACTAATTCATGAATTAAAGCTGCAAGTATTGTACCGTGCCAAGCCAGCAGACGATATACAAGCGGTTTAATCGTGTCAGTGATAAGTCCAACGACGGTTGCCCGCCGCGTGAGGGGTGTGGGGGTTAAGTTTATCGCGAGTTCCGCACGAACAGGAGGCCACTTAATGTGGCCTCCGTCGTGAGCAGGACTGTAGAGCAGGAAACTTAACCCCCACACCCCTCACGCGGCGGGCAAACTTGCCTTGTGCTCTATCACGCTAAAGTGTATGATTCTGAACGTTACATGACTCACTTTACTTAACTAAAGTGCCATCAAGGGGGAATACCATGAATACCGATATGTCTCGTCGTCAGTTTGTTGGTCTAGCCGGTTCGCTCGCTACGGTTCTAGGCCTTGGCCTGGTAGGCTGCGGTGGTGGTGCCGGTAAGGGTTCCGCTGCCGGTTCTGCTGCAGCCAAGGACGTGAAGGGCGCTGCGGAGTCCAAGAAGCTCGTGGTGGGCTTTGATAAGTCCTATCCTCCGTACGGCTTTGTGGGCGACGATGGCGAGTACACCGGCTTTGATCTCGATCTTGCCAAGGCTGTTGCCGATAAGCAGGGCTGGGAGGTCAAATACGAGGCCATCGATTGGGATGCCAAGGACACGCTGCTCAACTCCGGCGCCATCAACTGCATCTGGAACGGCTTTACCATGGAGGGTCGCGAGGACGACTACACGTTCTCCGAGCCGTACATGCTCAACGAGCAGGTGCTGGTGGTCAAGAAGGATGCGGGCATCAAGGGCTGGGACGATCTTGCCGGCAAGACTGTGATTACCCAGACTGATTCCGCTGCGCAGGATGTACTCGAGGGTGACCAGAAGGATCTGGCGGCGACGTTTGCCACGCTTGACACGATCGGCGAGTACAACACGGCCTTTATGCAGCTCGAGAGCGGCGCGGTCGATGCCGTGGCTTGCGACCTCTCGATCGCTCAGTATCAGCTTGCCGCCAAGCCCGATGCCTACACGCAGCTTGATAAGTCGCTGTCCAGCGAGCACTACGCCGTTGGCTTTAAGAAGGGCGACACCAAGTCGGCCGACGCCGTGACCGAGTCGCTCAAGGCACTCTATGAGGACGGCACGGTTAAGGACCTGTGCGACAAGTATTCAAGCTATGGTCTATCTTTCGATAATTGGGTGCTCAAGTAATGTCTATTCAGGTCATGATGCAGATGCTTGGCCAGGGATTCTTGGTCAGTTTGCAGTTGTTTGTGCTGACGCTGCTGGGGTCGATTCCGCTGGGAATCCCCGTGGCGTTTATGCGCATGAGCAAAATCGCGCCGCTTCGCTGGATTGCGCGCATCTATATCTCGGTCATGCGCGGCACGCCGCTCATGCTGCAGATGTTTGCCATCTACTTTGCCCCGTACTACGTGTTTGGCATTTCGCTCACGCCCGATTCCAAGTGGACGGCGTGCGTCGTGGCGTTCGTCATCAACTACGCCGGTTACTTTGCCGAGATCTATCGCTCGGGCCTGCAGTCCATTCCGCGCGGTCAATACGAGGCAGCCGAGGTGCTGGGCTATTCGCGCATGCAGACGTTTCTGTATATCGTGATGCCGCAGGTCGCCAAGCGTATTCTGCCTGCGATGGGCAACGAGATCATCACGCTGGTCAAGGACACGTCGCTGGCGTTTGCCATTGGCGTGGGTGAGATGTTCTCGACGGCCAAGGCGCTGGTCGCCTCGCAGGTGAGCATGGTGCCGTTTGCGATCGCGGCGCTAATCTACTGGGTCTTTAACTTCGTTGTCGAGATGCTGCTGGGCGCCGCCGAGAAAAAATTGGATTACTACCATGATTAATTCGGTAATGAATATATCGAACGCTCGCAAAGCGTTTGGCGGCAATGAGGTGCTCAAGGATATCTCGCTCGAGGTGAAGCGTGGCGAGGTCGTGGCGATTATCGGGCCTTCGGGTGGCGGCAAGTCCACGCTGCTGCGGTGTGCCACGCTGCTCGAGACGCTCGACGGAGGCTCGCTCTCGTTTGGTGACCTTGCCGTTGCGACGGATGCGGGTTCGGGCGCGGTCTATGCGAAGGGCGATGTGCCCAAGCGGGCACGCTCGCGATTCGGCCTGGTGTTCCAAAATTACAACCTGTTCCCGCACTATACCGTGATGAAAAACATCATCGACGCGCCGATCCGCGTGCTTAAGCGCCCGCGCGAGCAGGCGGAAGCTCGTGCGCGCGAGTTGATCGCGCAAATGGGGCTGACGGGCAACGAGAACAAGGTGCCGTGTGAGCTTTCGGGCGGTCAGCAGCAGCGCGTGAGTATTGCCCGCGCCCTGGCGCTCGATCCGGAGATCCTGTTCTTTGACGAGCCGACCTCGGCACTCGATCCCGAGCTGACGGCCGAGGTGCTGCGTGTCATTAAAGACCTTGCCGCGCAGAATATGACGATGGTGATTGTGACCCACGCAATGCAGTTTGCGCGCGATGTTGCCGACCGCGTGGTCTTTATGGATGGCGGCCGCATTGTCGAGGAGGGTCCTGCCGAGCAGGTCATCGACCATCCGCGTGAGCAGCGCACCCGTGAGTTCTTGAGCCGTATCGAGGGATAGGCTCAGGTATTTACTCAACTATTAATTGAGGCGAAGCCGCCGCAGGTCTTACGGTCTGTGGCGGCTTTTTGTTTGCATCGACGGGGTTCAATAATCGCCTCACAAGCTTGTCTCTTCCTCTCGCCGCCTGTATTCATACGTGTGCCGAAAGGTGTGCATGGACGGTCGCCCGTGAGGGTAGGGTGGTGGCATAGGACATTTGGAGGGTGAGTCGGCTCGGCTGCCGACCATGCTGCTCCCGGGATGGCACCGACCGCGAACTCTCCCCGTTGGCGTCGCGCAATGCGCGCGGCCCTGCAAGGAGGTCATCATGGGTGCTCCCAAGACCGGTAACGTAAGGAACGTGGTGCTCGTAGGCCAAGGCGGGGTGGGCAAGACTTCACTCGCCGAAGCCATGCTCCACCTTTCCGGCAAGACCGCCCGCCTGGGCGGCCACGACGGCACCAAGCCCACGCTCGACTATGACCCCGAAGAGGTCAAGCGTGCGTTTTCCATCTCGACGACCATTGCGCCGATCGACTGGAAGGGCGCGCGCATCAATGTGCTCGATGCCCCGTGCTACCCCGATTTTATCGGCGACGCCTTTGCCGCGATGAGCGTCTGCGAGACGGCTCTGTTTGTGGTCGACGCCGAGGCCGGCCCACAGCCTACGACGGTTAAGCTCTGGTATGCCGCCGAGGACCTGCGCCTGGCGCGTGCGGTGTTCGTAAACCGCCTGTCGCGCTCCGAGGCCAGCTTTGCGACCACGATGGACCTGCTGCAAGAGCGCTTTGGCACGCGCTTGGGCGCCGTGACCCTTCCCTGGGGCGAGGGCGAGGACTTTGACGGCATCATCGACCTGGTGCGCATGAAGGCGCGCCACTGCAACGGCACCGAAGCCGTTGAGTCGGAGATTCCCGAGGAGTATCGTGCCCAGGCCGAGGAAGCCCATGACCATCTGTGCGAGCTGGTGGCCGAGGCTGACGATGAGCTGATGATGAAGTACCTGGAAGGCGAGGAGACGCTGACGCAGGAGGAGCTTGAGGGCCTGCTGTCGAAGGCGATTGCCGAGCGCATCTTTGTGCCGGTCTTTGCGGGCGATTGCATTAAGGAGCAGGGCGTCAACTCGCTGATGGACGACATCGCCACGTACTTCCCGGCGCCGACCGACTACGGCGAGATGCCGCTCATCGACGGCGATTCGCTCAAGATCTCGAGTGACGATGACCGCCCGGTGGCGTTTGTGTTTAAGACGCTGGCCGACCCGCAGCAGGGTCGCATCAGCTTTATCAAGGTGCTGACGGGCACGCTTGAGCCGGGTCTTGAGCTGGTCAACGCCCGTACGCGCAAGAGCGACCGTCTGGCTCACCTGTATGTGATGTGCGGCCGCGACATGACCGAGGTCGGTCACGCCTATGCCGGTGACATCATCGTGGCGCCCAAGCTGGCTGCCGAGACGGGCGATACGCTCTCCATTACCGGTAAGGTCGAGGCTGCGGCGTTTAAGTTCCCCAACTCTCAGTACCGCATCGCCATCGAGGCCGAGAATCGCGGGGACGAAGAGAAGCTCTACACGTTTATCGAGAAGGCCTGCAAGGCCGATCCGACTATGAGCATCGACCGCGACGAGGAGACTGGTCAGACCATTATCTCCGCCGTTGGTGAGGCACAGGTTTCGGTGCTGCTCAACCGTTTGGAAGATCGCACCAAGGTCGTGGCCAAAAGCGTGCCGATCCGCATTCCGTATCGCGAGACCATCCGCCGCACGGCGAGTGCCCAGGGCCGCCACAAGAAGCAGACTGGCGGTGCCGGTCAGTATGGCGACTGCTGGCTGCGCGTTGAGCCGCTCATTGGGCCCGACGGCACGAGCGACGGCTACGAGTTTGTGGATGAAGTCGTGGGCGGCCGCATTCCGCGCTCGCTGATCCCCGCCGTGGACAAGGGCGTCCAGGAGACCATGAAGGACGGCATCATTGCCGGCTATCCGCTCACGGGCATTCGCGTGGCTGTGTACGACGGCTCGTATCACAGCGTCGACTCCAACGAGATGGCGTTCCGCGCGGCGGCTCGCATCGGCCTGCGTAAGGCATGTGCCGATGCCGACCCGGTGGTGCTGGAGCCCATCGAGGAAATCACGGTGACTATTCCCGAGAGCTACGCCGGCGCCGTGATGGGCGACATCTCGGCCTCGCGCGGTCGCGTGACAGGCATGGAGACCGATGAGCGCGGAGACACCGTGGTTATCGCGCAGGCACCTCTCGCCGAGCTGACGGATTACTCGACGCGCCTGCGCTCTATCACGCGCGGCACGGGTGACTTTACCATGAAGCCCGCCGGCTACGAGCAGGTGCCCTATGACGTTCAGGCCAAGCTGGTCGAGCGCTATGAGGAGGGTCGCGCCAAGTAGCGTGTGATTTTGCCTGCAATGTAGGTGCTGACGAAAAGGCCGCCCTGGGTAACCGGGGCGGCCCTTTTTGATCCCCGGGGCCGCGCTAAGTAAATCGACGTAAGGCAACCACCACGATGGGGACAGCCTCCATCGTGGTGTTTTTGGCAGACGAGGCGCCTGTCGGCTTTTATTGGGACGGACTCCTTTTCATGCTGCCGTGAAAGAAAAAAAGACCTCCTTTGATAGAATATACGTATATAGACGTCTACTTGAACAAGGAGGCAATATGTTTGAGGCGGTTATCTTCGATATGGACGGGCTCATGTTCGATACTGAGCCGATTTGGGCTTCCTGCTGGCCCAAAACCGCAATTGAGTTTGAGGTTGAATGCAAAGAGGGCCTTGCGGACGCCATGCGTGGCACCAATGGATCGGAAGCGGTGTCCATTATTCGCGAGTGGTATGGCGATGAGGTCGATTCTCAAGCGTTTGTTGACCGTTTTTACGAAATAGCGCATGAAGCGCTGGCTCAGGGCGCAGAGAAGAAACTCGGATTAGATCGGCTTCTCGACTATCTTCAGGTTGAGGGAATTCCGATGGCAGTTGCTTCATCATCGAGCAGAAAAATGATCGAGGCAAATTTGATAAGGGGAGGAATACTCCCTTATTTCGATTCGATCGTCTCTGGTGTTGAGGTCGAACACGCCAAGCCTTACCCAGACGTCTTTTTGAAAGCGGCGGATGAGCTAGGAGCTTCACCGCAGAAATCCCTCGTTTTAGAGGATTCCTATAACGGGGTGCGCGCGGGATTTGCAGGAGGATTTTGCACTGTCATGGTCCCCGATCTCTCTGAGCCAACAGATGAGATGGAAAGATTGGCCACGGCAATAGTTTCGAGCCTAAACGACGTTACCGATATGCTGGCAAATGGGGCGTTGGGGTAAGCATGCCAAATGAAAGGGGCTGTCGAGTGCTTCTCGGCAGCCCCTTTTTTCGATTCGAGGCATTTAGTGCTTTGCGCGTAAATCAAAAAGGTATATAGTCGTCTATAAACAGGTACATAGACGTCTATATAAGTATCTGGAACGAAAACTCAACTCGAATTGCCGTAACCCGGTTGGAGGAATCATGGCAGTTGTAACTTCGACTGAGCTGATCCAGATTGCACGCAAGAATGGATGGCTCCTTCCCGCATATAACACGACGAACATGGAGATGACCTTAGGTATCCTGGATGGATTGCAGAGGGCCGGCATGCCGGGCATCCTCCAGATCGCCCCTACCAACGTTAAGCTTTCCGATTACGGCATGATCGCCTCTATCGTTAAACGCGCGGCGGAGGACTATATCGTTCCCACGTGTCTGCATCTTGACCACGGCAAGACGCTCGAGGATGTTCGACAGGCGGTTCAGGCCGGCTTTACCTCCGTTATGATCGACGGTGCCGCGTTGCCCTTTGAGGAGAACATTCGCTTCTCGCGCCAGGCAGTTGACTACTGCCATTGCTACGGCGTGCCCGTTGAGGCTGAGCTCGGTGCCATCAAGGGCAAAGAAGACGATCATGTTTCCGAGGCGGATCTTAAGACCGACCCCGATCAGGTTTGCGAGTTTGTGGAGCGCACGGGCTGCGACCTGTTGGCCGTGTCTATCGGCAACGTTCACGGCCTTGAGGATACGCCGCGCATCGATTTGCCGCTGCTTGAGAAGCTTGCCGAGGTGTCTCCGTGTCCCCTCGTTCTTCATGGTGGCTCGGGCATTCCCTATGAGACCATCCACGCTATGCAGCCACACAAGATGTCCAAGATCAATATCGCAAGCGACCTGCGCAAGGCCTACATCACGACGGTTGGCAAGGCGTACGAGGCAAACAACAACGAGCATAATCTCGCCAAGGTACTGATTGATACACGTAAGGCAGTTGCGGACGTTGCTTACAAGACGACGCGCGCCATCAACGGCATCGCTGAGTAGCGCGGAATTACGAACATGGATGAGGCGATAATGGGTGCGCTCTACCTTGGTGTCGATGTGGGCACGTCATCGGTGAAGCTCACGTGCATTGATGAAGGCGGAAAAGTTGTCGCGACTGCGAGCGAGGCTTACGAGTGCTCTGAGCCTCATCCCGGTTGGCGGGAAATCAATCCCGAGACATGGTGGATCGCCATTTGCTCTGCATGCTCCCTGCTTGGAGAGAAAGTTGACCTGTCTCTAATAAAAGGCGTTGGCGCTACCGGGCAGATGCACACGACGGTCTTGATCGATGCCGATGGGGTGCCAACGTGTCCCGCCATAATGTGGAACGACCAGCGCACGATTGACGCCGTCTTTACCGAGAAGCAGTGGGCGCTGTCTGCGGGCTATCCTAGGGTCGCCAGCTTTCTTTCGACTGGGGTTCCGGCGATTAACCTTGCATGGATAGCTAAGAATAATCCTGAGGGCCTTTCAAAGAGCGAAGTGTTTCTTTCGGTTTCAGATTGGATTGCTCTCAAGTTTGGCGGGCGTGCTGGTACGGACTATTGCGGGGCTTCGACAACAGGGCTCTACGATAACGAGAGGCAAGCTTGGATCGGTGAGGTCTGCGAGCATTTCGGAATCCCCGAGTCGTTGCTTCCCGTTGTCGAGCCTTCTGATGCCGTAATTGGGACCGTGGTTGAGAGAGCTTCAAGCGAGACGGGAATTCCCGCAGGTGCCATGATCGTGAGGGGAACGGGCGACAATCCCGCGGCAGCGATCTGCACGGGATGCCTTTTGGAGGGCGTCCCCACCATCTCACTTGGAACAAGCGGCGTGCTGATGTATTCATCTGAGGGAGTTGATCTTCCGGCTGTTGGCAAGCCCGTGTTGTTCAAGTGGGGAAATGCCCTTAAGACCCAAATTCAGCTGAGTATCAGATCGTGCGGCGGTGCCAAGGAATGGTGGTACGGGCAGATTCTAAGCAGTGAGTCCTACGATTTGGAGGACAAGGCCGTCGAGGACCCCTTCTACGACATGAGGGATCTCATGTTCTACCCCCATCTATCGGGAGAAAAAGTCCTGCACGGTTGCCCGTCGGTACGCGGTGCCTTTCTGGGGCTTGATCTTGACACGACTCGTTCCGAGCTCGAAAGGGCTCTGATGGAGGGCACGGCGTATGCCTTAAGGGAGCTCAAGGAGTCCGTGGACCATTCGGAAGAGTGGCGCAGCATCAGGCTCGTTGGAGGAGGGGCCAAGAACGATTTTTGGGCGCAAACGCTCTCCAACGTGTTGGGGGTCGATATGGTGCGGATGGAATCCTCCGGCGCCGGTCAGGGCACGGCGCTGCTGGCCCTCTCGGCTTCTTGCGGCCAAGACGTGACGGCGGTTGCCGCAGGGGTCTGCAGAAAACTCGATTCCATTGAAAAAAACGACAGGGCCCATGAGCTCTACGACGCGCGTTTTAGCAGGTATATGCGTATATTTGAGGCACTCCAAATTATCTATGAGCTAAATAGCGCGTAGCCGTTTGTCTTGTAAAATCTACCGTTCACCGAAAGGAATGCGAGAAGGTAACTCGAAGAGCGGTCCCTTTGTAAGATATAGACAACCGTAGACAACCATGAGCGTATATGGCTGATTGAAAAGGAGGAGGGGGCGCTCAGGTAGAACGATAGAAGTAGCGAACATTAACTAAGGAGAATGAAAATGGGAGCAGTAAACGATTTCCTTATCTTCCTTGCGGAGGGCTTTACCGGCCTGTTTAATGCGGCTGGTGATCAGTTTGCCTCGTTTATTACGGGCATGATCCCAATGCTGATCTGTCTGATCCTTACGATCAAGGCAGTCATCCAGCTGATCGGCGAGGAGCGTGTCTATGGGTTCATGAAAAAGTGCACCAAGTATGCAGTTCTCCGCTATACCCTCATCCCGTTCCTTTGCACTTTCTTCCTCTGCAATCCGATGGCATACACCTTTGGTGTGTTTGTCGAGGAGGACTACAAGCCCGCATTCTACGATGCGGTCGTGTCCATGATGCACCCCATCGTTGGCCTTTTCCCGCACGCTAACTCTTCCGAGCTCTTTGTTTGGCTTGGTATCTCGGCCGGCTACGAGGCACTGGGAAAGAACTCCTCCGAGCTTGCTATCCGCTTCCTCATTGTTGGTCTAATCGTCTGCCTGATCAAGGGCATTGTCACCGAGAAGCTGTACCTCATCATGAAGAAGCGCAACGAAGCTAAGCTTGCCGCCTAGTAGTTCAGCGCAAAAGGAGAGTCTAAATCATGAGTGAATTCAAAAGCGTAAAGGCGTCCCACGGCGGCAACGGTTGGGGCGGTCCCCTCATCATTACCCCCACGGCCGAGAAGCCTTATGTTCTGAGCGTGACCCTGGGTGGCATCAGCCCGGTCGCCCTTCGCATTGCGGAGCTTACCGGCGCCGAGGCGCACGACCAGTTTAAGGACCCGATCGAGACCGATCAGGCATGCGCCGTTGTCATCGACTGCGCCGGCGTGGCTCGCTGCGGCACCTATCCCAAGATGGGCCTTAAGACGCTGAACATCAAGCCCGGTTCTCCGTCTGGTCCTCTGGCCCAGTTCATCACCGAGGATCTCTTTGCATCTGACGTCAATCCCGATTGCATCGTCCTTGCCGATGCGGCCGATGTTCCCGCTGAGCCGGTAAAGGCCGAGAAGGCACACGAGGAGATGACGAAGGAAAACGTCCACGCCAAGATCGCTGAGGGACGTGCCGAGCTCGCATCCAAGGAGTCTAACGGCTTCATGGACGTTGTCTCCAAGATCGGCACCGGTGTCGGCCGCGTTATCAGCATCATCTACCAGGCTGCGCGCGATACCGTGAACGATGTTATCCGCAACATCATCCCCTTTATGGCGTTTGTCTCGGTGTTGATCGGCATTATTAACTACACGGGTTTCGCGAACGTTCTCGCCGGCGTTCTCACTCCGCTTGCGGGCTCGCTGCCCGGTATGCTGGCAATTGGCATGTTCTGCTCAATCCCGTTCCTTTCGCCTTTGATCTGCCCGGGCGCAATCATCGCTTCTGTGCTTTCTGTCCTTGTTGGCAACCAAATCGCCAACGGCACGATTCCCGCCAACTTTGCCCTTCCCGGCTTCTTTGCCGTCAACTGCCAGGTTGGTTCCGACTTTGCTCCCGTTGGCATGACTCTCATGGAGGCAAAGCCCGAGACGATCGAAATCGGTTACCCTGCATTCCTGTTTGGCAAGCTGATTACCACCCCGATTCAGATTATTCTTGCCTACGTACTGTCCTTTGGCCTGTAAACTGAAGCTTTAAGAGGGAAAGGCCCACTATGCTCAACGCGCTCATTACAATAGCCTTCTTTATTCTCGTATGGCTTGCAGGAACATTCACCCAGTATCGCTACTGGAAGAGGGTGCGCATTCTTATCCATGAGCGCGCTCGCGATCA
The DNA here is from genome assembly GCA_900541175.1 of uncultured Collinsella sp. Taxonomy (GTDB): domain Bacteria; phylum Actinomycetota; class Coriobacteriia; order Coriobacteriales; family Coriobacteriaceae; genus Collinsella. Next base: position 20,896 of record UQIT01000015.1, read on the forward strand.
TGAGGGATACTTGGGCACGGGTATGTGCAAGGTGAGTTTTAGCCGAAAGGCGTTTGTGATGATTCTGACTGATCATGATGGCGTGATTAACGGTTGCTATGAGCTCAAAGGGCTTTCCCTCAAACCAGAGTTTTCGGAGATGAGCGAGATGCTGGGGCTGAATATCGAGACCGCCCTAGACCATCTGGCCAACGAAAGCTATCACGATGCTTTTGCCCAGGCTATTCGTGTTATCGACAGGTCAATGACTGCGCCTGCGGCGTAACAAAGATAGGAGAAATCAAATGTACAAGGTTAAGGTCACTGAGATCGGCTCGTTTGTTGAGGAACTTCTCAACGAGAAGATGGTGGTCCTGTTTGGCCCGACCGCTCCTGCAGAGTTGCGCGACATCTGCGTCGTTCACGATGGAACTCCCACGGAGGATAACGTGCTTGCTGAGGGCGGCACCATTTCCATCGGCGATCAGGTCTACACGATTAAGGAGTTTGGTGAAGCTGCGAACGAGAACATGGGAGGGCTCGGTCATCTAACCATTGCGTTCGATGACGAGCGAGAGCTGCTTCCTGGAACGGTTCTCGTGACACCAAGCGTGCTTCCCAAGCTGGAAACCGGCATCGAGATTAGCTTCAACGGCTAAATCGCTCGGTATGGCAGGCCATGTATTAGTCGGAAAGGACGTGTTCTCATGAAACGTTCCGATTTAAAACTGCCACTTTTCACGGTCAGTCCTAAGACCTATTTGCTTGCGGACGATTCAATTGCAGCGGCTCATCTTACGGATGAAATCGCAAAAGATCGAGATCATTCGATTTTTTGGACTGCTCCCGTTCCCGAGCTCTGCGCAGTTGCGAAGGATTTGAAATTTGCAATTCCCACAGCGCAGCATGCCGATCTTATCGGTGACGGAAAAGGAATGGGACTGACACCTCTTGAGTCGCTTAAGAGCGCGGGAGTTCAAGCTGTCTTTCTAAATCACACGGCACACCCCCTGACCGTTGATAAGTTGGCGGCAACGATCGATCGCGCTCGTGAGCTTGAGATTCTAACCATTGTTGCAGCCGATAGCGTGACTGAGTCCAAAGCGGTTGCGGCGATGGATCCGGACGTGATTCTTTGCGAGCCGAGCAGCCTTGTGGGAACCGGCCATACAAGCGGCGATGATTACATCGCAGAGACCATCGCTGCCGTACGGTCCATCAATCCCGACATCGTTATCATGGAGGGAGCGGGAATCAGGTGTGGAGGCGATGTTCGTCGCTTGATTGGACTTGGCGCGCAAGGCACCGGCATTTCGAGTGCCCTGGCGATTACGGATGACAGGGCAGCGTTGCTTACGGAGCTGTTTGACGCGCTGGACTAAAACCGTCTACAAAAAGGCGAACCCGTGGGTTCGCCTTTTTGCGTTTTGGAATTATATTTGGCGTAATGCCGCCGCTCTCAAGAGCTTTAATGGCGACGCTGAAAAACGGTGCCAAGCTGGAACCTGCTGGATTTAAGCCATACGCGCGCATATTCAATTGCAGAGTCATTGTCCAAGTAGACTGTTTGAAGCTGCTGAAGAAGCGGGGACTGCGTAGAGAGACCGAGCGCATCCGCGCGTTGGGTGTCCGCGAGCTTTGCCACAAAGGAGGTCTTTGAGTATTCGATCTGGTGGCCTGAGAGCCGCTCGATTATTGCAAAGAGACCTTCGTTAACAAAGTCGGCTGTTTCAATACCTGGGACAAGCGCCATATTGATGTTGTTTTCGATGAACATCACAGGTTCACCCTCAACGCTGCGCACTCGCTCGAGATGAAGGTAGTCAGAACCTTCGACAATACCGAGATGTCTGGAAATATCTTCATCCGACTTACGAATTTCGCAATCGAGAATGTTTGTTTCGAAAGAAAGGCCTTGCTCGATTAGAGATTCGGAGAAAGAGATAAGACCCTCTGTAAGGGGGAAAGAGATGTCTTTTGACTTAACGTAAGTTCCCTTTCCCTGAATTTGCTCAAGCAGGCCCTCATCAACAAGCTTGGAAATGGCCTTTTTGATGCTGCCGCGGCTGACGCCGAGCGTACTCATGAGCTCGACTTCCGACGGGATTTTGGATGCTTGCTCCCAAGCTCCTGAGGCGATGTTCTCGCGCAGATAGTCGACCACCTGCATATAGATGGGGGTGGGACAATCCTTTTTAATATGTGAATTGTTGACGCGATTGGTCACAGTTTCTCCTGATTACTTTGAAGCAAAATTACCTTCATTTTACGTTGTTTTGCTTCGATTAACTTATCGAGATTGTGATTGCAAAGAATAAATCACGTATTTAATGTAGGGCTTCTGCTGCTTTGGCTGCCTGTCTGGCGTTTGCCTTCTACTCTTATCGACAATACGGGTATCTTGGAGAGATGGCCCCATGTCACTGAAATGCGCCGTAGGAGGCAAGAATTAGCCTCCCGTGCGCGTCGGTGACAAACGATGCGGGCGTGGCCCCGGTTGAACCTACTCTCCGGCGGCCTGGTTGCGGCCGGTGGCGTAGTCGATCTGCACATGCGGCTGCAGGTTGTAGCAGTATACGTGGAAGCACAGCGTCTTGCCGTGGTCCTCGACCGATTGCGCCTCAAGGCGCACGCCGCGGCAGACAAGTTCCTCTTCGTTGTACATAGGCGTGACGCGGTAGAGCACGTGGTTGCCCGTTTCGCGGATGTAGTCGAGAATCTGCTCCTCAAACGGTAGCATGCCCGTCTCGTTGAGATAGCGCGTGCCGGTGAGGAGATCCTTGCGATTGGCGTTTTCGCCGCAGAGCGACCAGGCGATGAGGTGGCAGCGGTTGTAGAGGCTCTGGCCCGGAATAAAGTCGTAGCGCTGCTGATGCCATCCGGCGGGATGGATGCGCGAGATATCGCCGCGCTTGCCTTGACCGAGCGAGTCGGGGCCCACGCAGGCGAGCGCTTTGCGAGTGCGGCCCATACTGTCGAGCTTGGAGAATTTCTTAAAGCAGCCCTCTTCTGCAGCGCGTTCGTATTCATCGAGTGTGAATGACGGCATGCCGAGCGGGTGCGTGCTGTCGGCGCGAAGGGCGACGTAGGGATTGCCGGCGTAGTCTGGAATGCTGCTGAGATATACGCCGCGGGCGCGGTTGAGATCTGGGTTTTCCACTTCGTCGATGGGGGTGGCGGCACTGTCCGCGGAGGCAACGTTGCCGTTGGTGTTGGTCGCGGTGGATTCGGAGCCATCGCCGGAGTCCTCGGAGCTTGCTGTTCCCGATTCGAGCCGGGCAACCAGGTCTGCCTCGTCGTCGGTGCGGCTGGGACTCTCGTTTTGTTTTTCGGCCAGAGCCGTCGCCTGCTCATCGCTTTGCGGCGACAACAACTTGGGCGCTCCGTCGAGCGACCCTGTGAACAACGCAAACCCCAGCACCACGGCGGTGCCGATGGAAAGTACTTGCTTGTAGGCGGACTTGCGCGACATTGCGGCTCCTGGATGGACGGTTGGGAATCTACCAGTCTAGCAGGAGCCGGCAGGGGCCGTTCTGTCGAACAAATACTCAAGATTTGGGATAGACGTTACTGATTCATTTGCCTCATATGGAGCTGCGGCGGTTGTGTACATGGAATCAGTCGGCGTTTCCCCAGATAAAACCCGCCAAAATAAACCTGTCCCTTTTTGGCAGGCTAATCGTGAGTTATTTCACCGCAACTTAGGGCACGGTTAGGAAGTGTGCACCTTAAAGAGTGGAGCCCTTGATTAGAGAGGTCGCGCTCGTCTCTCTAAATGTCTCTCTAAAGAGAAAGCCAGTTAAAGAGATAACACTGGGCAATCTAACAGTGAATTCGATACATCTCTCTAAATGTCTCTCTATAATAAGGTGCTTATCTCTCTAAAGTTAGAGAGATATACTATACTTTAGAGAGATAAATCTATCGTTTTAGAGAGACGGAATGCCAATGCTGCTGGATGAACCTCTTGGCCTTATCGTTGAGCGCCTTCGCAGGCGGGGGACTGATGACGCATCGGTAGAAGTTAAAGCCTGCACGAATAAATTGAGCGCAGACGTATGGGAGACAGTGAGCGCTTTTGCGAACACTGCGGGTGGGCTCATTATTTTGGGCCTGAACGAGGCCGAAGGATTTGTTCCTTCGGCTAACTTTGCTATCGATAGGGTGCGCGATCAGTTTGTTTCGGGTATCGGAGACGGAGGCTCAGCGGCAGTGGTGACCCATGCGCCGCGGTACGAGCTTGATCGAGGCGAGGTCGACGGGCTCCAGGTGCTTCTGGTGCGCATCTTTGAACTTGAGCTTAAAGCGAAGCCTTGCTATATCGGCGCGCGCGGCGTGCAGAACGGTAGCTACAAGCGCGTGGATGATAAAGATATCAAGATGTCACCCGCTGAGCTATATGAGCTGCAGAGTGCGTTGCTCCCGAGCGATGCAGACGGCACGGTGGTTTCGGAGGCAACGGTCGAGGATTTGGATCCAGATGTCGTGCGGTCTATTATCGCAAATCGCCGGCTGCAGACCCCGCGCGTTTTGCGCGGGGCCGATACGCTGGAAAAGCAGCTGGTCAGACTCAATATCACTACAAAGGATGGTGCCGTGAAGCTCGCGGGGCTTCTGTCGGCGGGAATTTACCCCCAGCAGTTCTATCCCAAACTGATGATCGATGTCGCCGTTCATTCCGATGTGGAAAAATCCGCACCCGGGCAACCCCGATTTATTGACCGCCAGTTGTGCGATGGCCCGATTCCGGCTTGCATCGAAGATGCCCTTGCCGCGATTGGACGAAACTTGCGCAAAGCGGCGATAGTGCAAGGCGCTGGCAGAAGGGAGGATTGGGAAGTTCCCCAGGAGGTTTTGCGCGAGGCCTTGGCAAATGCCTGCATCCATCGAGAATATTCGCCCATGTTTGTGGGGCAGGCCGTGAGTGTCGATATCTATCCAGACAGAATAGAGATCAAAAACCCTGGCGGGCTTTGGGGCGGAAAGACGGTGGACAATCTTGCAGACGGGGAATCGCGCTGCCGAAACTCAAAGCTCATGAGCCTAATGGGGGCGACGCCGTTAGAGCATGCCGCGGGGGCCGTTGCGGAAAGCCAGGGATCTGGTATCCCGGCTATGATTCGCGAGATGGAGTCTCGTTCGCTTGGCAGGCCGAAATTTATCGTTAAGGCCGATTCGTTTACGGTGCTGCTTTCCCGGCACGGGGCGGAGCTTGCTGAAAACCGCACGTGGATTCAGAGCCATGTGGGCACCGAGCTGACGGATCGCGAGGAAACACTGCTCATGTTTATGCGGGAGCATGGGTGCGTATGCGATGTTCAAAAAATACGAGAGGCCCTGAAGTGGGATTCGGATGACATTCGCCTGATCTGCGGGGACCTTGTGGATAAACATGTCCTGTCAAAATGCGGCAAAGACACGTATGAAATTATCGATATGAACAGAGAATCGTCAGCTTCGACGGCGGATAGGATCCTGGAGGCTCTCAGCGCCGAAGTGGATATGACGGCGCGAGAAATAGCGGTTGCATCGGGGGTCAGAATTTCGTCTGTCCGTTACCATCTGCCAAAAATGGCAGATAAAGGACTCATTGAGGTAATGGGTTCATCGACGAGCCACAATCGCCGATATCGGAAGAAGTAGATGCAGCCGGACCGCCCCTCTAGTGTCTCTCGAAGTTAGATGGGCGCTAGAGGGGCGACTGCCTCGCGATATTTCCCCAGATAAAACCTGCCAAAATAAACCTGTCCCTTTTTGGCAGGTTACTGATTCATGTTGCCGTGGATGTAGGGGGTGACCTCGGGGGAGATATGGCCGCAGCCCAGCTCGCGCAGCGCGGTCTCGATAACGGCGGGCAGCGGGGTCTTGCCCTTGTCGTCGACGGCGGCACCGCCGAGGGCAGCAATCTTGGCGACATCTGCGGGTGCGGCCTCGATATGCATGCAGCCGCCGACCAAGCGCGCGCGTACCTGTGCCAGATCAAGATCGTGCAGGTAATCCTCGCAGGCGCGAATCAGGGAGACCTTCTCGCGCGTAAGCTCCTCGCCCGTGGGGACGCGCGTGGCAAGGCAGGCTCCCGCCGGCAGGTTCCAAACGGGATAGCCCCATGCGCGCAGCAGCTCGCGCTCTTCGTCCTTGGTAAAGCCGACCTCCATAAGGGGTGAGCGTACGCCGAGCTCTTCTGCCGCACGCATGCCGGGGCGGTAGTCACCGCGATCGCTTGCATTGCTGCCATCGATGACGGTGGGAAAGCCGAGCGACTTGGCGTGGTTGACGATGGCGGTAAAGCCAGCGTGCTTGCAGTGGTAGCAGCGATTGGCATCGTTGCAGGCTACTTGGGGGAGCTGCAGCTGATCGACCGAAAGATTGAGCACGGGGAGCTTAAAATGCGCCCCTTCATTGGCTTGTCCATCAACGGACCGCTCAAACGAGGCCTGTTCGGGCGTGCCGATGAGCGGCGTGGTGAGATGGACGAGGAGGGTATTGGTAGGCATGATGCGGGCGCATACGGCGGCCAAAAAGCTGCTGTCGACGCCACCGGAAAACCCGATAGCCACGCGCCCGTATGCCAAAAGCAGCTGTTCGAGCGCCGATAGCTTGTCTTGAAGCTCCTCTGCGGGTGCCGTGGTGTCTAAAATCATGAAACGATCCTTACCATTGAGTACTCGGTCGAAAACTATAATCCTAATGCGTTACTTGCCATAAGTCTTCTATCTATGTAACGAAAGTGCAATATGCTATATACGTTATATACAAGTTTGTAAGTGCGGTAGAGTGGTGGTAACACAATCCGGTGAGGGGGCCGATATGATCAAGGCTGTTATTTTTGACATGGACGGAACGCTGGTCGACACCGAGCGTTTGGGGATTAAGGCCTGGAAGGCAGGCGCCGCTGAGCTGGGGCTCGCGATTGATGAAGCGCTGATCCATCAGTTTATCGGTCGCACGCTGCCCGATGTTATGGACATCCTCGATAAGCATTACGGCAGCCACGAAACCACCGAGGCGGTCTATGTCCGCCACAAGGAGATTCGCGACGAGATGGTCAAGACCGAACTGGAACTTAAGGCCGGCGCCGCCGAGTGCCTAGACGAGCTGCTGGCTGCGGGCTATCACGTGGGTCTAGCGACGTCGTCGCGCCTCGTTACGGCCGAGCGCAACCTTAAGATGGTCGGTCTTTTTGACAAGTTTGAAACGGTAACGTGTGGCGAGGACGTCGTGCACGGCAAGCCCGACCCCGAGATGTATCTGCTCGCCTGCGAGCGCGCGGGCTTTGCTCCCGAGGAATGTGCCGTGGTTGAGGATTCGCGCAACGGCTGCGTCTCGGGCATCACGGCCGGATGCCATGTCTTCGCCGTTCCCGATATCGTGCCGCTGCCGCAGGACGTGGTGGATGGCTGCGAGGCCGTGCTCGATACGCTGTTCGATCTGGCGGCGGCAGTCAAGGCCGTGCGCTAGACAATTGCGGTGTTGAAACGAGCAATTGCCCACGTTTGCGCTCAAGCAAAAGGGGTCCGGCAATGGTCGGGCCCCTTTTGCTTGAGCGGCGACTTAGCATACTTGCGGGCGTGCTATAGATACGCACCGAGGTTGATGGCCGTGGCGTCGGTCTGGCTGCTTGCCTGGGTGCTGGCGCGTTCCAGCAGGAACGGCCGCACGAGTTCTTGGCGGTTGATGTCCTCGATGGCCGTGACCGCGGTGACGGTGCGCGCGGCAGAGCTGACGTGGATATGCTTGGTCTTTGTCGGGACCTTGTTCTCGATTTGCTCCATGAGCAATTGAACGCCCTTGCGGCCAATCTCGTAGCCCGGGGGCGCTACCGTAGTGAGCGGGACCGATCCGCTCCAAGCGAGCGGGTTGCCATCGCAGCCTGCTACGCGTACTTGCCCGGGGACAGAGATGCCCTTGTCGACCAGTGCCGAAACGACGCCCGAGGCCAACACATCGGTCAGGCCGACGACAAAATCGGGACGTTCGTCCGCGGGGCGCTCGGCGATTTGGGCACCGATGCCGTAGCCGTCGGCAGCGGTATTCCATTCGCCGGCGTCGATGACTTCGATCTTGATATCGGGGTGCAGGGCAAGCGCCTTATGAATGCCAAGGACGCGCAGGGTGAGTTGCATAAATGCTGCTCTACCCACAACGGTGATATGGCGTGCACCGCGGGCAATGGCGAGCTCGGCGATGATGCGACCTTGGGCTTCGTTGTCGGCAGCCACGTAGTAGCCGGGCTCGGAGCAATGGATGTCCAGATGGACGATTGGAACGGGCATTTTAGTCATTGCCGGGTGCCAGTCGGGGGACGCCATGGGCTGAACCATGACGCCGGACATCTGGGTGCCCATAAAGTAGCGTAGGTAATGGTCCTCGAGAATATCGTCGTTATCGGCGTTGGCGATGAGCAAGTCGTAGCCGTGCTTGCGGGCCTCGTTGTGGGCGCCGCTGGCGATTTGGAGCGAAAAGCCGTGATCGAGACGGGGGAGCACCAGGCCAAAGGACTTGGTGGCGCCGCCCGCGAGCTGACGGGCGCTTTGGTTGGGCAGGTAGCCAAGGCGATTGATGGTCTCGTTGATGAGCTTGAGGGTCTCGGGGCGCAGCTTTTCGGGGTGGTTGAGCGCGTTGGAAACCGTGCCCAACGAAACCCCAGCCTCGCGCGCGACGTCGCTGATTTTTACCTTTGCCATAGCGGCCCCTTTGATGCGTTTCAAGTACAAGGCAGATTGTAGCATCCCAAACCTACCAAAAAGGGACAGGTTTATTTTGGCAGGTTTTATCTGGGGAAACGCCGTTGCCAGCGCGACCACCACGAAGGTGCCTGTCCCCATTGTGGTGGTTTGGACCGGCTGGACGTGTGTGCATCGGGTGGTATTTAAGTTGAGATACCACTTCTGGTATATCAGCTTGCGTTTGCGTGAGTACAATACTCGAACGTTATGCGTCTCAGCGCCCCCTGTGCGTGGACGTTTTGCAGTCAAGCGGACGAAGGGATTTATCCTATGTGCGGAATTGTCGGCTACACCGGCTCTGATATTGCAAAGAACATCCTGGTCACAGGCCTCAAGCGTATGGAGTATCGCGGCTATGACTCCTCGGGCGTCGCGCTCGAGGTGGGCGAGGGCGCCGCGGCGCACCTCGACGTCATCCGCCGCGTGGGCAAGGTCGCGGGCTTGGAGAGCGAGCTTTCCAACATCGACAGCGACGCTACCTGCGGTATCGGCCACACCCGTTGGGCCACCCACGGCAAGCCCTCCGTCGTTAACGCCCATCCCCACACCAGCTGCGACGGTCGTATCGCCATCGTCCACAACGGCATCATCGAGAACTTCGCCGAGCTGCGCGAAGAGCTGGAGGGTCGCGGCCACCACTTTAAGAGCGAGACCGATACCGAGGTCTTCGCGCATCTGATCGAAGAGGCTTATGCCGAGACACACGACCTGATGGCCTCCGTGCGCGAGGCTTGCGCCCACGTGGTCGGTGCCTATGGTCTGGCTGCCGTGTGCGCTGACGAGCCCGGCGTGATCGCCGTGGCCCGCAAGGATTCCCCGATCGTGGTCGGCGCGGGCGAGACCGGCGCCTATGTCGCCTCCGATGTCATCGCGCTCATCGACGCCACCCGCGATGTCGTGGTGCTCGAGGACGGTCAGTTTGCCAAGCTCACGCCCGCAGGCGTCGAGTACACCGACGAGGCCGGCAACGTTATCGAGCCCAAGGTCACCCACATCGACTGGGACCTGGACATGGCAGAAAAGGGCGGTTATCCCGACTTTATGCTCAAGGAAATCCACGAGCAGCCGCGCGTCGTGCGCGACACGCTGGTTGGTCGTATGACGCCGGCCGGCGAGCTCGACATCGACGAGCTGGGCCTTTCGCTCGAGGAGCTCAACGACATCGACCGCGTCTACGTGATCGCTTGCGGCACCAGCTATCACGCTGGCCTCATTGCTAAGAACCTCATTGAGGGCTGGGCTCGCATCCCCACCGAGGTTGAGGCGGCCAGCGAGTTCCGCTATCGCAATCCCATCATTACGCCGACGACGCTTGTCGTTGCCGTGTCCCAGTCGGGCGAGACGGCCGATACCCTTGCCGCCATTCGCGACGCGCGCATCAAGGGTGCCAAGGTCTTCGGCATCACCAACGTGGTGGGCAGCCCCGTGGCGCGTGAGAGCGACGGCGTAATCTACACCAAGGCCAACAAGGAGATCGCGGTCGCCTCGACCAAGAGTTTTATCGGCCAGGTTGTGAGCCTGACGCTGCTGGCTTTGCTGTTGGCGCAGGTCAAGTACCGTCTGACCACCAAGCAGGCGCGCATGCTGTTCCGCGAGCTTTCCGATACGGCCGAGCAGATCCAGTGGATTTTGGATACCCAAACCGAGGCCGTTCGTGAGGCCGCCCTGCTGTGCAAGGACGCGCAGTCGGCGCTGTTCGTGGGCCGTGGCATGGGTGCCGCTATCTCTTACGAGGGCGCGCTCAAGCTCAAAGAGGTCAGCTACCTGCATGCCGAGGCCTACGCCGCCGGCGAGATGAAGCACGGCCCCATTGCCCTGATCGACCCGGGCTTCCCTGTCATCGCCGTGGCCACCAAGAGCGCCACCTACGATAAGACCGTGTCGAACCTCATGGAGTGCAAGGCACGCGGTGCCAAGGTCATCGTCGTTGCCACCGAGGGCGACGAGGAGATCAACAAGATCGCCGACTGCATCATCCGCGTGCCGGCAGTCCGCGACGTGTTCAGCCCCATCACGGCGAGCATCCCGCTGCAGCTGCTCGCCCGCGAGGTCGCCATCCTGCGCGGCTGCGACGTCGACCAGCCCCGCAACCTGGCCAAGAGCGTCACGGTAGAGTAGTTGGTTCCGCCGTTCTAGCGACTAAGGCTCGGCTCCGCATCAAGACGGAGCCGAGCCTTTTTTGCATTTGACCAGATAAAACCTGCCAAAATGAACCTGTCCCTTTTTGGCAGGTTAGCGGAGCTTGCTGGTCTCGAAGTACTCGGGGAACTGGTCCAGAACCTCGGTCTGGTTGCGGAACATCATATGCAGGTGCTTGCTGACCAAAAAGCTCGCTTCGATGGGGTCGCGACCGGCGATAGCGCGGCGAATCTGCTTGTGCTCGTTCACGATGTCCTGATTGTCGAGAACCTGCGTGGCGGCGCGCAGCCAGCGGAAGCGCTCCAGGTCGGCATTGGTCTCTTCGAGCCACGACCACACGGTGCTGCGACATGCGATGCTAAAAATCATGTGATGCATGAGGTTGTCGCTCAAAAAGAAGCCGATGCGATCCTCTTCGGCCATGGCCTTTTCCTGCAGCGCGATGGCGCGGTCGAGCTGCTCGATGCCGGCCGACGTGGCGCGCGCACAGCATTCCACGATCACCTGCTTTTCCAGATGTTCGCGGATGTAACAGGCACTCTCGGCAAGGGTGAGGTTGATGGGTGAGACGTAGGTGCCGCTCTGGGGCACGGTGCGCACCAGGCCTTCCTGCGCCAAGCGAACCAAAGCCTCGCGCACGGGCGTGCGACCCATATCCAGGTCGTCGCAAAGTTGCTTGACGCCCAGCTTTTCGCCCGGCTTGTAGTCCAGGTAGACGATTTTGCGTCGAATGGTGTGGTAGGACTGGTCCTGTAGGCTCGTTTCCTGCTCGCCGACGTGCATCGATTCTTCCATAGCGCCTCGCAACTGTTCTATCAAACTCATATGTCAGTTGTTAATTATGCCGCGAATCAGCTCTCCGCGGTGGGTAATTCGGCTGTTGCCTGAGAACTATTGCGGCATCTTAGTCTGTGTTTGCGCAAGGCTGCGCTCAATGTTGCCGTATCATAAGCCGTCGCAAACGTGAAATAGAAAGAAGGAATCCCATATGCAACTGGCAAATATCGTACGCGAGCGCTGGAAGGGCGTCTTGTTCTGCCTGATCATCGCTATCCCCGCGACGTTGCTCGGCAAACAGATTGAGGTGGTCGGCGGTCCGGTATTTGCCATCCTCTTTGGCATGGTCCTGGCGCTCGTCTTTCCCAAGAATCGTCGCGAACAGCTCGCCGCCGGCGTTACCTATACGTCCAAAAAAGTCTTGCAGTACGCGGTTATCCTGCTTGGCTTTGGTATGAACCTCTCCCAGATCCTGTCCAAGGGCGCCCAGTCGCTGCCCATTATCGTGGCGACAATCTCGACCTCGCTTGTCATCGCCTTTGTGCTCTGCCGCGTCATGAACGTGCCGAGCAAGATCGCGACGCTTGTGGGTGTGGGTTCGTCGATTTGCGGCGGTTCTGCCATCGCCGCGACCGCACCCGTCATCGATGCCGACGATCGCGAGATTGCCCAGGCTATTTCGGTCATCTTCCTGTTTAACGTTATCGCGGCGCTCGTGTTTCCAACGCTCGGCGGCATGCTCGGTCTGACCAACGAGGGCTTTGGCCTGTTTGCCGGCACCGCCATCAACGACACTTCGTCCGTAACGGCTGCGGCGAGCGCCTGGGACAGTATGCATCCCGGCGCCAATGTGCTCGAGAGCGCCACGGTGGTCAAGCTCACTAGGACGCTGGCCATTATTCCCATCACGTTGGTTCTCGCATGCTGGCAGATGCATCTGGCACGCAAGGCCGGCGGCGACGCCAAAAGCACGTTCTCGCTTAAACGCGCGTTTCCCATGTTTGTGCTGTTCTTTGTGCTGGCGAGCGTAATCACCACGGTGCTTCAGCTTCCCGCGTCCTTTACGGCGCCCATCAAGGAGCTGTCGAAGTTCTTTATCGTGATGGCCATGGCGGCTATTGGTTTTAATACCGATATCGTCGAGCTGGTCAAAAAGGGCGGCAAGCCCATCGCGTTGGGCTTTTGCTGCTGGATTGGCATTGCGTGCATGAGCTTGGGAATGCAGCACGTGCTGGGAATCTGGTAGAGAAGTAGCTTATTTGCGTGCTGCGTGCTGGTGAGCGCATTCTCACGGTGGAGCGATAGGAGCTCTTGCGGGTATGGCTTGTCCGCAGGTTTATAAGTCCCGAAGAGCTCTTATCGCCCCGCCAGGATGGCGATGCGGTGCAACATCTATACTCGCAGGACGGCGCTTTCTGCCCTATAGTGTTTGGTGAGCAATATCGTTCAATTTTGAAACACTCGGTCGTGTGACCATCAGCGGTTGCACGTCGCTGCGGACAGGGGCAAATCATGGATAGCGATGCCAAGCTGAACATCTTGACTGGGGCCCTGGCTGCTGCCGGGGCCTCGGCATTGGCAATCGATGCGCGTGGGGACGTCGCGATCTCGACCATGAATGACACGGCGCTTGAGCGGGATGTGGCGGCTTTTGTTGCCGAACGCCTCGACCGTATAGGAGACGGTGCGCGCCTTGTTATGGGGCGTGCGGGTACGCGCCTGAGCCTGACCGTTCGCCCCACCGAAAAAGAGGGCGGGGGCCTTTGGGTCGTCGTGGTCCGCGAGGTGCGCGGCGCCGCGGCGCATGCGGGCATCGAGTGGCTCAACGCCGACGAAGTTGAGGCCCGCTACGAATCGAGTGCGTACGGCATCGTTGAGGGGGCGGCCTCGGTGGCTGCGCCGGTTGCCGAGAGCTATGCGCGCGGCGTGCCCCTTATGCTCGAGGGCGAGCTTGGCGCGGGTCAGGTCGAGATTGCCAAGCGCCTCTATCTGGCTGGCCCTTTTGTCGATCAACCCTTTGTTTCCGTCGCGCTCGATGAACTCACCGATCGCGGTTGGCGCCATGTGCTCAAAAGCTCCGAATCGCCGCTGTTCCAAACGGGGCTGACACTTTGCATTGAGGGCTGGAATGCGGTTGGCCCCCAGCGCCTCCGCGAGCTCGTTTCCACGATGGCCGACACCGCGTTGGCGACGCGCTGCCATGTGGTGCTGACGGCGAATGACATGCCGGGCGGCAGCGAAAGTGATCAAGCCGCCTTTGTGACCGAGCGCTTCGCCTGTGCGGTGAGCGTGGCGCCGGCAATCGCCGAGCAGGGAGCCGCGTCGACGAAGGTCGCGCGCTATTTGGAATATCTCGCTGATGCATTTGGGACGGCAGCGCCCACGCTGTCTGCCGCGGCGACGAAGACGCTCGATGCTTACCGCTGGCCGCGCAATTATCTGCAGCTCCGCGAGGTCTCGGAACGACTGTATATATTGGTGGGGGCGGGCACGGTGGGCCGCGCTGTGGCGGAGGAAGTGCTCGCCCAAGAGGACGTGATTAAGACCGCAACCTTTGGCGCCCCGACGCTCGAAAGTGACCTGTATATCCTGCGACCGCTGGCCGATACCGAGCGAGATATCGCGCATCTGGTTGTAGATCATCTCCACGGCAACCGGACTCGTGCGGCAGAGGTGCTGGGTATAAGCCGTACAACGCTGTGGCGCTTGCTGAAGGACGATGACCGTTGAGCGAGGCGCCCGTGACCGCGCGCGACGCGTGTGCTACAGTCCAAAGCGTTATTGTTTCGATTTGGTTACGGCGTGCGAGGGCATATGGCTGAGACTTCAAAACCGAGCCGCAGAAGGCGGAGTGCCGCGCCGGTCAACCGACGCACAACATCGGTGACGTGGGGTAAACACGCCTCGGGGTTTGATGGCTCGTTCAGGCGCACTAAATACGGCTATCCTTCGGCAAGCGCCCGCTTGGCAATGCAGGCAGAGTCCTCGCTGTGGGGCCGCAAACGCGTGGTGGGCTCAAAGCTCAAGCACGACGGCACGCTTGGTTACATCAGTCGCGGGGCGGCTCGCCGCAGCGGGCTCAACCCGGCTGGTTGGCATCGTTATGTGCCGATCGTGGCCGTCGTTGCAGTGATCGTCATCGCACTCGCCGCGCTCGGCTACGCCGGCGGTGGCGCCAACTTGGACGCAGTGTTTAAATCGCCCGAGCTCGCGCATGCAGGCACAGAAGTTGTCGAGGGCGCTCAGACCCAGACGGGCGTCGCACCCCAGCGCGGCATCGTCGCGGCGGCCTCCACCATCGCCGATGCTCAAAAGGACGAAGACAAGCAAGGCGACGACGCCGAAACGGCCCAAGCAAATGAAACGGCAACAACTCCATCGGCGGGATAAGTTGCGAGTGGGGCAGCTAAAATAGCCCCGTCCCAAATTAGCCACCCCCGCTGACGCTCCTGGGTTACCTTACGTAGATGATGTTGTCGCGGCGCGGTTTTGCCTCGGGTAGCGTGTCCTCGGCGTAGCCAAGAATGCAGTTACCGACACCGCGCAGGCTGCCGTCGGCGGGCAGGCCCCAGCTGGCCAGCAGCTCCAGGCCCTCGGGCGAGTCAAAGACCTCATGCGCGCGGTGAATCCAGCACGAATCGACACCCAGTGCATAGGCGGCGTTGAGCAAGTTGCCCATGGCGAGCGAGCCGTCTTCCAGATGGGTGGGCACGCTGCGGTCAACCAGCACCACCACAACGGTCTTGGCACCGTAGAAGGGGTCGCTGTTGCTGCCCATGACCTGGGCGTTGAGCTGTGAGAGACGCTCGACGGTCGCGGGGTCGGTGACGGCGACAAATGTCACCGGCTGGCGGCCCATGCCGCTCGGTGCATATTGGCCGGCTTCGATAATACGTGCAAGCTTTTCAGCCTCGACGGGACGATCGCTGTAGTTGCGGCAGCTGCGACGGTGAATGAGTGCTTCGATAGTCTCCATGGTGTCTCCTTGCGGTGGCGTTGCAGATGTCCCGTTCATACCCGTCGGGCTCAAACGATAGACGGTCAATTGCCCGGCCAAAAGGATAGATTCCAATTGGGAAAGTAGGTTTGCATAAAAGTACCTTCAGAATGTGACAAACCAATGGGATGGTTAAACGTTTTATCCCGTCTACCCTGCGGCTTTTTACCACTTGCCTAAATGACGAACGCATAACCTCTGATAAAGGTTTTACTAAAGGAGTACCAACGTTTATCAATGCGCCGTGGTGGCGCCGGGCCAGGAGGTAACATCATGTTCCAGGCTGGAGATGTCGTCGAGACCGACTTCGAAGGATTTCTGAAGCTGCTGCGTTCCAAGACGCGCGCTTTCGTGTCGATCAACGACCACGAGTACTACATCACGCACACCGATGGCTATTGGCGTGTTCAGGATTGCGAGGCCCTCAACGACAAGGGCCACTTTACTGACTGCTCCGAGCTGGTCAACACGGTCTGCGAGGTCGTCGAGCTGCCGTGGATTGCCGGCAAGAGCCTGCATGACAGCTTCTCGGGCGCTACGGTCTATGAGGCCGTCGCCGCTTAACAGGCAATAAAACTCGATTTTCACGTGACCGCTGGCGCCGCCCCCGCGCCGGCGGTCTTTTTCTGCCGATAGGCCGTAAAAATGCACGCATTTGCGGAGAGCCTGTTGACGATAGTCAAAACTCGGACTAATCTAGAGACACATAATTGGTCAAAAATCGGACAATTGAATGGTGGGATAGATGAATAGTGCGGTTACGCTGGTCGACTTCGACCGGTTGCTCAATGGACTCGACCATATCTATTCGGAGTTCTCGCGCGCCTGCGGCCTTTCGGACTGCGCCTATTGGATGCTCGTCGACACCAGCACGGCGGGCGGCAGTATTGCCGTAAGCCGTCTGACAAGCGAATGGTTCTACAGCAAGCAGACCATCAACTCGGCAATTAAAACCTTGACGGCGCGGGGCTTCGCAACGTTGGAGTTTGCCGAAGGCAGCCGTAAGAACAAGGTTGTGAGCCTGACCGAAGAGGGCAGGCGATTTGCCGAGCGTTATGCGCTGCCGGCACTCAAGGCCGAGCAGCGAGCCTTTGGCGCGCTTGAGCCATGTGAGCAGCGCGAGATTATGCGCTTGATCGGCAAATTCTCTCAGGTGCTCGGCGATGAGTGCGATGCCTTTAAGCAGCATATCGCTGCCGAGAGCCAAGCCGAGAATCAAGGTGAGGGGGAGTCGTGCGACTGTTAATGAGGTTTCTAAAGCCATATCGAGGGCTTGTCGCAGTGACGCTGCTGGTGCTGCTGGTGGATAACGTCGGTACGCTGTTGGTTCCCACGATGCTGGCGAACATGGTCAACACCGGTATTACCACGGGCGATGTCGACTACATTTTACGCAACGGCCTATACATGTTTATCGCGACCAGCATGGCTAGCGGCGGTACGGTGCTGGGCTGCTATCTTTCGGCGCGCCTGGCCGCCAACGTGGCTTGCGATATCCGCAATGCCGTGTACGACAAATCGCTCGAGCTCGCGGCCAGCGATTTTGAGCGCTTTGGCACCGGATCGATGATCACGCGCTCGCTCAACGACATCAACGTGATTCAGCAGGCGATTCTGCAGACGATTCAGCTGGTGCTGCCCGTGCCTTTTTTGGCTGTGGCGGGCATCATCTTCGCCTGGTTTATCGATCCCGCCATGGGCACGCTTCTGGGCGTAGTCGTTGCGATTGTGCTGGTGGCGGCGGTCTTTACGGTTGCCAACGCGGCGCCGATTTTTATGCGCCTACAGGGCTTTATCGACCGCATGAACGTGGTGCTGCGCGAAAATATTGTGGGCGTGCGCGTCATCCGTGCGTTTAACAAGGAGCGCCACGAGGAACGGCGTCTGGACGAGGTGTTTAGCGAATACGCCGCCAACGCCATCAAAGTCAACCACCTGTTTGTGGGCCTCGACAGCTCAAGCTTCTTTTTGATGAACATCGCCGAGGTGGCGGTGCTGTGGGTGGGCGGCAACCGCGTAGGTGCCCACGCCATGCAGATTGCGAGTATCTCGGCGGTGCTGGAGTATGCAATTCTGATCCTGTTCTTTGTGATGATGGCCCAGATGGTGGTGCTGACGCTTCCGCGTGCTGCCGCGTGCCTGAACCGTGCGCAGCAGGTGTTGGAGATTGAGCCGAGCATCGTCGATGGCGAGCGCACGCTGGATGACGGGGCGCGCGAGCCCCAAGACGAAGCCGATGCGGTGGCCGTGTTCGACCACATGTCGTTTCGCTTTGACGATGCCGACGAGGACACCCTGTGCGATCTGAGCTTTGCCTGCCGTCGCGGTCAGACGACTGCGATCGTTGGCTCGACAGGCTCGGGCAAATCGACGGTGGCAAAGCTTCTGCTGCGCTTCCACGATGCCACCAAGGGCTCCATTCGCCTGAATGGTGTGGACCTGCGCGAGCTTACGCAAGACGAAATCCGCGGGCGCATTGCCTATGTGCCGCAGAAGGCGTGGCTGTTCTCGGGCACGGTGGCGAGCAACCTTCGCTTTGGTAACGAAGGCGCGACCGAGGGCGACATGCTTCACGCGCTCCAGGTTGCCCAGAGCACCTTTGTGCTCGATCAGCCGCAGGGGCTCGATACCCCGGTGGCGCAGGGCGGCACGAACTTTTCAGGCGGCCAGCGCCAGCGCCTGGCCATTGCTCGCGCGCTCATGAAGCAGGCCGATCTGTACATCTTCGATGACAGTTTTTCGGCCCTGGACTTTAAGACCGATGCGGCCCTGCGCCATGCATTGCAAGACGAGACGCGTGACGCTGCGGTGCTCATCATCGCGCAGCGCATCTCGACGATCTTGCACGCCGACCAGATCGTCGTGCTCAAGGATGGCGAGGTTGTGGGTCTGGGCACGCATGGCGAGCTTATGGAAACCTGCGAGGTGTACCGCGCCATCGCGGAATCGCAGATGAAGGGAGGTGAGTAGCATGACCGAGGAGCTCAAGAAGCAGGGCGGCGTTGATGACGCCGCTGCCGCGGGACTGGTCGAGGAAACGGCTGCCGCGTCGACCGAGCTGGATGACGCCGCCAAGGCTGCAGCCGAGCGCGAGGCTCGCCGCCAAGCGCTCTACGAGGAAAACGAACGTGCCGAGGACGAGCGCGCCCGCGCCGAGGCAGAGCGTATGCGCGACGTGGACGACGAAGACGAGGACGAGACGCCTCGGGATACCTGGGCGACTGTGCGCCGCCTGTGGAGTGAGGCTGCCGGCGACCATTGGCGCTTCTATATCGTGTTCGCGAGCATTGTGTTCTATGTCATCTTTAACACTGCCGCGCCGGCATATAGCGCCCGCGTGATCGATGAGCTGTGGGGCCACATTCAGGTAGCGTTTGTCAACAACGCCACCTTCAGCATCACCTGGGAGAACTGCGGCAGGACTATCTTCATCTACTTTTTGATTTGGACGGCCGCCGCTTCGTTCTACGCGCTCCAGAGCTTTTTGATGTCGAGCGTGGCCGAACGCCTCAATCTGTGCCTGCGCAACCGCATCGCGCAAAAGCTCAACCGTCTGCCGCTCGCCTATTTTGACGCGCATCGTCCCGGCGAGGTCGTCAGCCGCGCGACCAACGACCTGGACAAGATGTCCGAGAGCATGCAGCGCGGATTGCTGCAGCTGCTCGTGTCGATCGGCACGGTTGTTGGTGCTGTGAGCGTGATGTTCGTGTTCAGCGTGCAGCTTACGCTCGTCTTTCTGTTCTTTACGGCACTGTCGCTGCTGGTGACGAAGGTCGTCTCGCGCCGCACACACGATGTGACGGGCGAGCGCCAGGAGTGGGTGTCAAAGATTACGAGTGCGGTTGAGGAAGGCTACTCGGGCCGTCTGGTGATTCGCGCGTTCAACCGTGAGCGCCAGAGTTCTGCCGAGGTGCACCAGGCCTCGGGCGAGCTGGCACGCGTGAGTGCCAAGGCCGACTTCATGATTAACGCCGTCGGCCCCGCGGTGCGCTTTATCGGCCGTTTGGCGCAGATCGTGATCGCGCTCGTGGGCTGCAGCATGCTGGTTGCCGGTCACATGACCGTCGGCGTGTTCCAGGCGTTCTTCCAGTTTATCTACGAGGCGTCCGAACCCATGACGCAGCTGTCGTTTACCTTTAACTCGCTGCAGAGCGCGCTGGCGAGCGCCGAGCGCGTGTTCGACCTGCTCGATGAGCCCGAGATGGAGGCCGATCCGCTGCCGGACAAGGCCGCCAAGCTGCCGGGTCGCGTGGAGGGCCGCGTCTCCTTTGAGCATGTGCGCTTTGGTTATTCGCCCGACAAGCCGCTTATGCGCGACGTGTCGTTTACCGCCGAGCCGGGCCAGAAGATTGCCGTGGTGGGAACCACGGGCGCAGGCAAGACGACGCTCATCAACCTGCTCATGCGCTTCTACGAGATTGACGGCGGGCGTATTACGCTCGACGGCGTGGATACGAGCCGCATGGATCGCGGCGAGCTACGGCAGCAGTTTGGCATGGTGCTGCAGGACGCCTGGCTGTTCGACGGCACGATTGCCGAAAACATCGCCTACGGCTGCCCCGAGGCAACGCGCGACGAAATTGTGGCCGCGGCTCGTGCCGCGCAGGTTGACTTCTTTGTGCGCACCATGCCGCAGGGCTACGACACGCGCGTGGCCAACGATGCCGAAAGCATCAGCCAGGGCCAGCGTCAGCTGCTGACCATCGCACGCGTGCTGCTCAACAACCCGGCGATTCTCATCCTGGACGAGGCGACCTCAAGCGTGGACACGCGTACCGAGCTTGCCATCGGCCGTGCCATGGATGCGCTTATGCGCGGGCGCACGAGCTTTGTGATCGCACACCGCCTGTCGACGATCGTGGACGCCGACCTGATCTTGGTCATGGATCACGGCAACATTATCGAGCAGGGCACGCATAAGGAGCTGCTGGCTGCCGAGGGTGCCTACGCCGACCTCTATCTGAGCCAGTTCGCATAATGTGACAAAGGGACAGTCTCTTTGCCACATCACAAATAAGGCGCGCCGGGGATGAATTCCCTGGCGCGCCTTTGCGTTGATGCCGATGTCGTTTTGTGCCGCTTGCGTTCCTAGCGTTCGTCCACGAGCTTGGCGACGAGGGCCTTGAGCTCGGCCACCTCTCGCTCGAGTTCCTTGACGCGGCGGGCATTCTCGGTGATGCCCTGGCGGTTGAGGGCGGACTGCTCGGCGGCGTCATCGGGCATGTACTCGCGATGCTGCTTGGCGTCGAAACTCTCCTCGAACACACGGCAGCCGTTGCGCTTGATGATGCGTCCCGGCACGCCCACGACGGTGCAGTTGTCGGGGACGTCCTTAACGACGACCGAGTTGCCGCCGATCTTGACGTTGTTGCCGATGCGGATGTTGCCGAGCACCTTGGCGCCCGTGCCCACCGTGACATTGTTGCCCAGGGTGGGGTGACGCTTGCCGGTCTCGTTGCCGGTGCCGCCGAGCGTGACGCCCTGGTAGAGCACACAGTTGTCGCCCACAATGGTGGTCTCGCCGATGACGACGCCCATGGCGTGGTCGATAAAGAAGTGCTTGCCAATCTGCGCGGCAGGGTGAATCTCGACGCCGGTGATGTGGCGGGTGATTTGCGAGAGCACGCGGGCGAGCGAGCGATGACCGTGCTCCCACAGCCAGTGCTCGGGCACGTGGTTCCACTTGGCGTGCAGGCCAGGATAGGAAAGAAAGATGACCAGACCGTTTTGCGCGGCGGGGTCCTGCGCCTGGACGGTCTTGATGTCCTCGCGAATGGTATTGATAAAGCTCACCGGCCGCCCTCCCTTAGCGCCATGGCAATGCGATTCAATAAAGTATAGCGATTCGCTAGGGATTAAAAAGGACAATCTTGGCGGCTTTGCGCTACAAGTGTCAGTTATGCAAACTTGCTGGTAATGGAGTCATGCTTTTGTGGGGTTGCGCACGAGGGGGCACCGCAACCGTATACTGGTCAACTTGGACGTATCCGCGCCCACAACTGAGAGGTTTTACTTCATGGGTTTCATCAATTTTATTGCCGAGCTGCTTAAGGACCCGCGCACCGCGATCGCCAGCTGGATCGCCGCCGGCCCGCTTATGGCCTACGGCTGCGTGTTCCTGATCATCTTTATCGAGACGGGCGTGGTGTTCTTCCCGTTCCTTCCCGGTGATTCGCTGCTGTTCGCCTCGGGTTTCTTTGCCCACAACGGCGGCTTTAACATCGTGGCGCTTCTGGCCACCGCATGGGCCGCTGCCATTTTGGGCGATCAGTGCAACTTTATGATCGGTCACTTCTTTGGCCGCAAGATCATCGCTTCGGGCAAGGTCAAGGCCATGACGCCCGAGCGCATCAAAAAGTCCGAGGACTTCTTGGACAAGTGGGGTCACCTGGCCATCTTCCTGGGTCGCTTCTTCCCGTTTATCCGCACCTTTGTGCCCTTTATCGCTGGCATGGGCGGCATGCACTGGCGCAACTTTGTCGTCTTTAACGTGCTGGGCGGCATTACCTGGTCGACGGTCTTTACGCTGCTGGGCTACTTCTTTGGCGGCATTCCCTTTGTGCAGGAGCACTTTGAGCTGCTGATTATCGGCATCGTTGCCGTGTCGATCATCCCGACCGTGGTCGGTCTGGTTAAGGCCAAGCTGGGTAAATAGAACGCCTAGCTCGAGCCAGCGCGCAGACCGTACAGTTGAGGCCCGTCACCGCTTACGGTGGCGGGCCCTTTTGCTTCGGTCAAATGAAAATACTTTACTTAGTTAAAGAAAAGCGTTTTATCCGACGCGCGTGCGGAGTACAATCTCGTGCATGCGAATCGACGTGCCATCGGCTTTGATGCTGTTCGCGTGTCCCGTCCGGCTCTACGCTCCGGGCGTGCGACGTTGCGACGCGGCCGGCCTCGGTCCTTGCGTGCGGGTTCGCGAGTTTGCAACTGTGTATGTAAGGAGCGACATATGACTGTCGAGAAGAAGGATATCGATTGGGGTAGCCTCGGCTTTGGCTACATGAAGACCGATTACAGCTACGAGGCCCATTGGAAGGACGGCGAGTGGGACGAGGGCGGCCTGACCACCGACCACACCCTGCATGTCTCCGAGTGCGGCGGCATCTTCCATTACTGCCAGGAGGTCTTTGAGGGCCTGAAGGCCTACACCGCCGAGGACGGCAGCATCGTCTGCTTCCGCCCCGACATGAACGCCGAGCGCATGTATAACTCTGCGCAGCGCCTCGAGATGCCCCCGTTCCCCAAGGACAAGTTCGTTGAGGCCGTCAAGCAGGTCGTTTCTGCCAACGCCGCCTGGGTTCCGCCCTTCGGTTCCGGCGCGACCCTGTACGTGCGTCCGTTTATGATCGGCTCCGGTGACGTGATCGGCGTGGCTCCCGCTCCTGAGTACACGTTCCGCATTCTCGTGACCCCGGTCGGTCCGTACTTTAAGGGTGGCCTCAAGCCCGTCAAGCTGCGCGTTTCCGAGTATGACCGTGCAGCACCGCATGGCACCGGCAACATCAAGGCCGGCCTGAACTACGCCATGTCCCTCAAGCCCACGATGGAGGCTCACCGCGAGGGCTATGCCGAGAACCTGTATCTCGATTCCGAGTCCCGCACCTATGTCGAGGAGACCGGTGGCGCTAACGTCCTGTTTGTGAAGGAGGACGGCACCCTCGTCGTTCCGCAGTCCCACACCGACTCCATTCTGCCTTCCATCACCCGCCGTTCGCTCGTTCAGGTTGCTCAGGACCTGGGCATGACCGTTGACCAGCGTCCCGTCGAGTGGGCCGAGGTCAAGGCCGGCACCTTTGTGGAGTGCGGCCTGTGCGGCACCGCTGCCGTCATCTCCCCGGTTGGCGAGATCGACAACAAGGTTTACGGCGCCGACGAGACTGTGACCTTCCCGGCTGGCTACACCGAGATTGGCCCTGTGATGAAGAAGCTTCGCGAGACCCTGACTGGTATCCAGTCCGGTGCTGTCGAGGACAAGCACAACTGGGTTTACACCGTGGCGTAAGCTGTCTTAGCTGTCCGGCCCGAGGGCGACCCTCCTTTCCGGCGCGTCCTCGGACATGAAAGAGCCTCCGCTGCGCACTTCGTGCGGCGGAGGTTCTTTCGTCCTGCGGAGTGCGCCGGAAAGGAAGGCCGCGCTTTTATTTTGCTTCGCGCCATGTGGGGGTGGTGGCGACGTGCATTTTTGCGAGTATTCTGCAATCGAAGGCCCCTGCATACCGATCTCGGGCGAAAAATCGGGATTTCTCGATGTTTCCTACGAATGATGGGCGGGGGTATGGGCTGGCAGCGTTTGATTTGCAGGGATATTCGCGGTCTTTGGCATTTACCGTGGCGCCCGAAGCCCTTGGTTATGTTGAATACTCCTAAAAATGCACGGTGCTTAGAGGGGGACCTTCACAACAAAGGAAACCGCCCCGTCGAAGTATGCATTCGACGGGGCGGTTTATGCATATACGCAATTAAGGATACGCTGAGGATTTGTTAGAACTTGACGGTCGGTGCCTGGCGGGCGGCTTCGGCGGCCTCGAAGCCCTGGCGCTCCTTAAACTGGAAGATGCCGGCAAAGATGACAGCCGGGAACGTTTGAATGGCGTTGTTGTAGCTGAGCACGCAGTCGTTGTAGCTCTGGCGTGCATAGCTAATCTTGTTCTCGGTATCCTCGAGCGATGCCTGCAGCTGCGTAAAGTTGGTGTTTGCCTTAAGATCGGGATAGGCCTCGGCTACGGCGAAGAGCTGGCGCAGCGCACCGGTCAGCACGTTGTCGGCTTCCATCTTGGCTTCGGGCGTGGTGGCCTTGACGGCGGTGTTACGCGCGCTGATCACGGCGGAGAGCGTCTCCTGCTCGTGCTTGGCGTAGCCCTTGACGGTCTCGACCAGGTTGGGGATCAGGTCGTTGCGACGCTGCAGCTGCGTATCGATGTTCTGCCAGGCGTTATCGATGCGGTTACGCTTGGTGACCATGTTGTTGTAGATGCCGGCGATGGCGCAGGCAATCACAATGACAACAACGATGCCGATGATGACGGGAAGCATGATGTCTCCGTTTCGAATGGCCGCGGCGGCATGCGCCAGCTGCCGTTGGTATAACGCTACTAGTATACCCGCAACGTTTTGCCGTGCCGAACTTTCCGGTAAGCGTTGTGTTTTCGTCGGGGTCGGCACCGGGGCAAAGCGCGCGAGGTACAGGTGTAAGATATGCGACAGATTGACGAGTGTTGTCTTTGCCCTGAGGATGGCGATACCAGTGGACCTTCGCATCAAGAAAACCTACCGCGCCCTGTTCGATGCCTTTACCGAGCTTCTCGAGGAGCATCGTTTTGAGGACCTGACGGTTGCCATGCTGTGCGACCGCGCCATGATTCGCCGCACGACGTTCTACAAGCACTTTCGCGACAAGAACGATTACTTTGCCTTTTATATCGATGAGCTCATGTCGGGCTTGCCGCAAAAACAGCCCGATGAGGCCGGCGTGGTATCTGCCGAGGACGTGCGCGCGCTTCGGCACGCGATTTTGGACGATGCCATGGATTTGATTCTGGCGCACGAGCGGCTCATGGATAACATTTTGGCAAGCAGCATGTCGGGCATGTTGACCAACGTTATTTGCGACCGCATTGCCCGCTCCATCCGCGAGCGTGTGATGAACGTGCTTGCCGAGGATGCCCTGGCCCCCGTGTCACTCGAGACGACGTCTGAGTTTATCGCCGGTGGCATTATTCGGTTGTTCACAAATTGGTGGGAATCGGGCCACGATCTTGAGCGTCGACCCGAGATGGCCGACGTGGTCGATGCACTGTTTGAGCGGACCATGACGCCGGTGAATCACTAAGGTGGCGGAGAGAGGGGGATTCGAACCCCCGGAACGCTCTCGCGCTCAACGGTTTTCAAGACCGCCGCATTCAACCGCTCTGCCATCTCTCCGTGAGTCGTAATGATAGCATCGTTTTGAATTTGCAACAGGGAAGGCGAACGATGACGATCACCGAAATCGACGAGAAGTTCATGCGCGAGGCGCTGGCCGAGGCGCGAGCCGCCGCGGCGGTGG
>UQIT01000016.1 GCA_900541175.1 uncultured Collinsella sp.
CAGCGCGAGGCCCGCCTTTCCGTTGCTCCGCAGGAGCAGGAAAGGCGGGCCTCATGCGCGAGGACGTTTTCAAAACCAAACCCGGCTCCGGCCGGAGGGACCACGAATGCTACAGGTTCTTGACACCCATCGCGCGCATGGCGTTCAGGATGGCGATGATCGCCACGCCCACGTCGCCGAACACAGCAAGCCACATGTTGGCGATGCCGAGCGCCGCAAGCACCAGTATCAACAGCTTAATGCCCAGCGCAAAGATGATGTTCTGCCAGACAATCGCCATGGTCTTGCGTGCCACGCGGATCGCGCGGGAAATGTTGGACGGCTTGTCATCCATGAGCACGACGTCCGCCGCCTCAATTGCGGCGTCGGAACCCATAGCGCCCATGGCAATGCCAACGTCTGCGCGGGTGAGCACGGGCGCATCGTTGATGCCGTCGCCGACAAAGGCGAGCTTGCCTTTGCCGCTTTCGGCCGCGAGCAGCGCTTCAACACGCTCGACCTTATCGCCCGGCAGCAGCTGCGCGTGGAACTCGTCGAGACTGAGTTGCTTGGCCACAGACGCCGCAACCTCCTCGCGGTCGCCCGTGAGCATGACGGTGCGCTTGACGCCGGCGGAGTGCAGGTCGCTGATCGTCTGCTCGGCATCGGCCTTGACGGTGTCGGCAATTACAATGTGGCCGGCATAGATGCCATCGACCAGCACGTGAAGGATCGTACCGACGACCTCGCAATCGGGCGCTTCGACTCCGGTCGCGGCGAGCATTTTTGCGTTGCCAACGACGACGTGCTTGCCGTCGATGGTTGCCGTCACGCCATGGCCCGCGTCGTTGGTGGAGTCGCTTACGCGCTTGGGGTCGACCTCGCCATGGTAGGCGGCGCGCACGGACTGCGCGATGGGGTGATCGGAGAATGACTCAGCGAGGGCTGCGACCTCAAGCAGCGATTGCTCGGTATAGCCGGCTTCGGGGTGTACTGCCACGACCGAGAACGTGCCGTTGGTGAGCGTGCCGGTCTTGTCGAAGACGACGGTGTCCACGTCGGCGAGCGTCTCGAGGTAGTTAGAACCCTTGATGAGAACGCCCAGCTTGGAGGCGCCGCCGATGCCGCCAAAGAAGCTCAGCGGCACGCTGATCACGAGCGCGCACGGGCAGCTGACGACCAAGAAGGTCAGGCCTCGCAGGATCCAGTCGGACCAGGCGCCGGTGACCAAGCTGCCGCCGAGCGCGAGTACCGCGGCAGCGCCGGTGACGGCAGGCGTGTAGACGCGGGCGAAGCGCGTGATGAAGTTCTCGGTGCGCGCCTTCTTTTCGCTGGCATTCTCCACGAGCTCCAGGACGCGCGCGACGGTGGACTCGCCAAAGGGCTTGGTGGTGCGCACGTGGATGAGCCCCGTCATGTTGATGCAGCCGCTGATGATGTCGTCGCCGGACTTGGCGGGGCGGGGAACTGACTCGCCCGTGAGTGCGGCGGTGTCGAGCTGGGTTTCGCCTTCGACGATGACGCCGTCGATGGGCACGCGCTCGCCGGGCTTGACCACAATCACGGTGCCGACGGCGATGTCATCGGGAAGGACCTGTTCGAGCGTGCCGTCGGCTTGCTCGACGTTAGCGTAGTCGGGCGCGATGTCCATCATGGCGCTGATCGACTTGCGGCTTTTGCCCACGGCATATGCCTGGAACAGCTCGCCGACCTGGTAGAACAGCATGACGGCGGCGCCTTCGGCCATGTGCGGGTCGGTGTCGGGGAAGAGCACCATGGCAAATGCGCCGATGGTTGCGACTGCCATAAGGAAACTCTCGTCGAAGGCCTTGCCGCGGCGAATGTTATTGAATGCCTTTTGCAGTACGTCGTATCCGGCAATCAAAAAAGGCACGAGGAACAGTGCGAAGCTGGCGTAGATGTCGCCCGGGGTGCCGAATGCGGCAGTGAGGGTGCCGAGCTCATCGAGGGCGTACACCACGGCAAAAATGCCCAGTGCTACCAGGATGCGGTTGCGTTTATGCTCAAGGGACTCTTTTTTCTTGCGCTTCTTCTTTTTCTTCTTGGGGTCGGCGGTGGCCATGACTCGTATCCTCCCATTTGAATGTATGAACACTCGCTCATATAATTTCGCGAGCAAAGGCCGCGGCAAGCGCGGCCTTGCGGGTTGGCGTAAACCTGGGCTAGAGAATGATCTCGCAGTCCGGCTCGGCGTCGGCGGTGAACTCCACAACGCGGTCGAGGACCTCGTCGAACTCGGCTTCATCGGCCTCGAGCGTCAGCTTCTGGGTCATAAAGTTGACCGAAACGGATTTGACGCCCTCGAGCTTGGCCAGCTCGTCCTGAAGCTCACGCGCGCAGTTGGCGCAGTCGATCTCGTCGAGCTTGTACTGCTTTTTCATGGTGGGTTCCTTTCCCCGTTTTTGCGGCTTGGGTGCAGGCCGCGCTGGTACCGTGGTTGGTTGCTATTCGCAGATATGGCTCATGCCCTGGTTGAGCATGGTGTAGACGTGATCGTCGGCAAGCGAGTAGAGGATGTTGCGGCCGTCGCGGCGGAATTTGACCAGGTGCGACTGCTTAAGCGTGCGCAGCTGGTGCGATACTGCCGACTGCGAGGTTGCGGTCGCCTCGGCGATGTCGGCCACGCAGAGCTCGCGTCCCATGAGGGCATAGAGAATCTTGATGCGCGTGGTGTCGCTGAAGACCTTGAACAGATCAGCTAAATCGTACAGCAACTCCTCGTCGGGAAGGTCCTCGGGCGAGCAGGTGGTGGGGATCGCGGGTTCGGTGGCCTCGATGTCGGGCTTCGTTTCATCGACGCGGATGCTCATTGCAATATCCTTTCATATGAACATGCGCTCATATAACTAATTTCCAATTATATGAGCGCATGTTCATATGTCAATGACGTTCAGGTAATTCGTTGCACAAAATGATGGGGAATAGTGGACGAGATCCCGGACTGAGCGGTTTTGATAGCCGATGCCGGGGTGGGTGCCCCTGAGCCGTGCAAAAATTGGAGTATTCTGCAACGACAGGGGGTCCGTTAATTTATTGCAGGCCATATAATGCAGTTCAAGAGTTATCTTAGGATGTTAATCCGATGAGTTCTTCCTCAAATGTTGCCTAACGCTCTCACGCAAGAGTGATTTCGCTTCGCATTTGGATCCACTCGAGGGTGATAGACACCCGACCCTGCTGAATACTCGCAATTTTGCACATCGCCAGGGTACCCACCTTGTTAGCCGGTCTAGCTTCCTGCACCGAAGACCCTGCCTTCGGGCGTGAGACTGCTTGTTTGGTCGAATGATGGACTGTCGGGTTCGACAGTCTGCATGTCATCGATTGCCGGAGCCTCGTTAATCGTCGGATCGTCCAATGTGATGCCTTCGAGTGTTGCTTTTTCGAGGTCGATTCGTTGACGATCTTCGGAATCCTGGCGAAGCTGCTTCTGAATTCGCTTTTTCTCTTCTATAAATCTTCTGAGTACAAACTGTCTCAGGTCTTCTTGCATGATTTGAAAGTCTTTTGGCAGACGCGAGGGGCGTATGCCCTCTTTTCGTTGGATCGCCTCCATGACCCTAACGAAAGCGCTGGCATGCATAAAGGAATAACGACTGACGGTGATGATTCCGTATCCCATGGACGCAAGCGCATTCTTGCGTTCCTCATCGATGGCGCGGTCTTCTTCCGCGTCATGATAAAAACCGTTGTATTCAATGTCTGTGCGAGATTTCTTTAGATACGCATCCATAAAGAACTTTTTGCGTCTCGTGAGATTCTTCGCGGCAGCGGTGACCTGCACCTCGTAATCGGTCTCAACTCCCTTAATACCAAGCCCTCCTTCGCTTTTGGGCAGCGTTAGCATCATGACAAAGGCCGTTTCCATAGGAGACCGGCATCCGTCGCGCACACATTGGGTCGCCTTTCGGGCAAGGGCCAGACCGTCGCATCTGGTAATGGAATTAAAGAACTGCTTTATCCTCTCGGTCGAGGTAAGTGGGAAACGCTCGGTATAAGAGGTAGAAGAACCGTTTCCAAGGGAATAAGCGCCGCACAGCTCAAAGTAGTACTCTACTAGTTCGCGAAAAGGGAGATAGGTGGCGGCCGGAGTGCGCAAAGCTCAACGCCAACAACGAAGATGCCATCTTTGAGCTCGATGAAGCGTGAGCTCGAGAATCGTTTTGAAGACACGTGGCATTGACAGTTCATTGCATAGCGCGCATTCCTTCGATCAAACACCATCACCTCGAGGGAATCAATTGCGTCGAGGGAAACATCATGTTTGGCGAGCCATTCTGCGGCTGCGTCGAGGAGTGCTCCGCTGGGGCATGATCCGTAAATTGTGGCAGGACTACAGGGCTCGGTGTCTTTCGCAGACACCGAATGCGCGGTCTGGTAGACCGCTTTCGCCGTGGTATGTGACAATACGATACTCATGGTATATATCGTGTCAGCTAATGCCGTGTTGATGGCGCTGAGTGGAAAAGTCGTTTTAGAGGTCTAACCAAATGCTGTCAAAAAGCTTGACGCAATTATGGGTTGGTAGGCCCTAAATAAAAGTTTTCGCAGCTTAGCCCTAGCATATAAATACTCAATTGCCGCACATTTGATAGTGATGCATCACCATCCGACAACGAATTACGTGTCGGGAATTGGCCGAAATCGTTCAAAATGAGGGTTCAGAATTTGTGATGGCAGATCTATCTATGGAACGTAGGGCGGCCCCGCTGCGGGGTTTCCCGCTGCGAGGCCGCTCGTGATCTACGCCGGAGTTTGTCGCAGGCGTTTCTACTTGGCAAATAGGCTCTTGAGGTTGAACTCGGCTTGGACGGTGCGGAGCATGAGGTCGGTGTCGTCCAGACCCAGATGCTGCTCGTTGGCGTCGGCGGCGAGGGTTCCGCGGCGGCGCGCCCAGTTCTCGAGCGCGGCGGGGGCGGACTCGCGGGGGAGCGAGCGGACGTCGGCATCCAGGCTGCGGCAGATCTGGCGCGAGTCGATGACGATGATCTTGCCGGCGCGGCGTGCCTCGGCGTAGCCGTCCAGGTGGATCTTGAACCAGCTGTCCTCAAACGCGGCGTTGTGTGCCATGTACGGGTACTTCTTCATGAGCTTGAGCAGCTGCTTTTGCAGCTCTTTGTTCTCGCGGAAGGGCGTTTTGCCGTCGATGTCGTCCCAGGTGATGTGGTGGATATTCGACAGCGGTACATCCTCGCCGCGGTAGATGTCGGGCAGACCGCAGTAGTGTGCCTCGGCGTCGTGCGGGACGGCGTCGCTGGTGAGCTCCATGATCTCCCAGCCGACGTTGATGATATAACCGCGCTCGGGTGCACGGCCGGTGGTCTCGATGTCGATACCGAGCACGGTGCCCTGGATGGGCTTGCGGGCGTAGGCCACGCCGAGCGCGTCGCGGTCGCCGCGGATTTCGCGCATAACGGACGCGGCGGTGCGCTTTTGCATCTTGCCGATGGCGGCGCAGGTGTCGGCATCGGACAAGCCGCGCGAAAGCGCCACGGGCGTCACGTTGCGCAGGCGTGCCTCGCCAATCTGGTCGCACAGGTCGCGGTTGCGGTCAGCCAGGTCGCGCACGGTGGCAAAGTCGAAGCTGGGGTCGCCCTCGGCGGTAAAGTACTCGGTTTCGAGCACCTTAAGGGCCTCCTCGCCCTTCTGGCGCTCGGATTCCATGGCGCCGTGATCGCCATAGATAAACATGGGGATAAACGGCTGACGCTCGTATTCGAGTGCTTGTGAAACGTTCATATAACTGCTCCTTGGACGGGCCACACCGCGCGGCTCGGGTTCATTGAGATGTGGCGAGATGATAGTTTACCATGGGCAACTATTGGCATCGCGCCTAGGACAACTACAATACCCTAGTTGACCGCTAGGACTTTTACAATGCTGCCGAAAGACACGAAAGGTTCCATCCTTCATGGATTTGCTGATTGATATTTTATTCGACGCCGGCAAGGACACGCTGTCGCTGGTGCCGTTTTTGTTGGTGACGTATCTGGCCCTCGAGACCTTGGAGCACGTCGCGGGCGACCGCGTTAACGGGGCCATCAAGCGCGCCGGCGCCGCGGGTCCCGTGGTTGGCTCGCTGCTGGGCATGGTGCCGCAGTGCGGCTTTTCGGCAATGGCGGCCACACTGTACGCCGGTCGCGTCGTGACCTTGGGCACGTTGGTGGCGGTGTTCCTTTCGACCTCCGATGAGATGCTGCCGCTGTTGCTCGCCGAGCAGGTGCCCGTGCAGACCATGGCGATGCTTTTGGCTTCGAAAGCACTGATCGCGCTGGTCACGGGCTTTATCGTGGACGCTGCCATTCGCGGCCTGCGCCGTAACGCCCGCGCGCACGCGGCGATTCGCCGTACCGTGCTGGGAACCGCGGCCAATCCTGCCCATGTGAACTGCGCGCACGATGACCACAGCGGCGGTGACATCATCGACGAGGTGGCCGAGGCGGGCGTGAGCGCCGACCACATCCACGAGTTGTGCGAGCGCGACCATTGCGGTTGCGATGATGAAGATGAACACGAGCGCGACCACGGACACAGCCATGATCACGGTCACACGGGCGAGCATGAGCACCACCACGGCCACAGCCACGACCACTCCCACGAGGGCGCGTCCGTTCTGTCGATTATCCGCAGCGCGATCTCGCACACTGTGCAGGTTTCGGTTTTTATTTTCCTGGTGACGCTGGTCCTGGTCGCCGTGCTCGAGACCTTCGGCGAGTCCGCGATCGAGCAGTTCCTGCGTGGCAACGAGACGCTCGCCGTCTTGGGCTCGGCGCTTGTCGGCCTGATTCCCAACTGCTCGGCGAGCGTGGTCATTACGCAACTATATCTGGAAGGTGCGCTGCAATTGGCGCCGATGCTCGCTGGCACGCTTATCTCCGCTGGCGTGGGCTACCTGGTGCTGTTCCGCACCAACCGCAGCGCCCGCGAAAACGTCGTGTTCCTGATTATGATGTACGTTATCGGCGCGGGCTGGGGCCTCATCCTATCCGCCTTCGGCCTCTAAGTGGGCCTAACAAAACGGGCTTCAAAATAGCCATGCTCGGCGCCTGCGCAATGCGGCGACGCACGGCATTTTGAAGCCCGTTTTTTTTGTTGAGCCATGGATTCCGAGCGCTCAGACTGTCTAAAACAAAAAGGTAGATTTTTAGGCATGTCCCAAAAATCTACCTTGGTTAGTGCAGCAGCTCAGTGAGGTTGCGTTTAAAGCGGGCGCGATCTTCGCTGGTAAATGCTGCCGGACCGCGAGTGCGTCCGCCGGCGCGGCGTACCTTCTTTTCCTCGTGGCGAATAAACAGCTGCATGTCGATAGTCGCCTTGTCGTACACGCGCCCGCGCACACCGATGGCGGCGGCATCGCGCCCGAGCACCATGCTCGCCAAGCCAATGTCCTGCGTCACGACCACGTCGCCCGCCTGCAGGCGTTCGACAATGGCAAAGTCGGCGCTGTCGGCGCCCACGCTCACATCGAGCGTCGTGACCCAAAATCCGCGTCGCGCGTGCTCGGCATCGCGCGGGTCGTCGCGGCGAATGTGCCGTTCCAGGTTTTGCGTGCTGTTGCCGGCGATAACAACGGCGACGCCCGCCCGCCGCGCGCAGTCAATCGACTCGCGCGTGACCGGGCAGGCGTCTGCATCAATAAAGAGCGTTCGTGGCATCTAGTGCACCAGTTTGCCAAATTGAATAGCACGAACAATCAGCGTTACGCCAAACACCAGCAGCGCGGCGCCGCTAAAGATGACGAGCATCTTGGCCGACCACAGCGGATAGATAAACACGAACATGCCGGCGATGATGGAGAGTGCGCCGCTCAGGATGGCGAGGGCGCGGTTGGACGAAAGCTCGGACTCCAGAATGGACATGACACCTTCGACAATCCAGCCAAAGCCGGCCACGATAACCACCATCGTGGTGAGCGTCGCGGTCGAGAAGGCCTGGTTGCGCAGGATTATGACGCCGCCCAAGATAATGAGTAGGTTGGAGATGATGCTCGTCACGCGCCAGCCGGTGGGCAGCAGCGGCTCAAAAATGGCAGTGAACAGCCTGATGGCTGCCGTAATCACAAAGTAGAAGCCCAGGACGGTCGTCAAAAAGACGAGGGACTTGGCGGGTGCAAAAAGCAGCGCGATACCAGCAATGAGCGCTAAGACGCCCGTGATGGCGTAGATCCAGCGCACGGCCTTGACGGCTTTGCCCGCCATGCTTTTCTCGTCAAATCCAAACTGGCTCGTTTTTTGGTCATCGTTCTTAAAGATGCCCATAATGTCTCCTTTCTGTGCGGCGTAAGCCTTGATCGTTACAACCAGTATCGCCTAAAGGCGCTGGCGTATGGGTCGGGGAGGGCGAAACGTAACCCAAAGGCCCCGAATTGTTTCCGTTGTTCCCCACGTCGCGATTTTCTATTCAACAGGTGTAGAACATTGCAGCCCTGTTCGTTATTGCCTACGTTTTAGGTTAGATTTTCCTAAGAACAATTGCCCGAAATTGGGGGTCCCTATGAACGAAACAGTTCCCGCGGCGCCGGTAAGCGCTGAGTCGATGGCGAAGCAAGGTTGCGAAAAGCTCGGCTTGGACGCGTTTGATGCGTTGGTTCGCCGCGCCCGCACGTGCCGTCGCTTTGACGAGTCCATGCGCGTGCCGCGCGAGTTTTTGCTCGAGCTGGCGGAACTGGCGCACCTGGTTCCCTGCGGCGCCAATGCTCAGCGTCTGCGTTTTCATGTGGTAAGCGGTGCAGAGGACTGCGCGCGTGTATTTGACGAGCTTGCATGGGCCGGTGCGCTCAAGGATTGGCCGGGTCCCGATGAGGGCGAGCGCCCGACCGGCTACATCGCGATTCTGGCTGAGCGCGCCGTTCCGGGCAAGCCCGTCGCTCCCATTACCGAGGTCGACACGGGCATTGCCGCGCAGACGATGATGCTCGCCGCCCGCAGCGCCACGCCCGAGGTGGCAGCCTGCATGTTCAAGGCCTTTACGCCCCGCGCGATCGATGCCATGGGGCTCGATAACGACAAGTATGAGCTCAAGCTGATCATGGCGTTTGGTGTTCCGGCCGAGACACAGGTGATCGATGCGATCGATTCCAACCCCGACGGCTCCATCAATTATTGGCGCGACGAGGCGCAAGTGCACCACGTACCCAAGCGTCCGCTTGACGACGTGCTGCTGTAGTTGTGCGTCGTTGCGGTGCAATCCGGCGGCAAAATCACCACAAAGGCTCCTGTCCCCTTTGTGGTGGTATGAGGGGAGGGTGTGTGGCAGATCTGTATTTGGTGCGGCATGGGCAGACTGAGCTCAATGTGCAGAGCATTTTGCAGGGCTGGCACGATTCGCCGCTTACGGTGCGCGGGCGCGAGCAGGCGCTGACGGCGCGTACGGCGTTTGCGGCGCGTGGCGTGGCCTTTGATCATGTGTATTCCTCGCCGTTGGGCCGGGCGCGGCATACGGCCGAGCTTATCGTTGGCGAGGGCCGTTCCATTGAGCTGGTCGATGACCTGCGTGAGTGGCATTTTGGCTCGCTGGAGGGCACATCAAATCGCGAGATGCCGCCGCAGCCCTGGGGTGATTATCCGGTTGCCTTTGGTGGCGAGTCGGAAAGTGAGCTTCGCACACGTATGGTCGCGGTGCTGTCGCGCATCATGGCCAGGCCGCAGCACGACTGCGTGCTGGCGGTTTCCCACGGCTCAGCCTGCCAGGAGTTTCTTGAGTATGTGACTGGCAGGGGAGAGCTACCCGACAACGGTGCCGTGCTTCATTTTGGCTATTGCGACGGGGCGTTTTCGCTCCTTGATTGGTAACGAACGAAAGGACCCCTATGAATAAAGACCTGTATCTGGTTCGCCATGGACAGACGATATTCAACCTTAAGCGCATTATTCAGGGTTGGAGTGACTCGCCGCTCACGCAGCTGGGATGCGACCAGGCGGCGCGTGCCGGCATGTTTTTGCGCACACGCGGCATTGGGCCCGACCACGTCTACACCTCTACGCTTCATCGCACCGAGCAGACTATCGCCAACTTGTGGCCGGGCTTGGCGTACGAGCGCCTGGACGGCCTGCGTGAGTGGTTCTTTGGCGACTTTGAGGCCGAGCGCGTGATGCTCATGCCCGAGCGCCCGTGGCGCGACTTCTATCGCCAGTTTGGCGGCGAGGGCCAGATGCAGGTGCGCGAGCGCATGGTGGCGACGTTGACCGATCTTATGCGACGCCCGGACCACGAGTGCGTGCTCGCGGTGAGCCACGGATCGGCCATCAAGGAGTTCATGGACCATACCAAGGGTGCGGCGGCCGACGAGCGCGATCGCGTGCCGGGCAACTGCTCGGTGCTGCACTTTGCGTTTGATGATGCGACGGATACGTTTGAACTGGTTGAGATTTTTACGCAGGAAGACTACGCGCGCGAGCTGGGGCTTGAACCGCTCGTGGCTACTGCGGGTCCGCAGCGCGGATAACGCGAGCGCGGCGGCACGGGTCGCCGACATAATTTCTCGACGCAAAAGGGGCGGAGATGCATGTACCTGCTGCGTCTCCGCCCCCTGTTTGTTGAGCTGCCAATTTTTGTGCTGGGCGGTCTGGTCTTGCTAGAATCGCGCGACCTGGTGCGTGAGCAGGCCTGTCGGAACCTGCGGCGCGGCGCCGCTGACCTGCGCAGCGGGGAAGAGCACGGCAACGGTAAAGTTGAACGGCTCCTTGCCGGTGTACGTTCCGGCGGAACGGGCCTCATCGGCCAGCAGCTGCGACGCCCCGGTCAACGCGGCAGCGTAGGCGGGGTCGTCGACCAGTGCCGGCTCCGGTGCTTGGGCGAGCATGGCGCGGATGGCCCCGACGGCGTCCTCGCGCTTGACCTCCCACGCACGGTGCGTAATGCCCGCGGGGTCGGTGACGGCGTAGAGCGACGCGCCCTCTTTGGCGGCGCCCAGGATGATATCCATGACGGGCGAGGCCTCGTAGGCGAGCGACACGGGACGGGGCTGCACCTTGAGCTCGGTGATCGCGCGCGCGGCGGCGAGTGCGTCGACGCTCTCGGCGGCAGCCTCGTCGCTACCCGTCAGCACGTTAACCGGGCAGATCGCCACGACACCCGTCACACGTCCCGGCTCGCCCGAGCATTCGTACACGTAATACGCCGCACCCGGGTCCTTGAGCATCAGACCATCGGCAATGGCTCCGCGCAGAGCATCGTTGCCGCTCAGGATGCTGCCCATTGCAGGCAGCGCCTCGAGCACGCGGTCCTGAGTCGGGCGGATGCAGGGAAACGGAAGTGCTTTCATGGGCGGTCCTAACGCACGAATCGGTTTGTTCGCGGCTTATTATG
This sequence comes from uncultured Collinsella sp., assembly GCA_900541175.1. GTDB lineage: Bacteria > Actinomycetota > Coriobacteriia > Coriobacteriales > Coriobacteriaceae > Collinsella. The sequence goes on from UQIT01000016.1 coordinate 11,308, forward strand.
CCCCAACTTGGCAGCTCTCGTCCCAGAGCACGTTATCGGCGAGCGCGATTAGCACCTGCTGACAACGAACGATATCGGCGTGGGGCACATATTCGTTGGGCTTGTGCGCGAGCGCGAGCGACCCGGGACCGTAGCTCATGCAATTGCGGTTGTCTGTCTTGCCGGCAATGACGGCGGTGTCGGTGTAGCCGGTAAAGAAGCCGACGGTCGTGTCCGCGTCCGTCACGTCATCGGCGGCACGCTTGAGCGCTGCTAGAAGGGGAGAGTTCGGGTCGCGCTCGATGGCGGGGCGGTCGCCCGTCACGGTGTAGCTGCCATGGCAACCGGGAACGGCGGCTTCGGCGACGGCGATGGCCTGCTCTACCATGCGCGTCGCGGCGGCCGTATCGGTCGGCGGGGTCAGGCGCATGTCGACCCAGACTTTGGCGCGGTCGGGTACGACGTAGGGGCGATATCCGCCCTCGATTTGGCCAAACGTGATGGTCGAAGGCCCCAGCTCATCGTGCGCGGGCAGCGCTACAAACGCGCGACGGAGCGAACACACGACCTCGGCCATGGCGGCGACGGCATCCGTGCCCTTCCAAGGCTGGCTCGCATGCGCCGTGACGCCGGTCATCTCGATCTCGAACCACGTGCGACCCTTGTGCGCCACCTGGATCTGTCCGTCGGTGGGCTCGGTGTCCAGCACCCATTCACGCGAGCCGACCCAGCCAGCATCGATGGCTGCCTCTGAGCCGCGCATAAAATCTTCCTCGTCGACCGAGCAGATGAGCGAAAGGCCGCGGCGGGGCAGCGCGCCATCCGCCGCCACGCGCTCGAGCGTATGGACCAGTGCGGCAATGGCGCAGGCCAGGCCACTCTTCATGTCGCAGGCACCGCGGCCGTAGAGCTTGTCGTTACGCACAACCGCTCCGAGTGGCGGCGTGTTTGCGTCCCAGCCATCGCCCAAGGTAACGGTATCCATGTGGCAGATATAGACCAGCCGCGCCTCGTCGCTCAAACCGGGCACGGTGACCATGAGATTGCGGCGTCCGGTCAGCACCTCGAGTTCCTCAACCTGCACGGCATGGAGCACCGGATGGCTCAACCGCCCCAGTTGAGCCTCAACCAACGCTTTGATATAGCGCTCAATCTCGTCCTCGTACGCACCCGGGTCTGAGCTGTCGATCCGCACGAGTCCTTGCGTAAGCCGCCAAGCAAAATCTGTATCAACCATAGGCACCTCACAGATAGTTAGGTCAACATACAGATTGTATGCCAAGAAGCGGCTCGGTGCATTTAATGGAGCGCTCACAAAAACGGGGGCGCCTCTCGTGCGAAAGGCGCCCCCGCGGGCATTCAATGTCAGTAACGGGCAGGCCACATGGGGAACTGCCTTCCAGATCAGCCGGCGCTACTTGATCACGCGCACGCGATACATCGAAGGAATTTGCTTGAGCGCCTCGATGGTGCTGCTGTCCAGGTGCTCGTCGGTGTCGAACATGGTGTAGGCGTTCTCTCCGGCGGATTCGTTGGTCATGCGCTGCACGTTGGCGTTGTCCTTGGCTAGGATGGCCGTGATCTGGCCGATCATGTTGGGCACGTTGGCGTGCAGGCAGGCGATGCGGCTCGCGGCGCGCGCCTTGCCCATGCTGCAAGCGGGGTAGTTGACGCTGTGCGCGATGTTGCCGTTCTCCAGGTAATCCTTGAGCTCGCTGATGGCCATATCGGCGCAGTTGGCCTCGGCCTCGCCGGTGCCGGCGCCCGAGTGCGTGGTGATAAACGTATTGGGCATCTTGACCGTCTTGGACGTGGCGAAGTCGCAGCTAAACCAGCTGAGCTTGCCCTCGCGCAGGGCGGCGTCGACGGCGTCCTCGTCAATGATGGTTTCGCGCGCGTAGTTGATGAGCACGGCGTCCGGTGCCAGCAGGTTAATCTGCTCGGTGCTGATCATGCCGATGGTGTCGGCCTTGCTGGGCACGTGCACGGTGAGGTAGTCGCAGCCGCGGCAGAGATCCTCGAGCGTGCCCACGCGCTGCACCTCGCGGCTCAGCACCCGCGCGTGCTCGACGGAAATGAACGGGTCGTAGCCGTAAACGTCCATGCCCAGGTCGACGCAGGCGTTGGCGACCTTGGAGCCCACGTTGCCCAGACCGATGACGCCGATGCGCTTGCCCTTGAGCTCGCGGCCCACAAAGGCCTTCTTAGCCTTTTCGGCGTCGATCTGAATCTCGGGGTCGTCGGCGTTGTCGCGCACCCATTTCATCGACTGCACCACGCCGCGGCTCGAAAGCACCAGCATGCCCAGGACGAGCTCCTTGACGGCGTTGCTGTTGGCGCCGGGGGAGTTAAAGACGACGACGCCCTTCTTGGCGTACTCCTCGATGGGGATGTTGTTGACACCGGCGCCGCAGCGGGCGATGGCACGGATGCCCTCGGGCAGCTCGTAGCCGTGCAGGTCGGTCGAGCGCATCAGGATGGCGTCGGCCTCTTCGGCGGTGCTTACAAATTCGTAGCCCTCGCCAAACTCGACTTTGCCGTCTTTGGTGATGTCGTCGATGGTCTTAATCTTGCGCATGAAAAACTCCTTAGCGGGTTTGTTTAAAACAAGTGGTTTGAAGTGGCTGGTCGGCCCGCGGGTTGCGGGCTAGTTAGATCGCGGGCTCAAACTATGCTGCGCTTCGAAGTCCTTCATGTACGAGGCCAGTGCCTGCACGTCTTCCATGGTTACGGCGTTGTAGACGCTGGCGCGCATACCGCCCACCAGGCGATGGCCCTTGACGTTTTGAATCTGGTGCTTGGCCGCGCCTGCGACAAAGGCCGCGTCGAGGTCGGCATCGCCGGTGCGGAAGGTGACGTTGGCGATGGAGCGGCTGTCGGCCTGCGTGGTGCCATGGAACAGCTCGCTGTGCTCGAGCAGGTCGTAGAGCAGGTTGGCCTTTGCCCAGTTGCGCTCGGCCATGGCGGCAAGTCCGCCGGTCTGCTCAACCCAACGGAACACCTTGCCGCACACATAGATGCCAAAGGTGTTGGGCGTGTTGAGCATGGAGCCCTTGGCGGCCTGGGTCTTAAGGTCCATGTACTGCGGCGTCTGCGCAAAGGCCGGGCCGTCAGCGATCAAGTCGTCTCGCACGATGACCACGGTGACGCCCGCGGCGCCGGCGTTTTTCTGCGCGCCGGCGTAGATGAGTCCGTAGCGCTCAACGTCGAGCGGCTGCGACAAAAAGCAGCTCGAGACATCGGCGACCAGCGGCACGTCGCCGCAATCGGGCAGCTCGTGGAACATGGTGCCAAAGATGGTGTTGTTCTGGCAGACGTAGACGTAGTCGAGCCCGTCGCCCGCGGCCTCGGCGGCAATGCGCGCGTTGATGTCGGCCATGTCGGGGATGCGGTCGAAATTGGTGTCCTCGGAGCTCGCGAGCAGCACGGCCTCGCCGTACTTGGCGGCCTCTTTGTACGCCTTGTTGGCAAAGTTGCCGGTCACGACGTAGCCGGCGCGGCCGCGGCGCATGAGGTTCATGGGGATGCCCGCAAACTGCAACGTGGCGCCGCCCTGCAAAAACAGGACACGGTAGTTGTCGGGGATGCTCAGCAGGCGACGCAGGGTCGCCTCGGCGTCATCGATGATCTGCTGGTACATGCTAGATCGATGGCTCATCTCGAGCACGGACATGCCGCAACCGCGGTAGTCCATCATCTCGTTGGCGATCTCGGCGAGCACGCTTGTAGGCAGTGCGGCCGGGCCAGCTGAGAAGTTGTGCACACGTGCCATCTTCTAGTCTCCCTCGTAGTCGTTTGAACGTTCGGGATACTTTAGCACAGTGCAGCGTCAGGCGCGACCGCATCACAGCAAAACCCGAGTGCGCCGCTATGATTTACAGGATGGTTACATGGGGGAGGGCGGTCGCTAGGTCTATACCACCGGGATATACCGTGACAGGTACTCTTTGAGTGCGGGGTCGCACACATAGAGATACGTTCCTAGCATGCCGCGCGTCATGAGGACGTAGTAGGCGTTGACGATAATCTTTAGCAGATCATCGTCGCTTGCTTTTTTCTTCGCGACGGCATCTTTGAAGTTCGCCTTGTTAACGTAGACTGAATCTTTGTCCGAATCGTAGTAAATGTCGGGACCCAGAATTACGAATCCGTAGTTGAGATCGTAGCCTTGTACCGTATGAATGCATCCGACTTCGTTGACGGCGTTGGCGGAGTTAACCCAATCCTTCTGGGTTGAGTTCCAACGTTTGGGAATGCCCTCGATGACGATATCGAACACATCTTTATTGCTCTTGCTTTCCCATTTCCAAGCAAAACCGGCTGTCATACGGGACAGCCCAACTTCTTTTTCTTTGGTCTGCTGTAGGGAGCAGAAATCTTCAAAGCGGTCGACTATGCCAAACTGGTACCTGGGGATATCACTGTCAGGATCGCCGGCTTGCGAGTCGTAAGGCTGAGAGGCAAAGAGCTCATCAAACTTCATGCCGGCATGCATGTACGCTTTGTTGTCAAGCAGGTCGTAGACAAAATCGAGGTACTCATCGCCGCCACGCACACGCATTTGGGTGCTCAAGTTGAATTCTTCGGTCTCGATTCCAGCTTCTTCGAGTTGGTTGAGTCGCTGCTCAAGGCCATCTCGGTTGAGTCCCGATGCGCGGACTTGCTGTTTGGGGTCATAGAACAGATATGCCTTGTCGCAGCATTTGAATATCCAGTCAACTTGGTTGCTCGTATGTGGAAGGCCGAGGCGATCGCAGGTGTTATAGAAGGCCTTGATGCCGGAGCCCATGCTTAGATAATTACCCAGTCGATGTGCTTCGTCGACAAGTAGGATGTTATAACGATCATTTTTGGTCACGTCACTGGGGCTCAAGATATCGCCAGGCTTTAACCCTGGAAGGAAGTGCGTGAGTTTCCTGAGGGTCTTCTTCAGGGAATCCATGGGGGTGACAAAACCGACTCGCAAGCCGGAAAGGTTGGGCTCATTTTTGATTTTGAACATGAGACTGATGGCGAGGATTGTTTTACCTGTTCCCGGCGCGCCATTCACGACGGTTATACGTTCTCTTTTTGAGCCGCCATGTTTTGCGTCTTCATGCTCCTGTTCGAGACGTTTATAAATCGTCTCGATCGTTTCGTATTGGTCGAGCGTAAGGGTCTTGAAAAGCGAGAACTTGAACAGATCGGAGTTCTCGAGCTCTTCAATCGGATGAATCGCGTAGTTTTCTTCGCGAAGCTTTGTCCAGAGGTCTCGGAACTTCTGGCGATACTGAGGACGCTCAAAATAATCGAATTGAGCATAGCCGTTGTTGGCATTGGTGACCTGATATTTTTCGTCGGCACAGAACAGCTCAATAAGTCGATTCTCGAACTCGAACGTTGCGGATTGGTTGAAGGTGGGATTGTCGATTAGAAGGGTCCGGTCGAAGTCCTTGTCCACGTTTGCAGCGTGTTGTTTCATACGGCGTCGATAATTGGTCGTTTGACCGATGTATGCCGTTTTATTTTTGCTGTTGGTCAGGATGTAGAGAACAGGCCAGCTTTCGTCGTGGTGCGACCCTGGCTTTGGCGTTCCAAAGTCCTGAAGCGATTCGCTTGTCTCAAAGGGCTGGGGTAGGGGAAGCGTGTATTGCCGAAGGGCGAACTCATTACTCACGGTGGCCCGCCTTTCTGTATTCGACGGATGATGCATTGATGGGGTAGCGCTCGCCATTGCGCATGAGTTTGGACGAGAGCGCAGCTGGGAGATCGATTCTGTTTAAATCGGCAAAACGCAGGAGGAAAAGAAGTGTGTCGGCGACTTCGTCTTCGATGGCTTGGCGTTGCTCGGCATCTTCGAACATTTCTGCAATGCGCTCGTCGCTCATAAAACGAAAGAGCTGAAGGAGCTCGGAGGACTCAGTTGCCATGCCGATGGCAAGCTCTTTCGGCGTGTGATATTTGCGCCAGTCGCGTGCATCACAAAAGTCCCTGACTTGTTCCGTCATGGCATCGAGCTTATCCATCGTCCGTAACCTCCCCGATGTTCATTGTTTTATTATGGCCGTATCTGGGATTTATTGCACATCATTTGGGGCGTGCGGTTTGTTCGGTCGCGATTGGCCGGCGGGAGGTTTCACCATGAAAATCGAAGTCGATGTAGACCAGCTGCGCGAGGGCTTGCTCGACCGTGCGGGGAGCGCGACTGGCGTGGGTTTTCCGGCCGCCATGCTCGACGTAGTGGATATCGAGGACGAGTCTCCTCAAGAGCTCCTAGCTCGAGCCGAACGCGAAGGCCTCGACCTCCGCGACTTTGCCGCCGACGATGACTAGGGTAGCTAATTTGGGACGGGGCGTCTGCACCCGCAGCTGCGCGAAAATGCACGATAAGCCGTCGCAATGGAGTCTACTGACCTCGCGACTGTTCTATTTTGACTGCACGCTGGCTAAGTGAGTAGGCTTTATTGGAAATCCTGAGCACCCGACTAATTTGCTTCAACAAACCCGCAGGTCACAGACTTGTGTTTTGGAGACGTGGTCGGCGATTCGACAAAAGTCTACTCACTTAGTTTTGAGAGACGCTAATTGTCCGCAACGAGACCCCAGCCGGGGCGATTGATGCTCAAATGTAGCCAATTCGGGACGGCTACCCCGCCCCTCTTAGGGGCAAGGCAGGGGCTGCGGTGACTTTACGCACAAAAAATGCCGGGTGTAAGACCCCGGCTCTTGGAGGCCCCTCTTTTAGAGGGTACCGATTTCTTTATAGCATGAGATCGGACGGCTTTCAAATGGCGCCATGTGGATGGGATGGCGCGCCTGATAAAGCCCTCAATGAATGGCATCTAACTAGCGTTCGTGATATAAAGAAATCGGTCATCTCAAAAGAGAGGGCTTCCAAGTGCCGGGGACGTTTTCCCCGGCTTTTTTCATTTCGGTGTCAATTCAAATGTTTTTCAACCCATCCCCTCAATAACTTGCGGTGAAATAGGGACTGAAATGGCTGTTCAGAAGCCTATTCAATCCCTATTTCACCGCAACTTATGGGTGGGGATGGCTACGACGCCAGCGTGGCGATGACGGCTTCGTCGCCGGCGTATATTAGGGTGTTGCCATCGGGAATGATCGTTTGGCCGTCGCGCTTGAGCATCACCACAATAAACGGATGCTTGCCTTGCGGCACATCGCGCAGGCGTTGGCCGGCCAGGCGACCGTGGGGTGTCACGGTGACTTCGCGCAGCGTAACCTCGGCACGCTCTTCAAACGTTGGGGCGGCCATCACCAGCAGATCGCCTTCCTCGATGACGGTATCACCGTTGGGCAGTACCGGGTGCGCCCCGTCGCGTAGCACCAGGACCACGAGCATATCTGTGGCGCTGCCAATGTCCGCGAGCGAGCGTCCGGCAAACGGATGTCCAGCGCCTACCTTGAGCTTGACGAACGACATGCCGTCCTCGTCGCGGTAGTCGTTAAAGGTGCGGCGCACGTCGCCGGTCGCATCGATCATATCGAGCTTCTTCGCCACCGCCGGCAGCAGCGAACCTTGCACCACAATGCTTGACACAGCAATCACAAACACCAGGTCAAATAGGTCGTGTCCGCCGGGAACGCCGGCCACCACGGCAAAGAGACTAAAGACGACTGAAGCTGCTCCGCGCAGGCCCGCCCAGCTTACGAGCGCAACCTGGCGGGGGCTCGTCTTAAAGGGCGCCAACAGCATTCCCACGGCGATGGGGCGGCTCACAAAGAGCATAAACGCCATGAGCGCCAGGCCCGGCAGCAGCATCTGCGGCAGGCGTGCGGGCGTTACTAGCAGGCCGAGCAAGAAGAAGATCGTCATCTCGGCCATCTCGGTGAGGGTATCGAAGAAGTGCGCCATCTCGACCTTGCCGGTGATGTCGCTCGCACCCAGCACAATGCCGGCCAGGTACACGGCCAAAAATCCGTTGCCGCCCAGGTAGCTCGGCAGCGCGTAGGCGACGATGGCCACGGCGAACAAAAAGATGGTCTGCGCACCTTCGGCCGTTGCATGTGCGCGTTCAATCAGGCGGGCCGCCGCCCAGCCGAGGGCAAGGCCCAGGCCCGCGCCCAGGATAATCTGCTTGGCCAGCAGTGCGGGAATGTTGATGTCGCCGCCGGCCGCGAGTGTGGCGAGCACGGCGGTGAGCATGTAGGCGACGGGGTCGTTGGAGCCCGATTCGACCTCGAGCAGCGAGTCGGTGCCGCCCCTCAGCGAAAGGCTGTGCTCGCGCAGAACGCTAAAGACGCTGGCCGCGTCGGTGGACGCCACGACCGATCCCAACAGCAGGCCGCCGATCCAGTCGAAGCCCAGCACAAAGTGGGCGAACACGCCGGTGATGCCTGCGGTGATGACGACGCCGAGCGTGCTCAGCAGCACCGCCGGCGCGGCGACGGGCTTGGCGCGGTCGATATTGGTGTTAAAGCCGCCGTAGAACATGATGAACAGCAGCGCCGTGCTGCAGACGGTTTCGGTGAGTGCGTAGTCGCTAAAGTCGATATGCGTCGGGCCGTTGACGCCCAACAGCATGCCCAGCGCGATAAAGATGAGCAGGGTGGGGAAGGGGAACTTTTTGCCGACGGGTTTGATGGTCAGGCACAGAATAATGACGAGGCCGATAAAGAGAAGAATCTGGTTCATAGGGAGTGTCCGCTCCTGGGTGGTTGGCGTGGCACGGTCAGTTGTCTGCGGTTATTTGTACCCAAAGATGGTGGGTTTATGGGGTTGGATTGCGGGCATGCGCGATATCGTCATAGACGGCTGCCGTCTTTGCCTCTGCTCGGAAACCCTTTCCAGCTTTATTGCAACGGAGTACAATGGGTAACGTTTAAGTTCAACTTGAAGTTTTAGTTGCGGCGCCGGGCTTCGGCCGCAATGCAAGGAGAGGCGTACCATGGCGATCTATGTGACATCTGATGCTCACGGGCACGTGCGTGCGCTTGACGAGGCCCTGTCTAAGATCTCGTTGACGTCCGACGACACGCTGTACGTGCTGGGCGACATGATCGATCGCGGGCCCGATCCGGTCGGCGTTATTAAGCTCGTGCGCTCGCTGCCCAACGCCCGCGTGCTCAAGGGTAATCACGAGCAGATCATGCTCGATGCCATCATTGGCCAGGATCCGCTCGATGCCGAGACCTGGGATATCAACGGTGGTTGGACGACGCGCGAGCAGCTCAACGACATGGAATTTGACGCATACGAGGAGCTCGTGCGATGGATGGCCGCGCTGCCGCTCTACGCGGTGGTCGAGACCGAGGAGCGCCCGTATCTACTGGTACATGCTGGAATCGAGATGAAGGCGGCGCACGCGTTTTTGCTTGAGCATGGCGTCGATTGTGCCGATGGCGTCGGAGCGGTGAGTGCCGATCGCGAGCTGCTGCAGCAGATGCTCGCCGTGCAGTCGTCCGATGACCTGCTGTGGATTCGTCACGGCTATTGGGATGTGCCGACCGGGCTGCTTTCTACCGAGGGCAGGGGCCCGGTCGTGGTGAGCGGCCACACGCCCACGGTATCGCTTGGGCGCTATTGCGATGTCGGTGGCCTGGCGGGGCTCGATGAGGAATCGGGACGCGGGCAGATCGTGCGCTTGGGCGGCGAGGACACTGCCGGCGTGCCCGATCGCATCGACATCGACTGCGCTGCTGCCACCGGCTCCGAGTTCGGCCGCGTGGGCATCCTGCGCCTGGACGACGGGGCGGAGTTCTACGCGAACATCAACCCGGGCGAATAACGGGTGCAAGGGGTGGCTAATTTGGGAAGGGTTTTTTGACTACTTTTGCCCTTCTGCCCGCTAATTGATTTCTCTGGGACGGGGATTAAATAATCATTTGGCTGCCCTCTGGCTAAGTGAGTAGACTTTTTTGGAAATGCCGAGCACCCAACATATTTGCCTCAATAAAACCGCAGGTCAAAGACTTGTGCTCTGTCGGTGTGGTCGGGGATTCGGTAAAAGTCTACTCACTTAGTTTTGCGTGATGCATATTGTTCGCAATGTGACCCCAGCCGGGGTGATTCCATCGCAAATTCCGGTGACCGTGGGCAGCTAATTAGGCGCCGTAGGGGTTGCGGTCGCGCTCAATGCGTTGGCGGATGTGGGCGTACTCGATAATCAGTAGCACCAGGAGTAGGACCATGATGGCTAGGTAGCTCACCACAGCGCCCATCATACCCAGCAGCTTAATCAGGATCACCGGCAGCACCACGCTCACGGCAAAGCAGATCAGGTAGATCTTGGTGACGTCGCCGGCATGGCGCAGCACCGTGATGATGGCGTAGATAAAGTCGATGGCTGCGGTGACGCCGCCGGCGACGACCATCAGCAGCGCCAGCGTGCGGTAGCGCTCAAAGTTAAGGCCGTACATAAAGCTCATAATGGGGATGCCGGGGCCTGCCATAAATGCGGCGCACATGCCGGTGATGACCACGATCAGCGCCATAACGGCAACAATAATCAAGTCAAAGCGGCGACGCTTGCGCGGATTCGCCCAAATGCTCGACAGACGCAGGAGCTGCGGTTTATAGATAAATCCAATGCTCAACAAAATAGCCTGCGCCGGAAAGAACAGTGCATTAAAGTACAGCTGATACTTGTAGGCCAGCGTGCCTTCCATCACGAATTTGGGCATGCTCTCGATTAGGTTGAACAGGAACAGCGCACCAAAAAGTGGGACGCACTGGATAAACAGGTGGCCAGCCTCGCGCAGACTCATGCGGCGCGATTTTTCGGTCTCGAGCAGGGCGAGCGGCGCGGTGACCAGCACGAGCGAGGCGATCGCGGCGATGCCCATGGCCATGGCCGCGATGGGCATGCTGCGCGTGAGGAACAGCGCCACGCTGAAGACCGCGATGACGCCGACGGAGCGTAGCGTTTGGCTCATGCCAGCCAGGTAGAGCTTGTCGGCCTGCTGCAGGCGGCCTTCGTACACGTCGGCGACGCCGTCGATGACCTTATACAGGTAGACGCCCAGGCCGATCGTCGCCATCTGCGTGTCATAGCCGCGGGCGCTGCTGTACATGAGTCCGCAGCCTAGGGCGAGCGCTCCGCAAAGCCAGCGGTTGAGCTGGTAGGAGGCAAAGGACGTCTTTTCGTCGATGTCTGAGACCTGGAAATTGCGCACGCCGTAGTTGCATGCGATCATGATGAGCGTGCCGGTGACAAAGGCGATGGAGAATTTGCCTGCTTCTTCGGCGCCCACGAGCTGCGTAGACACGATGGTGAGCAGCGGAAACGCCAAGCCCCACACGGCGGTGCCGAGGGTGTTCCAAAGATAGTCGCGGCGGGTGGCGTGCTCCTCGTATTCCGCTTCCTGCATGGAGAAGCCGCCGCCGTAGACGGCGCCGAGCAGACGGTTCCACCAAGCGTTGACCATGCGGCGGACGGGGCCGGGCTCCCGATCGCGTTCGCGCCGGCGACGGCGCGTGGCCTGGCTGCTGTCGGGGCCGCCGGCGTTGCGCTGGCTCAGCTCCTGGATGCGCGCGAGCTCTTCGGCCGTGTGGGAGGCAGGGAAGAGACCGTTCTCGATGCGGCCGCCCTGGGCCTTCGCGGCGCCGTCTTTCGATACAGCGGGGTTGGAGATGCCGTTGCGGCGGGCGATGGCGCGGCGGATGCTATCGAGGGGCGTGATGCTCAAAGCGGAGTCCTTTCTATTGCTGTGCTCTAGTATAGACGCGACGGTGTTCGCTCGTGTTTTTGAACGGATTGTTCAATATTTTCGGGGGGCGGCAGTAAATTGTCGGTGAGCGTGCGGTATCCTGTTGAAGTTTTGTGACACCCCCGATGCCGCCCACGCGGCACCAAGGAGCTTCTACCTATGGACGTCGCCGCATTCTTACTGGCTCTTGTGCCGATTATCTGGCTCGTCGTGATGCTGCTGTGCTTTAAATGGCCGGCTTGGAAGGCCGCTATTGGCTCGTTCGCCCTTTCGTGCGTGTTTGCCTTCGCATGGTGGCACCTGCCGATGGCACAGATCGCGACCGCCTCGCTCGAAGGCTTTTTGATGGCTCTGTGGCCCATCGTCCTGGTGATCATCGCCGCGGTGTTCACGTATAACCTGTGCGTTCGCACGGGCGCCATGGACGTGATCGGCAGCATGATCACCTCCATCAGCAGCGACCGCCGTCTGCTGGCGCTGCTCGTGGCTTGGTGCTTCGGTGGCTTTATGGAGGGCATGGCCGGTTTTGGCACTGCCGTCGCCATTCCTGCCGGCATGCTCGCGGGTCTGGGCTTTGAGGCCGTGCCTGCCGTGCTCATCTGCCTGCTGGCCAACGGCGTGCCCACGCCCTACGGCTCCATCGGCATCCCCACGGTGTCCGTTGCCGACCTGGTGGGTCTGGATTCCCTTCACCTGGCGACCGTTCAGCTGGTGCAGCTCGCACCGTTCTTTGTGGTGATGCCGCTATTTATTATGCTGGTTGCGGGCCGTGTTGCCGATGACCAGGGCAATGCCGCGAGTGTGGGCGAGCGCCTGCACGGTGTTGCCGGCGTGGCGTTGCTCTCCGGCGTGTCGTTTGTCGGCGCGGCTCTGGTCGTTGCCATGTTTGTGGGTCCCGAGCTGGCCGTGGTCGTAGGCTCCATCGTGTCGCTTGCGCTGACCGCCGCGCTTGCCATGCGCGCCGAGAAGTCCGGCCACCTGGATGCGCGCTTCCACATGAATATCGAGGCGGGGGAGAAGCTCACCGTTAAGTCGGCGCTTTCGGCCTGGTCGTGCTTCATCCTGATCTTTGTGTTGCTGCTGGGCACGTCTAACCTGGTGCCCGCTGTACATGCCGCGCTCGCGCCGTTTGCGAGCCACGTGCAGGTGTATTGCGGTGAGAATCCCGGTACGCTTACGTTTTCGTGGATCAACACGCCGGGCGTCTGGATTTTCCTGGCGGCGTTTGTCGGCGGTGCCATTCAGGGTGCTTCGCCGCGAATGATGGGCGAGGTGCTGGCCGCGACTGTGAAGCAGATGACGCCGACGGTGATCACGATGCTTTCGGTACTGGGCTGCGCCAAGGTGATGGGCTATGCCGCCATGATTTCGTCGATCAGTGCGTTTTGCATTGCAGTCGCCGGCGGCCTGTACCCGATTCTGGCTCCGTGGATCGGTGCGGTCGGTGCGTTCGTGACCGGTTCGGGCACATCTTCGGGCATGCTGTTTGGCCCCATCCAGAGCCAGGCTGCCACTGCGCTGGGTGTGAGCGACTACTGGATGGTCGCGTTGAACGCCCTGGGCGTCGCCGCCGGTAAGATGATCTCGCCGCAGACACTCGCGATTGGCCTGGCTGCCGTCCACGTGCGCGGTAAGGATGCCGAACTCCTGGGTGCCGTCCTGCCCTACGCTGCCGGCATGCTGGTCCTGATGAGCGCCATAGCCATGCTCGGCCAAGGCCTGCCGCTGTAGTCGGCACTTAGGGACGTCCCTAAGTGCCGGCATCCTGGGGCACTCCATGGCTGTTGCCTGTTCAAGAGTGTCCCCAACGACTAGTCGTTTAAGAACGTCCCCAATGACTAGGCCGCTTGCGTGCGATTTTTGACCGTTGGGCGGGCTTGCCGCCCTTGCCGCAAAAACGTTTTTGCATATCGGGTACAACGGGCTTTACGTGAGTAAAGTGCGCGCCGCGTCCACGTGCCGCGTTTTTAAAGGAGGCCCCATGCCTGGTGTTACCCCTGCAGAAGTTCTGTCCAATTTTGGTATTACGCTGGTCGAAGATCCCGCCGAGAATCAACCCCGTCTGCTGGTCGATCTGCCCGCCGCGGAGCTCGTCGAGCACGCTATCCGCCGCGAAGAAGGCCGCATGGCATCCAACGGCGCGCTGGTGATCGAGACGGGGGAGCGTACCGGCCGTTCCCCCAATGACCGCTTTATCGTTGACACCCCCGATGTTCACGACAAGATTGCCTGGGGCGCGGTCAACCGCCCGCTGTCCGTCGAGAGCTATGAGGCCATCAAGGCCGGCATCGTCGACTATCTCAACGAGCGCGACGTGTTCGTCACCCGCGGCATGGCAGGTGCCGACCGCAACCACACGCGTCGACTGCTCGTTGCCTGCGAGCGTGCCAGCCAGGCACTTTTTATTAAGCAGATGCTCGCCCGCCCGCTCGCTCGCGAAATCGCGCGCACCGGCGAGCCGGACTTCTGCGTCCTTGCCGCGCCAGGTTACCAGTGTGACCCCGCCATCAAGGGCCTCAACTCCAGCGCCGCGGTGGTCATCAACTTCCAGGAACGCGTGATTCTGGTCGCCGGCACCGGCTACTCCGGCGAGATTAAAAAGTCGATCTTTAGCGTCATGAACTATCTGCTGCCCGTCGAGGACGACGTGCTGCCCATGCACTGCTCGGCCAGCATGGATCCCGTCACGCACGAGACCGCCGTGTTCTTTGGCCTGTCCGGCACCGGCAAGACCACGCTTTCGGCCAATCCCACGCGCCTGCTGATCGGCGACGACGAGCACGGTTGGTCCGACATGGGCATCTTCAACATCGAGGGTGGCTGCTACGCCAAATGCGAGGGCCTGGACGCCTTCCACGAGCCCGAGATCTTCAACGCCGTCCGTTTTGGCGCCATTTGCGAAAACGTGGTGCTCGACGAGAACCGCAAGCCCAACTACGACGACATCTCGATCACGCACAACACGCGCGTGGCCTATCCCGTGGAGCACATTCCTAACGCGTGGACTAAGGGCATGGGCACCACTCCGAGTGTCGTGCTGTTCCTGACTTGCGACGCTTTTGGCGTGCTGCCGCCCATCTCGCGCCTGACGGCCGACGCCGCCATGTACCACTTTGTGACGGGCTTTACGGCTAAGATTCCCGGCACCGAGGTCGGCGTCACCGAGCCCACGCCCACGTTCTCTTCGCTGTTCGGCGAGCCGTTTATGCCGCTCGACCCCATGGTTTACGCCAAGATGCTTGGCGAGCGCATTGCCGACGGCCGCACGCGCGTGTACCTGGTCAACACCGGCTGGATCGGCGGCGGCTACGGCGTGGGTCATCGCATCGAGCTGGCCTACACGCGCTCGCTGGTCGCGCGCGCCCTCGACGGCACCATTGAGGACAGCGAGTTCGTGCACGACGACATCTTTAACGTCGACATTCCCACGACGTGCCACGGCGTGCCCGATGGCATCCTGGTGCCGCGCCAATACTGGCAGAACACCGCGCGCTACGACGAGGCCGCGCACAACCTGGCGGTGATGTTCGAGGAGAACTTCGAGAAGAAGTACTCGCACCTGCCCGAGTCCGTCAAAGCCGCCGGCCCGCACGCCCAGGTGTCCGCCGAGGCCCGTCATCGCGGCCGCGGCCTGCTGGGACTCCGCCACTAGCTTCGCCGTGAGTCCATATCCACCACAAAGGGGACAGGCACCTTTGTGGTGGTTTTGCTCACGTGGATGACTCGGGTTACAATACGCCTGACATATCGTCCCCTTCTCCGGATGGGGACAGCGTAAGCGTTCTTGTGACGGCACCGTAGGACTTTGAAGGTGGTCGTTGTAAGGGCGCTTTTTGTTTAGGCGCTCGCGTTGGCGCGAATCGTGAAGGGAGCATGTGTGAAGAGCTTTATTGCCGAGGATTCATTTTGGGAGCTGTTTCCGCAGGCAGCGGTCGGTGTTGTAGTCGTTGAGGGCATGAAACCCGCGGCGCAGATTCCTCAAGAGGACGTGGACGCGATTGCGGCGCTGCTCGATCGCGCCAATATCGACGCGGAGCGTCATCTGACCAGCGACACTATCAGCGAGAACGCACCGGTCAAGGCATGGCGCGAGGCGTATCGTCTGTTCAAGACTAAGAAGGGTGCGCGTTGTTCGATTGAGAACCTGCTTAAGCGCGTGCTCAAGGGCAAGCCGGTCGGTCATATCACGCCGGCGGTGGATATTTACAACACGGTGTCGCTGACCTACGCGCTGCCCGTGGGAGGCGAGGATCTGCATGCGATCGAGGGAGACCTTCGCCTGAAGGTGACCGACGGTGGCGACGCGTTCTTGCCGCTTGGCGAGGAGGCGGACGATCCGACGCTGCCCTGCGAGCTGGCCTATATCGATGATGCGGGCGCCGTGTGCCGCTGCTGGAACTGGCGCGACGGCGTTCGAACGGCTCTGTCCGATGATTCGGCCGATGCGTTCCTGGCGATTGAGTGCGTGGAGCCCGAGCGAATGAAGGACTGCCAGGCCGCGATCGATCGCCTCGCTGAGTTGCTCGAGCGTTATCTGGGAGCGACGGTTGTCGTTAAGACGCTTGTGACTCGCGACAATCCCTGCGTGGAGCTGTAGCGAAGTCTGCGGATCAAACTCGACGGTCAAAACCACCACAATGGTGCCTGTCCCCTTTGTGGTGGTTTTTATGTTGATGGGTTAACAAATAGGGTGCGCAGGGCTGGCGGCCGATAAGTACGGTTAAGATGTTTACCCGTTAGCATTATGCAAGCGAAAGGCGGTCGTCTCCCATGCAGCAGAACGACGAGACACGTTTCGAGGACTTTGTCGGACTGATCAGCGGGCTCTACAAGGAGATCCAGCGCATTAAGACATCCGAGGGCGCAAGGCTGGGCCTCAAGGGCTCCGACGTTATGTGCCTGTACTATCTTGAGCGCAGCAAGGACGGCCTGACTGGCGCCGACCTCGCTCGCATGGCAGGCGTGACCCGCGCCGCCGTCTCGCGCACGCTCGCGCATCTGGAGGAGGGCGGCTACGTCGAGGTCGATGATTCGGGCGATGCCGCCGTTAAGTATCGTGCTCCGGTGCGCCTGACCGCTCTGGGCGGCGAGAGTATGAGCGAGGCGGACCGCATCATTCGCGAGGTGCTCGATACCACCGGTAAGGCTATGGGTGTGGAGCAGCGCGAGCAGATGTATGCGTCGCTACGCACGATTCTCAACACCCTGCGCGAGATCTAAGGCCGCCAAGGCATTTGCTTCCAATTAACAACTGCATAGTCCCGTTTGAGCGCGTATGCCGTGCCGGGGCTTGCTGTCAAAATTCCCTGCGCGGGACCTGCACAAGAAAGGATTCGCTATGTCCGTCCGTATTATTACCGATTCCGCAAGCGATATGTCACCGGCCGAGCACCCAGCATTGGCCGTTTTGCCACTGTCCGTCACCTTTGGCACCGATGTGTACATGGATGGCGTCGACATCGATCACCAGCGCTTTTACGAGATGCTCGTGGAGCGCGATGAGCTGCCTAAGACCGGCCAGGTCAACCCGTACGCGTTTTCGCAGGCTATTGCCGAGGCGCGTGAGGCCGGCGATGAGGCAGTGATTATTACCGTGGGCGCTAAGCTTTCGGGTACCAACCAAAGTGCCCGCACCGCACTTGCCGAGGCGCCGGGCGGCGATGTGTATGTGGTGGATAGCAATAACGTTACCCTGGGCGAGCGCGTGCTGGTTGAGTACGCGCTGCGTTTGGTGGACGAGGGCCAGGGCGCGGCTCAGATCGCGGCGGCTGTCGAGGCCGTGCGCGACCGTGTAGTCGTCATCGGCCTGCTCGAGACGCTTGAGTACCTCGTTCGCGGCGGTCGCCTGTCTGCTGCGGCTGGTGCTGTGGGCACGTTGCTCAATGTGAAGCCCGTTGTGGCAGCGGAGGACGGTCTGATCGTGCAGCTGGGCAAGGCTCGTGGCTCCAAGAACGGCCGGAACCTGCTCAACCAGAAGGTCGAAAAGGCAGGCGGCATCGACTTTTCCATGCCGCTGGCGCTCGGCTATACGGGCCTTTCGGATGCGGTGCTCAAGAAGTATATCGAGGACAGTGCGGCACTGTGGGCTGGTCACACCGAGGGCGAACTGCCCGTTCACACCATTGGTGCCACCATCGGCACCCACGTAGGCCCTGGCGCCGTAGCCGTAGCCTTCTTCCAGCCCGCCAACTAACCGACCTGCCATAAACCACCACAAAGGTGCTTACCCCTTTGTGGTGGTTTAGTTTACTTGGGCTAACTTATGGAGAAGCTATGGCGGCGGATATTGATGCTGCAAAGTAAACCACGGCGAACTATATTGGTTTCAGCAACGGAGCAGGCAATAGGCGATGAAAAAGCCTGCCCTGTTGAGTTTGATTCGCATTCCTCCCCTCTGTGCGATTCAACGGTGTACTTCGGGAACAGGCCCGCTGGCAACTAACTGCCGGCGGGCCTGTTCCTGTTTGTCGGGGGAGTGCGATGGACGGAGCCGAAGCGGTCCGGCTCCAAAAAGGCGGACGCCGTAGCGCCCGCCCTATAGCAATCGAAAGCTCAAGCCAGCAGATCGGCCTAGTACACCATACCCATGGCGTCCTGAACCTCTGCCAGGGTCTGCTCGGCGATCTCGTTGGCGCGACGGTTGCCCTCGTGCAGCACGTCCTTCACGTAATCCAGATCGTTCTCGTAGCGCTGGCGACGCTCGCGGATAGGTGCGAAGTACTCGTTGACGACCTCGGTCACGTACTTCTTGAGCTGGCCGGAGCCGCCCATGCCAATCTCCTCGGCAATTTCGACCTCGGAGCGGCCGGTGCAGATGGCGGCTGTCGAAAGCAGGCCAGACACGCCGGGGCGGTTCTCGGGATCGAACGTGATCATGCGCTCAGAGTCGGTCTGGCTTTTCTTGATGCGCTTGGCCGTCTCCTCAGCGGTCATCGAGATGTTGATGGCGTTGCCGTAGCTCTTGCTCATCTTGCGACCGTCAAGGCCGGGCAGTAGCGGGGTCTCGGACAGCAGCGCGTCGACTTCGGGGAACACCTTGCCGTAACGGTTGTTAAAGCGGCGGGCGATGGTGCGGGTAAGCTCGATGTGCGGCAGCTGGTCGCGACCGACGGGTACCACGTTGCCCTTGCAGAACAGGATGTCGCAGGCTTGATGTACCGGGTAGGTGAGCAGAAGGCCGGTGAGCTCGTGGCCCGAGGCCTCCATCTCGGCCTTGACGGTGGGGTTGCGCGCCAGCTCGGCCTCGGACACCAGCGACAGGAACGGCAGCATGAGCTGGTTGGCGGCGGGCACGGCGGAGTGCGCGTAGATCATGGTCTTGTCGGGGTCGATGCCGCAGGCAAGGTAGTCCATGACCATGTTGTACACGTTGTCCTCGATGTGCTCGGTCGTGTCGCGGTCAGTGATGACCTGGTAGTCGGCGATGAGCACGTTGGTCTTGGCGCCCATGTTCTGCAGCTCAACACGGCCCTTGAGGGTACCGAAGTAGTGGCCTAGGTGCAGACGGCCGGTGGGGCGGTCGCCGGTGAGCATGGTGAACTTCTCGGGCGTTTTGGCCAGGCCCTCGCGAATGGCGTTGCTCTTTTGCAGCGCGACTTCGTAGCTGTTCTCGTTTGGCATGATTGCTCCTAACGTATGTTCATGGGTCAAGATGATAACGCGTTTATTGGAGGGGCGGTGCGTAAGTAGGCGAGGGGCGGGAGAGGGACGCGCGTGGTGCGGCATGTGCGATGGGTGCGGCGCGGCCGCGCTTGGCTAACGGTGCCTTGGCACATCCTCGGCAGCTTGCCCTAGAGCTTGTGGTGGCGCTCTTCTTTGCGTTCCTCGGCTGCCTGCTCCTCCTGCTTAAAGGCGGGGTCGTCGGGGGTGACGAGCTCGTCCTCGTGCGTACGCTTGTTGTAATGGTGGCGCAGCACGGGTTCAAACAGGTGCAGGTGCTTGGCGAAGGCCGCCGAGCCAATGGCGAGCACGGTAAAGATGAGCACACGCATGGGCACCTCGACCTGGTTAATCGCGGCGGCGCCGGCCGAAAGCATGATGCACCAGGCATAGATGAGCAGCACGGCCTGTTTTTGGTTGTAGCCTTCTTGGATCAAGCGGTGGTGGATGTGGCCCTTGTCGGCCTGCCCAATGCTAATGTGGGCGCGCCTGCGGCGCACAATGGCGCTAAACGTGTCGATGATGGGCACGCCGGCAACGATGAGCGGGATGATAAGCGAGGTGAGCGCGGCGGTGCGGCTCACGTTGAGCAGCGAGATGGAGCCCAACGCAAAGCCTAGAAGCAGCGACCCCGAGTCGCCCAAGAAGATGCTTGCGGGGTTGAAGTTGTAGCGCAAAAAGGCCAGACAGGCGCCAAAGAGCGCAATGGAGAGCGCGGCGGCGTCGATGCGGCCCGAGAGAACGGCCATCGAAAACATGGTGAACGACGCGATGCCGCAGATGCCCGTGGCCAAGCCGTCGAGGCCGTCGATGAGGTTAATGATGTTGGTGAATGCCACCAGATAGATCACGGTGATGGGGTAGGCGAGCCATGCGAGCATGATTTCGCCGGGGGCAAACGGGTTGACGATGACGCCGATTTTCAGGCCGCCGATACAGGCGATGAGCGCGGCGAGGACCTGTCCGGCCAGCTTTTGCTTGGGCTTGAGCTGGAAGACGTCGTCGATAGCGCCGGTCGCAAAGATGACGGTAAAGGAGAGCGCCAGCATGGGATAGCTAATGTGAAGGCGCGGGTGCGGCACCAGGACGGGTGGCCAGCCTAGGTGCCAGGTGCCTAGGATTTGCACAATGCAGGCAACGACCAGGCCCAAAAACACCGCCGTTCCGCCCAAACGCGGGATGGGCTTGGTGTTGATGCGGCGCTTAGAAGGATAGTCGACGGCATCGAGCTTAATTGCCAAGCGCTTGACCAGGGGCACCGCGAGGAAGGTCGTGATAAAGGCCGCCGCTGCCACGCATAGGTACGGTATGTAGCTCGGGGATGAAGCCATGAATCTAAAAACCGCCAAGCGTCGAAGGAAAAGGTCAGAAGAACGCCATGCGCAAAGGGCATAGCCGAACCATAATACTCGACCAAGGGGGGTGCATGTAATTGCACGCAGCGATAATCACGCGCTTACCAGATATTGGGATGTTGTCGATGGCTTGTCGGGATGCCGGCGGGAATCCATATGGACCGTGATGGTGATTTTCGGCAAAAGAAAACCACCCCCCACGTTACGAAAATGAACCCACCTAAAACAGGTGGGTGCCCTCATCGACTGTTCCAGCGTCCTTAACAACGAAGGATACCTGTACTAGGTACGACTGTGTGGGCTCCCTAAATAAACGCGACGGTTCACCCAGTTGCTCCGCGGGGGGCGGAATACCTACATCATAAAGCGGCACTTTGTGGATTCCAGTCTTGACATTACAAAAATCGTGTCGGACGATTACGGCGCCTTAGGGACGGAGCCGTCTACGCGGTCTGGCCCTTTACGTTTGAGCTGCTGAATCGTTGTTTTGGAGCATGTTTTTATGCCGACGTCGTTGACCGAACTTTTTTCGTCCGCCTGCCATTTGTGTCCGCGCCGTTGCGGTGCGGCGCGCGATGAGGGCGCGCGCGGCGTATGCGGTGCTAACGACACGCTCAGGGTGGCCCGCGCGGCGCTTCATATGTGGGAGGAGCCGCCTATCTCGGGCGAGGCCGGTTCGGGCACGATCTTCTTTAGCGGCTGTTCGCTTAAATGTATCTACTGTCAGAACCACGAGATCTCGACCGGCAATTTTGGCCTTGAGATTTCGCCTGAGCGCCTGGTCGAGATTATGCTGGAACTGCAGGACCAGGGTGCCAACAACATCAATTTGGTGACGGCGACGCACTATGCGCACCTGTTGCCTGCCGCGATTGCCGCGGCACGGGCGCGCGGGCTGGTCATCCCAATCGTCTACAACACGAGCGGTTATGAGCGCGCGAGTGCCGTGGCGGCGCTGGGCGACCTGGTCGATATGTGGCTCACTGACTTTAAATATGCCGATGCCGGGCTTGCGCAGTCGCTTTCTCATATTAAGGACTACCCGCGCGTGGCCGTGTCGGGTCTGGCCCAGATGGCGCGCGAGATCGATCGCCGCGGGGGAGAGCTGGTGGATGAGGGCGGGCTCATGAAGCGCGGCATCATCGTGCGCCACCTGGTGCTGCCGGGGCATGCGGATGACTCGTGCCGCGTGTTAGACCTGGTGTGGCAGACGGTGGGCGACGTGCCGATCTCGGTCATGAACCAGTACACGCCCAATGCGCTCATGCGAGAGCAGGGCGGCGACCTGGCACGCGCCGTGACGCGCGAGGAGTACGAGCAGGTGCTCGACCATGCCGATGACCTGGGCTTTACGACGATGTTTTGGCAAGAGGGCGGCGCTGTAGACGAGAGCTTCACCCCTGCCTTCGACACCACCGGTGTTCTTACCAGCGCAAAGTAGTGCGTTCGTCGATGATTTTTCTGGGACGGGGATTAAAAAATCATCGAGAGGATCGCCTGTTCGAAAAGTTGCCAAAATAGCCGCGTCCCAAAAAGACTGGTTATTGGGCGTTGACAGTTGGCGAGCCGTAGGTAAAATATCAACTTGTCCTGGGGACGTAGCTCAGTTGGGAGAGCGCTGCCGTCGCATGGCAGAGGCCGAGGGTTCGACTCCCTTCGTCTCCACCCTTGGATTTGATAAGCCGCTGACATTGTGTCGGCGGCTTTTTTTAAAAGAAAGGGCTTTACCATGGCCGAGCTTGAGTCCCAACCATTGTCCGACGAGGAGCGCGCTGAGTTGGAAGAGCTCCGCGCTGAGAAGGCCCGCCGCGAGGCTCGGGAAGAGGCCCGTCGCGAGCGCGAGGAGCTGGCTGCCCTGCGTGCCGAGCGTACGAAGGCCGAGGAGGCCGCCGCGAACGCCGCATCCGCATCGGCGCCCGCGCCCGCTCCCAAGCCCGCTGCTGCGAAGCCTGCACCTGCCGCGCCCAAACCTCAGCCTAAAAAGGCCGCTCGTCCCAAGTCCGTCGAGCCCAAGCTGAGCCGTGACGAGATGACCTTTGCCCAGCGCATGGTTACCTCCAAGGAGCCTACGGGCGAGAACGAGATCCCTGGCATGGCGCCGGCTCAAAAAATCATCATTGTCCTAGCCCTCATCGCGTTTGTCATCTTTATGGGCTACACGATCCTGACCAGCATGGGCCTGCTCTAACCGATTTGCATCGGGCGTCATGTCCGCATCCTCTGCTCTCGTCTAACCCTCAAATTCTGTACCACACATCCGAAAGGTCGCCCCATGGCTTTGACCGACATCTCGCACCCCACCGACATTGCAATGCTCACCGATCTGTACGAGCTCACTATGGCCCAGGGCCTGTGGGAGAGCGGCAAGGCCAATGAGCAGGGTTGTTTTACCGCGTTTTACCGCGACCATCCCTTTGGCAGCGCCTATGCCGTCATGTGCGGCACCGCCGAACTGCCCGAGCTGGTCGAGAATCTGCGCTTTACGCCCGAGGACATCGACTACCTCGCCTCGCTCCAGGCCCCTGCCGGCGGCGCGATGTTCAAACCTGGATTCCTCGACTACCTGCGCGATTTTCGTGCGCATGTAAACATCGACGCCGTGCCCGAGGGCGAGCTCGTCTTTCCGCGCGAGCCCATGGTGCGCGTCACCGGCCCCGCGCTGGAGTGCCAGCTGCTCGAGACGGCGCTGCTCAACATCGTCGGGTTCCAGACGCTTGTCGCCACCAAGACGGCGCGCGTGGTGCTCGCCGCCGACGGTCGCCCCGTGGCGGAGTTTGGCCTGCGCCGAGCCCAGGGTCCCGATGGC
Organism: uncultured Collinsella sp.; assembly: GCA_900541175.1. Classification (GTDB taxonomy): domain Bacteria; phylum Actinomycetota; class Coriobacteriia; order Coriobacteriales; family Coriobacteriaceae; genus Collinsella. The sequence goes on from UQIT01000016.1 coordinate 34,756, forward strand.
GGCCTGGCCGTTGCGCGCGCGAGCTACGTTGCCGGCTGCTCCTCTACGTCCAATGTGCTCGCCGGCCGCCGCTACGGTATTCCCGTCTTTGGCACGCATGCGCACAGCTGGGTGATGAGCTTCGATTCCGAGCTCGAGGCCTTCCGCGCATTTGCCAAGTCGAGCCCCAAGAACTGTACGCTGCTCATCGACACCTACGATGTACGCGAGGGCTGCGAGCATGCCATTACGGTTGCCAAGGAGATGGAGGCGGTGGGCGAGCGCCTGTCGGCTATTCGCATCGACTCGGGCGACCTCGCCAAGCTGTCCAAGTATGTCCGCGGCCGTTTTGATGCTGAGGGCCTGCCCTATGTGGGGATCTCGGTTTCCAACGATCTTGATGAGTACACGATTCAGTCGCTGCTCGACCAGGGCGCGCCCATCGACAGCTTTGGCGTGGGTACCAAGCTCGCGACCTGCTATGACCAGCCGGCGCTGGGCGGCGTGTACAAGCTTTCCGCCCGCCGTGCGAGCGAGGCAGATCCATGGACGCCGGTGGTCAAGCTCTCCGAGCAGCCCTACAAGCGCACGATCCCGGGTGTGCAACGCGTGCGCCGTTATTACGACGGCTTTGGCGGCCCGGTCTGCGACATGATCTACGACGAGGACCATCTGGCGGGGGAGGGCGCCGCGCGCGGCAATACCCTCGTGGCCGTGAATGATGCCGCCCTGGTGACTGACGTGTCCGAACTTGAGTATCGCGAGCTGCTGGTGCCGATCGTGCGCGATGGCGGTGCGGTGGCTCCGCGTGAGAGCATCCAGGACGCGCGCGAGCGCTGTGCTTGGGCACTCGATCATCTGGACGCAGCTTTCAAGCGCTTCCTGTACCCGCAGACCTATGTGGTGGGCATGGAGCAGGGCCTGGCTCAGGTGCGCGACGAGCTCGTGCGCAAGAACATGGCCGCGGCCTCTGCCTTTCCCTGGGCTCACTAATTCCTTGGGCGGTAGGGGCGAGTCACGCTCCCTTGGCCGCCAGCTCGGCCGTTCGCTGAACAGTTGATTGGTTTGACGTATGACGACTTCTTATAAAACGATGGTGGTAAAGATCGGTTCGTCCACGGTGGTGGGTGCCGATGGCAAGGTCAACCGCGCCTTTATCGGCGGACTTGCCGATCAGGCCGCAGCGCTGCGCAAGCTCGGCTGGCGTCTGGTCGTGGTGAGCTCGGGCGCTATCGCCTGTGGCTATCCCGTGTTGGGTTTCGACCGCAAGCCGGTCGGCGACCTGCCGAGCCTGCAGGCCTGCGCCTCGGCCGGCCAGTGCATCATCTCGTCGGCCTACGACGAGGAGTTCCATGCGCGCGACCTGCTCACCTCGCTCGTGCTGCTCACGCGCCACGATACGGCCCGCCGCACGTCCTACCTGCACGCGCGCGACGCCCTGCTGCGCCTGGTTGAGCTGGGCGTGGTGCCGGTCGTCAACGAGAACGATACCGTCACCGTCGACGAGATCAAGTTTGGCGACAACGACACGCTGGCGGCGCTTGTGAGCTGCCTGGTTTCTGCCGATCTGTGCGTGACGCTCTCGGACATCGATGGTCTCTATACTGCCAATCCGCATGAGGACCCCACGGCCGAGCTTGTTCCTGTCGTGCATAAGATCGATGCCAAGATTATCGCCTCGGCAGGCGATTCTTCGACTTCGGTGGGCACGGGCGGCATGATCACCAAGATTCGCGCGAGCCGCATCCTGATGACGGCGGGTATTCAGAGCGTGATTTGCTCGGGTGAGGAGCCCGATGCGCTCGTGCGCCTCGCCCGCGGCGAGGGCGTGGGCACGCTGTTCGATCCGCCGGCGGAGCGTCTGGACATCGCACCCCGCAAGCTGTGGATCGCACTGGGCGACAAGGCGCATGGCTCGGTGACGGTTGATGATGGTGCTGCGAAGGCGCTGGTCAGCCGTGGCTCTTCCTTGCTTGCGGTGGGTATTCGCGAGGTCGATGGCCAGTTTGCCGAGGGCGATGTGCTCGATGTGTGCGATCCGAGCGGTATGGTCGTCGCCCGCGGTATCGCCGAGGCCGATTCGGACGTGCTGGAACTTGCTGCCGGTCGCCGCCAAGACCAGATTGCCAGCAACCGCCTGCTGGCAGACCTGGCCGAGAAGCCGGCGATACACAGGGATAACTTGATCGTATTTGCATAAAGAAAGACAGCGCTGCGGATCGTTTCCCGCAGCGCTGTCTTTCTCGTGCCGGCACTTGGGGACGTTCCTTTTGTGCCGGCAGGTGGGGACACCCCTTTGCTAGAAGATCCGGCGCAGGTCTCCGCGGTTGAGTGCTTCGTCGAAGAGGCGCTTGAACACCACGCTGCCGTGCAGGCCGTCGTGCTCGAACTCGTTGGTTACCCAGGCATGCGAGTTGCCCACGCGGCTGAGCGTGTCGAGCTGCAGGTCCGAATCCACGTACATGTCGTCGAAATACACCGCGGCCTGGAGCGGCACTTCGTTGCAGGCCAGGCGCTGCGGGTCGTAGATCTTGTCCCAGCTTGTGTCTTCCATCAGCAGGTCCATGGCGGGCTTGAAGGGCTTGAGCTCGGGCATCTGCTCGAACATCCACGGGAACATGGCCTCGCCGGTAAACATGAGCGGGCGCGCGAGGGTGTCGAACTCGGTGCGGTGAGCCTTCTCTTCAGCCGCGGCCCAGCCAATGGGCATAGTGTCACCGTCGGCGTATATGAACTCCTGCAGCGTCCAGTACAGCGGATTCGTGCGCGTGTTGGTGCGCTCGAAGGCGCGCATCAAAAAGCTGTCAGATACCGAGGCGTTGCAGGTCAGCGTGCCGTCGCCATCAACAAAAGCGTGATCGATAATCCAATGCATGCGTTCAAAGCTCGGCTTCATGCCAAAGTCGCTGCCCATGAGCTGTAGGCGCTCGACCGTCATCGGCGAGCCGTCGGGCAGCACGGGCTTCTGTGCCTCGAGCGCATCGGCCAGGGCTGCCACGCGCTCGACGTCGGCGGGGTAGCGGTCGTAATACTGCTGCGTCTTGGCGGCCATGCGCGGGAAGGTGTGCGCGTAGACCTCGCTGGCGCTCGCCGGCACGTGGGGGATGCCGCCGCAGGTAAAGCTCGCCGCCACGCCCTCGGGGAAGAGCGACAGATAGCTCAGCGTCAAAAAGCCGCCGTAGCTCTGGCCGAGCGTGACCCAGGGCTTGCCGCCAAAGCCCACCAGACGCAGGTACTCAAAATCGCGCACGATGGAGCCGGCGAGGTGGCGCTTGAGGAAGTCGGCCTGCGAGCGTGCTGTATCGGCGCCGGCGGCCGTTGCGCGATCGCCCAGTGCCTTGATCGTGCGTCCGTCCACGCAGCTACTGCGTCCGGTGCCGCGCTGGTCGGGAAGGACCACGCGGAAGTGCTTGACGGCCTCCTCGATCCAGCCGTCGCTTGTAGGCGACAGCGGACGCGGGCTCTCGCCGCCGGGGCCGCCCTGCAAAAACAGGAGCAGCGGCAGATCGTCGTTGATGCGGTCAGGCGCGCAAACCACGCGATAGAAGAGCTTGATGCTCTCGGGCGCGCCGGCGATTGGTGCCGGCATAGCGCCGCGGCGCATGGTGCTGCCGACGGCCAGGAGCATCGGCTCCAGGCCGCGCCAGTCAAGGGGGACGTCGATGCTGTGGTCCTCGACATAAAGGCCGGGGACGTGGTACGAAGTGATGAGGGCCATGTGAGTCTTCCGTTCGTTGCGGTGTTTCGGGTTGACCAATTCTACCGCCGCGGGCGAGGCCATGCGCAAATCGGCTACCATGGTTGCAAACTTCTAGGAGAAAGGGCCGCCCATGTCGGTCGATATAGCCACGTATGTCCACGATCTTGCCGTTGCCGCCAAGGCAGCGTCGGCCTCGCTTGCCACGGCGAGCGATGAGCAGCGTCAGGAGGCCGTGCGCGCCATGGCCGCAGCACTGCGCAACGGTGTCGACTCCATCGTCGCCGCTAACGAGCTCGATATGTCCGCCGCACGCGATGCGGGCACTTCGGCCGGTCTGCTCGACCGTCTGCTGCTGACGCCCGAGCGCGTCGAGGGCATGGCCGCCGGCCTGGAAAAGCTCGCCGAGCTGCCCGATCCCGTCGGCCGCGTGCTCGACCACCGCGTGCTTGCGAGCGGTGTGGACCTGACCCGCGTGAGCGTGCCGTTGGGTCTGGTTGCCATGGTCTACGAGGCGCGCCCCAATGTGACGGCCGACGCCGCGGGCATCTGCATCCGCACCGGCAACGCCTGCATTCTGCGCGGCGGCTCGCTGGCCTATCACTCGTGTGCCATGATCGCCGAGCTGCTGGCCGATGCGCTCGAGGCCAAGGGCTTCCCGCGCGAGGCCGTGTCGATGATCGAGTCCACCGACCGCGAGGCCACCGGCGAGCTCATGAAGCTCCGCGGTATCGTCGACGTACTCATTCCGCGCGGCGGTGCAGGCTTGATCCAGCGCTGCGTGCGCGAGTCGCTTGTGCCGGTGATCGAGACGGGCACGGGCAACTGCCACATCTACGTGCATGAATCCGCCGACTTTGATAAGGCGCTCAACATTATCGTCAATGCCAAGACCCAGCGCGTAGGCGTGTGCAATGCCGCCGAGTCGCTGCTGGTCGACCGTGCTGTGGCAGATTCGTTTTTGCCGGCGGTCGTTGCCGTGCTGCACGACCACGGCGTACTGATTCACGGCGACGAGGCCACGTGCGCCGCATGCGCCGACGCTGGGCTTGCCGAGGGCGACAACTACGTCGCCGCGACTGAGGAGGACTGGGGTCGCGAGTACCTGGCTCTCGAGATGAGCGTGAAGGTCGTGGCGAGCGAGGACGAGGCCATCGCACACATCAACCGCTACGGCACGATGCACTCCGAGGCCATCGTTGCCGAGGACACGGATGCTTGCGAGCGCTTCCTGGATGCGGTCGATGCCTCGGCCGTGTACGCCAACGCCAGCACGCGCTTCACTGACGGCGGCGAGTTTGGCCTGGGCGCCGAGATCGGCATCTCGACCCAAAAACTCCACGCCCGTGGCCCCTTCGCCGCCGAGGCCCTCACCACCTACAAATACAAGCTCCGCGGCACCGGCCAGGTCCGCCCCTAAACCCCTCGTAAACGAAAACCACCACAAAGGTGCCTGTCCCCTTCGTGGTGGTTTTAGGTGGCGTGGGCGGTTAGGCCTGGAAGGTATCGCGGTCGGGGGCGAAGGACTGCATGGCCGCGATGGTGCGGTCAAAGAGCTCGGGGAGCTCCCAGCCCAACATCTCGGCGCCCTGCGAAATCACGTCGCGCGAGCAGCCGGCGGCAAAGCGCTTGTCCTTGAACTTCTTCTTGAGCGACTTGGTCGTAAAGTCCATAACGCTCTTGCTCGGGCGCATGATGACTGCAGCGCCGATCAGGCCGGTGAGCTCATCGCAGGCAAACAGGATCTTTTCCATCTGCAGCTCGGGCTTGGGCAGCGAGGTGTTGAAGTCGGACGTGTGCGTCTGGATGGCGCGAATGAGCTCTGGAGACGCACCTTCGCCCTTAAGAATCTCGGCAGCATAGATGGTGTGGTTCATGGGGTCGTCCTCATGCTCCTCCCAATCCAGGTCGTGCAGCAGACCGACGATGCCCCAAAACTCCTCGTTCTCGGGGTCGAACTCGCGCGCAAAGTAGCGCATAGTGCCCTCGACCGTCTCGCCATGGGTGATATGGAACGGGTCCTTGTTGTGCTCGTTGAGCAGTTCGAACGCGCGGTCGCGGGTGATTCCGGCGGTAAGCGGCTCTGCCATAGGAGACTCCTTGTGCTCGTGGGTATCGATAAGAATGAATACTACTAGAACAAGAAAACCACCACAAAGGTGCCTGTCCCCTTTGTGGTGGTTTTGGCGCGGTTGGGTTAGTTGAGGGCGGCTTGGGCTAGGCGGGCTTCGGCGGCCTCCTCGGTGACGCCCAAGGCCACGGCGAACTCCTCGATGGAGCGGCGCTTGGCTTCCTTGAGTACGCGCATGTAGTAGGAGCTGGGCTTTTTATCAGCTTCCTCGGCCTGGCGAATGCGGTACATCATGGTCTTTGCCACGCGGACCGTCTCGGGCGCGCCCAGCTTGAGCTGCTGCTTAAAGTGCGTCTCCTCAAGCGAGCTGTTGCGCTCGGTAAAGGTGTCGCACTCCAGCTCGTCATAGTGGCTCAGCAGGTGCTCGGCATCTTGCTGCGAGATGGCGGCGTGCAAACGGTCGGCCTGCGCCACGGGGTACATGAGGATCGTCTGCGCATGTCCCTGCTTGGTCTCGAGCAGCAGCATGGGCTGCGGTGTGTCGTCCCTAAAACCGACGACGGTGCAGACTCCCTGGCCCGGATGAATGACGTGTTGACCGATTGAGAACATGCTACCTCCAACTTATACGAATTTACGTATGTCTAGAATAACACGCTGACGTGCGCAAACCCTTACTTTATACAGGAAAAGCACACAACTCTGATAGGTAAGAGTATTCGATAACAGACGCAGCTCATTCACACCTTTATGCATTTTCAACGCCTGCATAATCTGCAGGCAGACTGGCATCTTTGAGTGACTCCATACAAGCTGTAGTCATTTTTGTGCATATGCAATATCTATTAGCTTTACCCTGCGACAGTGCCCGTCGCTTGTGATAGAGTGCTACAAACTCTGGCTTTTGCCCTACGAGTGACCAAGAGCTCGGGGGCTTTAACACAAGGAGGATCTATGCCCGAGAAGATTGAAGAGCTGGTACGCGCTGCGCTTGCTGCGGCCCAGGAGGCCGGCGACCTTTCCGCATTTGAACTTGACGATTGCGCTATCGAGCGACCGGCTGACACTTCTCATGGCGAGTGGACCTCTACCATGGCCCTGAAGTCCGCCAAGCTGGCCCACTGCGCCCCGCGCAAGATCGCCGAGGCCATCGTTGCCCATATGCCCGAGGACCCCGCGATCGAGAAGGTCGAGATCGCAGGCCCCGGCTTCATCAACTTCTACCTCTCCGTTGCCGTCAAGAATGCCATCTTTGGCGAGGCTCGCGAGAAGGGTATGGACTTCGCTAAGTCCAACGTCGGTGGTGGCCTGAAGACCCAGGTCGAGTTCGTTTCCGCTAACCCCGTCGGCCCCATGCACATCGGCCACGGCCGCTGGGCCGCGCTGGGCGACTCACTCTGCCGTGTTATGGACCACGCCGGTTACGACATCCAGCGTGAGTTCTACATCAACGACCACGGCTCTCAGATGAACACCTTCGGCAACTCCATCAGCACGCGCTATATGCAGCTTGCCGACATCATCGCCAAGCAGGGCGTGGATATCGACGAGGCTCACAAGCTGCTGATTGCCGACCGCGACGCCTTCGTTGCCGACGAGAATGACGAGCATCCCGAGACTCATCCGTACCAGGATAACTTTGCCGAGACCCTTGGCAAGGACTCCTATGGCGGCGACTACATCATCGACGAGGCCGCCGAGTTCTGGCGCACTGACGGCGATAAGTGGGTCAACGCCGATCCTCAGGAGCGTATGGAGAGCTTCCGCGAGCGCGGCTATGTAAAGATGGTCGACAACATGCGCGACCTTTGCCATGCCGTTAACTGCGACTTCGATCGTTGGTTCTCCGAGCGCTCACTGTATGTGAAGGACACTGAGGGCGAGACCGCCGGCACCTCCGCCGTCGACCGCGCTTTTGAGAAGCTCGACAAGATGGGCTACCTCTACACCAAGGACGGCGCCCTGTGGTTCCGCTCCACCGACCTGGGCGATGACAAGGACCGCGTCCTGATCAAGTCCGACGGCGAGTACACCTACTTCGCCTCCGACGTTGCCTATCACTGGGATAAGTTCCAGCGCGTCGACCACGTCATCGACATCTGGGGTGCCGACCACCACGGCTACATCGAGCGCGTCCGCTGCGTCTGCGACGCTCTTGGCTATCCCGGCAAGTTTGAGGTTCTGCTGGGCCAGCTCGTCAACCTGCTGCGCAACGGCAAGCCCGTCCGTATGTCCAAGCGCAAGGGCACCATGGTGACCCTGCAGGAGCTCGTCGACGAGGTCGGTTCCGACGCCGCCCGCTACACGCTCATCTCCAAGAGCTCCAACCAGATGGTCGACTTCGATATTGAGGCCGTTAAGAAGCGCGACAACTCCAACCCGGTCTATTACGTGCAGTATGCTCACGCCCGCGTGTGCTCCATCCTGCGCCGTGCCGCCGACGTTACGCCCGAGCAGGCTGACGAGATGGGCATGAAGGCCGTCGCCGCCAAGGCCATCGGTGAGAACGTTGATTACTCGCTGCTGACCGACCCGACCGAGCTCGCCCTTTCGCGTAAGCTCAACGAGCTCACCGACCTCATCGCCAGCTGCGCTCGCGACCGCGCCCCGTTCCGTCTGACGCACTTTGCTGAGGAACTCGCCGGCGACTTCCACAGCTTCTACGCTGCCTGCCAGGTTCTGCCGAGCGAGGGCCGTCCCGTCGACCCCGAGCTTTCGCGTGCCCGTCTGGCCGCTTGCGACGCCGTCCGCGTGACGCTCGCCCTGGTGCTCACCCTTGTTGGTGTCTCCGCTCCCGAGCAGATGTAAGCTACGGGTCATTTGACCGTGTAGGTTCGGCTTTGCTGAGCCCTATAAGCCTGATCTCCATGCGGAGGTCGGGCTTTTTTCGTTTGGCGGGGCTTTTGGGCGTGTTGGAAAATGCTACAAAAAAGCAACTATACCGCTTTACGGGGCTGAATCGCTACCTAGCGACCATGGCGAAAGCAGTGAAAATAAAACTGCAGGTAGACGGCTTATTGTTTCTTGAAAATGCAGGGTATGGTTGGCTTGCATCATTCGGGCCCCGTAATCCGGCATAGTTTTGAAAATTGTCCCTTGGGGACGGAGGAAAACGGATCATTTTTGTCTCGAGGAGGGGTGGCGGGATACCGTCCGCCACGAATTGGGCTCATCTCCTACGTTTGGACGCATATCCCGAACCATGCCGAAAAGTACGATATTAAAACCGCAGGTAGCAGACTCGTTGTTTTTGAAAAAACAAGGGTATGGTCAGGGGCTCGGGGGCAAACGTAGTAGATGGGCGCGATTCGTGGCGCGGCTATTCCGGGTGCCACGGCTTCACTCCTCTGGCGCGACATTTCAAGGCGCTTTTGAGGAGGAGTGTCCCTGATGACTGGGCGTTTAAGAACGTCCAATGACTAAGTTGCAGGTGGTTGCGGTTGTGTTACACTAACGCTGCGTATATGACGCAAATATCTCGATACAGATCAATGATGTCCGTCGGTATTTGACGGAGCTAGACTGTTTAGCCGCCCTGAAGGTTTATGCAGGGAGCATGTGATCACAGGGCTTGAAAAGAAAGTTGAGCAAACACTGTGTCTGATCAACAGCAAGAAAACGAAATAACGACGACGCAAGCCGCTCCCGCTGCACCGGTTGCGTCGGACCAGGTCGCGGCGCCCGCGCAAGCCTCGGCTCCTGAGACGCCTAAGGCTGCTTCGACGCCTACGCCTGCAGCGGCTGAGAAGGCCGTGCCTGCAACTGGTGAGGAGGCTGCTCCGGCAAAGCCCAAGCGTACGCGCCGCACGACCAAGCCTGCTGCTGACGGCGAGGAGGTCACCAAGCCCAAGCGCCGTACCACGCGCACGACGCGCGCCAAGCGCACCGTTGCAGCTGACTCCTCGGCGTCGATTTCCGATGAGGTCGCGCAGGCACGTGCGTTGGCGCAGATTAGCGAGGCTCAGGTGGTGCGCGCCCGCCGTCGTGCTGCCGAGCGCGAAGCCGCGGCTCTGACCGAGCTCGCAGCTCCGTCTGTGCCCGAGACGCCTGCCGCCGACCAGCCGACCGAGAAGCCGGCACCGCGCACACGCCGTCGCACAGTTA
>UQIT01000017.1 GCA_900541175.1 uncultured Collinsella sp.
ATCGTTAGGACGCCGTTGTCGTGTAGGTGGCTATGTCGTGGGGGCTGCCGTTGAGCGTCCGGGTCTGTGCTCTACAGCGAGTCGATAAAGCGCTGTTGGGCGGCGCGTCCCGCCTCGTCCCACTTAAAGACGCCGGCGTTGTCGAGCACGTGGCCAAACACCACGCCGACCTCCTCGTGCAGGATATCGATGGCGTTGTCCGCCGTAAGCTCGTCGGCACGGCGGGCATAGACATCCTCGGCCCACGCGGCATGGCTGCGGCAAAGATCATCGCCCTCGAGCGCGCCGGCAAGGTCGTAGCTGGCATCTACCTTGGCTGCCAGCAGGTGCTCGCGGACAGCGCCGAGCTCGGGAACCAAGCGCGGCGGTAAAATGGCCAGGCCCATGACCTCGATCAGGCCGATGTTCTCCTTTTTAATATGGTGATACTCGGCATGAGGGTGGAACACACCCAGCGGATGCTCGTTGGTCGTGATGTTGCAGCGAAGCGCCAGGTAGGCCTCGTAGATCTCGCCGCCGGCGTTGCCGCGGGAGTCGACGCGGCGGATGACGGGCGTCACGGTGTTGTGCGCCACGCCGTCGGCTGTGTGCGCGATAACGCCCACGGACTCGTCGGTCCACTCGCGCCAGGCGAGGATAATCTTCTCGGCAGCATCGAGCAGCTGGGCGCGGTCGTGCGAACGAAGTCGCAACACCGAAAGCGGCCACTGCAGCACGGTGCCGCTGACCTGGTCAAAGCCGGGCACGCTAAACTGCGAGACTTCGGTGGCATGCATCATGGGGAACTCGTGCGCGCCACCCTGGAAGTGGTCGTGCGACAGAATTGAGCCGCCCACGATGGGCAGGTCGGCATTGGAGCCGATGAAGTAGTGCGGGAACAGATCCACAAAGTCGAGCAGGCACGTCAGCCCCTTGCGGTCGACGTGCATCGGGCGATGCTCGGAGCTCATGGCAATGCAATGCTCGTTAAAATACGCATACGGGCTGTACTGGAAGCCCCAGCGCTCGCCGTCGAGCTGAATGGGGATAATGCGCAGGTTCTGGCGAGCGGGATGAGCGCCGCCGTCGGTTGCGGCGGAGCGTCCAGGGTAGCCTTCGTTTTCGATGCACAGCTGGCAGGCGGGATACTTTTCGCCCATGTTCTTGGCTGCACCTGCCGCGGCAATATCGCGCGGGTCCTTCTCGGGCTTCGACAGGTTGATGGTGATCTCAAGATCGCCCCAGTTGGTGGGGGTGCTCCATTTGATATTGCGCGCGATGGCGGCACGGCGCACGTAGCCGGCGTCGCAGCACAGGCCGTAGAACCAGTCGGTCGCGGCGCGGGGCTCGTTGACACCCATGCGTCCGCTGAACTCCTCGTTTACAATCGAAGGCCTCGGCATGAGCACGCCCATGATGCGCATGGCGATGCGGTCGCGGCCCGATGCCGTATCCTCGGCAGCACCGTTGGCAACGGCGACCTCGGCAAGCGCGGCAAGCGTGCCTTCAAGGTCAAAGTTGGGCAGGGTATCGGGGTGCAAGAGCGAGAGTTTCTCGACCTGGAGCGCCCAGGCCATGTCGAGTGCCGGCCCCGTGGCGCCGATGCACTCCAGAATGGTGTTGTATGCCCAGATGCGGTCGTCCTGTCCGACCATCGATCGGTGGATAGCATACTCAATCAGGCCTTGCGCAGCCTCGCGCACATCAGTCATTACAGCCATGCCGCGTAAGCCCCCTTGTCAGAAATCGCGTAGTGGCGGGCAGAGCCCTCGCCCAGCCAGCTGTTCATCTTGGTGATAAAGGCGTCGACCAGGTCGAGCGGCACGAAGGCCTGAATGGTGCCGCCAAAGCCGCCACCGTGGATACGGACGGCGCCGCGGCCGTCGAGCACGTGCTCGGCCAGCGCCAGGGCATACATGGAAGGCTGCTCAGAACCCAGTTTGGCAACGACATTTTGCAGGTACATGGCGGAGCTGGCGCCGGACTCGCGTGTCAGGACCAGGAACTGATCGATGTCGCCGGCGTTCAGGGCTGCCCAGCGCTTATCGACTAGGCCGTTCTCGTACCAGTAGTGAACGGCGCGCAGGCAGGCGCGGTCGCCCAGCTTGGCGCGCAGCTCGGGGAGCTGGACGTCAAAGTCGGCAACGTCGACCTCGCACAGGCGTGTCTTGCCAAACTCGGCGGCGACGTCTTGCATTTCGCGTGGAACGGCGGCGTAGTCGTCGGTGGCGGCCACGTGATCGGCGCCGACCTTAACGAGCACAAGCGCGTAGCCGTGATCCTCAAAGTTGAGTTCGAGCTTCTGGGTCTTAGGCTGGGCTTGATCCTCAAAGTCCATGTAGGCAAGGCCGCCCAGGCACACAGCGGCCTGGTCCATCAGACCGCAGGGCTTGCCGTAATAGTTGTTCTCGGTGCGCTGGCTCATCTGGGCGAGCGCGACGGGCTCGATGGCGGGTGCGCCCCAGAGGGTTTCCATGGCACGACCGTACGCGGCCTCGACGGCGGCGGAGCTCGAAAGTCCGCCACCCGAGGGAACGGAGCAGGTAAAGGCGAAGTCGAAGCCCTTGGGCTCAACACCAAGTGCTACGACCTCGTGGGCCATACCGCGCACGAGGCTTGCGGACGTGCCCTTCTCGGACTCCTGAACATCCAGCGTGTCGAGCGTAATCTCAAACGTGGGGTAGCCCTCGTCGGCGACGCGGACCTTGTTGGAGTCGGTTGCTACGGCGATGCCGTCAACGGCGACATCGAGCGAGCCGGCGATAACGTGGCCGCCCTCGTGATCGGTGTGATTGCCGCTGATCTCGGAACGCCCGGGCGCGTGCACGTAGAGCACCTGGCGGTCGCCGATGGGGCCAAACTCCTCCTCAAACAGCTTGGTGAGGGTGGCGAGTGTCTTTTCGTCGGGGGCGGTCATATGGGTCCTTTCCTTGACGCCGGAGAGATTGGTCCGTGTCATTATGAGTACGTTAACAATTTTGAGCACCACAAACCAGACGTCGCGGCGCCGCACGTTAATGGGTATGTTAACGTACTCATAACACAACGCATATCTATTTTTGAGAATCTGGTAATCGGTAGATTTTCGGCCGTGAACGGTGTGGCCGTATGGACATATGGAGCAAAAGAACCGCTGATAGAAAAAGTAGAGTACGTTAACATGCGTCCGACGATAGCGGGCTTCGGCGCGGGGTGTGTTTCTGCCCGGGCCGACATTCGCACTATTCAGATCCTGCGAGAGCGAAGGTGATTTTGTGGCAAGGCGCCCTTCCAACGATACGGGTGCGCGTCCGGTATCCATGGCCGACGTTGCCCGCGCTGCCGGTGTTTCGCAACAGACGGTTTCGCGCGTTGCCAACGGATTGCCCAACGTTAACGAACAGACGCGCCAGCGCGTGCAAGCCGCTATGCAAGAGCTCGGCTTCCGTCCGAGCTATGCCGGCCGTTCGTTGCGTGACGGCCGTTACCATTCGGTCGGCCTGTGCGTCAACGATGTCACCAAGTTTGGCAACCTCTCAATGATCGACGGCATCGCCAGCGCTGCTCGCGAGCATAATTGCGCCATCACACTGGTCGAGATGTCCAAGACCGAGGAATTCTCTCTTGCCGAGGCAACACGTCGTATGGCCGCATTGCCGGTGGACGGCATCATCATCGGCATGAGCCGTATGGCTCCCGATTTTGAGACGTTCGATCCGTTGCCGGGTATTGGCACGGTCATCGTTACCATGTATGCGCACCCGCGGGTGACTACGGTTGACTCCGATCATTACGGCTGCTCGCTGTTGCTCATGAATCATCTGTTTGAGCTGGGACATGAACAGATTCGCTTTATCGGCGGCCCGTCCTTTTCGATTGACGAACAGTTCCGTCGCGCCGGCTGGCGGGATGCGCTCGAGCGTAAGCACATCGAGCCGGCAGAGCCGCTCGAGGGCGACTGGTCTGCCAACAGCGGTTACGAGGCCGGTAGGTACCTGGCCGAGCATGATCGCACCATGACGGCGATCTATGCGGCAAACGATCAGATGGCAAATGGCGCCATTGCAGCGCTGCGCGATAGCGGCTTGCGCGTGCCCGAGGACGTGAGCGTGGTGGGCGTCGACGATTCGCTCGATGATTTTGTCGCACACAACGAGCTCACGACCGTTCGATTTGATTTGCATCAGCGTGGACGCGAGGTGTTCGAGCACGCGGTTCCCAAGGCGGGGGCAACGGACAAAACCGTCACCATTCGCATCCCCGGTCAGCTCATCGTTCGACATAGCACGGCAGAGCCTCGTGCATAGTTTTTGCAGGTCAAAAGCGGTATATTCCGCATCAATAACAATCGATAAGGATGCTGACAGATGGCCGTGGCTATAAAGGCGAGTGCTATGATAGACGGGTTATTTTGTCTATCTAGGAGGCTTTGCCTGATGGAGATCACCAAGGATATCCGCTACGTTGGCGTCGACGATCACGACATTGACCTGTTTGAGGGCCAGTACGATGTGTCCGAGAACGGTATGGCATACAACAGCTACGTTATCTTGGGCGACAAGATCGCTGTCGCCGATTCGGTCGACGCTGACTTTGTCGACGAGTGGCTCGGCAACCTCGAGGCCGTGCTCGATGGTCGCACGCCCGACTACCTGGTTGTCCATCACATGGAGCCCGATCACTCCGCCGGTATCGCCGCCTTTATGGAGCGCTATCCCCAGGCACAGATTGTGGCCAGCATGGGCGCCTTCCGCATGATGGTCAATTACTTTGGCACCGACTACCCCGAGCGTAAGATGGTCGTCAAAGATGGCGACGTGCTCGACCTGGGCGGCCACAGCCTGACGTTTGTCGGCGCCCCCAACGTGCACTGGCCCGAGGTGCTGTTCTCTTACGAGGCCACCGACAAGGTGCTCTTTAGTGCCGACGGTTTTGGCAAGTTCGGTGCTAACGACATCGAGGATCCCGAGGGCTGGGCTTGCGAAGCGCGCCGCTACTACTTTGGCATCGTCGGTAAGTTCGGCAAGTTCGTGCAGGCCGTGCTCAAGAAGGCCGCCGATCTGGATATCCAGATCATCTGCCCACTCCATGGTCCTGTGCTGACCGAGAACCTGGGCTACTACCTCGACACTTACAACACCTGGTCGAGCTACCAGCCCGAGGACGAGGGCATCACGATCGCCTATGCGAGTGTGTATGGCCATCTGAAGGCTGCCGTTGAGGAGCTCGCATCTGCGCTCGAGGCCCGCGGCCAGAAGGTCTCCGTCTTTGACTTGGCTCGCGACGATATGGCCGAGGCCGTTGAGGACGCGTTCCGCTATGACCGTCTGGTGCTCGCCTCCATTACCTATCAGGGCGAGATCTTCCCGTTCATGAGCACCTTTATCCACACGCTTGCCGGGCACGCCTATCAGAATCGTACGGTGGCACTCGTCGAGGCCGGCTCCTGGGCGCCCGCTGCCGCCAAGGTTATGACCAAGGAGCTCGAGGGTATGAAGGACATCGCTCTGGCGCAGAACAAGGTGACCGTGCTGGGTTCGCTCAACGACGCCTCGCGCGCTCAGATCGAGGCCCTTGCCGACGAGCTTTCCAAGTAGCGATATTTCGCTTTTAACGAGCAAAACCACCACAAAGGGGACAGGCACCTTTGTGGTGGTTTTTGTTTAAGCGCCGGCGATGACGAGATTTGGGCGGGCGTCGTCGACGGTCTCGGCGATTGAGGTGGCGACGGCGCCATCGGGATCACGGTCCATCACGATGGTGTCGACATCGGTCAGCTCGGCAAAGCGGTACATGCCGCGTCCGTTAACCTTGCTGGCGTCCATAAGGGCGACGCTTTGACGGGCGGCACCGACCATAGCCGCTTTGGTCTCGGCCATCTGCGGAAAGTCGGTCGTAAAGCCGCAGCCGGGAACAAAAGCTCCAGGGCACATGACGGCAAGATCGGCGTGGACCATTTGGAGCGCTTGCATAGTGAGCGGGCCGTACAGATAGCGATGACCTTTGCGCAGCGCCCCGCCCAGCATGACGACATCGACCGAGGGCATGCTTTCGTCGATGTAATCGGCGATGGTAATGTCGGCCGTGATAACGGTGATGCCGTCGCGCTGATCGAGGAGCCGGACGAACTCGAGCGCCGTGGTGCCCGAGTCAACGAGCAGCGTGTCGCCGTCATTGACGAGCTCGATGGCGCTTTGCGCGATGGCCTGCTTGGCGGCGACGTTGACATTGATGCGGCGATCCTGCGTGGAAACAGTCAGACGCTTGTGGAGCGATACGGCGCCACCATGCGTGCGGCGCAGCTTGCCTGCTTCGGCGAGCGCGTCCAGGTCGGCGCGGGCGGTAACGGAGGACACGCCAAAGGTCTGGGCGATTTCTGCTACCTGCACCGAGGCATTATGCTCAAGCATTTCCATGATGGCGGCACGACGCTCATCGGCGAAGGCTCGGGTTGTTGCGTGGGCCATAGCTGCTCCATTCTCGGCCAAATTTGCAGGAATTGTGTTGACTCTATTTTCGTTCATTTTCTTTTTGAGTAAGAAAATACCTTTCGATTACTTATCTTTTCTATAAAAGAAAGACGCTGAACGCTCAAAATTCAATATCGAACATGTCCGCTCGGTTCAAATTCCTTCCGTTTACTTTTCAAAAACGACTGTATTGACCTGCATGGGCTCAATATCTCGCACGTGCAAAGCCGCTGAATTTCATACAATGAGCGCAGTAAAACGCAAGGTAAAACGCCTTGTGAACAACTACGCCCGATGTCCAGATGCGGGCGAGGGAGAGGAGCAAACGCTCATGGCACTTGTTACCACCGAAAAGATGCTCAAGGACGCTCAGGCCGGTCATTACGCCGTTGGCGCGTTCAACGTCGAGAACCTCGAGTTTGTTATGGCCGTTCTGGCCGCTGCCGAGGAGACCAAGTCCCCCGTCATCATGCAGACCACCCCGGGCACCATCAAGACCGCTGGTCTGGACTACTTCTACGGCATGGTCAAGGCTGCCGCCGAGCGCGCTTCCGTGCCCGTCGCTCTGCACCTCGATCACGGCGATGGCTATGACCGCTGCATGCAGGCTTTCCGCACTGGCTACACCTCTGTCATGATCGACGGCTCGCACGAGTCCTTCGAGGACAACATTGCCCTGACCAAGTCCGTCGCCGATGCTGGCCGCGCCATGGGCGTGCCCGTCGAGGCCGAGCTCGGCAAGGTTGGCGGCAAGGAGGACGACGGTCCCGCGGTTGAGGGCGAGAGCCCCTACACCGATCCGGCCGAGGCCAAGGAGTTCGTCGAGCGCACCGGCTGCACTTCTCTCGCTATTGGCGTTGGCACCAGCCACGGTGTGTACACGAGCGATCCGCACATCGAGCAGTCCGTGGTTAAGGCCATTCGCGACGCCGTCGACGTGCCGCTGGTTCTGCACGGCACCTCCGGTGTGCCCGATGAGCAGGTCGCCGAGGCCGTGAAGAACGGCATCTGCAAGGTTAACTACGCCACCGAGCTGCGTCAGGCCTACACCAAGGGCTTCATGGCCTACATGGCCGAGAACCCCGCCTGCTTCGACCCCAAGAAGCCGGCCAAGGAGGGCATGCGTGAGATCACCGAGCTGGTTAAGATCCGCATGACCAACCTCAACTCCGTGGGCAAAGCAGAGTAACAGCAAGGGTACTCCGACTCGCTACATATCCCGGGGAGGGATGAGGGCTTAGTTCCCCAATCGTCCTCGGGCATGCAAAAAGCCTCGCTGCGCACTTCGTGCGGCGAGGCTTTTTGCCCCCTGCGGAAAGATTGGGGAACTAAGCCCTCGTCCCTCCCAGGTTGACCTACTCGAGGTCGTCGCCCTTGTAGCGTTGGGGCTGAAAGGGTGGGACGCGTGGGTTATTTGGTTGTTAGGGTTAGTAGGTCGTTGGGGGTTTTGAGGTTGTAGGTGGCGTTTGGGATATCTTGGTGTGATCCCCATGCTGCTCGGGCAAAACTGACCCCTGCCGAAGTTGCGCATTGTTCGTCGTAGACGGTGTCGCCAACGTAGACGACGTTGCCAGGATTCGCGCCCGTACGCCGGAGATATTCGAGCATGGGAGCGGGTGCGGGTTTATGTTCGGTTGTGTCTTCGACAAGGATGATGTGTTCAAAAAACTTATCGAAGCCAAGGGGTGCAATTTCTTCTGCGTATTCGTCGCGCGCACGTGAGGAGACGATGCCAAGTTTGCAGCCGCTATCGGCGAGTGTTGTGATGACTTCAAGCAAACCTGGAAACACGCTGATGGTGCTTTTAAAGCTGGCGGCAACTTGGCACCAGCGATCCAACGTTGCCTGCGAGTAGATTCCAAGTTTCTCAAGGGCATCCTTGCCGGGTATGCCGAGGGCAAATTCAAGCTCGTGTCGGGGGAGCGTTTTGCCGGTTTCTTCTTGGACAATCTGGCCAAGCGATGACAGCACGCTTTCTTCTGTATCTGCCAATGTCCCATCAACGTCAAACACGATATAGTCAAAGTACTTCATATAGTAGCTCCTATCCGTTGTTTGCCTGCAAGTTTGATGCAGTGACAGAAAAAGGGCTAGCGGGATTTCTGCCTGGTACTATCGAGATTCTGCCTCGCTGCTCGATAGCTCGAAGGAGTGCATCCCATTTGTTCTTTAAATACCTGGCCAAGATGGCTTGCTGTCGCAAAGCCGCATTGGCGCGCGACTGTCTGGACCGTTCGCGTGGTGTGTGCCAAAAGTTCGCAAGCACGGTTTACGCGGTATGCGCGCAGATATGCCGCCGGGGTCGTTCCTGCGCAAGCTTCGATAATGCGGTAACACTCTCTTTCGCTTACGCCGGCTGCAGATGCCATCTGGGGCACATCTATAGCGGCTGCATAGTTTGCGCGGATATAGTCCAGGATTGCCTTGAACTGTACGTCGCGGTTGGTCATCCAAGAGGCGTTGTCGGAGGAAAAGAGCGGTTCGGCCTTGGCGTAAATCTGAATCCAGAGCTCTGACAAACTATTTCGAAGCGCCATCTCGTTCTGCGGTCGTTGAAGGTCGTGGTTAAAGGAACTCTTTAGCAAATCGATAAAGGGCATATCGTCGGGGTTGGTGGGCAACCATTTGAGCACATCGACGCCTCGACATTGCAGCAAAGGATTGATATAGCGCTTTTGAAGGCGTCCCGCGGGATCGCCGAGCATCGACGGCTGAAAGATATGCAACATTTGAATGGCTGGTGCCGAATTGGGTGATTGCAGCGTGCTGTGCAAAACGCCGCCGTTGATAAAGCCGGCGGACCCTTCCTCAAAGCGTACGTGCTCATGAGCCGCGCGCGTTCGATAGTCAATCGCTCCCTGCTCCATGTAGAAAAGCTCAACTTCGGAATGCCAGTGCCAGGGGACGGAATTGCCCGGATAGCGAGCGAATTCTGCGCGTTCGGCAATATAGGGCCAGTCTTCGGCGGTCTCGGGAAACGCTTCCTCGCGTCCTCCGCGGTGCAATTCTATGTGATCCATGTTTCGCATGGCATCAGTATAAAGCGCGATGGGCTTAGATTGCTCTTGCCTGTTCGGGGAACGCCTTGTCTAGGGATGCTTGGAGCTTTTCGAAGGATGCTCGTAAGTTGAGGCTCTGATCGGCTGAGCGCTTGGTTTTTGTGGTGGGGGAGTCGAGGAGACCGTTTCTCTGTGTCGGGGGGAAGGAGAAAAGGTTTGCATGATTTAGGGATGGCTGCTGTGCTGCGTCATTGGAAGAATGCATGCTTATGCGGCCTCCTCGATGTCCACCAAAAGGTTGCGCACAGGGTGTGCTGCTAGGTCCCGTGCGTTGGCAGTATTATGCAGCGGACCGTTCAAAGAAGCGCTAAAGAAAGGCTTAACCTGGTTTGGTGTTACGATGAAACCGCAGGTCAAGGCTATTGAGTAACACTCTTGAAAGGTTTTGAGCTTAAGGGCTTTCTAAGGTTTGTGGCGCGGATGTGGCTCGCCTGTGTGGGGCGTGTGGACGACTCGTTCCTAGCGCTGCGGTGCGGCGGCGCGTACTTGTTCGATGACCTTTTCCATCGTGCCGTCGATGCGGTCTTTTTTGAGCTCGCATTCCCAGATGGTTATGGGTGTCCAGCCCATTTGGGTGAGTGCGTTGATGGCTGCTCGGTCGCGCTCGACGTTGCGACGGAACTTTGCCTCCCAAAACTCAACGTTGCGCTTGGGCTGGCTAGGATTGCATTTGGGGCAGCGGTGCCAAAAGCAGCCGTTGACGAAGATGGCAATCTTGCGGCCGGGGAAGGCGATGTCGGGCTTGCCGGGAACCTTCCATTCCAGACGGTATCCCGTAAGGCCCGCTGCCCGCAGGCGCTGGCGAACGAGCAGCTCGGGTTTGGTGTTCGCACGCTTGTTGCCCTTCATGGACTTTTTTATAGCGGCGCGACGACGCACCAGTTCGCGCTCGTCAGCGGAGAGGTCCGAGGTATCGATGCCGTCGAGCAGACTGGGCTTGGGACGCTTCTTGCTGCGGCGCTTAGGTGCGCGCTTGGGCTTGGTGGCGGGTTTGTCGGCTGTGTTGGGCGCGGCGTCATCGGCGGCGCCGTTGGCCTCAAGCCGGTCTTCTTTTAACTCAATCAGAGCATCAATGAGTCCCTTGTCGGCGGGCATCCATTCCACCGTGGCAAGTGAGGTGCGCGGAATCCAGCGGATATCGAGCTGGCGGTCGTGCTTCTGGGGCTCATCGGATTCTTTAGCCAGCGAGCAGTAGTAACACTCCATCGAGAGATGGAAATCGGGGTAGTCGTACTCAACGGTGTAGAAATCGCGTAGGTTGGTGACTTTTACCTGCAACTCTTCCATGAGCTCGCGGCGCACGGCGTCTTCGGGTGTCTCGCCGCGCATGAGCTTGCCGCCCGGGAACTCCCAAAGTCCCTGCATGTCGCCGTAGCCGCGCTGCACGGCAAGCAGCTCGTCAGATCCTTCCTTGCGAATGATCCCAGCGGCAACATGAACAGTCTTCAACAGGAGTCCTCTCTCAACGTCAACACGTGGCAGGGTAGCTACCCGTACCTTACACAACGGTAAGGCAAGCGTAAGCCATATCGATGGTAGCCGACTCGTCTTCTTGCGACTATAGATGCCGTAGACTAATTGCAAGAAAGGACTCGGTATGCAAACCACGCACATGGCGACCCCGGTACTGGAGGTCGCGCATCTCGAAAAGGTATATGGAGCGCTGGGCAACGTGACCCGCGCGCTCAACGACGTCAGCTTTACCGTCAACCGCGGTGAATTCGTCGGCATCATGGGCGCTTCGGGCTCGGGCAAGTCGACGTTGCTCAACTGCGTGTCGACCATCGATAGCGCCACAAGTGGCACGATCCGCATCAACGGGCAGGACGTGACGCGCATGAAGCAGGCTAAGCTTTCGCAGTTCCGCCGCGAGGAGCTCGGCTTTATCTTCCAGGACTCCAACCTGCTCGATACGCTCACGGCACGCGAGAACATCGCCCTGCCGCTCACCATCGCCCGCACAAACTCGGCAGAGATCTCGACCCGAGTGCAGGATGTGGCCGCGCGTCTGTCCATTAGTCAGGTGCTCGACAAGTATCCCTACCAGATGTCCGGCGGTCAGCAGCAGCGCGTTGCCGCGGCTCGTGCGCTCGTCACCGACCCCACCATGATCATGGCCGACGAGCCTACCGGCGCCCTCGATTCCAAGAGCGCTCGCCTGCTGCTCGAGAGCCTGGAGGCCCTGAATCGCCGCCTGCGCGCCACGGTGCTCATGGTCACGCACGATAGCTTTGCCGCCAGCTACACGAGCCGTGTGCTGTTTATCCGCGACGGCAAGATCTTCACCGAGCTGCGCCGCGGCGACACCGACCGCCGAGAGTTCTTCGACCGCATTATGGAGGTCGTTGCCATGATGGGCGGTGAGGGCTCCGATGCTCTGTAAACTCGCTTGGGGCAACGTCCGCCGCGCCGGCCGCGACTACCTCGTCTACTTGCTGACGCTCACCCTGGGCGTCACGGTCTTCTATGCCTTTAACACCATCTCGATGCAGGTCGACATCGCCGGAATCGATGAAGAGGGCTTGGCGCAGGTTATGGGCAGCATGCTCGGCGACCTGACGTACTTTTTGGCCGGTGTCATGGCTTTTTTGATGGTGTACGCCAATAACTTCATCATGAAACGCCGCAAAAAGGAGTTTGGCCTGTACCAGGTGCTCGGCATGGGGCGCGGGCGCGTCGCCACGATCATGGCGCTCGAGACCGTGATAGTATCGGTCGTGGCCTTTGTCGCCGGCATTGTGCTGGGTGTGGGACTCTCCCAGCTCATGACGTTCTTTACGGCCTCGCTCTTTAAGACACAGATCGCCAATTTCCACTTCTTTTTCTCGATGCATGCGTTCAATCTGACCCTTGCCTGCATGCTCGTAATGTTTGTGCTCACGCTACTGCTGAACCTCCGCGCCGTGCGTCGTACCAAACTCATCGAGCTTATGGGTGCCGAGCGTCGCAACGAGAGCATCAAGACACGCAACCCCTGGATCGCGATTGCCATCTTTGCCGTGGGTGCGGTGCTTGTGGGCGTGGCCTATTACCGTCTGCTACGTGATGGGTTCCCGCTAACCGCGACGGATAGCAAGCTGCAAGAGGCCATGAACCAGTTTGGTATTACGACCGCTATGGTTACCGTGGGCACCTTTGCCCTGTTCTGGGGACTCTCGGGCATGCTCATCAAGCTGCTGCAGAGCCTGCGCGGCGTGTATTGGCGCGGCCTCAACATGTTTACCGTGCGCCAGCTTGCGGCCAAGGTCAACACGGTGTGCTTTTCGATGGGCGTCATCGCGATGCTCCTGTTTTTGGCCATCACCTCGGTGACGTGCGGTATGTCGATTGCCAATGTGATGAACGAAAACCTGGAGCGCTATAACCCTGTTGACGTGTCTCAGACGTATGTCTATTACACGCCCGATACGCTCGACTACTACAAAGGGTACAAAGGGTATGCCAATCCGTCTGAGGCCGATCGCATGGTGTTGGCCGATACAACGGTCGATTTGTACCCTGCATGGCACGGCAAGGGCAAGTCGGCGGACAACAACGACGAGACCGGCAAGAAGGTCGATATCGCCGATGTTGCCGGTGAGCATGTGCAGATCGATTCGTATCTGAGTTACCCATTTGGCGGCTCGAATCCTTCGGTGACCCCAAGTGAGATGTGCAAGATCATGGGCGAAAAGCTTCCCAAGGCGTTCGGGGGTAGCAATGCCGATACGATGGGTCTGTTTGTGACGCCGGCGAGCCAGTACAACAAACTGCGTCAGATGATGGGCGAGGAGCCGGTGCACATTGGCCGCGACCAGTACTTGCTCACGTGTGATATGGGCGGCGAGCTGGTCGACCTGTACACCAAGTATATGGCTGGCGGCCATGCCCTTACCTTGGGCGGGCATACGCTCAAGCCCGCAACCGATAAGTCGGACGAAGATACGGCGGCCATCGCCAACTCGGCGATGGGCAGTAATCCGGGTACCGTCGTCGTTGCCGACGAGCTGTTGTCCCAGCTTAATCTGCAGCCGTATTCCAGTAGCCTGCTCGTTAACTACAAACAGGGAATGGATACGACTGAGGCAGACGAGAGCATTAAAAACACTGTGCTCGACAATCTGCTCGTTGACGGCAAGGAGCCGGGGTCGTGGGGAATCTTCATCACACGCTCCGAGATGTACACGCAAGCAGCGCAAATGAACGGTCTTATTAGCTACCTAGCCATCTACATCGGCTTTGTATTGGTCGTTGCATGCGCGGCGATTCTGTCGATCCAGCAACTCTCCAACGTGGCCGACGGCAGCCGCAGCTATCGCGTGCTGGCGCAGATCGGCTGCGACGACCGCCAGATCCGCCATTCGGTGATGGCGCAGCAAGCGGTATTCTTCCTGTTCCCGCTGGCGGTGGGCTTGGCGCACTCCTTTGTGGCACTTAAGGTGATCATCGAGCTGGTGAGCATATTCGGAAATATGAGCATCGGCGGCACCGTGGGCCTCACCTGTGCAATCTTCCTGGCAGCATACGGTGGCTACTTCCTGGTGACCTACCTCATGAGCGCCGGCATGGTACAAGCTGCTATCGCCACCCGCTACAGCGAGTAACCTGCCTAGCGAAAAGTAAAATCATCGCAGGTTGAGCATAAGTCAGCGAAAGCGCCCCTAGGTGAGCAAGGTGACGTGAAAGAGGAGGGAAGCGTACTTTGGGTACGCGACCGACGATTGAACGTCAGATTGCCGCTTAGGGGCGCTTGTAGCGTCGAACCGTTACGCGGTTTGGTAAAACCGCGTAACTTCATCGCTTCCAGAAGTGGAGGATGAGCGTGGTGCGATTTTGCTGCTCGGTTTTGACCAGGATGTTGTGGATGTGGGTCTTGACGGTGCCCACAGCAAGGAAGAGTTCGTCAGCGATCTCTTGGTTCGACTTGCCCAGTACGACCAGACGCATAACCTCGGTCTCGCGGTTGGAGAGCTTGTAGGCGTTGCGATAGAAGGGCATCTGCTCTTCGATGTGTCGATCAAGATCGCTGACGTTCTTTTCCTCGGGCGCCTCCTGCATGCGGATTGAAAGCACGTGGTAGGAGTAGATAATCAACAGAATCGCAAAGTAGCACGCAAAGAAGTTCTCGCTAAAGTTGCGCTCGGACAGATATAGCTGCAGCCAAGAGGGTGCCAGACTCATGGGGATGACCAGGATGTTGTAGAAATCCTCGGCAACGATGCAACCGACCAGAATAGCGCCGATAATCAGGTGCTTTCGCTGGTTGTTGACGCGTGCCTTCAGCTCAACCTTTGTACTCTTATGAGCCGTCCATAAGATATACAGTCCCACAAAGACAAGGAATGCCTGGCGTATCGTGTAGTAGATCCACTGACGCATGGGGCCGGAGGGGACTGCGACGATAGCCAGCGACTCGCACAGCAAAAACGTTAAGACGGGGATAGCGAACTGCTTTTTAGAATGCTTATCGAGCAAGTCCATGGCAATCAGCCAAATAAAAGCCTGTGAAGCGGTCGCCACAAGGGTCCGCAACACAGGCATGGTAATTGAGTAATAGTCGCTGGCCGGAAAACTCTCGTTTTGCAACGTGTATTCAAAAAAGAAGATCTCAGTCATTTCGATGGCGTAGCAAATAAAAACGCCACTGCCATAGATAAAGAAGCGTCGACGGGACGAGGCATAGGCGGCAAGCGAAAGCACTGCCGTCACAATACAGATTACGAGTATCGCTTGGGTATAGAAGAACATGAGTGTGTCCATCTGTCACCGTCCTGTCTCATTTTGATCCCTTATGGAGCCCGCTATATCCCCCGGGTATACATGCCTCCGCCGGTCGTTCCATTGCGGATTAAACGCCAAGAAACAGCATAGCCGTATACCGTTCGCGGTTCCAGACGGTAAACCCCCTGTAAACTCTTGACCTGCGGGTTTATATTGGATTAGAGAGGGTGTAACTCCGTGAACGGTCTTTAATCCCGAATAAACTAGGTAAAAATTGCATACGGGTGAATGATGGTCTTGTCAACACGAGGCGTGATGTTCGAGCGCCTCATAGTTAATAGTCGGCAAGACCGGCGGAAAGGAAATCGATATGGCACTGCCTAAGGATTTCATCGACACCAACGACTTCACCAAAGAGCAGATCCTGGCTATCGAGGATCTTGGCCTGGCAATGAAGAAGGCCATCAAGGTTGACGGTTATTATCCGCACCTGCTCCGTAACAAGAGCCTTGGCATGATCTTCCAGCAGGTCTCCACCCGCACCCGTCTTTCCTTCGAGACTGCTATGACCGACCTCGGCGGCCATGCTCAGTTCTATGGCCCTGGCACCATCCAGCTCGGCGGTCACGAGTCCCTGGGCGACACCGCTCGCGTTATGGGCTCGCTGCTCGATATCATGATGGCTCGCGTTGACCGTCACAAGGACGTCGTCGGCCTCGCCGAGGGCTCCGCTGTGCCCGTCATCAACGGCATGTCCGAGTTCAACCATCCCACGCAGGAGATGGGCGATCTCATGACCATGCTCGAGAACCTCCCCGAGGGCAAGAAGATCGAGGACTGCACCCTGGCCTTCATCGGCGACGCCACCCAGGTCTGCGTCTCCCTCATGTTCATCGCCTCCAAGGTCGGCATGAAGTTTGTCCAGTTTGGACCTAAGGGCCACCAGATTCCCGACGGCGGCCTGCACGTTGGCACCGTCGAGGAGCGCGCCGAGTTCGGCAAGCAGATGATGGCCATCGCCGAGGAGAACTGCAAGGTCTCCGGCGGCTCGGTTGTCATCTCCGACGACATCGAGTGCATCAAGGGCGCCGACTTCATCTACACCGACGTGTGGTATGGCCTGTACGACGAGGAGGTCTCGGGCGAGAACTACATGGACGTGTTCTATCCCAAGTATCAGGTCACCATGGACATGATGAACTTCGCCGGCCCCAACTCCAAGTTCATGCACTGCCTGCCGGCCACCCGCAATGAGGAGGTCGTCGACGAGGTCATGGACGATCCCGAGCGCTCCCTGTGCTGGGTCGAGGCCGAGAACCGCAAGCACTCCATCCGCGCTCTTCTTGCCGCCCTGGGCAAGCGCACTCCGCTCAACGACGAGGGTGTCGAGTACTCCGCCAAGGCTGAGCTCCACGCCGCTCTCGAGGCTCTCGAGCAGCTCTAAGCCTCAAGGCTTCTAAAAGCACGTTTGCGGGCGGCGGATGCTCGTCTCCTGCCGCCCGCTCACCGAGGCCCAAGCAATTGCCTTAATACCTTAGGGCCTCGGATCTGTCCAAGACTGAGCGAAGGAGCTCATCATGAGTGACGGAAAGAAAAAGCTTTCCTTCCTGACGGTCATTTCGACTATCATCTGCGTCGTCTTCGTTTGCGAGGCCGCCGCTCCTGCTGCTGCCATTGGCAACCAGCAGTTCTTCTGGTGGATCTTCCTGATTCTGACCTTCCTGCTCCCTTACGGCATGGTCGTCGCCGAGCTCGGCACCACCTATGACGGCGAGGGCGGCATTTACGACTGGGTACGCGATGGCCTGGGCGACAAGTGGGGCGCCCGCATTTCGTACTACTACTGGGTCAACTACCCGCTGTGGATCGCCTCGCTGGCAACCATGTTCCCCGACATCCTGGGCATGGTCTTCGGCGCCGAGTTCAACCTAATCGCCAAGATGGGCATCGAGCTTGCCTTCGTGTGGATCGTGTATCTCATGGGTCGCTCCAAGGCGGCCGACTCCGAGTGGGTCCTCAACGGTGGCGCTATCATCAAGGTCGCCGTTGCCGTTATCGTCGGCGCTCTGGGCATCTGGTATGCCATGGAGAACGGTTTTGCGAACGACATGTCCGCCGCCACCTTCCTGCCCGAGCTTACCAACACCAACGCTCTCGGCTACCTGTCCATCATCATCTTTAACTTCATGGGCTTCGAGGTCATCTGCACCATGACCGACGACATGGCCGATCCCGCTCGCGATATTCCCAAGGCTATCATTGTCGGTGGCGTGGCTATTGCCGTCATCTACCTGTTCGCTGGCTTCGGCATCGGCGCCGCTGTGCCGGCCGACTCCATCGACCCCGACTACGGCATGATCGTCGCAGTCCAGACCATGGTGGGCGACTCCATGATCTTCAAGGTCATCTGCATCGCCTTCCTGATTACCCTGTTCGCCAACATGGCTGCTTGGTCCTTCGGCGTCAACTCCGTCGCTCGCTATGCTGCTGAGCACGGCAACATGCCCAAGGTCTTCGCCTCGATGATCTCCGAGGACGACATGCCCAACGGCGCCAACCTGGTAAACGCTGTCGTTGCCTCCCTGGTTCTCTGCCTGCAGCTCGTTCCCATCGACGCCATCTCCAACGGTGTCTTCTGGATGCTCTTCGGCACCTCCGTCGTCTTCCTGCTGCTCACCTACATCCCGATGTTCCCGGCATTCCTCAACCTTCGTAAGAACGACCCGAACCGTGAGCGCATCTTCACGTTCCCGTTTAAGGGCGCCATGATGAAGGTCATGCTGGCCATCCCCTGCATCGAGCTGGTTCTTGCCATCGTTGCAACGCTGGTACCGTTCTCCGCCGCTGAAATTGGCGACAAGGTCCCGATGATCGTCATCTTCATCGTGCTCGTGCTCATCGGCGAGGTCGTCCGCGTCGTCAGCGCCAAGGGCCGCAAGGAAGAGTACAAGGGTCTGACCCCTGAGCTCGCAGCCCAGCGTCTCGCTGAGGAGGCCGCCGAGGCCGAGGAGAACTAGAGCACCCGGTTCTGGGGCTCCGACCCTCCTCGCGTACCAACGTGCGCTTCGTCGGGCTTGTCGCTCCCGACTCCGGGCACTCCGGCCTCTTCGGAGGCGTGCCCAAGCGACAGGTTTGCTAACCATTCCCTGGGGTGGGTGTGAGCTATTGCTCCGGTAACCACCGCCTACCCCAATCTCTCTTCCGTATCCTTCGTGCGTTTTGTCTCCGCGCACCAGGTTACGTCGTCGCTTGCCGGTGCGACTCCGCGAAAACCGGCGCCGGGCGCCCCGACCTTTGCCGGGGAACGGGCGCCTACCATCTCTTGGTTTTAGGCTGCGGGTAACCCGCCCGCGGCAAACGATCGTTCGATTTGGAGGAAATCTTATGCGTACGATCACCGAGTCCGAGTCCACCCCCAAGGCCGACGGCTTCTTCATGCCCGCCGAGTTCGCCCCGCAGGATCGCGTGTGGATGGGCTGGCCCCACCGCACCGACACCTGGGCCCACGGCGCCAAGCCTGCTCAGAAGCAGTATGCCGCCATCGCCCGCGCCATCTCCGAGTTCACCCCGGTCTATATGTGCGCCAACCAGGTCGACTATGCCAACTGCAAGGCCGTCTTCGAGAACGACGAGAACGTCACCGTCATCGAGATGACCACCGACGACGCCTGGTTCCGCGACACCGCCGCCACCTACGTCATCAACGGCAAGGGCGAGAAGCGCGCCAACCACTGGCACTTCAACGCCTACGGCGGCCTCGTCGACGGCCTCTATTTCCCGTGGGACAAGGACGAGCAGATCGCCCTTAAGATGGCTGAGCTCTCCGGCTGCCGTCGCTATCGTCCCGATGACATGATCCTCGAGGGCGGTTCCATCACCGTCGACGGCGAGGGCACCCTCGTCGTTACCGACCAGTGCCTGCTTTCCCCGGGCCGCACCTGCTCTGCGGTTCTGGAGGAGGAAGAGGATCCCGAGTCCATCTGGCCCAAGTACCACAAGAAGTTCGAGCCCTGGAGCGAGGAGCTTCGCGAGTACATGAACGAGCACCTCAAGGATTACCTGGGTGTCGAGAAGGTCATCTGGGTCAAGGAGGGCATCGACCCCGAGGAGACCAACGGCCACATCGATGACGTCGCTACGTTCATCGCCCCGGGCGTCATGGCCTGCATCTGGACCGACGATCCCGAGTACCCGTTCTATGATCAGTGCCACGCTGCCTACGAGACCCTCTCCAACGCCGTTGACGCCAAGGGCCGCAAGCTGAAGGTCTACAAGCTCTGCATGCCCGTGAACCCTCTGTTCATGGACCAGGCTTCCTGCGACACCATCGACGCCGACGAGAACGCCGAGCCGCGCGTTCCCGACGAGCCGCTGATCGCTTCCTACATGAACTACCTGGTCACCAACCACGGCGTTATCGTCCCGCAGTACGGCGACGAGAACGACCAGCTGGCCGTTGACACGCTCCAGAAGATCTATGACGAGGTCTGGGGCGAGGGCGTCTACAAGTGCGTTGGCGTTCAGTCCGAGCAGGTCGTCTTCGGTGGCGGCAATATCCACTGCATTACGCAGCAGGAGCCGTCGGCTTAATCGTCTGGCTTCCTGAGGCACGGCACCTTCCCGTTCATTCGTCGCTTGCGTACCGAAGTACGCGGCGCTCCTCTTTCACGGGAATCTGCCGCACCTCAGAAACCCAGCCGGTCAAGCGAACAGGGCTACCTGATTGATCGGCTGGCTTTTCTTTGGGCACTCCGTTGCCTCCACATCGGAGTGCCCTTTTTCTTTGATTGAATACGCGTCTGATCTGGGATTTATTGCGGGTTAGGCCAATTGTTCGCTTGAATTTCCCAGGTCAGACGCGTATTCAATTGCTGATAGTTTCCGGTTGCGAGCGCGACCGTTTTGATCGGAGTATCTATGTACCAGCGTATCGTTATCTACACGCGCCTGTTCCGCGAGCGTTGGTCCAACAATTGCATCCTCTCTTCTCTTTGGGATGGCACCTGCACCGGTGACGCGGCCTGCAACCCTACCTTGGGCTGCGCCTTCGGTGCAGATGCCATCCTTTTTGCTGTAGGGGGAGCGTGCCATGGCAGGTAAAAAGTTCTCCCTGTTCGAGGTCATCCTCTCGGTTATCTGCGTTGTCTTTACCATCGAGGCGGCTGCTCCGGCGTCTGCCATGGGTAACGTGCAGTTCTTCTGGTGGATCTTCCTCATCATTACGTTTTTGCTTCCCTATGGCCTGGTGGTGGCCGAGCTCGGTACGGCGTTCGATTCCGAGGGCGGCCTGTACGATTGGGTTCGCCTGGGCTTGGGCGACCGTTGGGGCGCCCGTTGCTCCTGGTGCTACTGGGTCAATTTTCCACTGTGGGTGGCAAGTATCGCCTGTATGTTCCCCAGTGTCATCAATGCGGTATGGGGCATCGAGTTTTCGCTCGGGGTTCGAATTGCCATCGAGCTTGCCTTTGTGTGGGGCGTCACGGTCATGGCGATGCACCCGGTGGCCGAGGCCGATTGGGTCATGGACGGCGGTGCCGTCATCAAGGTGCTCATTACCGCCGTGGTGGGAATCGTCGGCATCTGGTTTGCCTGCAATAACGGCTTTGCCAACGATATGTCGTTTAAGACCTTCATTCCAGATTTGGGCGACACCAATTCGTTGACGTACCTATCGATCATCCTGTTCAACTTTATGGGCTTCGAAGTGGTCGCGACCTTTGCCAGTACGATGAAAAACCCATCGCGCGATATCCCCAAGGCGGTTATCGTTGGTGGCGTTGCCATTGCGGCAATCTACATTATCTGCGGCATCGGCATTGGAGCCGCGGTTCCCACCGAGCAGCTTTCGCTCGATTCGGGCATTGTGGACGCGGTCGCCGCCATGTTGGGGCGCAGCCATCCGCTGACGATGGTCGTGGGCGTGGCCTTTTTGGTGACGCTGTTCGCCAACATGATCTGCTGGAGCTTTGGCGTCAACAACGTGGCGAGCTATGCCGCGCGTCATGGCAATATGCCGCGTCCCTTTGCGCTGGTGTCCAAGAAGACCGGCATGCCCAATGGCTCGGCAATCATTAACGGTTGTTTTGCCAGCCTGGTACTACTGCTTCAGATTCCGCTGGGCGAGGGCTCCGACGTCTTTTGGGTTTTCTTCTCGATGAACGTCGTCTTTTTGCTTATGAGCTATATCCCGATGTTCCCAGCGTTTTGGCGCCTGCGCAAATACGACGATCGCCCGCGCGTGTTCCGCGCGCCCTTCGAGGGCAAGGTGCTTGCGGTGGCACTTGCGATTCCCGTGGTGGAGCTTGTGCTTTCGATTGTCGCTACGATTGTGCCGCTCAACGGCTCGCCCGCCGAAATGGCAAAGTTGCCCATTCTCATGGGTGTGGTGATCGCCGTGTTGCTGGGCGAGGTTTCGCGCCTCGTATCGCGCCGCGGCCGCAGCGTCGACAATCCCGGCGTTGGTGTGTGTGGAAAACGCAAATCGTGAGGGGGTTCGGTTCGGCAGTGCGGGACTCAAAACCGGAGTTGCTTCCGAGTTAACAAATTGCTGCGAGGATTACTGCGGCAATCGTGAGGGTTATGCTAGCGGTTGTGCTGCTCGATATCAGAGGAGAGTTTAGGCGCAAAGTAGGGGACGTGGCCCAGGTAAGGGCAGCTGTCGTTGCGCTCATCAACGATGCAGGGAACGTCCTCGTAGGTCATGGTCGAACCGATCTTGGCGATGGCCTTGGCGGCGGGCGCGACAATAATCTTGAGCGGTGCAATCGGCGCCATGGCATCTCCTTTCGATCTTGGTATTCGTTCGATGTCTTACCATAACTGTAATGCGGAATCAAGCTGGTTGTGTGCGGAATGAGAGTAGTATGAGCTTCGCATTCTTTATCTACACGATTCTTGTCATGGGCGTTGGATTGGTGACGGCATCAACTGCACTCGTAATATGGCTCATGACTCGTCGACGCGATTGTTTGGTGGCGGCCGCGGGCTTCCTTTTCTATATCTTCGATATGTCGGTGATCTTCTTTGATGAGTACAACCGGCTCAAATATGACTATGTGGTGACGTTTAATGAGCCGCTTCAACATCCGTTACTGCGCTGCGCGCTGCGCGTGGCGATTCTTGCGTGCGTATGGCTTTGGGTAACGTTTCGCTTACACGATGAGGTGACCGTTAAGCGCGTTGCCGCATATGTCGTACCGATCGCCGTGCTTCAGCTTGCTCTGGTGCCTCGTACTGGCTTTGCGGGCCAGGTTCAGCAATATCTTTTTTGGCTTACGCGCGATTTGGGAATGGCATTCTGCTTGGTATATGCTTACGCTCGCTATCGCAAGACGGAGAATAGGGCTGAGCGGCTCGATCTTGAGCGCTCTCGGATGTTCTTTTGCATAGCCTGCGTGCTTACCGTGATGGTGGTTATCGAAGATACCTATATGATCCTATTCTGCACGCCTGACGTTGACAACGTGATGGTGAGCGCCTTTTTATGGTATCTGGGCGAGCGGAATATCTCAGAGAATTTATTGTTTGTGGCTGCAGCCGTTCAGCTATTTAAACAGTTCAGCCATATCTTACGTGTGTTCTCGCGTCACCCTCGTGCCGATGAAGAGGTAGCGACAGAGCGCCGTGATGCACGGGAGGACCTTGTCTCGCGTGTTGTGATTTTCTCGGACGAGCATGGGCTTTCAAAGCGTGAACAGGAAGTGCTTACACTCGTATTGCGTGGACTCGATGTCCAAAATATTGCTAACGAACTTGTGATTAGTCCGGGTACCGTCAAGGCTCACCTGCATCGCATCTATGTAAAGAGCGAAGTCAAGGCGCGTGACGACTTGATTGAGACATTCTGGCGCTCGTAAGGCTGGAGTGGTTCGGCTGACGGCGTATCGCAGACCACTTGGCGTAATGAAGCGACAATAAACTTTGACAATAAAATACCTGCTCAGACGTGTAAACCTTCTTAAGCCGTCCGTTCGCTCGTTTCCATCTTGGCAGCTTGTGCAGGAGGTGCGTCAATGGGTGTTGACACGGGGCGTAGGGCGCTGGACAGACGCCCGACCGCTCGTAGGCACGTGTCATGTAGGGAGCGACAAATGCTCCCTCACCGATTGGGAGCGCCGTATCGTGGCGGTCATCCATTGTCCTATAACGTCTGAGGAGGCTCATATGGACAAAGCGGATTTAGTCATCAAAAGTAATGCTGTGTTCACTGGTGACGGGCTGGCACCGTTCAAGGGTGGCGTTGCCGTCGCGGGTGACAGAATTGTTGCGTGCGGCGAAGATAAGTACCTCGACGCTTTTATCGGGCCCGATACCGAGGTGCGCGACTATGGCGATGGGCTCGTCATGCCTGGCATCATCGACTCACATACGCATTTTGCCCAGGGCGCCTTTATGACCGATCCCGATTTCGCCGTCAATCTCATCGATTGCACAAGCTTCGAGCAGTGTATGGAGCGTGTTCAGGCATTTGCCGAAAGCCATCCGAGCAACGAGTGGATTGTGGGCTGCCAAATCATTCAGTTCCAGTGGGATGTGCCCGAGATGCCCACGGCCGCGATGATTGACAAATACATCTCGGACCGTCCGGTATTTTTGCAGCAGGTCGACATGCATACGTTTAGTGCCAATACCTGCGCTATCGAGAAAGTCGGCATTACTACCGAGACGCCCGATCCTACAGGCGGCAAGATTCTCAAGGATGAGCTCGGCAACCTCACGGGGGTTTTCTCGAACAACGCTGGTGCCCTTTTTATGGACGAGGTATACGATCCTGCTCCCGAAGTGGTCGATGCCTCCTTTGCCAAGACTGCACGCCGCGCCAACGCTCTCGGTATTACGACCGTCGGCATGGTTAATCCGACCTTCGTGAGCATGGACAACCCCTACAAGGTGCTTGCAGAGCTCAACGGTAAGGGTGAACTGCCGTTACGCGTGTTCATGTACACAGACCTTTTTGAGAACGAGACCATGACACTCGAGGAAATTCGAGCTAAATACGACTTTCCGGGCACGCAGGTCGAGTGGCATGGCTTTAAGCAGTTCATCGACGGCGTGTGTTCCGATCATACTGCTTGGATGCTCGAGCCCTATGCCAATGCTCCCGAGACCTGTGGCGAGCCGGCTGAGGAACCAGAGCATATGCGCAATGCCATCCTTAAAGCGCTTGAGTGGGGTGTCGACACGCGCATCCATGCCATAGGCGATCGTTCCGTACGCTTTATCCTGGACTGCTTCGAGGAGGGCGAGAAGCGTTACGGTCTTATGGGCTGTCGTCACTCCATGGAGCACAACGAGACTGTTCAACCTGAGGATTTGCCGCGCTATGCGGAGCTCGGCGTCTGTCCGGCCATGCAGCCGTGGCATATGCTGCTTGATATGGCAGACTTGGCAAAGGACGACGCCGTTGGTCCCGAGCGCGCGGCGCTCTCGTGGCCAATTCATAGCCTGCTCGCGAGCGGTGCCTGCGTGCATCTGGGCTCCGACTTCCCGGTCGTGGGGCTTGAGCCTATGGAGGAAGTCTATGGAGCGGTCTACCGCATGCTCGAGGATGGATCTAATCCTGAGGGTTGGTTCCCCGAGGAGCGAATCACTATGGCCGAGGCCCTGCGCGCATACACCTACGGCGCTGCCTACGCTATGCATGCTGAGGACCGCATCGGCACACTCGCCTGCGGCAAGCAAGCCGACATCTGCGTACTCGACCGCAATCTCTTTACCTGCGAGCCGGCAGAGGTGCTCGAGGCTACCGCGGCCCTTACGATGATCGCCGGCAAGGTGGTCTTTGAGGCCTAGCGCCATCGTTTGGTTGGGCGGCTTGGCGCCAGTTGTCAGCCGCCTGACATCCATTCAGCACTACTCTCTCAAGGAAAGGGGAGAACAATGGCAGAAGAAGTAACCGCTGCCGTGGAGGAGGAGCGCGAGCTCGCCTCCCAACCGATTCCCGGTCTGGTGCGTAAGTACACCA
The DNA here is from genome assembly GCA_900541175.1 of uncultured Collinsella sp. Taxonomy (GTDB): domain Bacteria; phylum Actinomycetota; class Coriobacteriia; order Coriobacteriales; family Coriobacteriaceae; genus Collinsella. Next base: position 25,152 of record UQIT01000017.1, read on the forward strand.
TCGTCACCGGCCAGGGCATGCTCGCCCAGATCATCATGGTGGTCCTCGAGGGCCTCGTGATGGGTTGGGGCCTGGGTGCCCACGGCCTGGCCTGCGTCTCGATCATCATGTCGGTCGAGTACATCAACCTGGCCTTTGGTAACCTGTTTGGCACCGGCGTGCCCGCCGTGGTGGGCAACCTTTTGGGTGCCGGCGACATTAAGGGCGCAAGCAAGGCTTTTAGCCAGGGCTTTTGGCTCACCACGATTGTGAGTGTGCTGCTTGCTGTGGTGATGGCCGTGTTTACCGAGCCCATCTGCGCATTCTTTGGCGCCACGCCCGACATCATGGCCGATACCGTTGCCGGCGTGCGCACCTTCGCCGTGCTGCTGCCGCTCACGGTCATTGGCCAGATGGTCACCGCTGTGATGCGTGTGGACGAGAAGGTTCAGGTCCAGGCCAACCTCATGACCGTTTCGGCCATCGTTGCCATCTGCTGGCTCGCGCTTTCTACGTTTGTGCTCAAGTTTGGCGTTATGGGCGCCGGCGTGTACTACGGGCTTTCCATCGGTATCTGGGCCATCGGTATCTTCTGGTTCATCGGGGGCAAAAAGTCCCAGCTCCAGATTAGCCTGGCCGACCTTAAGCTCGACCTCGCCGTCTGCGGCCAGATCCTCAAGATCGGCTTCCCGTTCTTCCTGGTCCAGGGCGCGACCTTTATCTTTAACACCGTTGCCAACTCGCTTTTGGGCTCGCTCGGCGGCGACATGGGCTCGCTCTACATCGCAGCCTTTGGCGTGATCAACGGCTACATCCTCTACATCACCATGATGGTTGCCCAGTGCTTCTCCTATGGCCTGCAGCCCATCGCTGCCTTCAATGCCGGCGTAAAGGCTTGGGCGCGCCTTAAGGAGACGCTCTCTTGCACGCTTAAGTACCAGGTTGTGACGCTGGCGCTGGTCACCGTCGCGCTCTGGCTTGCCGCCACTCCGGTGTGCGCCTTCTTTGCCGGCAGCGATCCTGCGCTCGTTGAGGTTGCCGCCAACGCCACGCGTACCGTCATCCTGGCTGTTGCCCTGGGCTATCTTGCCATGACCATGTCGATATATTTCCAGGCGGTCGAGAAGGTTGGTGTTGCCACGTTTACCGGCCTGCTTCGCTATGTGATCTGCTCAGTGCCGCTTATGTACCTCCTCGGCAACATGATGGGTGTTGAGGGCGTGTGGATCGCCCTGGTGGTGGCCGACGCCATTACCGGCATCATCTCCATTGCGCTCGCCGCGCACGAGTCCAAGCGCCTTGCCACGCTCTAGGCTCGGACATGGCTGGCGTACGATAGTCGAACAAGTTAACTCGCCTGCAAGCCACCACAATGGGGACAGCCCCCATTGTGGTGGCTTTTGTTATTTAGGGTCGGAGATTTCGGCTCTATAAATAATGCTTTTGAACTAGGCTACTATAAGATTGTGGTAAACGCTAATATAAGATTATGGCGAATGAAACTATCCGATTATGGTAACAGCGCAATAAGGGGCGTTGATATGGCTGAGTTCATTAACAGGGATTTGCATGAGTTGCTCATTCGCATGGCAGGCTGGTTTCCTGTTGTGTCGTTGACAGGGCCTAGGCAGAGCGGTAAGTCTACGCTGGTTCGGCATACCTTTCCCGACTATTCCTACGTCACGCTTGAGGACCCTCAAACGAGGCGCGCGGCCTTGGAGGATCCGGTGAGTTTTATCCGCAACCGAAAGGGCGGACTCATCATCGATGAGGCGCAATACGCCCCGGATTTGTTTTCAATGATCCAGGTTGTTTCGGATGAGCGGGGAGACGCCGGTCAATACATCCTTACAGGCTCGCAAAACTTTTTGATGATGAAAAGCATCGGGCAGTCTCTTGCCGGGCGAGTCGGGATCTTGAAATTGCTGCCATTATCGTTTCGAGAAGCGGAGAGGGGCCAGCAGGGGCAGCTGGAAGTGGATTTGTTCGCGCTCGAAGGGGGATACCCTCGCCTGCGTTCCGCCGGAATGCCGTCCTTGGTTTATTTTCCCAGCTATATCGATACCTATGTTGAGCGCGATGTTGTGGGCTTGCTTGATGTGCGCAATAAGGCGGAGTTTCATAAGTTTCTGTCCATAATTGCTCAGAGCGTCGGTGCCCTCATCAATATATCCTCGCTTTCTCGAGATACGGGCGTGAGCGTATCGACCATTAAAAGCTGGTTGTCCATCCTGGAGCAGAGCTACCTGACGTTTTCGCTGCAGCCCTATTATGCAAATGCCAAGAAGCGTCTAACTAAAACGCCCAAGCTCTATTTTTACGACACGGGGCTGCTCTGCTACTTGCTCAAAATTGGATCACTGGAGCAACTATTGGAGAGCCCTTATCTGGGGGCCGTTTTCGAAAACCTCATCGTTTCCGAAACGGCGAAGAGCCATCTCAACGTGGGCGAGAATCCCGAGCTGTATTTCTATAGGGACGACAGCAAGCGTGAAATCGATTTGCTCGACTGTACAAACTCAGGGAGTCCCAAGGCTATCGAAATAAAATCATCCAGAACGTATCACGATAAGTACGCCCGCCATCTACAGACTGTATGCGATGAGATCGACATTGCAAAAGATGCGCGCTATGTTGTAGCCCGCGTGGACTCAACGTATGAGTCGAAAGACTGTAGTGTGGTTTCGGCGCGTGATTGGCTTTTACGATAACAAGCTCGGCGTATTAACAACAGCCGCGAAGGGAACCGGCCCCTTTTTGCTGCGGTTTTTGCCTATCTGGTGCGTCTTAGATGCAAGTGAGTAGACTTATTTGGATATGCCGAGCACACCGCGGCAAATGCTCAATAAAACCGCAGGTCAGAGCTGTGGCGTTTTGGGGCGTGCTTGGCCTCCTGCAAAAAGCCTACTCACTTGGTTTTTCTGCTGGAAGACCGCCGTGAGGGAAGGCAGCTCCCTCGTGGCGGCTGACATTTGCCCAGATAAACCCTGCCAAAATAACCCCGTCTACTCTTTGAGCCAGAGCCGACACTAATTCAAATGGCGAAATCAAAGGGCGTTTTCCGTATGGAGGGCGCCCTTTTTTATCGTGGGATGTTTTGCGTGGCAGTCATAAGGCCCAGACGGTTGCTGACGCCGAGCTTGCGATAGATGGCGTTGACGTGCTTCTTGACGGTTGACTCGCTTATGAATAGCTCGTTTGCCATCTGTTTGTTCGTTTTGCCGCCGAGCATGAGCTGCATGATTTCGGCTTCGCGCGGTTGGATATTATGTTCTGTAATGAAAGCATTCAGCTGGTTTGTGTCTTCGGTCTGGGTGAGTTTAATGCCCCGAGGATAGAGGTTGGCGAGCGCGAGGCTCGCGTGCCGAGCGATTTCGAGCAGGATTGCGAGCTCGGTGTCGGTGAAGTCTCCGGCCGTGCGTTCGCGAAACAGGGTGATGCTTCCTAGCGGGCTGTCGTTGTGCGCGAGCGTGGCCGTACAGCCAAAGTAGACGCCCTGCGGTTCCATCCATTTGCGATAGATGGGCGTGGCATCGCGTCGCTCGACGTCCACGAGGTCGAGGTCGCGGTAGACGCCGACCTTATGTAGGTCAAAGCTCCATGTTGTATAGTCCATCGCGGCGTAGCGGTTGTAGTAGTCGCTCAGCGCGCGGTCGTCCATTCCGCTGCTTGCGGGGTGGACGTAGCGTGGGACGTCACTGCCTGCCGCCTCGATTAGGTCGAACATGGCGATCCGATGGGGCACGAGCCCTGTCGTTCCCTCGAGGGTCTCCTTTTGCAGCTTATCGACACCGTGTGATGCGTGGATTGCAAGCGCGAGCTCGTTGAGAGCAGTCCAGGTCGTACTGTCCAACTCAATAGTCTGCTGTTTATTGCATGGGGGCATAGGGCGTCCTTTCCATTGTGGAACCCAGTATGTCATGTTCTCGGCCTGAATAGAACTTTAGGTCAGCGAATGGTATACCGTTGGTCGCTGAAAGGGGCTCGAGGGACTATTGAGAACATCTCGGTGCGGCCGCATCATGGTCTCGTCAAGCAAAAGCACCGAGATCAAGGAGCTTGAAATGAAGACCATCTACGAGAGTGAATCCACGCCTAAGAAGGACGGGTTCTATATGCCCGGCGAGTATGAGGAGCAGGAGCGCACCTGGATTCTGTGGCCGCACCGCTCCGACGTGTGGCGCTGCGGCGCCAAGCCGGCGCAGAAGGTCTTCACCGAGATCATTAAGACCGTTGCACGCTTTCAGCCCATCACGGTAGGCGTCAACACCGAAGACTTCCCCGCGGTGTGCGAGATCTTCGACGGTGTTGAGAACGTGCGCGTTATCCACATGGAGTACAACGACAGCTGGATTCGCGACCCCGGCCCGGCGTTCCTCGTTAATGACAATGGGGAGGTGGCCCTTTCGCACTTCCACTTTAATGCTTACGGCGGTTTCATTGACGGTCTGTACTTCCCGTGGGACAAGGATGCTTCCATTGGCCTGCAGGTGGCACAGCTTGAGCAGGTTAACCGTTATCGTCCCGAGGACTACATCCTCGAGGGTGGCTCGTTCAACTGTGATGGTCAAGGCACCGTCGTGACCACCGAGATGTGTCTGCTCAACGAGGACCGCAACCCGCAGTACACCAAGGAGCAGATTGAGGAGAAGCTCTCTGAGTATCTCGGTATCGAAAAGGTTATCTGGATCAAGGACGGTATCGATCCGTACGAAACGAACGGTCATGTGGACGACGTCGCATGCTTTAGTGCGCCCGGCGAGGTCTGCTGCATGTGGACCGATGATCCCAACCATAAGTTCTACAAGGAGTGCCAGGAGGCGTACAAGACGCTCTCCGAGTCCACGGATGCCAAGGGTCGCAAGCTCAAGATTCACAAGGTGATCATGCCTGCGACTTCGGTATATATGACCGAAGAGGAGGCCAGCACGATTGATCCCGTCGAGGGCGTGCTGCCGCGTACCCCCGAGGACGCCTTCGAGCCGAGCTATCTCAATTTCCTGCCCATCAACGGAGCGGTGCTTGTGCCGCAGTTCGGTGACCCCAACGACGCCCAGGCGCTCAAGGATATCCAGGCTGCTTATCCGGACCGTGAAGTCATCGGTATCATGACTCGCGAGGTTATCTACGGCGGCGGCAACATCCACTGCATCACCCAGCAGCAGCCCAAGGCGCGCCACAAGTAGTAGCTCCTTGGTAAACAGGGTTTGATTATCCGTAAATGAAAGTCCGCCGGCTTCAATGGCCGGCGGGCTTTTTGTGTGGCGGCTTGGGCGTTTGCCCAGATAAAACCTACCAAAATAAACCTGTCCCTTTTTGGCAGGTGGTTTCAGCTGAACGGCGGGCCGTGCGGCTTGGGCGTGCGGGCTCACAATCTGGGGAAACCAAACAGATTGGGGGGCTTGTATGATCGACTCGAAGGGAAACGTGCGACCCGAGGGCATGTTTAACAGGGCACACCTGGCCCCCGAAGCCCCGCGCGCATACGATACGCTACTCGAGTGCGTGCTCAACGGGCAGAAGGGCTGCGAGGTTTCAGCGCGTGCGGGCATGGATACGATCAAGGCGCTCGTATAGCTTTACGCTTTCGGATGTGACACATAGGACTGCATGCGCCGCTCCCGGCTATATTGCCTCCGAGTGCTTTAGCTCATGGAGATAGCCGGCATCAGCGATTTCGAGAGCTTGGCGGCGTCCACGAATGCCCCGGTGTTTACACCTCAGACGGACGACTTTGGACTCGCGGTCCATATCTTCAAGATGCTCAATCGCGGAATTCATCCGTACAGTTCTGGCGAGCTGGACCTAGAATTTTTGACCTAGACGACGATATTCCGGCTCTTCCGCTCAATAGCTGCGTGTGCAATGGGCGCAGCTCCTTTGTGGGGACGCTGATCGGATATGTTGTCCCTAGTTACGCTCTTGCGATCAATGACTTTGGCAACCTTATGGGCGAGGCTTTCCGCCGGTCGCTCTTTGGCAAAGCGCATGAGCGCCTTGATGCGCGCACATGGGCGCGCCTGCTCGCCCTGTATCTGTCTGAGACGGTTGAGTGTCCGCGCGGTCATCTATATCACGCTTCGCAGGATGAATGTCCCTACTGTCGAGGAGAGCGCACCCTGTTAGCTCTCTTGGCTGATTGCTGACTGTCTTGGAGAAAGCCCGTGAGGCGGCACACAGGCTAATCCTGCGTGTCGCCTCCGTACATGTAGACGATAAAGCCGTCGCCGGTGTCTTGGCTGTGATCCTCCAGGATGCGCTTCATGTTGAGGTGCTCGTAGAACTGCCAATCGGAGTTGCAGTCGCTCATCAGGAAGAACTTGGTGCAGCCTGCCTTGGCGAGCTCGGCGCGCGAAAGGTCGATGAGTGTGCGGCCGAGTCCCTTGCCCTGCCACTCGGGCACGATGATGATCAGGTTGAGCTGGCCCTGGGCATACTCGTTGCCCGTGGCGGCAAAGCGGTCGGCCGTGGCCTTTTCACGACTGTCGCCAAAGAGCGAGCCCTCGAGCTTGGCATCGGCGGTCTTTGCCATCTCGGTTGCCTGGGCGAGCATCTCGTCGTAGCAGGGCTCCCACGTGGGATTGGTGCGCGGCTTGCCGTCCTCGAAGATGCCGATACAGCAGGCGGCGATAGTGCGGTCCTCGGCCTCGGCGACGAGTGCGATGGGGGAGCGTTGCAGCTGCATAGCGATGTTAAAGCGCGCGCAGAAATCGGCGGCTTCGACGTCGCCGCGGTTGCGTAGTGTGTTGCACCACAGCTGGTTGTAAATGGCGGCGATGCCGGTCAAGTCATCGAGCGTGGCGGCGCGCAGAGTTACGTTGTCAAGGCTCATGGAGGCTCCTTCCAGGTTGGGTCAGGCCATCTCTGAGTGTGACATGGACGCAGGATTGCCGTATCGACCATTCGGCAGACGACCCTCGATCCCTCGGGGACGGAGGGCCCTAAGAAGGAATGAGGGTGGATTTTCGGACACTTGCTCAATGAGAGTGGATAATCTCCCACTTTCGCTCGAAAAGCAGGCCACAAAAACGGGAGATTATCCACTCTCATTCTGGGTAGTCGTTTAAGAATGTCCCCAACGACTACCCCAAAAGGAGCGTCCCCAAGTGCCAGCTTTGGCAACGACGCTGGTAGAAAAACGTCAGCGAAAACCCGCCAGAGCGAGCAAGGTGCCTTGAAGCGAGGCGGCATTGACCTTTTGGTCATGCCGTCGAAGCTGAAAGGCAGATTGCCGCTCTGGCGGGTTTGCAGCGTCGGCCGGTTACGGCGTTTGGTAAAACGCCGTAACCTACACCCGCTCTGCGATCTCGTGGATGAGGTAGTCGGTCTTTTCCCAGCCCAGGCACGGATCGGTGATCGACTTGCCAAAGACGCCGCCATCGACCGGCTGGTTGCCGTCCTCAAGGTAGGACTCGATCATAAAGCCCTTGACCAGCTTGGAGATGGACTCGTTGCGGCGGCAGCTGTCGAGCACCTCCTTGCAAATGCGGTACTGCTCCAGCGGGCGCTTGCCCGAGTTGTCGTGGTTGCAGTCGATGATCGCTGCGGGATTGGCATAGCCGGCGTGCTCGGTGTAGCGTTCGGCCAGGCGCTCCAGGTGCTCGTAGTGGTAATTGGGGTAGGTGCGCCCATCGAGACCGATGTAGCCACGCATAACGGCGTGCGCGAGCGGATTGCCGTCGCACTCGACCTCCCAGTTGCGGAAGATGAAGCTCTGGTGCGCCTGCGCGGCGTAAATGGAGTTGAGCATAACGGTGGTAGAGCCGGCAGTGGGATTCTTCATGCCGACGGGTACCGAAATGCCGCTCGACACCAGACGGTGCTCCTGGTTCTCGACCGAGCGTGCGCCCACGGCAACATAGCTCAGCAGGTCAACGAGGTATTGGTAGTTGGAGGGATAGAGCATCTCGTCGGCGGTGAAGAAGCCCGTTTCCTCAATAACGCGCAGGTGCATATGGCGGATTGCCTTGACGCCCTCGAGCAGGTCATCGGGAGCCTCGGGATTGGGGTTGTGCAGAAGACCCTTGTAACCGGTGCCCTTGGTGCGCGGCTTATTGGTGTAGACGCGCGGAATGATGATGAGCTTGTCCTTGACCTCCTCGGCGGTCTTGGCCAGTCGGTTCATGTATTCAAGTACCGAGTCCTCGCGGTCGGCAGAGCACGGGCCGATGATGAGCACCTTGCGTGCGTCCTCGCCGGTAAAGACTTTGGTGACCTCGGCGTCAAATGCCTGCTTTTTGGCGGTAAGCTCGGCAGAAAGCGGCATTTCCTCGCGGATCTCCATGGGGATCGGCAACTTGCGTTTGAATTCCATGGCCATAGGGGCCTCCTCAATCTATAGAAAGAGCAATAAGCGTATTGTCGAATGCTCGGCATTATCCGCTGTCGCACGCTAAAGTGCAAGTCCTTGTTACCCCGAAACCTACCAAAAAGGGACAGGTTTATTTTGGTCGGTTTTATCTGGGAAAATGTCGGCACTCGCCGGAAGGGGAGGGTCGGCGTACGGCACGCTGGAGCAAGTTGGATCTTCTGCGGCATACCCCGTGGGCAAAAAATGGCAAATATGAGTACTGGTACTGGCGTAGTATCATATCGAGCTTACAAGATAATAGACACTACAGTAAATATGTTCATTAACGTTGGCACACAGAAGCATACTGACGGGCGTTTTGATTAATTTGAAGGCGTATAGAAGCCGCAAAAAGGTCATTTGAGGCGGTTTTGGCTGCTACTAAAAATGTAACAGTACTCATATTTGACCTTTTTTGGCCACAGGGTCCGGAAGGGGCTGTCAATCGGGTCCCAAGAGAGCTAATTCGAGGGCCGCAGAGCAAAAAAACGGGGACGCAGATTGTCCTGCGTCCCCGTTCTCGGGCGTTATTCGTTCCTTGCGACAGAATTTACGCCGCCTCGTCGAACTGCGAGTTGTACAGGTCGGCGTAGAAGCCGCCCTGGGCGAGCAACTCGTCGTGTGTACCCTTCTCGACGATGTCGCCGTCGCGAATTACCAAGATCACGTCGGCGTTGCGGATCGTGGACAGGCGGTGCGCGATGACAAAGCTCGTGCGGCCCTGCATCAGCGCATCCATGGCGCGCTGGATGAGCTCCTCGGTGCGGGTATCGACGTTGGAGGTCGCCTCGTCCAGAATCAGCGCCGGACGGTCGGCCAAAATGGCGCGGGCGATGGTCACGAGCTGGCGCTGACCCTGCGACAGGTTAGTGCCCTCCTCGTTGATCATAAAGTCGTAGCCACCGGCGAGCGTATGGATAAAGTGGTCGCAGCGTGCGGCGCGTGCGGCGGCCTCGACCTCGGCATCGGTCGCATCGGGGCGTCCGTAGCGGATGTTCTCGCGGATGGTGCCGTTAAACAGCCAGGTGTCCTGCAGCACCATGGCAAACTCGCCGCGCAGCGCCGCGCGGTCCCAGTCGCGCACGTCGACGCCTTCGACGCGCAGCGAACCGCCGTCCACGTCGTAAAAGCGCTGTAGCAGCTTAATGAGCGTGGTCTTGCCGGCGCCGGTGGGGCCGACGATGGCGATGGTCTGGCCGGGCTGCGCCTCGCAGCTAAAGTCGTGGATGATGGTCTTGTCGGGCGTGTAGCCAAACTTGACATGGTCGAACTCCACGTGGCCGGGGCGCTTCTCGGGAATCTGCGCGTCGGCCTTCTGCTCCTCCTCGGGCGCGGCCAGGAACTCAAACACACGCTCGGTGGCGGCGGCCATCGACTGCATCGTGTTGCTCACGTTGCCCAGCTGCTGCACCGGCTGCGTAAAGTTGCGCACGTACTGGATAAAGCTCTGGATGTCGCCGGGCGTGGCATTGCCGGTCAGCGCGAGCTGCGCGCCCACCACGACGACGCCCACGTAGCCCATGTTGCCCACCAAGCTCATAAGCGGCATCATCAGGCCCGACAGGAACTGCGAGCGCCAGCCACTAATAAAGAGGCGGTCGTTTTGACGGTCGAACTCTTCGATCGAGGCCTCGGCGCGGTCGAACACCTGAATGACGTTCTGGCCGGCAAAGTCCTCCTCGATAATGCCGTTGACGGCGCCCAGAACCTGCTGTTGCTCGCGGAAGTACGGCTGCGAGAAGTGAATCATTACGGTCAAGATAATCGCGGCGGCCGGCAGCGTGAGCACGGTGACGCCGGTAAGCGGCAGGCTGATCGAAAGCATCATGACGAGCACGCCGATAATCTGCGTCACCGACGTGATGAGCTGCGTCACGCTCTGGTTGAGCGACTGACCCAGCGTATCGACGTCGTTGGTGATGCGGCTGAGTACGTCTCCCTTGCTGTGGCCGTTGAAGTAACTCATCGGCACGACGGCAATCTTGGCGGCGATTTCCTTGCGCATGCGGTAGCAGATCTTTTGCGTGACGCCGGTCATGAGCCAGCCCTGGACCAGGCTGCAGACAGAGCTCGCCAGATACAGGCAGAGCAAAAAGCCGAGCGTCTTGGCGATCCAGTCAAAGTCAACGTCGCCGGTGCCGTTGACCTTGGCGACCAGGCCTTCGAACAGCTTGGTCGTAACCTGGCCGAGCACCTTGGGTCCCACAATGTTAAAGATGACCGAGCACACGGCAAAGGCGACGGCGGCAAACACGGCAATCTTGTGCTGGCCGATATAGCCGAGCAGCTGCCTCATGGTGCCCTTAAAGTCCTTGGCCTTTTCGCCGCGACGCATGCCGCCCATGCGGCCCATGGGACCACGCTGGCGGGTGGGCTTGGGAATCTGAGTCTTGGTCTCGTCTGCCATTAGCGCTTGCCTCCTTCCATAACGGCTGCAATTTCTTCTTGGGTAAGCCCCAGCTCCTCGGCGGAAAGCTGCGACTGTGCGATCTCCAGGTACGCCGGGCAGCTGTGCAGCAGCTCCTCGTGCGTACCGGTGCCCACCACGTGGCCGTCGTCGAGCACAATGATCTGGTCGGCGTGCATGATGGTCGCGATGCGCTGGGCTACGACCACGAGTGCGGCGTCGGTAACGTTTTTTGCCAGCTCCTCGCGCAGGCGCGCGTCGGTCTTGTAGTCGAGGGCGCTAAACGAGTCATCGAACACCACGACCTCGGGCTTTTTGGCCAATGCGCGGGCGATGGCCAGGCGTTGGCGCTGACCGCCCGAGACATTGGAGCCGCCCTGGCTGATGGGGGAGTCGTAGCCGCCCTCGCGCTCGGCGATAAAGTCTTCCGCCTGGGCGACGCGTGCTGCCTGGCGCATATCCTCGTCACTCACCATGTCGCCGGCAAACTTGAGGTTGCTCTCGACGGTACCCGAGAACAGACGACCCTGCTGCGGAATATAACCGATGCGGCGGCGCAGCTCGGAAAGGGTCATGTCGCGCACGTCGATGCCGTCGAGCGAAATGCTGCCGCCCGTGACGTCGTACAGGCGCGGAATCAGCTGCACGAGCGTGGACTTGCCCGAGCCCGTGGAACCAATGATGCCGAGCATCTGGCCGGCGTGCGTGGTGAAGTTTACGCCGCTAATGACGTCGGCGCGGGCATCGGGATACTGGAAGCTCACGTCACGGAAGGTGAGCTCGCCGCGCGGCGCGCTGGCAGCGGGCAGTTTGGGCGAGGCAGGGTCGTTGATGCTCGTGGGGCAGGTGATGACCTCATCTACGCGCTCGGCTGCGACCTCGGCACGGGGCAGGATGACCGAAACCATGGTGAGGATCATAAACGCCATGACGATCTGCATAGTGTAGGAGATGAACGCCATCATGTTGCCGACCTGCATCACGCCGTCGGACACGCCCTGCGCGCCAAACCAGACGATAAGCACGGTGATGCAGTTCATGACGAGCATCATGAGCGGCATCATAAAGCTCATGGCGCGGTTGGTGTAGAGCTGCGTGGTCATCAGGTCGAGCGAAGCCTTGTCAAAACGCTCGAGCTCATGCTCCTCACGGTTGAACGAGCGGATGGGCATAAGGCCGTCGAGCAGCTCGCGGGCGGTAAGGTTCACGCGGTCCACAAAGCTCTGCATCTTTTTGAACTTGGGCATGGTGAGGCCCATGAGCACGCCGACAACGGCCGAAACCGCGATGATGGCCACGGCGATGGTCCACTCCAGGCCGGTGTGGTTGGCCAGGACGCGCATGACGGCGACGATGCCCATGACGGGGGCCATCAGGCACATGCGGATAAACAGGGTTGCGGCCATCTGGATCTGCTGAATGTCGTTGGTGCAGCGGGTGATGAGCGAGGCCTGGCTAAACTTGCCCACCTCGGCCGGCGAGAAGTGCATAACCTTGTTGAAGGTCTCGCGGCGCAGGTCGCGGGCGATGGAGCAGGCGGTGCGCGAAGCCACGGCACCGGTCAGGATGGTGGCGACGAGCGACACCAGGCACAGACCAAACATCGTGGTCGCCATGCGGCCCAGGTAGGCGTTCTGCACGTCGGCGGGGTCGATGCCCTGCGCCTTGTACTCGTCTTGCACATAGCTCACGGCGCGTTGGGTCACGATGGAGCCCGACATGGAGCCCATTTTGTCTGCCATATCGTTGGCGCCCTCGACGAGCTTGCCCTGGTCGATTAGGCCGCCTTCAACGCCTAGACGCAGGCTCTTCATGGTGATCTTGCCACCGTCGGCATCAATCTGTTTTTGCATGTTCTGCGCCGCAGCGGCCTTCTGCTGCATCTCGGCGAGTTGCTCGGGCGTCATCGCCGCCATCTGCTCGGGCGTGGGCATGGCCTGGGCGCCGCTGTTGTCTTTTTCACCGGACGTGCCCATCATGTCGCCCATGGAGTTGGCGTCAATACCCTGGTTGAACGAAAGGACGACAGTCTCGGGTAGGCTCATGATGTCGGCAATCTTGCCGCCGTCGGCACGCTCCTCCTCGGTGCCCTTGTACGTTCGAATGCCGTTATTGTCCGCCTTGCTAAACACGGCCTCCACAGCCTTGGCGTCCTTGGAGCTCATGAAGAGTTCGAGGTCGTCGAGCGATTCGGCGCGAATGGTGTCGGGCACGGGCGAGGCGATGCCGCCTTGCTGCACGCCCACGTCGACGATGTCGCTCATATAGGTAGGCAGCGCCAGATCGGCGTTGCAGCTGATTACGATAAGTACGATAGCTGCGAACAGTGCCAGGATATGTTTTTTAAAGAGCTTGAGAATCCTCACTCGGCATCTCTCCTTTCTTGATTGCGGTCGATAATTTCGTTGGCACGTCTTAGAAGGCGCACCATCTCCTGGGTATCTGTTTCGCCGAGCTGCTCGAGGAAGGCCGCGGTGCGGTCCTCGAATTCCCGGCGTTTGATTTCGATGACCTGGAATCCCTTGTCGGTCACCGTGACGTGTACGCGACGACGGTCGGTCTTTGAGTGCTCGCGCTCGACCCAACCCTTGGCCTCGAGGGCGCGCAGGATATTGGCGATACGGGCGCTCGAGACCCAGGCACGATCGGCGAGTTCGCTCGGCGTGAGCGAGCCGCCGGCGCGCATGAGGGCGCGCATGACGGCCATCTCGCCACCCAGAGCCTGGTCGGCAAAGCGCGAAACGCGCTGGTGCATGCTGCCAAACTCGGTAAAGAGCTGACGCCCAAGCTCATGGAAATCGGTATCTTCCACCGAAAACCCCTAACACTAGAAACTATTTTCGGTGAAAGATGATACCCGCGTATTCGGGTCTCATGCAGTGGGCAATATAAAGAGCGCATAAAGAGTAAAAAATTCAATCGCTGAAGCGTTTCAAAGAACTATTATGCCCGCGGTTAGGCGAGGGGTTGTCACCACCATGACGACTGGGACTCATTTATCGCCACGTGCGATGCTCCAACTTCCCGCAAGGAGACACCTGAATCAAGGGGGTTGGAGTCATGGCATTTGACTTCACGGGCAAAACCGCGATCGTTACCGGCGGCACTCAGGGCATTGGCCTCGAGATTGCCAAGGGCATCGTTGCGGGCGGCGGACACGTCGCGCTCATCGCAAGGAACGCTGCTAAGGGCGAGGCCGCGGTGGCCGAGCTTGGCGAGGGCAACAAGTTCTATCAGCTCGATGTCGCCGATGCACCCAAGGCGCGCGAGACCGTCGAGCAGATTTTTACGGACCTGCCGCAAACCAACATCCTGATCAACTGCGCTGGCGTCATCAGCACCAAGAAGTTCGACGAGATCGATGACACCGAGTGGCGTCGCACCATCGACATCAACCTCAACGGTACCTTCACTATGATGAACGCCGTGTACCCGCACTTTAAGGCGGCCCATGCCGGCACTATCGTCAACGTGAGCTCTGTCGCTGGCAAGATCGGTGGCGGCCTGCTCGGCACCGCGGCCTACGCGAGCTCTAAGGCCGGTGTCAACGGCCTGACCAAGGCAGTCGCCAAGGAAGGCGGCAAGTTTGGCGTCCGCTGTAACGCCGTGTGCCCGTCACTTACCCTTACCGATATGACTTCGATTCTCTCTGACGAGAACTCTCAGCGCATCATCAACGGTATCCCTCTGGGCCGCGCCGCCCAGGCCAGCGAGCCTGCGCAGATGGTGCTGTTCTTCGCTTCCGACCTCGCCAGCTTCGTGAACGGCGAGATCGGTGACTGCGACGGTGGCATCGTTCTGGACGGGTAATACTCCGCGACGATTATTCGGCGACGGCTCCTGCGACTCGGGACCGTCGCCTTCTTTCTGATATAGGCGCATGCGGCTACGATTCGCATGCATCCAAAGGAGATATATATGAGTGAATCGGCTGCGGTGGAGGCGCCGGCGGCAAAGGAGCCGTTCTTTAAGATGTCCTCCATCCCGGGCGCCAATATCTTGGTGCCGCTTCTGTTGGGCTGTCTGCTCAACACGCTATTCCCCGACCTGTTCAAAACGCTCGGCAGCTTTACGCTTGGCATGACCCAGCAGGGCGCTGGCCCGCTCGTGGGCGCTTTTTTGCTCATCGTCGGTACGACGATTTCGTTTAAGAGCGCTCCTGCCGCCGCTGCCCGCGGCGCCATCATCATCGCCGTCAAGCAGATCGTGGTCGTTGCCATGTCGCTGCTCATCCTTTATGTGTTCAACGACAACTTGTTTGGCATCTCTGCCATGGTGATGCTGGCGGCTTGCACCGGCGCCAACAACGCTATGTACGCTGGGCTGATGGGTACCATGGGCAACGAGGCTGAGCGTGGCGCTGTCGCCATCACCACGCTGGTTGTCGGCCCTCCGGTCACGATGATCGTGCTCGGCGCTGCCGGCCAGGCCCCGATCGGCTGGTCGCTCGTGGGTGCCATTCTGCCGATCGTCGTCGGCATTATTCTGGGTAACCTGTTCCCCAGCTTTAAGAAGATGATGGCACCGGCACTTTCCGCCATCATCGTGCTCGTCTTCTTTGCCATGGGCTCGACCATGACCTTTGGCCAGCTCATTAATGGCGGTCTCCCCGGTATTCTGCTCGGCGTGATCTGCTCGGTGGTCTTTGCAATTCCCGTTATCGCGGTCGATAAGCTCACGGGCGGTACGGGTGTCGCAGGTGCGGCCATTTCGAGCTGCGCCGGCGCCAATGTGGCCACGCCTGCTGCCATGGCAAGCGTCAACGAGGCCTTGTACGGCGGTGCGGTGCTCGCGACGGCCACGGCACAGGTTGCTGCCTGCGCAATCGTGACGGCTATTTTGACCCCGCTGGTCACCAGCTGGTGCTACAAGCATTTTGAGGGCCAGGGCAACGGCGATAGCAAGGCAACGACCGACAAGGCCGCCGCAGCCGCCTAATGCCAAGCGGCAATCAAAGCTAAAAACTAGCTACGCCACAGGGCGGCCACGGGGGATCCCGTGGCCGCCCTGCAGTTTCTGTAGGGTCTCTGGGGCACTTTATCCTGCTAAAGCTGGCATAACAGCTAGAGTGAACGTCGTACAAAGGCAAGGAAAAATACCAAACAAATCGGTGAACGGTAGTTGTTCGCGCTCGCATTTCCTGCGGATTTGTTAAAAACGTCCTAATGGTAGAAAAAAAGGAACATATAACAGCACTGATGAAGGGGGTGGCTATGTTATCCTTCTCAAACGGGTGAAATCTTGGGTTTTGGGTTGTAGTTCCAAGGTGGACAAACGTTTTTCCTGCACCAACGTGTGGTGAAGAACGGAAGAAGCCGGTAGTGCAAGCCGAAAATTCAAGAATTCAATAAGCAGCGGTGTGAGAGAGCGCCGCATTACACGTAACTAGGAGCGTGGTTACACAATGCAGGAGGCATGGGAAGGCTTCAAGGAAGGTATCTGGACGGGAGAGGTCGACGTCCGAGACTTCATCCAGAAGAACTACACCCCCTACGAGGGCGATGAGTCGTTCCTCGTAGGTCCGACCGAGCGTACCAAGGAGCTGTGGGGCGAGGTTCTCGACCTGCTGCTTAAGGAGCGCGAGCAGGGTGGTGTCCTCGATATGGACACCAAGACCGTCACGGGTATCGTGAGCCACCCCGCTGGCTACATCGATAATGCCCATCGCGACAAGGAGACCATTGTTGGCCTCCAGACCGACAAGCCGCTCAAGCGCGCGCTGCACGTCAACGGTGGTATCCGCATCGCTTGCCAGGCTGCCAGCCAGCACGGCTACAAGGTCGACGAGAACGTTGTCGAGCGCTACACCTTCGAGCGCAAGACCCACAACGCTGGCGTCTTCGATGTTTACACCCCCGAGATGCGTGCTTGCCGCTCGGCTCACATCATCACCGGTCTGCCCGATGGCTATGGCCGCGGCCGCATCATCGGCGACTACCGTCGTGTTGCCCTGTACGGCGTCGACTACCTGATCAAGGACAAGGAGGCCCAGAAGGCTTCCACTCCGACGGTCATGACCGCCGACAACATCCGCGATCGCGAGGAGCTGCAGGAGCAGATCCGCGCCCTCGGCGAGCTCAAGATGATGGCCGAGACCTATGGTTTCGATATTTCCAACCCTGCTACCAACACGCAGGAGGCCATCCAGTGGATGTACTTCGCCTACCTTGCTGCCGTCAAGGAGCAGAACGGCGCCGCTATGTCCATCGGCCGTACCTCCACGTTCATCGACATCTACGCTGAGCGCGACCTTGCCAACGGCACCTTCACCGAGGAGCAGATCCAGGAGTTCGTGGATCACTTCATCATGAAGCTCCGCATGGTCAAGTTTGCCCGTACCCCCGAGTACCAGGCCCTGTTCACCGGCGATCCGCAGTGGGTCACCGAGTCCATCGGCGGCATGGGTGTTGACGGCCGTACGCTCGTTACCAAGATGAGCTACCGCTACCTGCACACGCTCGAGAACATGGGCACCAGCCCCGAGCCCAACATGACCGTTCTGTGGTCGACCCGTCTGCCCGAGAACTTCAAGAAGTTCTGCGCCAAGACTTCTGTCGCCAGCTCCTCGATCCAGTACGAGAACGACGACCTCATGCGCGTCTATCATGGCGACGACTACGGCATTGCCTGCTGCGTGTCCTCCATGCGCATTGGCAAGGAGATGCAGTTCTTCGGCGCCCGCGCCAACCTGGCCAAGTGCCTGCTGTACGCACTCAACGGTGGTGTTGACGAGGTCTCCAAGAAGCAGGTCGGCCCCAAGTACCGCGCCGTTGAGGGCGATACGCTCGATTACGACGACGTTGTGGCCAAGTACAACGACATGATGAAGTGGCTTGCTGGCGTGTACGTCAACTCGCTGAACATCATTCACTACATGCACGACAAGTACTGCTACGAGCGCATCCAGATGGCTCTGCACGACAAGCACGTGCACCGCTGGTTCGCTACGGGCATCGCTGGCCTTTCCGTCGTGGCCGACTCCCTGTCCGCCATCAAGTACGCCAAGGTCCACCCCGTCCGTGATGAGAACGGCATCATCGTCGACTTCGAGACCGAGGGCGAGTTCCCCAAGTACGGTAACGACGACGACCGCGTCGATCAGATCGCTCACGACGTTGTGCACCAGTTCATGGAGTACATCCGCATGAACGACACCTACCGCAACTCCGTGCCCACGACCTCGGTTCTGACCATTACCTCCAACGTCGTGTACGGTAAGAAGACCGGCTCCACGCCCGACGGCCGCAAGGCTGGCCAGCCGTTCGCCCCGGGTGCTAACCCCATGCACAAGCGTGATAGCCACGGCGCCATCGCTTCGCTGTCTTCGGTTTCCAAGCTCCCGTTCCGCGATGCTCAGGACGGCATCTCCAACACCTTCTCCATCATCCCGGGTGCGCTCGGCAAGGAGGACCAGGTGTTCTTTGGCGATATCGACCTTGATCAGCTGGGCGAGTAACTATTGTTAGTGCTATACTAACAATAACGATTACTGATTAGCGCGCCGGTTTCGGCCGGCGCCTATCGATCGAAGGAGACACATTATGAAGGTTTCTGAAGTTTCCGAGACTCAGGCCGATAACCTGGTCCACATGCTCGACGCTTACGCCGAGAAGGGTGGCCATCACCTGAACATCAACGTCTTCAACCGTGAGACGTTGCTCGATGCTCAGGCTCACCCCGAGAAGTACCCGCAGCTGACCATCCGCGTTTCCGGCTATGCCGTGAACTTCCACACGCTCACCAAGGAGCAGCAGGACGAGGTCATTTCGCGTACCTTCCACGACAAGTTCTAAAGGGACTCAACTCCCACCGGAGACCCGGTAAGGCCTACGCACTTTGCCTCTCAAACGTCCTCGCCGCTTCGCGGAATGTTTGCGAGGCAAAGTGCTCCCGGCCTTGTCGGGTCTCCTGCGTTGTCGTCCTTTAGGGAACTACGCTAAATCAAAATTGGTGTCCTCGGACATGTCGGAAGCCCCCGCTGCGCGCTACGCGCGGCGGGGGCTTCCTCCGTCCTGACGCTCCTATTTGGCAAGGTGTTTTTTAGAATCCATTTTGCGCTCGGCCTCG
>UQIT01000018.1 GCA_900541175.1 uncultured Collinsella sp.
TATATCGGTTGTGGAGCCCCGCCTGCGCCCGCCCTACCCCCCGCCCGCCGCAACGCTCTATCGCTTTGGAGCCCTTGGCGCTTGCGAGCCGCACGAACAGGCAGCCTGCCCCACAACCGAGCTCGATCTCAGGCTCGGACGAACCCTGTAGCCCGCCAGCCCCTCCGCGGGCAACAATCCTATTCCACAACACAACCAACAGAAAGGAGTCCTCATGGACACCAATCATTCCCCCATCATCAGCCCCCTCACCATGCGTGAATCCGCCCGAGGCATCACGCTCACCAGCATTTACGATGAGATGCTCGCCCGTCGCGAGCTCTCCGTCATGGGAAACATCGAAACCCCGATGGCCCACGACCTATGCCAGCAGATCCGCCTGCTCGATGCCACCGACCCCAGCCGCCCCATCACCATATTTGTCGCCAGCGCCGGCGGAAGCGTGCGATCGGGTCTTGCGATCTATGACGCCATGCGCCTCGCATCGTGCCCCATCCGCACCGTCTGCCTGGAATTCGCCGCGTCCATGGGCGCCGTGATCTTTATGGGCGGCGACGATCGCCGTATGGCGCCCCATGCAGAGCTCATGATTCACGACCCGCTGATCCCCCAGGGGGCAGGCGGCTCGGCACTTGCGCTGCAGGAAACCAGCCGGCGTCTCATGCAGACCCGCAAGACCCTCACGCAAATCCTCTCGGACCGCAGCGGCCTCACGCCCAAGCGCATCCAGTCCCTCACTGCAAAAGACACCTACCTTTCGGCCGAGCGCGCCGTCGAGCTCGGCTTTGCCCACGAAATCCTCTCGACCACCAAGGAGGTCGCCCATGTCTAACCTCGCCAGCCGTCTCGCCGCACCTGAGTCCGCATTGTCCACCATCCTCGCCAAGGATCGAACGCTTTCCTGCGACAGCCGCCAAACGGGACTCAACAACAATGCACTTGTGATCGGCCCCTCGGGAGCCGGCAAGACCCGAAACGTCCTCAAGCCCAACCTACTGCAAATGAACGCAAGCTACATCGTGCTCGACACCAAAGGCACGCTCTGTCGCGAAGTGGGACCCGTGCTGGCAGCCCACGGTTACCGCGTGCAATGTCTCAACTTCGCCGACCTCAACACCGTCCCGGCCCTTGCGCCCGGCATCGAGCGCTGCGGCTACAACCCCCTGAGGCACATTCGCCGCAAGGCGGACGGCAGGCCCAACCAGCAGGACATCCTCTCGGTGGCAAAGGCCATCTGCCCCATCGAGGACAACAACCAGCCTTTTTGGGATCATGCGGCGGCAAACCTGCTGTCGTGTCTTATCGCCTACGTCACCGAACAGCTACCCGCCGACGAGCAGACGATCAGCTCGGTCATCAAGCTGATCGAGCACCTGCAGGACGGTGCCACGGGTCGATTGTTTGACGACCTGATCACGACCGACCCCCAAAGCTATGCCCTCTCGCTATGGCGGCGCTACGCCATTACGCAAAATGCCGAGCGCATGCACGCGAGCATCGTCGGCATCCTTGCCGAAAAGGTCATGTGTCTGGGATTCGACGGTGCGGCACAGCTCTATCGTGAGTGCCATCAGGTGGACTTCGCTTCCATGGGACACACCCCCTGCGCCCTGTTTGTAACCGTGAGCGATATTGACCGCAATCTCGATCCGCTGACCGGCCTCTTTATTTCGCAGGCGTTTATGGGCCTCATTCGTGAGGCCGATAGGCAGCCCGACGGCAGCCTGCCTGTGCCTGTGCGCTTTATGCTCGATGACTTCGCAAATCTGCAGATCCCCCAGATCGACAACGTGCTCTCGATTATCCGAAGCCGCAACATCTGGGCAACGCTGCTGTTGCAGTCGACCAATCAACTCGATGCGCTCTATGGCGAGGCACGCGCACGCTCCATCATGGGCAACTGCGACACGCATCTGGTGCTGGCGTTCCAGGATCCCGAGAGTGCCCGGGTGTTTTCCGACCGCGCCGACGCGCTACCCAGCACGCTCATGGCGACGCCGATTGATCGCTCGTGGCTCTTTGTACGCGGTCGCGCTCCCGAACAGGTCGAGCGCTTTAAGCTCGAAGACCACCCGCTCTACGGTGAGCTGCCCGAGGCGCAGCGAGGCCATGCGGAGGCCGAGATCTAGGCGCAGGGTTCTCGCAGCGCGCGGCGCCCCGGCGATGTTCCACAAAAGCCGTGCGTCCCGAGACCACGGCAAAGCAAAGGGGCCCGCATCCGATAGGATACGGGCCCCTGACTATAAGACGCGATGCGTTAACAGCAGCGACTACTTGCGGTGCGCGCGATAGAACTCGATGAGCGCCTGGGTCGAAGCGTCCTGCTCGGCCTTGGCGGCGTCATCGTGGAAGGCCGGGGTGATCTGCTTGGCAAGCTGCTTGCCCAGCTCGACGCCCCACTGGTCATAGGAGTCGATGCCCCAGACCGCGCCCTCGACAAACGTGATGTGCTCGTACAGGGCGATGAGCTCACCGAGTGCGAACGGGGTCAACGTGTCGCCGAAGATCGAGGTCGTCGGACGGTTGCCCTCAAAGCAACGGGCCGGGACGATCTGCTCGGGCGTGCCCTCGGCGCGAACCTCGTCGGCCGTCTTACCAAAGGCGAGTGCCTTGGTCTGGGCCAGGAAGTTGCCCAGGAACAGCTCATGCACGTCCTGACCGCTATCGGTCGCAGGGTTGGCGGTATTGGCGAAAGCGATAAAGTCGGCCGGAACCACCACAGTACCCTGGTGCAGCAGCTGGTAGAAGGCATGCTGACCATTGGTGCCGGGCTCGCCCCAGAAGATCTCACCGGTATCGGAGGTCACAGCGCTGCCGTCCCAGCGGACGTGCTTGCCGTTGGACTCCATGGTGAGCTGCTGCAGGTAGGCCGGGAAACGGTGCAGGTACTGGCAGTACGGCAGCACGGCATGACTCTTGGAACCGAAGAAGTTGACGTACCAGACGTTGAGCAGGCCCATCAGCGCGACGGCGTTGTTCTCGAGCGGGGTGTTGCAGAAGTACTCGTCGATGGCGTGGAAGCCCTCGAGGAACTGCTGGAAGCGCTCGGGGCCGAGCACGACGATCAGCGACAGGCCCACGGCGGAGTCAACAGAATAGCGGCCGCCAACCCAGTTCCAGAAACCGAAGGCGTTGGCAGGGTCGATGCCGAAGGCCTCGACCTTCTCGAGTGCGGTGGAAACGGCGACGAAGTGCTTTGCCACGGCCTCGGCGTTCTGCTCATCGGAGCCGTCGATGGCGCCCTGAGCCTTGAGCTGTTCGAGCATCCAGGTCTTGACCTCGCGGGCGTTGGTGAGGGTCTCGAGCGTGGTGAAGGTCTTGGAGACGATGATCACGAGCGTGGTCTCGGGGTCCAGGCCCTTGAGCTTCTCGGCCTGGTCGTTGGGGTCGATGTTGGAGATATAGCGGCAGTCGATACCGGCGTCGGCATAGGGACGCAGGGCCTCGTAAGCCATGACCGGGCCCAGATCGGAGCCGCCGATGCCGATGGACACCAGGTGCTCGATCTTCTTGCCGGTAACGCCCTTCCACTCACCGGAGCGCACGCGCTCGGCGAAGGCATACATGCGATCGAGGACCTCGTGCACGTCGGCGACGACGTCCTGGCCGTCGACGATGAGCTGGCCCTTCTCGGTTGCCGGGCGGCGCAGCGCGGTGTGCAGGACGGCGCGGTCCTCGGTGGTGTTAATGTGCTCGCCGGAGAACATGGCGTCGCGGCGCTCCTCGAGCTTCACCTCGCGGGCAAGATCGCACAGCAGCTTGACGGTCTCATCGGTCACCAGGTTCTTCGACAGATCGAAGTGCAGGTCACCGGCGTCAAAGCTCAGCTTGTTCACGCGCTCGGCATCGGCGGCGAACCAGGCCTTGAGGTCGATACCATCGGCCTCGAGCTTCTCCTGATGAGCCTCGAGTGCCTTCCAAGCGGCAGTCGACGTAGCATCGATAGGTGCGGCAACAGTTGCCATAGAGTCCTCCTCAGCATACGGGCGCACGCCTCCATGCACCCGGACATTCAGATGCCACTATTCTAGCGCAGGTCAAGACTACAATCAGTGAGCGTTGCCAATCCGCCCCCAAACGGCGACCGATTAAAAAGGGACAGGCTTATTTTGGCAGGTCAAACGCTTTACCAACCAAAAATAACCCGTCCTTTTATGGCAAATATTAGGCCGCGGCGCAGATGCTACCGAGCAACTCACGCAGAGGAGACCCGATGCCCTCCAGCAGTTCGGGCGCGATAATGGCAAAAACGGGAACCTCACCGGTGCCCACGACAGCAGGCGCCTTGCCCTCCGAGAGAATGCATCCATAAGGGACAAAACCGTCTTCGCCGGCATCGAGCGCCGCCATGCGACGCGCGAGCTCGCGCGCAAAGCCAGCAGTATCGGCATCGCCAATCGCCAGGACAAAGTCCACGCCCTCATCGGTTGCCAGGGCTACGGCCTCATCGACCAAATCGTCTCCCCCGTCGCCCCCGGCCGAACCGCAACGAAAGAGTACGCGTTCGAGCAGGGCACGATCGAGCGAGCCCAGCGCCGCCGAAACGAGCTCATCGCGCGTGTGCTTGTCGCCTCCCAGCACGACCAGTGCCTTGGTGCCGCCATAGTGGGCAACCAATCGCCCGCACCAGCGAGCCACATCCCCATCCGCAACCAAGCGCGTCGGCATACCAAACCCATAGTTGACCATTATCCCCACAACCCTTCCGTGCTTTATGGTGGTATCGATCGTTAGGCTCATGCTACGAAGCGAGCTTTTCCGAGCTGTTTCGCGCTCTTTAGGGCTGCGTTAAAACCCCGATGAAGCCGCACGACCATACTTGCCAAAAAGGGACAGATTTTGACGGTGTCCGTGCAAGCGGGTATTATCGAACAGGTATTCGATAAGAACATGTGTTTGATGGAAGGGCACGGATGGCGCACGAGCAGCACACCTATATCTGCATCGACCTCAAGACGTTTTATGCCAGCGTCGAGTGCGTCGACCGTGGGCTCGATCCGCTCACCACCAACCTGGTCGTTGCCGACGAATCGCGCGGACGCACGACCATCTGCCTCGCTATCACGCAGGCCATGAAGGACTTAGGTATTCACAACCGCTGCCGTCTGTTCGAGATTCCCGACGGCATCGACTGCATCAAAGCAGTGCCGCGCATGCAGCACTACATGGAGGTGTCGGCGCAAATCTACGGCATCTATCTGGAATACGTCAGCCCCCAGGACGTGCACGTCTACTCAATTGACGAGTGCTTTATCGACGTGACACCCTATCTGGACCTCTATCACACCGATGCGGAAGGCTTCGCCTGCATGTTGCGCGACGAGGTCCTGGCGCGCACCGGCATCACGGCGACGGTCGGCATCGGCCCCAACCTATTCCAGGCCAAGGTTGCACTCGATATCACCGCCAAGCACGTACCCAGCCGCATCGGCATACTCGACGATGAGACCTTTCGCAAGGAAATCTGGCCCCATCGTCCCATCACCGATATCTGGGGCATCGGCCCCGGCGTGGCAGCACGACTCGAAAAATACGGCGTCTACGATCTGATGGGCGTCGCGGCGCTCGACGAAAACCTGCTTTACGACGAGCTCGGCGTCAATGCCGAGTATCTCATCGACCACGCCTTCGGACGCGAGCCGACAACCATCGCCGATATCCAAGCCTATCGCCCGCAAGCAACTTCGACCACCACAGGACAGGTGCTCTCGAAGGGCTATGCCTACGAGCAGGCCTACACCGTCTTGCGCGAGATGGTCGACAACGCCGTGTTGGACTTGATCGATAAGCACGTGGTCTGCGACAGCATCTCGCTCTTTGTGGGCTACGCGAGCGAGCGCGCCGACATACGCAGGCTTGATGCCAGCGGTACTGCACAATATGTGGACGGATGCGGACACCTGCGCTCGAGTACGTCGAGCATCGAACCCACCGCAACCGCCGGCCCCGAGCTCGCGCCCCGTGCTCCCAAGCCCGTCCAGCGCGATGACGAACGGCGCCGCCTGGTGCGCGAAGCGCAGGCAATCGATGGCATCTTTGTGGGAGAGCATGGTGGCAAACCGCGTGGTGGCTATGCCGCGCTCTTTGCGCACTCCAACGCCTCGCGCAAGCTGCCCGAGCGTACCAATTCGTTTAAGAAGATCATGGGCTATTTCGATGAGCTCTGGGCGCAGACTGTCGATCCCAAACGACCGGTCAAGCGCATCAACCTGGGCTTTAGCAATCTTGTGCCCGAGGAATTTGCCACCATCGATCTGTTCAGCGATATCGAGGCCGATGAGCGCGAGCGCGACCTGGCGCGCGCCGTCCTGGCCGTGAAAGGCAAGTACGGCAAGAACGCGCTCGTCAAGGGATTAAGCTTTACCGCCGGCGCCACCGCGCGCGAGCGCAACGATCAAGTTGGAGGACACCGTGCCTAAACCCAAACAACAGCCCATGCGCCCGCCGACCGCCTTCGAGCGCCTGGCGGACCCCGAGGGCAGACGCCGCGCAGCCGACCCCAACCTCACTGCCAACGGTGCCGTGCGCGCCAACCGCGCCGCACAGTTTATGCCCTTTGCCGCCCTCACGGGATACTACGAACTCGTGCGCAAGCAGGAAATCACCGTCGAGCAAAAACGTGAGCTCACGGAAGAAAAAGCCCTCGAGCTTTCGCAAAAGCTCGAGGGCCTCAAACGCGGCGACTTGGTGCGCGTCACCTATTACGATACGTACGGCTATCGTAGCCGCACGGGCATTCTCGACGAAGCGTTACCCGCATTCAAGCTGCTCAAACTCAGGGATATCGCCATCAACTTCGACGATATCCAGGACATTGAGCTACGCGGACGAGCCTAGCGACGAGAACGCTTGCGCAAGACGAGAGCAATGCCAAGCACTGCGGCAGCTGCAACCAGCAATCCCAAGACCAGCGTGAGGGTCGAGTCGCCAGCGCGAGGCAGCGAGCCGTCCTTCGGAGTCTTCTTAGCGGTCGTCGTGACGGTGGTCGTGGTGCTGCTCGACTGGTCGTTGCCACCCGTCTGGCTGCCGCCAGGCTGATCGCCGCCACCCGGCTGCGAAGGATCGGTGGGTTCCGTCGGATCCGGAGTACCGGGATCAACCGGATTCTCCGAATTCTCCTTGCGCTGGATCCAGACCTGGCAACCATAGAACGGGTTGGCGGTACCAAGGCACAGACCCTGGTTGGTCACCGCAAAGGTGCGCAGACCATGGTTATACGGATCGTTAAAGCCATTGGTCGTCAGCGTCGTAAAGTTCACGCCGTCCTCGGTCACATACATATCAAAGCCGCGCTCGGCATCGCGCAGGTAACACATGCACGTAAGGACACTCTGCAACTTCTTGAGGTTCTCCTCGCTCAGCAGCTTATCGAGCGCATCCTGAATATCGCTCGGCAGCTCGGTGCCATAGGCATCCTCGTACTGCTGCTTAAGGCTCTCATAGCTATCGAGCATGTCCTGATACTGGTCGGCAAAGGACTTGAAGTACGCGATCTCGCCATCGATCTTCTGGACATAAGCGGCGTCGTCCTCAAAGTCCTGGGACATCGTCGCGGCCTGATCGCAAAGACCGCCCGCGGCATCCTCCAGCGCATCGCTCAGATCGCCAAAGCCCTTAGCAACCTCGGTCTTCTCGTCATCGACATCGACGGCCTTGTTTGAATCATCAACCTCAGCAGCTTCGTTCGAATCATCGACCTCGACGGCCTCGTTTGAATCATCGTCCGCAAGCGTGTTCACGGGAACGATGGGGTCGTCAGGCGATTTCTTGTCGAGCAGGTGATCGAGCAGGTCCCTAAGGCGCTGAACCTGAGAGTCCCACTCCTCGGGCGTCATATCGATAATGTCGCCATTGGAGAACTGGCCGATCGGCTCAAGCAGGCTCGCGGTATCAAAGGTACCGATATACAGCTTGCCGTCGAACTTCTGCATGCGCCAAATGTACTGGTTCTCGTTTCGGCCAAAGCCCGAAGTCAGGCCGGAAATACCGCCCTCGGGGAACATGTCGGTGCGATCGCCAACGACGAGCTCCATGTTCTCGTCCTTGTCCATGCGATAGATGTTAACCGACTGCCCAAGATTGGCATTCACAAACGAGCAGTCAACGCCACCCATGCTGCCCTTGCCGCCCTCTTCGGTGTTGGATTTGTTGAACAGGATGCGCTCGAGGGCAATCTCCTCGTCGTTGTATTCACCGATATAGAGGTAGTCGTTGTAGACGATGAGGTTGGCAGCGCCAGAACGGGTACGGGCAGGATCGATGCCAAAGCAGTACTTTGCACCGTCCGTCTTCTGATCGCCGACAATGGGAGTCCACGAATAGCTGCCGTCGGCATTCTTGTCGCCACGGACCATGGCAAACGACTGCATGGAATTATCATCGGGAGCGTTCTCGGGCGTACCGGTGCAGATGGTCGCATAGAGATGGCCATTGTACGAGACCATATCCCAAATGGCGCCGCCGTAGATGCTGTCCTGATAGCGAATCGCCGGATAGCCAAACAGCGTCTCCGAGTTGGCAATCTCGGTGAAGCTGTCCTGGCCCTTCGAGGGGTCAGACGACGTCAGGATTGTCGACACAAAATTACCGTTCGCGTCTTTACCCACATTACTGATGACGAGCTGGCCATCATGGACGCACATGCCGCGGATACCGGTAGAAATGCCCTGCTTGTAGGCAGCACCGTAATCCTGCATGCTCGAAAGGCCCTGATAGACAACTTTGTACTCATCCGTCTTAGGATCGATCTCGTATACAGCAGGCAGGCCGCCTTTGCCGTCATTGGTCCTGACGCTGCCGCAGAAATAGAGCTTACCCTTATAGCTCACGGCATTGCGGAACAAAGGAGCGACGCCGTTGAGCGATTCAGAGAGTAGCAGCTTGGTCTCACCGGTCTTGGTATTGATCTTGACCAAGATGCCGCCGCTGTCCTTGTCGGCCGTGCCGTCCTCCTTCTGCTGTCCATAGAAGAAGGTACCGTTAAACATGGCCTCCAGCGTCAGGCGCATGGTTTCGACATCAAAGGAATCGCCCAGCGTGCTGTTCATGAGCGTCAGCGTGTTGCCCATCGCCGCATAGCAGGTGCCCACATAAAGCCAGTCACCATAGCTCGCAGCCGCCCAAGTGTAGCTCTGGCCGCGATCGCCTTCGTTGTTGGCCGTATTACCATCGGCGCCCGGAACGGCAACGGCACCGTTACCCTGGTAGTCGACGATGCCATCCGGCTGCGACGTTCCTACCGTAGGATGCGAGAGCTTCTCAAAGGAATACCCATTTCCCGCATTGTAGGTAACGGCACCCGATGCGTCTTCGGCGTGCGCCGGCAGCGGCGATACCAAGATAGCGGCAAGCGCTGCCACCAAGCCAAGTGTTCCCACTCGTCTCATAACGTTATAGCCTCCCCTGTCCTAAAGCCCAGTTTTAGCATTCTTCATTTCTGTCCACGGTTAATTGCAATCTGAGCACAGCAATAATCAGTGTATAAATATACACCTGTAATTTTTTGGACGGGTTCATAGATGCTCGATTGGTAGCGAATTCCGCGCAAACCGTCACCAAACTCCACTTTTGCCGCATCTAAAGGTTGTTTTTGCGCAAATTTTTGGATGCCGATAGTCACAATGGGCAGGAGGCTGGTACCCACCGGAGAGGGCAACGCCTACATTTTCATAACGTAATAGCCCGCACCCCTCACTGCCGTCTCGAGTGTGTCGCGATCAACCGGGCGCTTCGAGCGCACGCGTGCCGTGTGGTCCGCGTACGTTACCGTAGCCCACACGCCATCAAGCGCATTGAGGGCATTCGTCACATTCCGGGCGCAGCCGTCGCAACTCATGCCGCCGATAAGGAGTTCCTCACGATAGGGGTAGTGGGACTCGTCGGTGTCTGCCACCACAACCTTTTTGGCCTTCTTGCCGCTCGCACCATCGCTGCAGCAACTCTTCCCGTGTGTCGAAGCGGCAATGCGACGCAGTCCAAAAAACATGCCGACGGCAATGACGGTCAGCACGATGAGATTCGCAGGGTTGAGCAAGTCACTCATGCGTTCCCCTTTCAGTAGCACTATCTAGATACCCCCATGGGGTGTCCCCATCTTAACCCAAAATCATGTCCGTTCGGTCAATTAGTTTTCCTCTTCAAACTTTTTTGTTGACCATGGCTTACTTTCGTGTATAAGTTTTCCTAGGCTAACAGTTTAGATCCGTAAGGAGCGACGTGACTCGAACCATAGACATCCCAACGTTTCAGGCAGCAGTCGTGCGCAACTGCTCCCCCACGCTCGCGGGCATCAAGCCGGCATCGCTCTTTACCTATCCAGGCACCTACGCCCACGGGGACGGCTCGACCGCAACAGAAACCATCGCGGAACGCCGAGCACGCCTGCTCAACGTTATCGCCCAGTGCAACCGCGAGCTTGACCCGCTTGGCATCCACCTGAGTGTTTTGGTCTGGCGGCCCTGCGGAGCGCTCGTGTACGTGTACCGAGCCAAAAGCCTCACCACCTATTTCGCGGACCCTTGCGCCAAAACGGCGCTCGCCTCGGAAGGCTACGACACGAGAGACCTTTCGACATGCCTTGTGCATTTGGCATCACGCATCACGCTCGCGAGTAATAACGTCGCGGAATGCGCCTGTAGCCAGACTCGATGCGCACTACCCCAGCAAGCTAGCTGCAGCAACGACTGCACCTGCGAGTTTCCGCACGAAATAGGCTACTTCCTAGGATATCCCTACGACGACGTGCACGAGTTTATCGTCCAGCGCGGCGAGAACTATAAGGTCTTTGGGGCCTGGAAGGTCTACGCAAATGTCGAGCAGGCACTTGCGACGTTTGATGCCTACCGCGCCCGCACCCAATACTTCACCTTTGTCTATCAGCAGGGCTACAGCTTGGCGCAACTTGCCCAGGCAACCCGATAGAACATAGAAGCCGTGGCAACCTGCCGCACAACTGAAAGGACTCAACATGAGCAAGATCGCCGTCGTCTACTGGAGCGGCACGGGCAACACCGAGGCCATGGCAAACCTCGTTGCCGAAGGTGCAACCGATGCCGGCGCCGAGGCAGAGGTCATCTCCTGCGCCGACTTCTCCGCAGACAAGGCCGCTGGCTATGACGCTATCGCCTTCGGCTGCCCCGCCATGGGTTCCGAGGAGCTTGAATATGATGAGTTCCAGCCCATGTGGGATGAGGTCAAGGAGACCCTCGGCGACAAGAAGGTCGTCCTCTTTGGCTCTTATTCGTGGGCCGAGGGCGAATGGATGGACAACTGGAAGGCGGACGCCGACGAGGAGGGCGTCAACGTCGTCGATTCCGTCATCTGCTACGACGCCCCCGATGATGAGAGCGAAGCGGCCTGCCGCGCCCTTGGAGCCGAGCTCGCCTAGCGGCAATGAGCTCCGCCCGCAACGCGCATTGCAACAAAACACATTCGCGTCCCAACAAAAACGGGAGCCGGATCACATCCGGCTCCCGTTTTCTGCTATGTCAGTCATATAAAGCGGCTACGAGATATTGCCCAAGAACGCCTTGGTGCGCTCGCTCTTGGGGTGGTCGAAGACCTCGCTCGGCGTACCCTCTTCCACAATGACGCCGCCGTCCATAAAGACGACGCGGTCGGCGACATCGCGGGCAAAGCCCATCTCGTGCGTCACGACGATCATGGTCATACCGTCGTGCGCCAGGTCGCGCATGACGCCCAGAACGTCGCGCACGAGCTCAGGGTCGAGCGCCGACGTGGCCTCGTCAAAGAGCATCACGTGCGGGTTCATCGACAGGGCGCGGGCGATGGCCACGCGCTGCTGCTGGCCGCCCGAGAGCTGGCTCGGCATAAAGTCGATGCGCTCGGCCAGGCCGACCTTGGTCAGCTCCTCGACGGCAATCTTCTCGGCCTCTTCCTTGCTGCGCTTGAGCACCTTCTGCTGCGCGAGCATGACGTTCTTTTTGACTGACAGGTGCGGGAACAAATTGAACTGCTGGAACACCATACCCAGATGCGTACGTACTTTGTTAAGGTCGACGCCCTTGGCGCACACGTCCACGCCCTCAACGACAATCGAGCCGCTCGTGGGATGCTCCAGACGATTGATGCAGCGAAGCATCGTCGACTTGCCCGAGCCCGAAGGACCCAGGACTACGACGACCTCGCCCTTGTGCACATCCAGATCGATATCGCGCAGGACCACGTTATCGCCAAAGGCCTTCTGGAGGTTCTTGATGCTGACGACGACCTCGTTCGCGTTATTGGTTTCGCTCATGATAGGACCTCCTTACAGACCGGCGATGTGATCGGCGGGCGTCGCGACAACCTGCCCGGCACTCTTGGTGGGACGCTTCTTTTTGGTTTCGGCCGTGTCCAAAAGCCTCGCCTCAAGACCGCTCACCAAGCGAGCAAGCGGCAGGGTGATGACCAGATAGAACAGGGCGGCAACCACGTACGGTGTAATGGAGCCCGTCGTGGCCACGATGGTACGGGCGTTCATGACGATCTCGACCACGCCCACGGCCGCAAGCAGCGACGTATCCTTGTAAAGCAAGATAAACTCGCTGGTCAGCGTAGGCAAAACATTGCGGAACGTCTGCGGAATCATAACGTAGAGCAGCGTCTGGAAGGCATTCATGCCCAGAGAGCGAGCAGCTTCGTTTTGGCCCTTGGGGATCGATTGAATACCGGCACGGAAGATCTCGCATAGGTACGCAGACGAGTTCATGGCCATGACGATAACGCCCAAGACATAGTCGTCCACCTTGACGCCGGCCAACGGCAGACCGAAGAACGCGATATAGATCTGCAGGAACGCCGGCGTACCGCGAATGATATTCACGTAGATGCCGGCGAGGCAACGCAGGATGCGCGACTTGGAGATGCGCATGAGCGACAGGGCAAAACCGAAGGGAATTGCCAGCGGAAACGCCACAAGCACGATCGAAAGCGACATAAGGAAGCCCTTAAAGACGATCGGCAGGCTTTGGACCAAAATGACCGGGTTCAAGAACAGGCGCAGGAACATATTGGAGTTCCAGGCCTCGACCCACGGCTGCTCCTTAAGATCGGCCAGGAAGTTATCGAAGGCCGTCACGCCCTTGATCTCGACGGAAGGAATTTTTGAAATCTTCTTGGTCGAACCGTCGGCGAGCGTATAGGTGCCACTAAAGGCCTCATCGCCGCCCTCGACGGGAAACGTCACGCCGTAAACCTCGACACGGAAATAGCCGCCGGCAGGCGCCGTCTCGCCAAAATCAATCTTGAGCGTCTGGCCGTCAGCCTTGCACGTGGGCTTCATGGGCGTACGATCCATGAGGTCCTCGCCCGAGAGCATCGTCAATCGCGTGTCATCGGTACCAAACGTCGTGCCGTCGACAAACGTCAGCGAAAGACCGCTCAGCTCCTCATCGGCATCGGCCTGGACCTCCCAGGTAATGCGCGTCTCGGTACCGCCGACCACAGCGCTGCCCGAACCAGTGTTGGGTCGGGCGGTAATCTTTGCGGTCTCAAGCGCCTGGGCGGTCGTGGGCGCATATGCCCCTGCGCACACCAGCGCGAGCGTCACGGCCATGGCGCAGGCTAGCTTTTGAAGCAAGGCGGGCAGTGGAAAACGCTGCTCCGCGGCTCCTTTGTTCAGTCGAGACAAGGTGGCTCCTATCGTAGAAGTTGCCGGCAAAACGAGACGGAAATACTCTCCGTCAAGAGAAGCGCAAAGGCCCTCTCCGCCAAAACGGAAAGGGCCCGCGAGCAATCAAGTAGCTATTTTACTTGATGTTGTACTTAGCCATGAGGGCGTCAACGGTACCGTCGTCGGTCAGGTCCTTGATGGCCTGGTTGATGTCGTCCTTGAGCTTGGTGTTGCCCTGGTTGATGGCGATGGCGTACTCCTCGCCGGTGCTAATCTGCTTAATGGTCTGGCAGGTGTTGAACTGCTCGGCGGTCAGCTGGCTGGCAACAGAGCGGTTGGTAACTACGGCGTCGCCCTTATCGGACTGCAGGGCGCTGAAGCACTCGGTGGCGTCCTTGTAGGGGACAATCTTGGCCTTGGGGAAGTTCTCCTGGGCAAAGGACTCGGCGGTCGAGCCAGACTGGACGATGATGGTAGCATCGGCGTTGTTGAGCTTCTCGCTGTAGTTGTCGGCCGTGATGTCGGTGTTATCGACCTTGGTCACGATAGCCTGATCGTCCATGTAGTAGGAATCGGAGAAAGTGACTTCCTTCTCACGCTCGGGCGTGTCGGTGATAGCCGCGATGGAGACGTCATATTTGGCACCCGAAGCGACGCCCGGAACCAGCGTGTCAAAGTCATTGTTGACATACTCGACATCCAGGCCCAGCTTGTCGCCGATAGCCTTGATGAGCTCAAGGTCAAAGCCCTGATAATCGCCGTTGTCATCCTTGTACTCAAACGGAGCGTACTCGGCAGAGGTGCCGACGGTCAGCGTACCGTCCTTGACGAGCGCGTACTCCTTGGAGCCGTCGACCTTCTCGACCTTAGCGTCGTCAGAGCTGCTGGAACCGGCATCAGAACCAGAGGTGGCGTTGGACGAGCCGCAGCCCGTCAGAGCGAGGGCGAGCGCCATAGCACCCGTGGCGGCAAATGCGCCAAGCTTCTTCAGCTTCATAATCAGTCTCCTTCCAATGACCCCACGTGATTCAGAGGTCTGCAAAAACTGAGGGTTATTATGCACCCGCTTGGAAGAATCTGCAATTAGAAAACTGATTGAAACAAACCCATAACGTGAATGGAGCGCTCCACTTTATGGCAGCCATTACTGCTGCAACGACCTTAACAGTTTGATTTCAGCCGCATAACCTGCAAGTTCGTTCGGTGTCTCCAAGATGAATGGCAATGCGCGCAAGCGGCCATTCGATACAATATTCTGTATAACCTGCATACCGCCGCCAAACTCTTCACTACCCAGGTAGCCCTTGCCGATGCACTCGTGGCGATCCTTATGGGCGCCGCAGGGATTCTTGGAGTCATTGATGTGCACGGCGCGCAGGCGCTCGATACCCACCACGCGATCGAACTCGTCAAGCACACCGTC
Source organism: uncultured Collinsella sp. (assembly GCA_900541175.1). Taxonomy (GTDB): domain Bacteria; phylum Actinomycetota; class Coriobacteriia; order Coriobacteriales; family Coriobacteriaceae; genus Collinsella. The sequence goes on from UQIT01000018.1 coordinate 15,036, forward strand.
AAGATCGCGGACGATGTCATAGCCGGCGTCATTCACATGGCAGGTATCTAGGCAAACGCCCAACTTGGCCGACAGCTCGGGGCGCTTGTCGGCAACGCCCTCGATGATTAGCGCCAGCTCCTCAAAGCTGCGGCCCACCTCGGTGCCCTTGCCGGCCATGGTCTCGAGCAGCACCGTCGTCTGCTGGCCCTCAAACATCACCTGGCACAGCGTATCAACAATCATCTGAATGCCGGCGTCGGAGCCCTGCCCCACATGCGCACCGGGATGGAAGTTGTAGTAGTTGCCGGGCAGTGCTTCCATACGCTGCAGATCCTCGGCCATGGCCTCCAGGGCAAACTCGCGCGCCCGCTCCTTAGCGGAGCAGGGGTTATAGGTATACGGGGCATGAGCCACGAGCGGGCCAAAGTCGTTTTGCTCCATAAGCTCGCGCAGGGCCGCCACGTCATCCATGTCAAGGTCTTTTGCCTTGCCACCTCGCGGGTTGCGCGTAAAGAACGCAAAGGTATTGGCGCCAATGGACAACGCCGTCTCCCCCATCGCCCGATAGCCCTTCGTCGTCGAAAGATGACACCCGATCGTCAGCATCTCCAACTCCCCCTCATCAGTTGCGGAAAAATACGGTCTATTGGTGCCTTATTTTGGCGCAAACAGACCGTATTCCACCGCAAGTTATAAAAGGGGCATCAGGGGCAAAGGCCTCCAAGGCATTCCAGGCGCTGGCGCCATGCCCCCGCGCCCTAAAGTTTTAAGCGAATCGCATCGATGATGTGCGCACAGCGCTGCGTGGCGGCAAGGGGCATGACGGGACTCTCGAGTTTCCCCGCCCAGATGAGCTGGGTCGCATGCTGGATTTCGCCGTAGAAATCATCGATCTCAAACGGGGCATTTATTTCTAGCGTTCGACCGTCGGAATACTTCACATGGGCGAGCTCGGGGCGATGGAGACGCTCGATTTCCAACGAGCCCCGCTCACAGGCAATCGTTAAGCGGCTTTCATATGTTGCTTTGCCGTCGCACGCCATATGAATGGGTATACCGCCGACGCTCATATGGATCTCGTCGGCCCAATCGACGCGGCCGCCCGATACGTCACGCCAGCGAACTTCACGGGAAGAAACCTCGCACGCGCCCGCGAGCAAATCCTCAAACCAACCGACTGCATAGCAGCCCATATCATATAGACAGCCGCCCTGCAACGGATCAAGCAGATAGCCCGAAGGAGGCTCGCCGTAATCGAGCTTTTGCACGCTTTCAATCGAGACAATACGGCCAAGCTCACCCGACGCAAGCAAGTCCTTCACGCGAGTGCGCATCGGGCAAAACCGATTCTTCATCGCCTCCATAAACAGCACGCCGCGCTCACGAGAGGTGGAGGCAATCGAGAGAGCCTCTTCCTCACTCAAAACGGCCGGCTTTTCGCACAGCACGGCCTTTCCGGCGCGCAGCGCGCGACAGGCCCAACGCGTATGCATGCCATGCGGAAGAGCCAAGTAGATTGCGTCGACATCGGGGTCGGCAATCAGCGCGTCATAAGCCGCATCGCCGTTATCATCGGCCGAGGCATGGCTATGCGCAGCATCGATCGAAAACGCTCGGGAAAATTCCTCGACATGCGCAGGAGTGCGGCCGGCCGCAGCCACCAGCCGTGCCCCGTCGACCTTCTTGAGCGACGATGCAAATCGATGAGAAATGTGCCCGGCGCCCAAAATGCCCCAACGAACCTCACGCGAATCATTACGTAAACCTCGGTCACCCACGATAGTCTCCCATTAGTTGCGGCGAAATAGTTCCTGCTGTTGCCCTATTCTGCCGTAAACAGGAACTATTCCATCACAAGATATAAAAGGATCATGAGGAGCGCGTTGTGCGGAAGGCTTTAAGCACAGCCGTTACGGGGCCAGGCTGGAAACGTCGGCGCACGTCATCGAGACGCTCGGGAATATCGATGTGCTGCGGGCAGTGACGTGCGCATTTACCGCACTTGACGCAATTGCTCACCAGCTTGGGCTCGCTCGTGCGCACCGCGCTCGCCGTAAAGTATTGAGACAGCCCCGTAAACCAGCTGTGCGCGTAGCTCGCGTTGTAAGCGGCAAAGCAGCCGGGAATGTTAATACCCTTGGGACATGGCATGCAGTAGCCGCATCCCGTGCAGGGCACACGGTTCGATTTCTCAAACTCCATCAACACGCGCGCAATCGTGTCGAGCTGGTTGGCCGTCATCGAATTCGGCAACGCGAGGTCTGCCAGTGACGAATTCTCGTCCACTTGCGCGGTATCGGTCATACCAGAAAGCAACATGGTCACCTGGGGATGATTCCACACCCACGAGAGCCCCCAAGCGGCAGGCGTATGCAAATGCCGATCGCATGCACCATCGAGAACAGCGCGCGCCCGCGGAGGCAATTTGCCTGCCAAGCGTCCGCCCAAAAGCGGCTCCATCACAAACACCGCGAGACCTCGCTCGGCGGCGGCCATGAGCCCCGCCGTTCCCGCCTGATATCGCTCTCCAGCGTAGTTGTACTGGATCTGGCAAAAGTCCCACACATACGCATCGAGCATCGTGAGGAAGTCCGCCGCACTGCCGTGGTACGAAAAACCGATCTGGCGAATGCGCCCCGAAGCCTTTTGGCGCGCAATCCAGTCCTCGATGCCCAACGCCACCACACGTTCCCACTGGGCGGGCGAGGTAATGTTGTGCATGAGGTAATAGTCGATATGGTCGGTCCGCAGGCGGCGCAATTGCTCATCGAAGAACCGGTCGAAATCCTCCGCACACTTGCACGAAGCATGCGGCAACTTGGTCGCCAGCAACACCCGGTCACGCAGCCCCAATCGTTCAAGCGAAGCGCCCATGCACGCCTCGTTGCCGGGATAGAGATAGGCCGTGTCCAGGTAGTTAATCCCCTGCTCCACCGCACGGGAGATGATAGCGTCGGCTGTCTTCGCATCCGGGCGTCCCGGCGCACCGGGAAACCTCATGCAGCCCAGCCCCAACGCCGAGATACGGTTGCCGCTTTTGGGGTCAACGCGATATTGCACGGCCCCTCCCCTCCCATCGAAGCCCTGACAAGGCGAAACAAACCCGTCACGTCATCGAAACACATCGGAATCGCAATTGAGAACGTATCGTAACGCAGCAGAAATCAGGCCGTCACGGCACCGCTTTAACATCAGCAAAAAGCCCGATGAAAGGAGCCGACCATGCCCGCACTCGACCTTTGGAACCTTGCTTCCCAGCTCAAAAGCACCGATTATCGCTGGGTCGACCTCACCCACACGCTCTCGTGCGACACCCCGCACTGGTTTGGCTTTAAGCCGTTTGAGTCCACCAAGCTCTTCGACTATCTGCCAAACACGCCCGAGGACATGCTCGCCCCTATGCGCTGCTTTCAGTATTCGGTCGCCTCGCAGTACGGCACGCATGTCGACGCACCGCGGCATTTCCACGTTGAGGGTCGTTCCCTTGGAGAGATTGAACCCATCGAGTTTATGCATCCGCTCTGCGTGATCGACAAGCACAAGGAATGCGCCGCAAATCCTGACTTTATCCTGACCATCGAGGACCTCAAAGCCTGGGAGAATGAGCACGGTCGCATTCCCAAGGACGCCTTTGTTGCCTTCCGCTCCGACTGGTCCAAGCTCGCCGACCTCGAAAACAAGGACGAGGACGGCCAGCCCCACTACCCCGGCTGGGACCTCGACGCCATCAAGTGGCTCGTTGAAGAGCGCAACATCGGCGCTATCGGCCACGAGCCGGCCGACACCGACCCGGCGAGCGTGACCACGCGGGAGGACGCCTACCCCTACCCCGGCGAACAATACATCCTCTCGGTCGACCGCTATCAGATCGAGGTCATGGACCATCTAGACGAGCTTCCCGCCACGGGCGCCGTCATCTTCTGCACCTTCCCTAAGGTCCGTGATGGTGTCGGATACCCCGCGCGCGTTTTTGCGGTCTGCCCCGCGGCATAAGCGCACTGCGCAATAGTGTCTTTTTCACAACAGCAGCCCCGCGCGCCCACCAAACGCCCCGACGACATACAATCCATCAGGCGCCCCATATGCAGGCGCCTTTTATATGGGGAGATGATTCACATGCAGATCAACAAGGTCGCCTTTATCGGCAAGGGCGGCGTCGGCCTGCTCTACGGCAGCATGATTGCCAAGGCCCTCGGCAATGACACCGTCGAATACGTTATGGATGACGCCCGTTTTGAGCGTCACGCGGGCGATGCGCTCACCGTCAACGGAAAGCCTTGCGATCTCACGTCCGTCCGCGCCAGCGAGGCAGCGCCCGCCGATCTGGTCATCCTGACGGTCAAGACCACCGGTCTCGACCAAGCACTCAAGACTATGGAGCGCGTCGTGGGACCCAACACGCTCATCGCCTCGCTGTGCAACGGTATTACGAGCGAGCAAAAGATTGCCGAACGCTTTGGCTGGGAGCATACCGTTCTTGGTATCTGCCAGGGCATGGACGCCGTGTTTCTCAATGGCGCGCTCACCTTTACCAATGCGGGCGAGATCCGCTTTGGCGCGGCGGCCGGCACCGACTCCGCGACCGTCGCCGCTATCGACGGGCTCTACACGCGCTGTGGCATCGCCCATACCGTCGAGCGCGACATTGCGCACCGCATGTGGGCCAAACTCATGCTCAACGACGGCATCAACCAGACCTGCATGGCCTACGGCGGGACCTACGGAAGCGCCACGGAGCCGGGCTCCGAGCAGCGTCGCTGCTTTGTTTCTGCCATGCGCGAAACGCTTGCGGTCGCCAACGCCGAGGGCGTTGAGCTGACCGAGGCAGACCTGACGCAAATGGTGCACCTCATCGAGGGAATCGACCCCGCCGGTATGCCCTCGATGGCTCAAGACCGCATCGCAAGGCGCAAAACCGAGGTTGATGAGTTCGCGGGCACCATCTGCCGCCTCGCAGCCAAACACGATATCCAGGCGCCACAGAACGAGTGGCTCTATCGGCGCATCCGCGATATCGAGAAAAGCTGGTAGCGCCAACGCGCCGCATTCAACAGCCTTAACAGCAAAACCGCCGCAAGGGAACCTTTCCCCCTGCGGCGGCCTTCATCTTCGTCTATGACCGGCGGCCGATCTCACAACAGTTAGCGTTGCGACCCCGACACCTCGTCCTCATCGTCGCGACAAAGGACAACACCGGCGCTTCCCAGCAGCGTGGCCGCGATCAGCGCGCCGACCACGATAGGAGCAGCCCCGCATGTCCCCTGCATGCCCGCGACGAGCGCGGCCGTGGGACCAAGGCAACCAAGCATCAACGCGACGGCGGCAACGGCAATATCTCGAGCATTCACAAGACCACTTCCTCCAAGAGAAAGACCTTATTTCTCAAGAACCAGTGTGCCCCGCATCCATACGCCCAGCGTACCGCCACGGTAAGGGCTCTGTTAACTCAAACGCATACATAGAACGGACGTCCTTACGTTGCCCTAAAGCTCGGTAAAGACGCCCGTCCGCCAAATATCCGTGATGCAGAAAAATTACCAACCGGTGTAGTAGTCGGTGGTTCCGGCAGCGCAGCCGGAGTCATAGACCTTGCAATCACCCTTGGAGCCCGTAAAGGTCGAGCCCTGGGCCATATCGCCCGCGGCAACAACGTAATAGCCGTCGGAATCGCGCCAGAAGCCCTCAGAATCCTGAGTCCATTCGCCCGTGCGATAGTGATAAAGCACATTGCTGCTGTAATAGGTCTCGCGGCGCCCGTTGTAGTTATTGACACCCGCAGAGCGCGTCAGGCCCGATCCGTTCGCGTAGGACGCGGCAGACGCATAGGACGGAGTGTAACCGGCGTTGTAGTACGAAGCCCGGGCGGCCTCGGCAGCCTCCGCCTCGGCGGCAGCCTCGAGCGCTTCGCGCTTGGCATCCTCAAGCGCAGTGCGCAGCTCATCGAGCTCGGTCGACTTGGCGTCGACCTCCCCCATCGTCAACAGGTTACCCGCACCGTCGATGCAACCCTGCAACACAGCGCGCTCGTCATCGGTGGCATAGTCGCCATACATATTCATAATGATCTGAGCGCGCATCTCCAGGGAATCGCGCTTGGCCTCCATCGAGGCGTTCCACTCCTGCATGGAACCATAACCATCGCCGCGATAGTCAACGGGCTGTACCAGCGTCGTCTCGGACGGCGTAGATCCAACCGTATCGGACAGTGTTGCGGCGTGGGCATCAGTTGCACCGGCGCCCGCCAAAAGTGCCACGGTCAGAGCGGCGGAAAGGGCGGCGGCTTTCGGTTTTCGTGAATCGATCCTCATGTAGCTGGAAACCTCCGTAGTGCGTTTTTGCTGCGTTTGAGCTGCGTGTGATTCGATCGCGCTGCATAGTACCCCGAGCAAATCGCGACCTGCGGTTTTACTCAAAAGGCGCACGTCAATTGCGTAAAACTCACATCCTCTCAACAGGAGTTTTCCACAACTCAAATGCATAAAGCGTGTCAAAAACCCTGTTTTTGCACCCGCTCTATGCAAAAAAGGCGCCTGTGCAACCATTGTTCGCACAGGCGCCTTGAGCAGGCATTTTATGCAGTTATACCTATCGAGTCGCAAGGGGTCCTTGCACAAGTCGCCTTACTCGTCCAGCGCGGCGAAGGCCTGCTTCAGATCCCAAATGATATCCTCGGCGTTCTCGGTACCGATGGAAAGACGGATCGTGGAGGGCGTGATGTTCTGCTCGGCGAGCTCCTCGGCAGAGAGCTGGGAGTGCGTGGTGGTAGCCGGGTGCACGACGAGCGACTTGACGTCGGCCACGTTGGCAAGCAGCGAGAACACCTGCAGATGATCGATGAACTTCCAAGCCGCCTCCTGGCCACCCTTAATCTCAAAGGTAAAGATCGAGGCACCACCGTTGGGGAAGTACTTCTGATAGAGCTCGTGATCGGGGTGCTCGGACAGGCTCGGGTGGTTCACCTTGGCGACGTGGCTGTCACCAACCAGGAACTCAACGACCTTCTTGGTGTTCTCGACATGACGGTCAACGCGCAGCGACAGAGTCTCGGTGCCCTGGAGCAGGACCCAGGCGTTGAACGGGCTGATGCAGGCGCCCTCGTCACGCAGCAAGATAGCGCGGACATAGGTCGCGAAGGCGGCGGGACCGGCAGCCTCGGCAAACGAAACACCGTGGTAGGAGGGGTTGGGCTCAGCGATCTGGGCGTACTTTCCGCTCGCCTTCCAATCAAAGTTACCGCCGTCGACGATCACACCGCCCAGCGAAGTGCCGTGACCGCCGATGAACTTGGTTGCGGAGTGGACGACGATGTTGGCACCATGCTCCAGCGGACGGAACAGATACGGGGTGCCGAAGGTGTTGTCGACGACAACCGGCAGACCGTGCTTCTTGGCGATCTCGGAGATAGCGTCGATGTTGGGGATGTCGGAGTTGGGGTTGCCGAGCGTCTCGAGATAGATGACCGTGGTGTTGTCCTTGATGGCCCCCTCGACCTCTTCCAGGTTATGGGCATCGACGAAGGTGGTCTCGACGCCAAACTGGGAGAGCGTATGCTCCAGCAGGTTGTAGGAGCCACCGTAGATGGTCTTTTGAGCCACCACGTGGTCACCGGCCTGGGCAAGAGCCTGCAGGGTATAGGTGATGGCAGCAGCACCGGAGGCGACGGCAAGACCTGCCACACCGCCCTCGAGTGCGGCGATACGGTCCTCGAAGACGCCCTGGGTGGAGTTGGTCAGACGGCCGTAGATGTTACCGGCGTCGGCAAGACCAAAGCGGTCGGCGGCGTGCTGGGAATTGCGGAACACATAGCTCGTGGTCTGGTAGATAGGCACGGCGCGGGAGTCGGATGCGGGATCGGCGCTCTCCTGGCCAACGTGAAGCTGCAGGGTATCGAAACCAAAGGTGTGCTCGGGGTTGTTGATGAACTGGCTCATGATGATCTCCTTGATCGAACAAAAGTTAATAAATTAGAGAGAAGTAAGTCGCTGTCTCCTGATCACGCCGACGGGCGCAAACAGGAGCCCGGCATTCGTCTTGGTAAGCAATTCATATGCGGGCCTCCTTTCGCATCCCGTTCCGTGGTTGGCTTAATTACCTACCGCCTTTGTGTGTTTTGAATAGTACGAGCATTGTTTCGCTCGGTCAATCACTTAAAAGCGCTAACCTGTTATCGGTTTTATAGATAGCAATCGAAAGGATGGCGTCGATGACCCTTCAGCAGCTTCGTTTTCTGATTGCCGTGGCAGAGTCCGGCTCAATCAACGCCGCAGCTCAGCGCCTCTATACCGCTCAGTCCAACATCTCAAACGCCGTCAAAAGCCTGGAACAGGAGCTCCACCTGGAGATCTTTACGCGCTCCAGCCGCGGCGTCACGCTCACCAACGACGGCACCGAGCTTTTGGGCTATGCGCGCCAAGTCGTAGAGCAGGCCGACATGCTCGAGGCGCGCTACGAGGACGGCGGTACCCCGCAAGCCCGCCTCGCCATTTCCGCCCAGCACTACGCCTTTTCGGTCGAGGCCTTTGTCAACGTGGTCGAGCGCTGCCGCGACAGCAAGTTCGAGTTCATCATGCGCGAGACCACCACGTCGCAGATCATCGATGACGTCCGCGCATTTCGCAGCGACATCGGCATCCTCTATCTGGACGACTTTAACGCCCGCGTTCTGCAGAAGGCTTTTGCCGATGCGCGCGCGAGCTTCCATCCCCTATTCGACGCGACGGTCCACGTCTTCGTTAGCGAGCGCCACCCGCTTGCCCGCCGCCCGCAGCTGTCCCTTGCCGACCTTACACCCTATACGCGTTATAGCTTTGAGCAAGGCACCTCGAACTCCTTCTATTACGCCGAGGAACCTTTTAGCTATATCCCTTGCGACCGCAACATACGAATCTCGGACCGCGGAACACTTACTAACTTACTTATCACGTCAAACGGTTACACCCTGTCGACCGGTGTCCTCTCCAATGAAATGCAATGGGGTATGGCATCGATCCCGTTAGCAGACGCCCCAACGATGCACGTAGGCTATATCATGCACGACGAGCGCAAGCCCTCTCTCCTCTTGCAGCAATACCTCGACGAGCTCAACCGCATCATCCATGCCAACTAACTGTCGGAAGACGGGGTAGAAATCGTAGATTGCTAGCCCCCGGCGGGCATGGCGCTACAATGGTCACTCACACGAAACGTACCCAACGAAAGGAAGCCCGTGAAGGTCATCATCTATACCGACGGCTCGGCCCGATCAAATCCGGGACGCGGCGGCTACGGCGCCGTGCTCAAATACACCAACCCCGCCGGCAAGACCTTCACCTCCGAGCTTTCGCGCGGCTACGCCAAGACCACCAACAACCGCATGGAGCTCATGGCGGTCATCGTGGCGCTCGAGGCACTTAACCGCCCCTGCGAGGTCGAGGTCCATTCCGATTCGCAGTACGTCGTCAACGCCTTTAACAAGCACTGGATCGACGGCTGGAAAAAGCGCGGATGGAAAACCGCCAACAAGCAGCCCGTCAAGAACCGCGACCTGTGGGAGCGCCTACTCACCGCCAAAAGCAAGCACAAGGTTGAGTTCATCTGGGTTAAGGGGCATGCCGGCCACGAGCTCAATGAGCGCTGCGATGAGCTCGCCACCACGGCGGCCGACGGCAGTAACCTCGATATCGACACCGGCTTTAACGAGAGCGACCTGTAATAGCGTTTTCGCGCAGCTTTATATCCCCACGCGCTACACTCATCCTGTAGACCAAACAACGCAAGGGGGACGTATGCTGCGCATCGCGACCATCGGCACATCCATGATCACCGACGACTTTATCCAAGTCGTCAACGCCAACGACCAAGCCGCGTTTGTGGGCACGCTCTCGCGCGATGCCGAGCGCGGCGCCGCCTTTACCGCCGAACACGGCGGCGAGCGTAACTTCACCGCACTTGACGAGCTTGCGTCCGCCGACGACGTCGACGCCGTCTACATCGGCAGCCCCAATGCGCTCCACTACGAGCAGGCCCTTGCCTGCATCGCCGGTGGCAAGCATGTCATCGTCGAGAAGCCCTTCTGCGCCACCGAAGTGCAGGCGCTGGAAGTCTTCCGCGCTGCCGAGGCAGCAGGTGTCGTGGCCCTCGAGGCCATGCGTCCCCTCCACGATCCCGCCTTCCACGCCATCGAGGACGCCCTGGGTGAGATCGCCCCCATCCGCCGCGCCTCATTGCGCTTTGGAAAATATTCCTCGCGCTACAACGAGATTCTCGCGGGACGCGCCACCAATATCTTCGACTGCAATATGGCCTCGGGTTCCCTCATGGATATTGGCGTCTACACCGTCGAGCCCATGGTCGAGATTTTCGGCATGCCCTCCGGCCTTACGAGCATGACCACCCTGCTCGATCCCACCACGCGACAGCTCACGCACGGCCCCATCGACGGCTGCGGTTCCATCCTCGCCAGCTACGGCGGTGGCCGTATCTCCGTCGAGCTCGCGCACTCCAAAATTACGAATGACCTGCTGCCCTCGCAGATCGAAGGCGAGCGTGGCACTATCCAGATCGACCATCTGTCCACGCCCCGCAACGTCCGCATCGACTATCGCGGCGACGTCGTACGCGGCTCGGCGACCGAGGCGCCGCGCGAACAGGGCGACAACGGCCGCGTGCTCGACCTGCCCAAATCGAGCAACACTATGGAATACGAACTCACAGACTTCATCACCGCCATCGGCGGCATCGATAACGTCAAGGAAGAGATTTGGGAGACCCCGGCGGGACGCCACGAGCTTGGCCACTACCGCGATGTCACACTCGTCTCACTACGCATCATGGATGCCGTGCGCCAGCAGGCCGGCATTACCTTCCCGGCCGACGCAGGCAAGCAGGCATAGCGATGGGCCTCTTCGATACGTTCTTCTCCAGCGTCACCGGCGGCAGTCGAGAGCCTCAAAAACCATCAAACGTCGAGCTCGAGCTGCGCCGCAGGCTTACTGTGCTCGCAAGCGACGAGGCCACTCAAGACACTCCCCTGCGCTATTTCCTGCGCTGGGAGGGGCAAGTCCAAGGCGTTGGTTTTCGCTTTACCAACACCAACCTCGCGCAGGCACGCGCACTCACCGGCTGGGTGCGTAACATGGAAGACGGCTCAGTCGAGATGGAGATACAGGGAGCTCCGGCAAATATCCTATCTCATCTCGAGGCGCTTCATGCCTCCTACGAGCGCATGGGAACGCGTTTTCGCCTCATAGACGCTCAGGCCCGAGCCCCACTTGCCAATGAAGACGGTTTCAGTCCTCATTATTAGTATTGTGTGCTAAATACGGTATCATTTACCTACGACCGTTGATAGAAAAGAGGCGAGGCGCATGGCGGTGCAAAGAAGGAATACCAGGCAGCGAAAGCTGGTTCTTGACGCCGTGCGCCAAAGCTATAACCATCCCACCGCCGACGAAATCTACAACGCCGTGCGCCCGCAGGATGACAAAATCAGCCGCGGTACGGTCTACCGCAATCTCAATCTCTTGGCCGACGCCGGCGAGATCCTCTCCATCAAGACGCCGGGCGGCAGCCGCTTCGATCGCACGATCGAGCCGCATGCGCATATCATCTGCACCTCGTGCAGCCGCGTCATCGACGTACCGCTCCCCTTCGATGCCCAGCTCGACGCCAAAGCGTCCGAGCAAATCGGCTGGCACGTCACGTCGCACTACACCATCTTCGAGGGTCTCTGCCCCGACTGCCGGTAGATGTTCGGGACATGCCTACTCGGCAAGCAGGCGACGCAGTTCTTCTTCGACCGTGTGCACATAGCGGACGCGGTCGTTGATGCCACGCATAGAGGGATTGCAGCTCTCCATTAGATAAGGATGGCCCACTACGTTGAGCATGTCGCGGTCGTTCTCGTTATCGCCAAACGCCATCATCTCATCGGGCGAAATACCCAGGGCACGACCGTAATCGGCAAGCGCGGAACCCTTACCCGAATCAAAGCCGATAAAGTCCGTCCATTCGGTTCCCGATGTCATGACATCGACTCGATCGCTAAAGTGGCGCTCAAAATACTCCAGCGCCGCCGGCTGATTCACCTCGGGCGTCTGGAAGGCAATCTTAATGACGTCCTCTTCGATGTCCTCGGGACGGTCGACCACCGCCACATCGCAGTGGACCTCATAGCGCAAATGATCGACGAACGCATCGTTGCCGCTCATGGTGTAGAGGTACCCCTCACACGAAAGGGTCACGTCGGCATGGGGATACGCAACCACGGCATTCGCGATATCCATAGCAAGGCTACGCTCCATGGAACGCTTGACAACGGCACGCCCCTCGCTCATCACCAGGGTTCCGTTTTCGCATACATAGGCGAGCTCATCGGCCACCGGGGCAAACAGGTAGCGCAAGCTCGCATATTGACGGCCACTCGCCGGCATAAACACGATACCACGACGATGCAGCTCATCGATAAGCTCAAAGGCCTCGGAACGCAGCTCGCGCTCCCCCGGATGCAGCAACGTGCCGTCCAAATCGCATGCAATCAGTTTGATTCCCTCAAGACCCATATGCTTCCCCCAAAGCCTCATATCAACAGCAAGACGGACCTTGATCGGTCGCCCCTCAAAGCCCGTCTTGCGCATACGCGCGCTTAGCCGCGCGCCTTTTTTACGATGGTAAAGTCGGGAGCCATGCTCACGACGACCTCCGCCGCACTCGACGCAAAGCGCCGGTCCGCATCGAGTTCACGGGTAACCAGCGAGAGCCGAACACCCTCGACACCCCGGAGCATGCGGCCCAAAACAGGCTGCACCGGCGTATACATGCGCACAGTATGCTCGTCCGAGTCGCCCCGGAAGAGCGGCGCATGCATGTTGCCGATCTCCCAGCACGAATGCGCGAGCGCAATCGGGTCCATGCGGTCAACTTCGACCAAATAAACCTCGGCGCTGCGCAAGCGCACGACAACCGCCACGGGCACCATGCCCGAACGGTCAATGGCGAGCACGTCGCCGTCGGCAAGACGACCGCCGTCGGCAGTATCCAGCCGAACATCGACCGTGCGCCCCAGCTCCGTCACGCCCACAAACGCGTATACATCAGCCTGGTCCCAATCGAGCAGCAGATCGTCAACTTCAAAGACGCCGCCCAACTTCCGGCGAAGCAGGAGTTCATAGGACGGATCGTTGAGATTTCCCAAGCATGTCGTCGAAACCAAGCGTTCAGGCATACTCTAACCCTCGACCTCGACGAGCTCGATATCAAAGTTGAGGTCCTTACCGGCCAGCTCGTGGTTGGCGTCGAGCGTCACGGCCTCGGGCGTTACATCGATGACCACGGCGGGGACGGGCATACCGCTCGGCGTGGACAAGAAGAGCTTCATGCCCTTCTCAATCTGCTCGATGTTGGGAACCTGTTCGGCCGGGAAGGTCAGAACCATCTCGGGATTGTGCTCGCCGTAGGCATCGGCAGCAGGAATGTGCACGGTCTTCTTCTCACCCACCTGCATGTCGACAACAGCGGCGTCGAAGCCCTTGATCATCTGGCCGGCGCCGCAGGTGAACTCCAGCGGCTCACCGCGATCGTAGGAGCTATCGAACTGCGTGCCGTCGTCGAGCGTGCCGCGATAATGAGTCTTGACCTTCTTGCCCTGGTTGGACATGGAAACCTCCGTGATAAGGGCGGCGCACAACACGGGCCGCCATGAACATATGGCGCTAACTATACCCTAGTCATACAATTTGAAGACAGTTTGCAAAGAAACGCTGCAACCGGAGGAACCATGGCATATCCCGTATTTGACCTACACTGCGACACCGCCGACCGAATCGGCTGGGCCACGCTCGATCTCGACCTGCGCTTTACCGCCGGCACCGACGGTTATTTCCCCGGCGACGAAACGCATCCGCAAGATTTCGACCTCATCGAGGGTAACGCCTGTGCCATCTCGCTCGCAAAGATCGGCAACACGCCGTGGGCACAGTGCTTCGCCACGTTTGTCCCCGACGAGATTCCCACCGCCCACGCCGCGCGCTTCCAGGCGCAGATCATGGCGCATATGAGCGGCCAGGCAATGCTCAACCACGACCGTATGGTCAACGTGCGCAGCGCCGCAGACATTCGCCCCGCGCTCAAGGACGGCAAGGTCGCCTGCATCCACACCATCGAAAACGCCACGTTCTTTGCCGAGGACCCCGCGCTGATCGAAGTGCTCAAGAGCTTGGGCGTGCTTATGTCGTCACTCAGCTGGAATGCGCAGGGGCCGCTCGCGAGCGGCCACGACACCCACGCCGGCCTCACCGGCGCCGGCATCGAGGCACTTACGCAGATGGAGCACGCCGGCATGGTACTCGACGTCTCCCACCTCAACGATGAGTGCTTTGACGAGGTTGTCGCCCACGCCACGCGTCCCTTCGTCGCCAGCCACTCCAACTCCCGTGCGGTTTGCGGCGTCAAACGCAACCTTACCGACGACCAGTTCCGCACCATTCGCGACATGGGCGGTATCGTCGGCCTCAACTACTGCAGCGAGTTCCTTTCCAACGACGCAACCGACAAGACCGCCGCAGACGTCACCTTCGACCAGCTAGCGGCACATATCGAGCACTGGCTCGACCTGGGCGGCGAGGACGTCATCGCACTCGGCGGCGACTGGGACGGTGCCACGGTGCCCGCTTTCCTCTCCGATGCCAGCAAGATGCCCGAGTTCCAGAACATGCTTTCCAAGCATTTTGGCAAGACCGTGATGCAAAAGCTCTGCAGCGACAACGCGCTTGCCTTCTTTGAGCGTTATTAATTTCACATCCCTTGAGCAGGTCGGCATGCCGAACGGTTGACATGCCGGCCCGTCCCCAATCTGAAGGACCGCTTTTGACGCAGCAGTTTACGATTTCCGTATCCCGACCGCATGGGACGCCCATCCCCGTCGTCGTTACCAAAAAGCGCGTCAAGAACTTCAACCTACGCGTCACATCGAGCGGTGAGGTCCACGCCAGCGCACCGCTCGGCGCCAGTCGCGAGCGCATCGAAGCGTTTGTGAAGCGCAACAGCGCCTGGATTATCAGCCGGCTTGCCCAGCGCGAGCAACGTCAGGCGACGGCACGAGAGCCGCTCAGCCCCTCGTCCATCATTGCGCTTTGGGGCAAGCCCATCACGGTACAGGACGCACTCGATCACAACTTTGCATCACCCGCACCGCGGCCCAAGCAGGCCACCTTCGCAAGTTTTATGGGTGCCGACGAGCCAGACGAACGTCCGCAGGCCAAGTGGAATGCGACCCTCGACGGCTTAACGCCCAGTGAGATCCAAGCCCATATTGACCAGCTCTATACGTCCGAAGTCACATCGGCGCTGCGTGATATGGTGCACGCATACGAAATCGCAATGGGTGTCGCCGTTTCCCGCGTTTCCGTGCGCAGCATGAAAACGCGCTGGGGATCATGCACGCCCAAAACCGGCGCCATTCGCATCGCACGAGAACTTGCCGCCTACCCCGTCGAGTGCCTTGACATGGTTGTCGCCCACGAGCTCGTCCACCTGCTCGAGCCGAGCCACAATCATCGGTTTCACGCGCTGCTCGACACGTACTGCCCCAACAACAGGGCTCTGTCGCAGCGGCTCAAGCAGCCACCCATAGAGACGTATTAGAACCGGTTAGCGCACACGCTCGATCTCGACGCCACAGCTTGCCAAGGGCAGGCCAACAGGCGCCCACGGCTTATCGAGCTTGATGCGCACACCAAGCAGCGAGGGATAACGGCGCAGCAGCATCTGGGCCGTACCTTCAGCTGCCGCCTCGATGAGCTTAAACGTATGCTCGCGCAGATAGCCATCGACATCGTGGCACACCGAGCCGTAGTCAATCGAGGCGTCCAAGTTATCGTGCTCTCCCGCTGCACGCAGGTCAGCATAGAGTACCAAGGACACGATGAATTTCTGGCCCAGCGCGTTCTCTTCGGGATACACGCCGTGGTTAGCAAAAACCTCAAGACCTTCAACGGTGATGCGGTCGGCATGGCGCAGATCGTCATAGTTCACGTGGGGCACCGCCGTTGCGGTGGATATTTCGCCCCTTCCACGGCGGGCGAGCTCGGCGCCTTCAGTCTTGGTTGCATTCTCGGGCAGTTTCTTGTTGCTCATCGCGATCGTCTCCTTCGTTTAGAACCCCGACCGCGTAAACTAACTACACGCGAATCGACAGGTTCTTTTTATCATCGCTCCAGTTGCAAGCATTGCGCGCGGGGCATGCAAAGCAGGCGCGCGACGCTTTGTCGGCTGCATAGAGCAGGCGCTCGAGCGGTTGGCTGTTCACGCGCAGCTTTCGATGGCCCAGAATGGCCGTCTTAATGGCTGCGGCATCGGCCGGCTCAAACGCTACGTCATCGGGCATACCGCCGAGAATCGCATCAGCGACGCGTTCGCTTGCAACATCATGGGATATACCCGATTCATACTGTTCATCTTTGCCGATATCGTGAAGAAGTGCCGTGGCGTAGATGACCTCGCGGTCAAATTCGAGCTGTTCCTCGAGATTCTTGATCCACATAATGCGAGCGACATCCAGCAGGTGGTCAATACCGTGGCGGCAGAAGATGCGCCCCGATTCCAACTGTGCAATGCTGCCCAGGTGCCGCCGGAACAGACCGTTGGCACAGATGTAATCAATGCGAGGCATGGCACCAAAAGGCGCCAGGCCCGAAGCCATAAAACCGCGACGCGGCGTTCCCTCGTCAGTATTCGATGTAAAGTCGTTGACGACTCTCATAGTTAGCGTCCCAGCATCCTAAAGAATCGCTCCTCGAGCGCCGGATCGGCCTCAAAGACGCCGCGACGAGCGAGCGTCACGGTCTTGGTGCCAGGCTTTTGCACGCCGCGCATGGTCATGCACATATGCTCAGCTTCCATGAGCACAATCGCTCCCTGGGGAGCGAGATACTCCATGAGGGCATCGGCAACTTGTGCGCACAACTGCTCCTGCAGCTGCAGACGACGGGCGTAGACCTCTACCGTGCGGGCAAGCTTAGAAAGCCCTGCGACACGGCCGTTGGGGATATAGCCAATGGCAGCCTTGCCGTAAAACGGCAGCAGATGATGCTCGCACAGCGAGTAAAACGTGATGTCGCGCTCGATAACCAAATCGTTCGAAGCGACGGCAAAGGTTTTGGACAGGTGCTCCTCGGCACTCTGGTCCATACCACCGGCGATCTCACCATACATACGGGCAACGCGCGCCGGGGTCTCCAGCAGGCCCTCACGAGTTGGGTCCTCGCCTATGCCCTCAAGCAACAGCTTAATGGCGGCCTCGACTTTTTCCTGATCGACCATCTGGGCCTCACTTTTCCGATTTTGCGTTCGCGCTATGGTACCACGCCCTTTGGCATCGGCCACAAGCTACATAGTATGGGTCGAATAGACCGGATCGTCCCGCCAAAGCTCCACAGCGTCGCAAAGCGCAACGCCCTCGCGCACAGCACGGGCGCGCGTGGCGTTCATATCAATCACGCGCTGATTGCTCGAGCCCCTAAAACGCAATGAGATATCGTACAGATCCTGAACAAACGGGCCATCCACCAACATATCGAGGCAGGCAAGGATACGGTCCGTCGCCTCGGTATGGTGACGACCACCCGGCATAAGCTCCTCGAGCACGTCGCCGGTAAAGCACCAAATGGTCTTGCCCGACCCCGCGGGATAGGCCGCACGCACGCGTTCGATAAAGTCAACAAGCCCCGCCTGATTCTCGGGCTCCATAGGCTCGCCGCCCAGAATCGTCAGGCCATCGATAAAGGGATGGTCGAGGCTCTCGATAATCTTGTCCTCGACGGCACAATCGAACGGCTCACCCGCAGCAAAGTCCCACGCGACAGAGTTAAAGCAGTTCTTGCACCCACGACGGCACCCGCTCACAAACAGAGAAGTACGAACGCCTTCCCCATCAGCAATGTCGAAATACTTAATGTTCGCGTAATTCATAGGTAACTCTCCCGGGAGGCCGGGACATATCATCCCGTCCTCAAACATTCTCGGCCTTCGGCCTGCGAAACTGCGGGCGGGACGATATGTCCCGGCCTCATGCAAAGGGTAACTCAATGAACGAAGCGAACATCGAGTATAGGGTTCGAGGTCCAATAAAAACCTTGTTGCAACTCAACCGCCATCGCAAGCAAAGCGTTGTTGCAAGTCAACTCATTTCCGCTTAGAACTTCGAGGAGTGAGCAGACCGCATGCCGTATCTCAGCTACGTCAACTTGGCTGAGCCGAGAGGGCCGCTTGGGCTTTTGCTCGATATGAGTTCCGCACGCAAAGAAGGCCACTTAATGTGGCCTTCGTCTTGCGCAGGACTGTCCGAAATAGCGAGCAAATGCCCAAGCGGCCCTCCCGGCTCAGCCCCGGAGCGGTATTAGAGATGCAGCACGCGGTCGCGGATCTCCTCGGTTCGGCCCTGGTTCCAGAACTGGGTACCGATGTAGCCGCACGTGCGACGGGCAACATTCATCTTCTCCTGATCGCGGTTGCCGCAGTTAGGGCACTCCCACACCAGCTTGCCGTCATCCTCGACAATCTTGATCTCACCGTCGTAGCCGCACACCTGGCAGTAGTCGCTCTTGGTGTTGAGCTCGGCGTACATGATGTTGTCGTAGATGTACTGCATCACGCGAATGACAGCCTTGAGGTTGTCCTGCATGTTGGGAACCTCGACGTAGGAGATGGCACCGCCCGGCGAAAGCTGCTGGAACATGCCCTCAAACTTAAGCTTATCGAAGGCGTCGATCTCCTCGGACACGTGGACGTGGTAGCTGTTGGTGATGTAGCCCTTGTCCGTCACGCCCGGGATGATGCCAAAACGACGCTGCAGGCACTTGGCGAACTTGTAGGTCGTCGACTCAAGCGGGGTACCGTACAGCGAGAAGTCAATATCGCTTTCGGCCTTCCACTCGGCGCACTTGTCGTTCATGCGCTGCATGACGGCCATGGCAAAGGGCGTGCCCTCCTTCTCGGTGTGGCTGTGGCCCGTCATGTACTTGACGCACTCGTACAGGCCGGCATAACCCAGACTAATGGTGGAGTAACCGCCCACGAGCAGCTTGTCGATCGTCTCGCCCTTCTTCAGACGAGCGAGGGCGCCGTACTGCCACAGAATCGGTGCGGCGTCAGAAAGCGTACCCATCAGGCGCTCATGACGGCACAGCAGGGCACGGTGGCACAGCTCAAGGCGCTCGTCGAAGATCTTCCAGAACTTATCCATATCCTGATGCGAGCTCAGCGCGACATCGGGCAGGTTGATGGTCACGACGCCCTGGTTAAAGCGACCATAGTACTTGGGCTTGTTCGGGTCGTAGTTTAGCGCGTTGGCAACGTTGTTAAAGCCGTTGCCCGAGCGGTCGGGCGTCAAGAAGCTGCGGCAGCCCATGCAGGTATAGCAGTCGCCGTTACCCGCGGTCTCGCCCTTCGACAGCTTGAGCTCGCGCATCTTTTTCTCGGAGATGTAATCGGGCACCATACGCTTGGCAGTGCACTTGGCAGCCAGCTGGGTCAGGTAGAAGTACGGGGAATCCTCGTGAACGTTATCGTCCTCGAGTACATAGATAAGCTTGGGGAATGCCGGGGTGATCCATACGCCGGCCTCGTTCTTAACGCCCTCGTAGCGCTGGCGAAGCGTCTCCTCCACGATCATGGCAAGGTCGTGCTTCTCCTGAGGCGTACGGGCCTCGTTAAGATACATAAAGACCGTCACGAACGGCGCCTGGCCGTTGGTGGTCATAAGGGTCACGACCTGATACTGAATCGTCTGAACGCCGCGACGGATCTCGTCACGCAGGCGATCCTCAACAACCTCGCGGACCTTTTCGGGAGATGCGGAAACGCCGAGCTCCTCGAGCTCGCGGGCGACCTCGACGCGAATCTTTTGACGGCTCACCTCGACGAACGGGGCAAGATGGGTCAGCGAAATCGACTGGCCACCATACTGGGAGGAAGCAACCTGGGCGATGATCTGCGTCGCGATGTTGCAGGCGGTCGAGAAGCTGTGCGGCTTCTCAATCAGCGTACCCGAGATAACAGTACCGTTCTGGAGCATATCCTCCAGGTTCACCAGGTCGCAGTTATGCATGTGCTGGGCAAAGTAGTCCGAATCATGGAAGTGGATCAGACCCTCATTGTGAGCATCCACAATCTCCTGGGGCAGCAGCACACGCTGGGTCAGGTCCTTGGAGATCTCGCCGGCCATGTAGTCACGCTGAACGGAATTGACGGTCGGGTTCTTGTTGGAGTTCTCCTGCTTGACCTCTTCGTTGTTGCACTCAATCAGCGACAGAATCTTGTCGTCGGTCGTGTTCTTCTGGCGCTTCAGGCTCTGAACATAGCGATAGATGATGTAATGGCGAGCGACCTCGTAGCAGTCGAGACGCATGATCTCGTCCTCGACCAGATCCTGAATCTCCTCGACCGACACGGTGTGGCCCGCGTTCTCGCATGCCTCGGCGACGTTTTGTGCCGCGTAAACCACCTGGCGGTCGGTAAGACGAGAGCTCTCCTCGACCTCCAAGTTTGCGGCGCGGATGGCATTGACGATCTTATCGATGTCAAAGACAACCTCGGTGCCGCTGCGCTTGATGATCTTCATCCTCTTGCCTCTTTCGTATCGTAGCCTCATCGCGCTTCAGAGCCAAACGATACCTGGCAGGGCTTGCCCCTGTCTTGCGGCGCCGTCGCGCAATCTGTGTTCTCGATAAACCATAAGCCTCCATGCGGACATTCCCTGGAGCCGATCAAGCGGCTCAAGGACACGTTCAAAAGAGGCAGTTAAGGTCTTCGTTCTCTGTCCGCCATCTATCATACGACAAAGAGGCATCTATATCCTGTATTCTTTTTTTAGGTCAAACACAACATATAGTGTTTCAGCAGGTCAAAGCAATTAGTCATTTTGCAGACGCATTAAAAATGAGGGGTTCTTGGCAAGTCGGTAAAACGCTACCAACACGGCTACCTGCATGGCAGTTATAAAACCCCCTTAGTCAAGCCGCTGACAAATCCTACCAAAATCAAGTCGCTCACGCCAAAAGAATCCAAAAGATTATGCTTGACCAACATGTTGCGGTCACGATCGGCCAGGACGTATGCAATCTGCCGGCACCTCTACGGGATGCGAAGACCATCGCGTACAGACCTTGGATCAATATTTGGTGGCTTATATTGGCGGCGTGCTTGGTGGCAAAACAAAACAGCCCAGAGGATATAGCCTCTGAGCTGCGAACATTTGGTGGGCGTTAGAAGATTTGAACTTCTGACCTCTTCCGTGTCAGGGAAGCGCTCTCCCCCTGAGCTAAACGCCCAAATGGAGCGGACAACGGGGCTCGAACCCGCGACCCCAACCTTGGCAAGGTTGTGCTCTACCAACTGAGCCATGTCCGCCTGCGAGGATTTAATATACGGGATGATCCACCCAAATGCAAGAACTTTTTTTAAAAAGTTTTGCGACGCCCTCGCGAACCTCGCGAAGACATCAGTCACCACGGAAGGCGCAGGCAAACGCAAACTCGCCGCAAGAGGCCACTACATCTCGCCGAGCATGATCCAGGCAGAGCTGTCCTGCGCGAGCCTGCCGTCTGCAAGCGGTGATGAGGTGAGCAGGACCCTGCCCGCCGGCAGCTCCACAGGTGCTGCACCGAAGTTCGTCACACACGCCCAGCCGTTATCGCGGCGATAGGCGATGACGCCGCCCTCAGCGCCCTCGGCACCATCCGCAAGACCGGTGCGCCCGTCAAGATCGAGCCACGCAAGATCGTTGGCGCACCCGCGCAGCTTGCGCCGCAGCCAGAGGGCGTCACGATAGAGCGCAAGCATCGATGTCGGGTCCGCTTCTTCCTTATCGGCAGCATAATCGGAAAACCATGCAGGCTGCGGCAGATGAGGCGCTGCATCGGCGTCTGCCGGCGAAAACCCAAACGATCCGCCATGCGCGGGATCGTCCGCTGCCACCCACGGCAGGGGCACACGACAGCCGTCGCGCCCCTTCTCACGCTTCGGTCCGTGCGTATTGGTCGCAGTAGGGTCTTCGAGTGCAGCCCACGGGATATCAGCCACCTCAAAAAGGCCGAGCTCCTCACCCTGATACACGTATGCCGAGCCCGGAAGCGCCAGCTCAAGCAAAAGGGCCGCCCGCGCGCGGCGCTCGCCGAGTTCACGGTCCTCGTCATAAGACGACCCGTCGCGCAAGAGCCAGTCGAGCGCAATCTGGTGGTAGCGCGTCGCCTTGATTTGCGGCAGGGCATAGCGTGTCGCCACGCGCGGCACGTCGTGGTTGGAGAGTACCCAGGTCGAGGCGGAATCGGATTCGACGGCTGCCTTCAAGCCCTTCTCGATTGCAGTGTGCATGTCATCATAGGTCCAAGTGGCCTTGGCAAACTCAAAGTTGAATGTCTGGCCAAGCTCGCTGGGACGCGCGTAGAGATACTGGCGCTCGGGCAGCACCCACGCCTCGGCAACCGCACTGCGCGGCGGATTATAGCGGTCGAACACGCGGCGCCACTCGCGATAGATCTCGTGGACCTCATTGCGGTCCCACAGCGGATGGGTGCCGTCGTCAACCATGTCATCGCCCTCGGCGAGATGCCACCGGTCGAGGTCATCGCGGTCGAGATCCTTGGCGAGACCCTGCGCCACATCAATGCGAAAGCCGTCGACGCCTCGATCGCTCCAAAACGCCAGGACGTCGCAAAAGAGCGCGTGAACCTCAGGGCATGACCAGTCAAAGTCCGGCTGCTCGGGCGTAAACATGTGCAGATACCACTGACCGTCCGCAACACGCGTCCATGCGGGGCCGCCAAAGTTGGCATTCCAATTGGTGGGAGGCAGCTCGCCATGCTCGCCGCGACCATCGCGGAAGATATAACGGGCGCGTTCGGGCGATCCGGGGCCGGCGGCAAGAGCGGCTTTGAACCAGGGGTGCTGGTTGGATGAATGGTTGGGCACGATGTCGACGATGACCTTGATGCCGCGCGCGTGAGCCGCAGCGATCATGTCATCGAAGTCGTCAAGCGAGCCGAGACGTGGGTCGACATCGCAGTAGTCCGCCACATCATAGCCGCCATCGACAAGAGGCGAAGGGTAAAACGGGCTCAGCCAGATGGCCTCGATACCCAGTCGCTCAAGATAGTCCATCTGCTGGGTAATGCCCGCGATATCGCCCAGACCCGAACCAGTCGAATCCTTAAACGAGCGCGGGTAGATCTGATAGATCGCGGCATCGGACATCCACGAGCGCGAAGAAGACTTTTCTGTAGCCATGGGGCGTATCTCCCTTGCAACGAGGTTATGCGAGATGCCCACGATGATACGCCCAAAGCGGACATTCGCGACAAACAACGCCACAGCCACGCCCCAAAACGATCGCTCCCTCGCGGGTTCGAGCCCAGGCGACGGGTACGAAAAAGCCCGGCTACCGTAGTAGTCGGGCTGTTACGTTTGGAGCGGACAACGGGGCTCGAACCCGCGACCCCAACCTTGGCAAGGTTGTGCTCTACCAACTGAGCCATGTCCGCATATGTAAAACAAAACGGGCGCCGGAGCGCCCGGATGTTGCCTGGAGGCGAAGCCCGGATTCGAACCGGGGGTAAAGGCTTTGCAGGCCTCTGCCTTACCACTTGGCCACTTCGCCGAAAAAGGACCGCCTAAACGGTCCGGAAATGCAATGGAGCGGACAACGGGGCTCGAACCCGCGACCCCAACCTTGGCAAGGTTGTGCTCTACCAACTGAGCCATGTCCGCTTGCGGATTATTAATTTACGCGAGTTGTCCAAAAGACGCAAGTACTTTTTTCAAAAAACTTGTCTGCCGCATGTTCTTAATAGCCAAACGCGCTAAAGCGATTGGCTAGGCACACGATTCCAGCGCTCCGCTAAACAGCTTCACCATCTGCACGCGCGTGCCGGCGCCGTCCGTACGACGAGCAACCTCCACGTTATCGACGAGCATACGCATAAGCTTGATACCACGGCCGCGTTCCTCAGATGCAACCGGCTCGCTCGTTTCATCGATAGAATAGCCGGCACCTCGATCAAGCACCTCAACCACAACGCGATCGCCATAGGCCTGAACCGTCAGGACGCACCCGATACCGCCCGCATGGTCATAGGCATTACCCAGCGCCTCCCCCGACGCCAATGCGACATCGTAGCGCTCGTCACGGCGCAACGGAAGCGATTCAAGGAGTTCGGCGATGCGATGTCGGTAGTATGGAAGATTCTCGATACCCTGACGGACCTCGACGCTCTTACTCCAGCGAGGCAGCTCCCCCACCGGAATGGCGGGAATAGACTCCCGTGCCGGCCCCGCGACATGAAGGATATCGACAAGACGAGCAATCTCCAAAAAGCGAACAACTTCACCTGATGCATTGACGAGCGAAAGCAGGCCTTCTCGCCTCATGAGCTCACGAGCGCGCGTAAGCAGGAATGCCAAGCCCGTCGAATCGATAAAGCTAACAGCCTGACAGTTGATGACAACACGACGCACGCCGCGGCCAATCAAAGCATCCAACCGCCGACGCAGCGCAGGCACCGTGGCGATGTCGATATCGCCTGGTGGCGTCAAAACCGCTATGTCATTCCACTCATTCATACGACCATGGTTCCCCAAAAAAGCCCACTCGATGCATTCGTTTCCCCAACCGTGCGGATTCAGCCCGTTCAGCGCCGTCTATGAACGACCCCGTAAAAACTCAAGGGACACCAATGCAATGTCATCGTCCAGCGCCGATTCGGTAAATCGGTCAAGCTCGCCCAAGACCTTGCCGCAAATGCCCGACACGCCCTCCCCCGAAACAGAAAGCAGAAGATCGCGCAAGCGCTGCTCGCCAAAGAACGCTCCGGTGCGGTCGCGGGCCTCAATCGTTCCATCCGTATACATGAAGAGCATGTCGCCGGGGGCGAACGTAAACACGCCTGTCTCGTACACCATACTCTCAAAGGCACCGATTACACCCGATTGGCATCCAAGTAGCTCGACCTCTCCCCCACGAGCCTCGCCGCCACCCAGTGGCATCGACTCTGGCCTGATGACCATGGTCGGAGGATGGCCCGCCGAACAATACGTTGCGCGTCCGGCTTTCAGGTCAATCTTGGCGATAAAGGCTGTCACGAACGTCTCGACCCTCGAAAAGCCCATGAGCATACTGTTAAGGGAGCGTGCCATGCGGGCCGGTCCAGCGCCCTCCCACGCATATGCCGTCAGAGCCGTCTTGACGAGCGCGGACATCGATGCGGCCTCAATGCCTTTGCCAGACACATCACCCAGAATCATGACGGCGCAGTCGTCGGGAAGACGGATGAGCGTATAGAAATCGCCGCCGACCAACGCCGAGTTCGTGGCCGACAGGTACACCGAATCGGTTGCGATACCCGGAACATCCCCCAGGGAATTTCTCATGCCGATCTGAAGGGTCTGAGCGATATGACGCTCCTCGCGCTTTTGAGATTCACCTTCGTAGATCAGTTCAAAGTCATGCGCCAAGTGCACCAAGTAGTCATATTCAAGGTCATCAATCGGCTCTTGGCTGCCATCACGAAGCAGTAGCGCGCGCGTCGTCGGGCTCTTCGCAACAGAAGCAGGAACAATTGCGTCGTTACTGTGCTTGCCATCACCCTTAGAGCGTGGTCGCCCCGCCTCGATGCCGGAGTCGACGTAGAGACCTTGACAAGGCAGACCATGCGCCCTAAGCCAGCCTCCCATAGGCATCGATTCGTCAACGCGAGTTATACGGACGTGTTTAAGGTCCTCGGCACTCGTACCGCCCAAAACAGATGCCTCAAAGCCATCAGGGCCAGCCCCCAGACGTGCCGCTGGCGCCGTCGTGGAAAAGAAAAGCTTCTCGGGATCGTCCGGCAAAGCAACGCGACTGCCGCCTTCAAAATCTATGACGTAGGAATCCAGACTGGCGTCATACTCAACAGGGCAAAAATGGCAGTTGAGCATATTGCAGATCTCGGACGATACCGCCTGGGTAGCCGCGACGGAATCGTCTAGAAAGGTAAACAACTCATCACGTAAGACATTGAGCGAGCGGCCAAGCTCGGCCGTGCGACGAGAGCGAAGACTCGATGCCATGCCGACCAGTTGGATAGACAAGTAATCGCAAATGACCTCGAGTACATTAACGTCATAGGCGAGCGGTGCCTGGGGGCGTTTCCAACCAACTTCCAGCACGCCAAGGATCTGCGTACCGTAAAAAACGGGAAGACAGATCTCGCTGCGGTACGGAGGCATATCCTGCATGCGCAACAGGTGCTTAGAACGATTGTCCAGGTCCATAAACATACCGGAGGCGGCCTTATCACCCTTAAGGTCCTGTTGAATCGACAAGCGACAGGCACGCGACTCACGAAGAACATACGTCGGAATGCCAGCGCCATACGGCAAAAACTCAGGCAGGTAGCTGTCGTACAGCTCCTTGGAAACACCGCGAAGTTTAAAACCGCCGCTCTCAGAAAAATAGATAGCAGCACCCGAAGCATCGAGCGTTCCTACAAGCTGGTTCAAAACGGTATCAAGTAGGCTGGGCAGCTCATCGGAGCCCACGGTACTCATAATGACCGAGAGCGTGCCAGAGAGGCGCTTGTTAGCCACTCTAAGCTCCGAAAGAGCACGCTTGAGCTGACGGTCGTGCGAATACTGTTCTTCGATGCTATGGAGCGCCACCAGGACACGTGGCGCGCGGCGCCCAAAGATGCGTGGAGGCGTTACGGAGCCCGCACGAACCAAGACGGGGATAAAAGAGCCGTCACTCAGCTTGAGCATCAGTTCGTTCTCGGAGCCATCAGTTTCAAATGGCAGACGATGTTCCGTCGCACGTTCAAAAGCGGACGAGTACAGGACGTCTTTAACATCTCCACCAATGACGTCGGCGCGTTCCTCGCGCATCAAACCAAGTAAGCGATTATTCACATGCAGAATGGTTCCGTCGAGCTCGCAGATGATGACAGCATCGCTCGTGATCTCGACTAGCTGGGCAACGTCTGCCCACTCGTTGCGTTCAAGCGTTTCCATCGTGGACCCCACCGTCTATCGGTAACAAAAAAGCCTCCGAAGAGGCTTCTCAAATGCGATGGTGTCGGAGGCGGGACTTGAACCCGCATGACCAAAAAGCGGTCACTAGCACCTCAAGCTAGCGCGTCTGCCAATTCCGCCACTCCGACATGCTATGTTGTTGATTCACGGTTCGTTTTGTTGGACCCGCGCGTTCAACGAGGAAGATAATAACCTATGATTCGAGAACTGTGCAAGCACTTTTTTCAAAAAAGTTTACGAATTTGTAAATGTGCAGGTAAATCTGTGTGTCCGGCCCCGAATCGGTGTTGCCTCCCGGCGCGTCCTCGGGCATGAGCGATATTTTGTTGCGCACTTCGTGCTGCAAAATATCGCTCCCCCTGCGGAATGCGCCGGGAGGCAACACCGATTCGGGGCCTGCAAATACATACTTCAGGCACAGTTCTCAAACATGTTCTGGGAGCTGATGCAAATTTGGTGGCTCGGCTTTGCCGAGCCCTTATATAAAGAGGCCGGAGCTAAAGCTCCGGCCTCACTAACTTTCCTATTAGATTAAGTGAGCGATCAAGGAATCGCACCCCTCCCTGCCGCGTTGCCGCAGGGCCCGTGCTGGACTTAGTTTTCAGAACACTCCGCACTGATATCTTCTGTATTGAAGACGTCGATGGTGCACCCGTATACCATTGACGTCGACACCATCAGATGCGGACCGCGCGGTGACCC
>UQIT01000019.1 GCA_900541175.1 uncultured Collinsella sp.
AGCACCGCCGCGGCTGCCATTGCCACGAGTGCCCTCGCGATGCTCGCCGCCACGGCCACCGCGCTCATCAAAGCGCTTGCCGCCACGGGACTCGCCGCCGCGAGTACCACGCTCGCCACGCGAATCGCGGCCCTCGCCGCCACGGCGCTCATCACGGCCGCCGCGCTCGCCATCGCGACCGGAACGACGACGATCGCCCGAACCACGCTTGCCGCCACGCGAGCCACGGCCCTCGTCCTCGCGCTCAACACGGCGACGACCGCCGCGGTCCTCGTCCTCACGACGACGGCGGTGTGCCTCGCCCTGGAACTGCTTGGCACGGCGCTCGGCACGGTTGCCGCGCGGGGCCTGCTCAACGACACCAGCACCGCCGCGCTCCTCGGCAGCCACCTCGCGGGCCACGCTCTCCACAGCCTCGTCCACGCGAGCCTGAACGCCCTCGCGCACGCGGGTCTTGCCGCCGCGCTTGGGACGGCTCGGACGCTCACCGTCGCCGCGACGCTCGTCTCGACCGCGGTTGGAACGACCGGCCACATCACCGTAATCGTCGCCGTTGCGCTTGCCGTCGCGACGCGCCTGCTCAAGCTTCTTCTTGCTCTTGGACTTGCCGCGCTTGGTCTTCTTCTTCACCTTAAAGGCCGCAGGATCGCGCTCGGGGTCAACCGCGGGCGGATTGGGGCCCACATGCAGGTCGCCGGCCTCGTAGATGTCGGCGGTCTTGTCCATGAGCTTCTCGATCTCGTAGAACTCATCGACATCCTGCTCGGTCACAAACGTGATGGCCCAGCCCAGCTCGCCGGCGCGGCCCGTACGGCCAATTCGGTGGATGTAGTCGGTCGGCTCGGCCGGCACGTCAAAGTTCACGACGTAACGCACGTCGCTGATGTCGATGCCGCGGGCGAGCACGTCGGTTGCCACCAACACGTCGACGGTACCGTCGCGGAAGGCCGAAAGGGCACGCTCGCGCTGGGCCTGGCTGCGGTTGCCGTGAATCGCGGCGGCCTTGATGCCCTTGCGCTCCAGACGACGGCAGCAGCTGTCGGCGCGGTGCTTGGTGCGCATAAAGACGATAGTGCGCTCCGGGCCCTCCTTTTTGAGGAACTCGGGCAGCAGGTTGTTCTTGGCCTCGATGGACACCGGGAACACAAACTGGTCGACGGTGTCGGCGGTCGACGTGGCGGGCGCGATCTCCACGCGTGCCGGGTCGCTCACCAGGTCGGTGATCTCGCCCACGGCCTCCTCGTCGAGCGTCGCCGAGAACAGCAGCGTCTGGCGCTCGGCCGGCGTCTCGCGCACAATGCGGCGGACGGCAGGCAAAAAGCCCATGTCGAGCATACGGTCGGCCTCGTCGAGCACCAGCACCTTGACCTCGTCCAGATGGCAGGCACCCTGCTCGATCAGATCGACCAGACGGCCCGGCGTTGCGACCAGGATGTCGCAGCCGTACTTGAGGGCAGCGGTTTGCGGCTTGTAGCTCACGCCGCCCACGACGGTCACGGCAACGTGGCCCGTGACGTCGGCGATCTTGCTCGCGACCTCGTCGATCTGCTGGGCAAGCTCGCGCGTGGGGGTGATGACGAGCATCACGGGGCCGCGGCCGTTGCCCTCGGGCTTTTTAACACCGCGACGGCGGTTGCGGCCGCCGCGCTCGCGCACGGGTTTGGGAGGAGCGATGTGCTCCAGATTGTTCATGGTCGGCAGCAAAAAGGCAGCCGTCTTGCCGGTGCCGGTCTGAGCGGCGGCAAGCAGGTCACGGCCTTCGAGCACCACAGGAATCGAACCGGCCTGAACGGGCGTCGGCGCCGTGTAGCCCAGGTTCTCGATAGCACGAAGCATCTCGTCGGAAAGGCCCAACTCGTCAAAGGCGGGCAGACTCTGGGTAGCGGACTCGACGGCCTGGGCGGCGTTGGACTCATCGGCGGGATCGAAGGCAGCCTGGGTCATGGCCTCGCGGGTCTCGTCCAGAATCTCGGCGTCGGTGACGTCGGATACAGAATTACGCATATGTTGTTGTTCCTTATCTGCACGCGCTATGGGCACGGCATGCGGCCGCGCTGGCGTGCTTGGTAGTGCGCTAATACATACAAAAACGGGTGCGCACAGAGAGGACGTTGCTCAGCACGCTGGCGATCGCTTTGGCAGCCCTATCACGCGCCGTCCAGACGCAGCAGCTCTAAGCGATGGAGCAGATTCGCCGCCGGTTAGTATACCCGCACTCCGTATGCCCCCACGTAAACCACAGATGACGAGGCGGACGAGGTGGGCCCGGCCGATTATCTCAATCTGTAACAGATGCAGGGCAAAATCGGGTCCAAATGTTACAGATCAAGACAGAGGGGGATTTCCGTCCAGTCCAAACCAAATCCCTCAGTCTTCCTGCAATTTCGAACATGTGGCCTATAATGTTGCTTTGGTTACGCTATATATTGCGCAGCCATTTAATACGTCGCCCACCGGGGCCATTAATTCCTATCGCCATATTGGCTAGGAAGCAATCAAAGGAGGTATCCGTGGCAGCAGAGACGCCTTGCTCGGTCCTCTATAACGATATTCGCTCGTTCGGCGGTCTTAAACATCTCGAGATCGCCCGAATGCTCATCAATGGAAACTCTTATCTCGGCAGCACCCTGCTCGAGAAATGCTCTTCCAACCGCTCGTATCTCACCCGTTACATCGTCCATCGCAAGCCTGACCAGTGCGCGCCCGCCATCTACAGCGACTTTACCGTCACCACGCTCAACCTTTCCGCGGCAATCTGCAGCAAGCTCGGCGGCGGCGAGTCCGCCTATCGGGCAATCGCCGAGCACTATCGCGGTCCGGCCGCCGACGAAATGATGTCGGCTCTCGCCAGCTACAAGCTGGACAGCCGCCTATATGCAAATGCCCTCAATCGCATCGACAACTTTGACGGCAATGCCGTGCGCGAAAAAAGCACGCTCTTCTTGATGCTCTTTGTGGCAACGGGGGCGCTCGCCGATCCCGTTCAGGGCGTGGCCACCGTCGAGCGCTTTTGCGACAGCAAGACGGGCGGGCACTTTGGCACCACCGAAACTACCGTCGGACGTGGCTTTATGAGCAGCCTGGAGCAGCCGCACGCCGTCGCTCCCAACCTCGGTCTGCTCAGAACCCATGCCGATAACTGCGCCGACATGCAAATCCATCCCCTCACACGCGATCCGCGCGGCACCGTGATTGGTTCTTTGCCCAAAACCTCGCCCAGCATCACCGATGTAGGCGCCGACGCCTCGCGCGAGCATCTTCGCATTTGGCTCGAGGGTGAGCACTGGTACGCCCAGGGCCTTGGATCGACCAACGGCACAGTGCTCGAATCGGGCGCGGGCGACGGCGATATTGTGATTGAGCCGCCGCGCGACCAACGCGAGCCCGGCAAAGTCTATCCCCCCGTGGAAATCGCCAACAGCGACAGGCTCCATCTGGGTCTCTACACGACATTCCTTGTCATTGTGGACTAGCACGGACAGCGATCGGAAGACGGTCGCCGTCCGTCTTGCGTCTTCTGCCTTCTGCGTCGTAAACGACAATGCTCAGCGGTATACGTGGGCAGTGCGACTATCATGGTACTTTACCGATATCCGCACTGCTCGCGTATACGTGCGGCAACCCATGCCAGACAAAGGAACGCCATGGATACTACCGATAGCGCCTATGGCGACAAACTCGTCCGTCTCGATACGTTCGATACCGCCGTGGCGGTCGACCCCAGCGCCGAGGACGACGCCAAACGCCGGTTTATGACACTTATTCTCCAGACGGCCCACCGCAACAACGGCAACATCGGGCACGTGCTGCGCGCGACCAACACGCGCGGCGAAGTCTTTGCCGTCAAGCTGCTCAAGGACAACGTCATTCTCTCTGGCCAAGCCCCCGACCGCTCCGCCGAGCAATCGGCCGCGCACCTGGCCAACACCGCCGCGCTATTCGAGGAGTACCGTCATCTGTGTACTGTCTCGCACCTGCGCGGATTTCCGCGCGTCTATGGCTACGGATCGTGCGAGGATAACCCGCTCATCCTCATGGAGTGGGTCGAGGGCACCTCGCTCAAGCAGGCGCTGCCCCTGCTTCCGCACGACGCCTCGGGCGGGCTGACCACCCAGATGGTCGCCGCCGTCGGAAACGCCGTGCTTCGTGCGCTCTTGATGACCCAAGGCCTCGTGAATCCGGTCATCCATCGCGACCTGTCGCCTGCCAATATCATGTTCCGCACCACCAGCCGAACGCTCGAGCAGCAGATTGCCGATTGTTCCTTTGACCCCTGCCTCATCGACATGGGCTCCGCGACCATGGCTCTCGGCGACGACACGATCACCCGGCGCGCCGACATCTGGCGCTTTGCCACGCCCGCATACGCCGCGCCCGAGATGCTCACGCAGGATATCGAAGGCATCGCGGCCCTTCGCCGTTCGCCCGCGATCGACGTCTATGCGCTTTCGAGCATTCTGTACCAGCTCTACAGCGGTCGCAAACCGTTCGATGTTGAGTCGACGGGTGCCGCGGCAACCGGCTCGTTCTACCTCATAAAGACCAAGACCAAGCCGACACCGCTCGAGCCGCGCTGCGATGACGACGAGGCACTCGTCCAGATCATCATGAAAGGTATCTCGGTTGAACAGGGCGATCGCCCCACCGAGCAGCAGATGCTCGAGGCGCTCTCGGCATACCTCCCCGCTGCAGAATCTGAGGGCCACGAGGGCGCGGGCAGCGACGCCGCAATCGACATCGACTCCGGTACACACCTTAAGGTCGACGTCGCCGGCGAGCGCGCGCGAGAGATCCTGGAGCAGGCCCGGCACGATGCCATGACCCGCCGCCGCTTTATTATCGGCGGCGCTATCGCAGCCGTTGCGGGGCTCAGCGTTATCGGGGCGGCAACCCATGGCTTTGGCATCCCCGACTACCTTGACGGCATCCGCGGTTCACTTGACGACTACACCTGGGATCAGCTGCAGGAGATTTCGCTCAAGATTAAGGCCGCCGAGACCCGTAGCGAGGCACGCGAGATTGCCAAGCGCTATCATCTGCTCGATGCCGATGGGCATATCCCCTATCCGTGTACCAAGCGTGTCACGCTCACCAACGGGCTGCAGGTTGGCGCGCAGCTTGTGGGCATCCGCCACGATGAGCTTCTGGACGGGACGGGCAAGGCCGGACTGACGTTTATGTTCGATGCGGGTATTGCCGAGCGCAACGCTGCGGCTGAACCGCCGAGCGCCGGCTGGGCAGATTGCGAGCTGCGGGAATGGCTCAACGGCGACGGCCTTAAGCTGCTGCCCAACGAGTTGCGCGCACTCATTAAAGGGGTCAAGAAGGTCTCGAACAATGTGGGCGCCGCCAACAGCGCATCGTGCCTGAGCGAGTTGCCCGCAACCCTTTGGCTGCCCGCCATGGTCGAGCTGTGCGGTACGCAACCGCCCGATTCGTTTACCGAGGGCTATCACTACCTGGCAGACATCTACAACGGCGAGGGCAAGGAGTATCAGCTCTTCCGCGAGCTCAAGGTGAGCCCGTATTCCACGAACGAGACGATGGTCCGCCAGTGGAAGGGCAAGGACACCTGTTGGTGGGAGCGCACGGTGAGCCCCGACACATCGGAGAGCGAAGGCACGCTCCATATGAACCGCGTGGGGCACGACGGCGACGTCTTTACGTACGCAACGCCTGCGGAAAAGCCAAACAAGCTAACCTGTGTGATCCCCGGGTTCTGTAGTATCTAGGCGGCGGGCGTCTTGCCGTGACGGGACCCCTCCCCGGCAATTGTCTCGATCTGTAACAGTTAGAGGTCATTTTCCCTGCTAGATGTTACAGATTGAGATGATTGGTTGGGACGGTCCATCGGCCAACCAATCATCTCAATCTGTAACGAAATCTCATATATTATTTCTGTACTGGACACCCCCAGGGGGTATGGGTGTATAGTATCGGATGGTTAACATTTCCGACACTACGTCACAGAAAGGAGAAGCCATGGCTCAAGATAAGTTCGACGTGGGTGGCATGACATGCGCCGCCTGCCAGGCGCACGTGGACCGCGCCGTGAGCAAGCTCGACGGCGTCGAGAGCGTCGCGGTCAATCTGCTCGCCGGTTCCATGATGGTCGACTACGACCCCGCGCAGGTCTCCCCCGACGACATCTGCACCGCTGTCGACCGCGCGGGCTACTCGGCCTCGCCCGTCAGCACGGGCACCGACGCTGTCCAAAGCGGAAGTGCGCAAGCCAGGTCCGGCGCCGCCCATATGGAGTCGCCCACCAAAAAGTTGGAGGCCGCCGCCTCTGCCATGCGCACCCGCCTCATCGTCTCGATCGTCTTCCTCATCCCACTGTTCTACATAGGCATGGGGCACATGCTCGGCTGGCCGCTGCCCGGCATCTTCACCGACCACACCCACAGCATGACGCTCGCTCTCACCGAGCTCGCCCTGCTCATCCCCATCGTCTACATCAACGACGCGTACTTTATCAACGGGTTTAAATCGCTTACGCACGGCGCGCCTACCATGGACGCCCTTATTGCCGTGGGCGCCACTGCTTCCATCGCCTGGTCGCTCTACGCCATGTTCATCATGGCCGACCAGCTAGCCGCGGGTCAGGTCCACGAGGCCATGATGACGGGCATGGACAACCTGTATTTTGAGAGCGCCGGCACAATCCTGTCGCTCGTCACCGTGGGCAAATATCTCGAGACACGCAGCAAATCCAAGACCGGCGGCGCCATCGAGGCGCTCATCGACTTGGCGCCCAAGACCGCGACCGTCGTGGCAGAGGACGGCACCGAAACCACCGTCGATGTCGACGCCATCCTTCCCGGCCAGGTCCTGCGCGTGCGCCCCGGCGAGTCCATCCCCGTCGATGGCGTGGTGCTCGAGGGCAGCTCGGCCGTGGACGAGAGCGCGCTCACCGGCGAGTCCATCCCCGTGGAGAAGACCGCCGGCGACACTGTCAATGCGGCCACGGTCAACCGCACGGGCTCGTTTACCTTCCGCGCCACGCGTGTGGGCGCCGACACGTCGCTCGCCAAGATTATCCAGCTCGTCGAGGACGCCAACGCCACCAAGGCGCCCATCGCCCGCATGGCCGACAAGGTCGCCGGCGTGTTTGTGCCCGTGGTATTCGTGATCTCGGCCGTGACCTTTGTGGTGTGGATGGCACTGACCAGCGACGTGAATGAGGCGCTCACCTCCGCCGTCGCTGTGCTGGTGATCAGCTGCCCGTGCGCGCTGGGCCTGGCCACGCCCGTCGCCATTATGGTCGGCACCGGCAAGGGCGCCGAGATGGGCATTCTGTTTAAGAGCGCCGCGGCGCTGGAGAACCTGCGCAGCGTGGGCACCGTGGTGCTCGATAAGACGGGCACGGTCACCCGCGGCAAGCCTGCCGTGACCGATATCGTGGTAGCCACGCGCGCTGACGGGTCGCCCGCCATGAGCGAAAAGGCGCTGCTCAAGTTGGCCGCCGCGTTGGAGCGCTCGAGCGAGCACCCGCTGGCCGAGGCGATTATGGCCGAGTGCGAGACACGCGGGATCGTCGCGCGCATGGTCGAGGACTTTACTGCCGTGCCCGGGCGAGGCGTTACGGCACGCGAGGGGCAAAACGCCATTGCAGCCGGCAACGTACGCCTGATGGACGAGCTGGGCGTTACCGTGCCCGCGGGTCTTGCCGAACAATTTGCCGCCGAGGGCAAGACGCCGCTGTTCTTTGCCAAGAACGGCGAGCTTGCCGGCACCATTGCCGTGGCTGACGAGGTCAAGGAGACGAGCGCCGGGACCATCGCCGCACTGCGCTCGCTTGGCGTCGACGTGCGCATGCTCACCGGCGACAACCGCGTGACGGCCGAGGCCATCGCCCGCCGCGTGGGACTGACCAGCAAGCAGGTCATCGCCGACGTGCTTCCCGCCGACAAGGAGCGCCACGTGCGCGAGCTGCAGGATGCGGGCAGTAAGGTCGCCATGGTGGGCGACGGCATCAACGACTCCCCCGCCCTGGCGCGCGCCGACGTGGGCCTTGCTATCGGCACCGGCGCCGACATCGCCAAAGAAGGGGCTGATGTGGTGCTCATGCGCAGTGACCTCATGGATGTTGCGCGGGCCATCGAGCTTTCGCGCGCCACGATCCGCAACATCAAGCAGGACCTGTTCTGGGCGCTGTTCTACAACGGCATCGGCATTCCGCTGGCGGCGGGCGTGTTCTTCCCGCTCACCGGATGGCAGCTCTCGCCGATGTTTGGCGCTGCGGCCATGAGCCTGTCGAGCGTATGTGTCGTAAGCAACGCTCTGCGCCTAAAATCCTTTAAGCCCAAAGTGGCAAAATAGGATCACCATTAAGTCCATTTAGAACGGGTTTTCCAGGTGCCCGAGATTGACCTGAAAGAGGAGCGGCGCGTACTTTGGTACGCGAGCGACGGCTTGAAGGTCAAGGTCGGGTGCCTGGGAAAGCCGACACAACAGAGAGGAATACCCATGCGTTTCACAATTACGACTTCCGGCCTTATGTGCGGCCACTGCGACGCCACCGTCGAGACGGCGTTGCTCAACGTGGCCGGCGTGACCGACGCCGACGCCGATCACGAGACCCAGACCGTCCAGGTGGAGTGCGCCGACACCGTGACCGTCGAGCAGCTCACCGCCGCTGTCGAGGGCGCCGGCGAGAAGTTCCACGCCCTTTCGGTGACCGCCGCATAGCAGTCGCTGCCTACTGAATCCTCAGAAGTTGCGGTGAAATACGGACTGTTGTGCCGCCCTAGGCCTTTAAACGGTCCGTATTTCACCGCAACTGACGGGGACATCCGGAAGATCGACCAGAAACGAGGACCCGCCATGATGGCAGACCACAAATCGGTGACCCGCATGCTCAAAACGGCACGCGGCCAGATCGACGGCATCTTGCGGATGGTCGATGAGGACCGCTATTGCGTCGACATCTCCACGCAGCTCATGGCAACACAGGCGCTCCTCGCGCGCATTAACGCCGACGTGCTCAAGGCGCATATCGAGGGCTGCGTGACTTCGGCAATCGAATCGGGCGACGAAGACCTCAAAGCCGCCAAACTCGCCGAAATCGAACGCGTCGTCGACAAACTCTCCAAGTAATTGGGGCATTGGGGACAGGTACGTTTGCACCACATTGGTGCAGATTAACCTGTCCCCCTTGCTCTAAATCGGGTATAAAGGCGTGCGGCATATCGAATGAAAGGCAATTTGCATGAATGACTTTATGAAGGGCCGCAATGGCGCTGACGAACTCACCATCGTGATGGGCTTCGCAGGCATTATCATCGCCATGATCGGATCGATAGCCCGCATCCAGTGGCTCAGCTGGATTGCCATCGCCGTAATCGTGATTGGCGTGCTGCGCGGCCTGTCCAAAAATATCGACGCACGTCACAAGGAGAACGAGGCCTTTGTCGCCGCGACTGCAAACGTACCCGGCTTGGGCAAGTTTGTAGCTAGCTTGGGCGGCGGAGCTGCAGCGGCCAACGCCTCGCGCGCAGCAGGTACTAGCAAGGAAGACTTTGAACGTGCCAAGCGCACAGCCAAGAAGATGTGGAAGGGCCGCAAGACCACGGCCTATCTCAAGTGCCCCAACTGCGGCCAGATGCTCTCCGTTCCCAAGGGCAAAGGCAAGATCCGCGTCACCTGCCCCAAGTGCCATGCCAAGATGGAGACGCGCTCATAGCCGCCATACCATGGGACAAATAAAAGCCGAGGCCTCGTGTTGAGACCTCGGCTTTTTCTAATTATGACAAAAGGATTGCCCCCTTGTCGCATCGCCATATCGCGCGCTTACGCCACGCCGTCGCGGGCAAGCTCCTCGGCCAACGCCTCGGCAGGCATGGCCATAATCGCGTCGAGCTCGGCGTCCACCTCGGGAATACGCTTCACCTTGAGTTTGCGCACCAGATCACCACGGCACATCACGTGCATCGGCTCACGCAGTGCGCACAGGTCATCGAGCGGATTCTTGCGCGTCACCAGGATATCGGCGGCCTTGCCGCACTCGATCGTGCCAGTACCGCCGCCCAGCCCCAGCAGCTCGGCATTAACCTGCGTGGCTGTATGCAGTGCGAAGGCGTTGCTCACGCCGACATACTTGGCAAAATAGGCGACCTCGCGCCACATGTCATACTGCGTCACGAACGGGCAGCTTGAGTCCGTGCCAAGGCCCACCTTAACGCCAGCTTCCAGTGCGGCACGGGCGCTCTCGATGATGCCCGAGCACACGATGTCGCCGTTCTTCTTTTGCGTATCGGTAGAATGGGTCTTTTCCGGGTCGAGCAATACAAACGGCAGCGCCGGGCTGATAGTGCAGGTCACACTCGGAGCACGCCCCTCGAGCTGCGTGCCCGCGGCGCCACGGTACAGCTCCAAGATTTCGGGTGTCAACAGAGCGCCGTGCTCAATCGTGTCAACGCCGGCCTCAAGCGCGGCCTTCACGCCCTCGGTGCTCTCGACATGGGCCATAACCGGAAGGCCCATATCGTGCGCCGCCTTGCATGCCGCCGCGGCAACCTCCACTGGCATACGCAGCACGCCCGGCTCGCCCACCTCGGTCGCATCGAACACGCCGCCCGTCACGAACAGCTTAATGACGTCGGCACCACGCGCATACAGGTCGCGCACCTGTTCGGCTGCCTCGGCGGGACTGTTGGCCACCTGGGCGAACAGTCCCGCACCATGGCCGCCCGGCACCGTGATGCCCGTTCCCGGCGCCACCAGGCGAGGACCCTGATACTTGCCGGCATCGATAGCATCGCGCACGGCCAGATCGGCAAACAGCGGGTCGCCCGCGCCGCGCACCGTGGTCACGCCGCTTGCTAGCTGCTGCTGGGCACTGCCCTTGAGGATGCGGCGGACGATGGTGCGGCCCACGGGATTATCGAGCTTCTTCATCAGCGCGCCCGCATCGCCGGCCGAGACAGGCTTGCCCGAGCCGCACAGGTGCACGTGCATATTGATGAGACCGGGCATGAGATACGCACCACCCAGGTCGATAACCTCGGCACCCGCGGGCGCCTGCGCCACAGCACTCGGCCCCATCCATGTGATGACACCGCGCTCAACGGCCACGGCCATATCGGGTTGCGGCTCCATATGCTCCGAACCATCCAGAATGGTCGCATTGATAAACAACGTGGGACGATCGGCAGACGCCATATCGAGCTCCTCCCTCACGATTAACTTGAACATTTGTCCATTATCACCTAATGCAGCGACCTAAAGTCGAGCATATCGGTTAACGGAGGGAAGAGGGGATGTGGGGGACGGAATACGTTGCAGCCCCACCCCAGCAACATCAGGGGAATGTCTCGATCTGTAACAGGTACAGGGTTATTGGGCCCCCTGATGTTACAGATCGAGACATTCGGTCGACGTTTCACCGGTTTGTCTCGATCTGTAACAATTACGAACTCAAACAACTTCTAAACGTTACAGATCGAGACAAAACCTCTCAGCGCCCATACCACTGATGTCTCCACTCCTCAGCCAAATCGGGCCGTCGCGGAATACCCGCCAACCTCATCTTCTCAACCAGCTTCCCCGGATTCTTGAGCTCATCAAACGTAAACCGAAGCACCTTGTGCCCGAGCATTGTCAGATGGGACTCCCGTTGACGTTCTGCCACGAATGGGCCGACCGACTCCCGGCCCCCGCCGTTCTGCAAGGTGTACTTCCCCTTTCCGTCGAGCTCGCCGATGACACACGTCCCGTCCTCGAGCCGCCAAAAATAGTCGACGCGAAACACCTGGCTCGGATCGAGCGGGTCGCGAAACTCCACCTGCAGCTCCGGAACTGGAAAGCCGTACGCAATAAAGAACGCTCGGAACCGAGACTCGCCGCCGTTTTCGGACAGCCCGTCCGCATACGACGCAATCACCTGCGCTCTGCGATACCCGCGCCTGCCCTCGCAATCGAAGCGGAGACACTCGCACAGGTCATCGCGCGAAACGTCCCTTGCCCTCAGTGCTGAATCGGCAATCGCCAACCCGTACGAAAACGGAGCGCGAAGCAGGCAATCCTCCACCGTGCGCCAAAACGACGTCACCCGCACGCCGTCGGCTTGTTCAAGTGCACCCGCCGCCTGCGGACGCAACAGCCGACATCCTGCACTCAGCGGCACCGAGCAACCCGTCTTAACAAGATATCGTGGCCCGAGCAGATCATTCGGCACCTCCAAACCCCACAAAAGCGCCGCGTCATAGCCCCAAAACGCCCAATCGGGATGAAATTCCGCAAGCCCTTTGATAGTCCTCAGCGCTCGCTCCGCCGGCGTCAATGCATCCCAATCATGCTGAAAACAGAACAGGTACGGCTCGGGCTCCGCGATATCGTCGGTTCCAACATGGCGTCGCAGCCACATGAGCTCGGTATTGTCATGCGTTGCGAGCAGCGCACCTTGCTTGGCCGTCTCCGTGAGCCGCGCGAGCATCCTGTTCCGCGCCAACGTGTTGCGAGTCGTATGCTTGTGTTTGAGAACGGTATTAGACACTTCCATCACCACCACATCGGACAAATGGACCATCGCCGCTGTTGCCTCCGCTGACAAATGTCTTGATCTGTAACAGAAAGGCAGTCTTTGAGCCTCTAGTTGTTACAGATTTAGATTGTTCGGTACCGCGTCCAACCTTTGTCTCAATCTGTAACAGCTAGGTCGACTTTTAGCCCGTAGATGTTACAGATTGAGACATTCCCCCAGCCAGGCACCAAACATCTCGATCTGTAACAGTAAGACGTTCTCCAGGCCCCTAAACGTTACAGATTTAGACAAACCAGCGGCGCCCAAGCATTCGTCTCGATCTGTAACAGTTAGACCGGTTTTCTGCCGCCAAACGTTACAGATTGAGACAGAGTCAGGGCAGCAGGGCGACACCAGTCACATCCCCTACTCCCATTCTTGTTCGTAGATGTTGAGGGACTTTACGTAGCGCCCCTGGGCGCCCATGATGTCGCGGACCAGGCGCAAAAAGAAGCTGATACGCGAGGTGTCGAAGCCATCTTCTAGGTCTTCCGGATGGACGGCGCCGGGCCCGTCGATCGCCGTATCGCTCAGGCGCGCTATGTCGTAGAGGTAGAGCTGCCCCGCCGTCAGCCAGACATCGTCGACGCAGGCGAGGCGC
This sequence comes from uncultured Collinsella sp., assembly GCA_900541175.1. Lineage (GTDB taxonomy): Bacteria > Actinomycetota > Coriobacteriia > Coriobacteriales > Coriobacteriaceae > Collinsella. Next base: position 13,125 of record UQIT01000019.1, read on the forward strand.
ACCGCAATCGCACCGTCGCTCCAATGCTCCTTTTGCACGATATGCGGGTCGTAGACATCAAAGCGACGGTCGGTGCGCGTATCCTTCAGCGCAACCGTGCCGTTCGCAGGATCCTTGCCCAAAATGCCAAAGCGCGAGAAATACTGTGTGTCGCGCACCTGCTCGAGCCGCTTGAGCGAGGCAGGCGAAAGCGATGCCGGCGGCTCATCAACATACAGCTCGAGCAGCGTCTTGCCATGGCGATAGGGGCGCTCAAAGAGCAGCCAATCGGTAAATGCCATGTTGTAGGCCATGATTTCGTTTTGGGAAGGCTCGGTGCGATAGCTGAGCCACGGGTCGACAATAATCTCAAACTGCTCGCGCGCCGGCTCCAAAAACTGAAACTTCCGCAGCATCCAAAAATGGGCCATGTCGGCAATATCGTTGCCGACGGCTTCGGCCAGATGCGCTCGGTCTAAAACTTGGTCAGTCATGGCATCCTCCTCAAACTGACGGACCTCAATTTGAGCTTACGAGGAGGGTGGGCAGCCACTGTCAGCACGGGCAAAATAGGCCTCCGGCTGCAAACCAACTGCTGACCAAACACTTGACGGGATGCTTGACCGAAAATGCGCACCGCAACAAAACCGCAGATAAACATAGACGGCCAACCCGCCCTTTTGAGCCAAGCGCCCCCGGCCACCACAGAAACAGCAGAGCACCACAGCTCAAGAAGACGCCGAATGGACACTCGCGCGTCGACAAACGAACAAATCGGTCGCAAACCCGCAAGGAGTGTCCCCGAATGCCGGCACATAAGGAACGTCCCCAGCTGCCGGCACTTGGGGACGTTCCTTTTGGGCCGGCCGTTGGGGACAGCCCTTGACGATTCAGCTGTGGACAGCCGCCTTACAGCTCCAGCGCCTCGGCGACTTCGGCAGCGCAGGCCAGGGCGTCGGCCATGGCGCTCACCACGAGCGAGCTGCCGTTGCGAGCGTCACCGGCAACATACACCGGCACGGCATCCGCGGCGACGCCCTCGCCACGCGCCGCAAGGTGCGAGCCCTCAGCGGCCATCACAGGCAGCGGACGACCAGCGGTGGCAACGGGCACGCCAACGGCGTCGAACACACTGTGCTCCGGGCCCGTGAAGCCGCAGGCGATGAGCACCAGCTGCGTCGGCACCTCGTGCTCGGAGCCCGCGATGCGCTCGGGGTTTCCCGCCGACCAGTCCAGATCGACCACGCGCAGGCCCGCGGCAGCGCCCTTCTTATCCAGCAGCACCTCGAGCGTATCCACGCCCCAAGCGCGCATCTCGCCGCCCATGGCAGCGATGGCCTCCTGCTGGCCGTAGTCGGTCTTCTTAACGTTTGGCCACTGCGGCCAGGGGTTGCTCGCCGCGCGCGCATCAGGCGCCGCCGGCAAGAACTCAAACTGGCGCACGCTGCGCGCGCCCTGACGCACCGCGGTACCCACGCAGTCGTTGCCGGTATCGCCGCCGCCAACGACCACAACGTCCAGGCCGCGCGCGTTCACCGCGGGCTCACCGCCATCGAGCACCGAGACGGTCGAAGCCGTCAGGTAGTCCACCGCATACACCACGCCCGGGGCATCCACATTCGTAGCCGAAAGACCGCGGGGCGCACGAGCACCGGCAGCCACCACAACGGCGTCAAAGCCATTGAGCTTGGCCGCTACCGCAGGGTTCGTAACATCGGCACCCAGCTCAAACACAATGCCCAGCTCGCGCATAAGTGCCACGCGACGCTCGACAACGGACTTCTCGAGCTTCATGTTGGGAATGCCGTACATGAGCAGACCGCCCGGGCGGTCGTCACGCTCAAACACCGTCACGCGGGCACCGCGACGAGCGAGCTCCCATGCAGCCACCAGGCCAGCCGGACCGGAACCAACCACGGCAACCGTGGGTGCGTCCTCCCCTGCCGGCTCAAAGCGACGCGGACCGCCATTTGCCCACTCATGGTCGCTGATCGCACGCTCGTTGTCGTGAATCGTCGTGGGCTGACCGTCGACCGAACCCAGGTTGCACGCGGCCTCGCACAGCGCCGGGCACACGCGACTCGTGAACTCGGGCATGGGCGAGGTGAGCGACAGACGCTCGGCAGCCTCGTCCCAGCGACCGCGGTACACCAGCTCATTCCACTCGGGAATCAGGTTGTGCAGCGGACAGCCGCTCGGGCGCGCCTTGCCAAAGCTCGCGCCCATCTGACAAAACGCCACGCCGCACATCATGCAGCGGCTCGCCTGGGCGCGACGTGCATCGTCATCGAGCTCCACGTACAGCGGATCAAAATCATGGCTGCGCTCCTCCACGGGGCGAAGCTCGTGGGTCACGCGATCGATATCAAGAAAAGCACCGGGCTTACCCATGGCACTTACGCCTCCTTCTTGGTCGAAGCAACAGAGCTGGCAGCCACGGACGCAGTGCCCGCAGCACCGCCCGCGGCATCAAAGCGAGCGACATCCGCGGCACTCGCGCGACCGGTCACAATGTCAAACGCCAGCTCCTCAGCCTGCGTATGCGTCTTGCCCACGGCCTCGCCCGCGGCGACAATCGCCAGCACGCGCTCGTACTCGGTCGGAATGACCTTCACAAAGTGTTTGCTCATCGTCGCAAAGCTGTAGAGTAGCTTAATGCCGCGCGGGCTCTGCGTCGCGTCCACGTGCTCCTGGATGAGCGCACGAATCTGCGCCAGCTCGCCGGCCGTCGGGGCCTTGAGCTCAACGCTCTCGTGGTTCACGCGGGCATCGAGCGTGCCGTACTGATCGAAGACATAAGCCACGCCACCCGTCATACCTGCGGCGAAGTTCTGCCCGACCTCGCCCAAGATGAGCGCCAGACCGCCCGTCATGTACTCGCAGCCATGGTTGCCGCAGCCCTCGACCACCACCGTGGCACCGGAGTTGCGTACGCCAAAGCGCTGGCCGGCCAGACCGTTGATGAAGCCGCGGCCGCTCGTAGCGCCAAAGAACGCAACGTTGCCCACGATGATGTTCTCGTCGAACTTATAGGTCGCATGCGGGTTGGGGCGCACCGACACCTCGCCGCCCGAAAGGCCCTTGCCAAAGTAGTCGTTGGCGTCGCCGCACACGTTGAGCGTAATGCCGCGCGGAAGGAACGCGCCAAAGCTCTGACCGGCCGAACCATCGCAATCGATGGTAATGGAGCCGGCGGGCAGGCCCTCGGGATGCGCCTTGGTCACCGCGTTGCCCAAAATGGTGCCCACGCAGCGGTTGACGTTGGCGATATCGGCGCGGAAGCGAATCGGACGCAGATGCGCACGGGCATCGGCCGTATAGGGCACAAACAACGTGGAGTCGAGCGTCTTGTCGAGCTCGCTGTCCGCGGCCATCTGGGGCAGGAAGTGACGGCCGTCGGCACCCGGGATGTGGGCACCAAACTCACAGGTCGCGCTCGCCAGCACGGGCGACAGATCCAGCAGGTTAGCCTTGCGGTTGCCCGGGACCTCGATCTGGCGCAGGCACTCGGGATGGCCGACCATCTCGTCGACCGTGCGGAAGCCCAGGCTCGCCATGACCTCGCGCAGCTGCTCGGCAACAAAGAGCATAAAGTGCTCGACGTGCTCTGGCTTGCCGCGGAAGCCGCGACGCAGGCGGCAGTTTTGCGTAGCGATGCCGGCCGGGCAGGTATCCTGCTGGCAGTCGCGCTGCATGAGGCAGCCCATGGAGATGAGCGGCATGGTCGCAAAGCCAAACTCCTCGGCGCCCAACAGGCAGGCGACAGCGACGTCGGTGCCGTCCATGAGCTTGCCGTCGGCTTCGAGCACCACGCGTGAGCGCAGGCCGTTTTGCAGCAGCGTCTGCTGGGCCTCGGCAAGGCCAAGCTCCAGCGGCAGGCCCGCGTGCCAGATAGAGTCGCGCGCAGCGGCACCCGAGCCGCCGTTGTGGCCGCTGATCAAAATCTTGTCGGCAGCGCCCTTGGCAACACCAGTGGCGATGGTGCCGACGCCGGCCTCGCTGACCAGCTTGACCGACACGCGCGCGCCGGGGTTGGCGTTCTTAAGGTCAAAGATCAGCTCTGCCAGGTCCTCGATGGAGTAGATGTCGTGGTGCGGCGGAGGCGAGATCAGGCCGATGCCGGGCGTGGACTGACGGACCTCGGCAATCCATGGGTAGACCTTCTTGCCGGGCAGGTGGCCGCCCTCGCCGGGCTTGGCGCCCTGGGCCATCTTGATCTGAATCTCGAAGGCGCTGCACAGGTAGCGGCTCGTCACGCCAAATCGCGCACTTGCTACCTGCTTGATCGCGGAGTTCTTGGAGTCGCCGTTGGCCAGCGGGGTCTCGCGACGCGGATCCTCACCGCCCTCGCCGGAGTTGGAACGGCCGTGCAGGCGGTTCATGGCGATGGCCATGCACTCGTGTGCCTCTTTGCTGATGGAGCCGTACGACATGGCACCGGTGTTAAAGCGGCGGACGATGTTGAGCGCGGGCTCGACCTCGTCGAGTGCCACCGGAGTGCGGCCGCTGGCATCAAAGTCCAGCAGGTCGCGCAGGCGCACGGCACGGCCGGTGCGGTGCAGGCGGGCGCTGTACTCCTTAAAGGTGTCGTAGCTGTCCTCACGGCAGGCGGTCTGCAGCAAGTAGACAGTCTGCGGATCGATGAGGTGATCCTCGCCGCCGAGCGGGCGCCACTTGGTCAGGCCCAACGTGGGCAGCTGATCGGGAGCCGGGCTCTTAAGGATAGCGAGCGCGGCGTCATAGCGCTCATTTTGCTCGCGTTCAACGTCCTCGACACCCATACCGCCCACACGGCTCACCGTGCCGGCGAAGTACGCATTGACGAACTCCGGCGTAAAGCCCACGGCCTCGAAGATCTGCGCGGAGTGGTAGCTCTGCACCGTGGAGATGCCCATCTTGGACATGATGGAGACGATGCCCGCCGTCGCGGCCTTGTTGTAATTGGCGATGCCCTGCTCGGTCGTCACGTCCAGGTCGCCGCGTGTCGCCAGATTGCGGATGCACGCATGCGCGTTGTACGGGTAGATGCCGCTTGCGGAGTAGCCCACCAGCGCCGCAAAGTCGTGCGGAGACACGGCATCGCCGCACTCCACCACGATATCGGCAAAGGTGCGCACGCCGGCACGGATCAGGTGGTTGTGCACGCAGCCCACGGCGAGCAGCGACGGCACGGGCACCTCGCCCGCAGCGGCACGGTCGCTCAGCACCACGATGTTCACGCCATCGCGAACCGCAGCCTCGACGTCTTCGGCAAGCTGCTTGAGCGCAGCCTGCAGCGCGCCCTCACCCGCGTCGCGGCGGTACACGGCACGGAACCGGCGGGTCTTAAAACCAACACGGTCAATCGCGCAAATGCGGTCGAACTCCTCCTCGCTCAGCAGCGGGCGCTCCAGGCGCACCAGCTGGCAGGCCGTACGGGAGTCCTCGAGCAAGTTGCCGTGGTTGCCCAGGTAGAGCGTGGTCGAAGTCACCATATGCTCGCGCAGGGCGTCGATCGGCGGGTTCGTGACCTGGGCGAACAACTGATAGAAGTAGTCAAAGAACGAGCGCGTCTTCTTGGACAGGCAGGCCAGCGGCGCATCGATGCCCATCGAAGCGAGCGGTGCCTTGCCCTGCTGGGCCATGGGACGCACGACCTCGTCGACGTCATCCCAGTGGTAGCCGAGCTTGGCCATACGCACGGCGGCGGGCACCTCGGCGTCCTCGGCGGGCGTTGCCGCAACGGGCTCATCGAGCGCGTCAACGGTTAGCGTCTCCTCGGCAATCCAATCACGATAGGGCTTTTCCTTGGCGTAACGGGCACGCAGCTCATCGTTGTAGATCACGCGGCCGCGGGCAAAGTCGACCTCGAGCATCTGGCCCGGTCCCAGGCAGCCGCTCGTCAGGATGTTCTCGGGGCTCACCTCGATGGTGCCCACCTCGCTCGCCAGCATAAAGCGACCGTCGCGCGTCACATAGTAGCGGGCGGGACGCAGGCCGTTACGGTCGAGGGCGGCACCCAGCGTGCGACCGTCGGTAAAGGCGATGGCCGCCGGGCCATCCCACGGCTCCATGAGCATGGACTGGTAAGCGTCGTAGGCGCGGCGCTCCTCACTCAGGCTGTCGTTGTGGTCCCACGGCTCGGGCAGCAACATGGACGCGGCACGCGTGAGCGGGCGACCGTTCATGACCAGGAACTCAAGCACATTATCCAGAATCGCGGAATCGGAGCCCTCGCGGTTGATGATGGGCATCACGCGCTCAAGATCGTGCTGCAGCACGGGGCTGTACAGGTTGGGCTCGCGGGCGCGAATCCAGTTGACGTTGCCCTTGAGGGTGTTGATCTCGCCGTTGTGGATGATAAAGCGGTTGGGGTGCGCGCGCTCCCAGCTGGGCGTGGTGTTGGTGGAGTAGCGCGAGTGGACGAGCGCCACGGCCGTTTTGACGGCGGCGTCGTTGAGGTCGATGAAGAAACGGCGCATCTGCGTGGCCACAAGCATGCCCTTGTACACGATGGTGCGCGAGCTCATGGAGCACACATAGAAGATCTTGTCGCGCAGGGCAAACTCGGCGTCGGCCTTCTTCTCGATGGTGCGGCGGCACACATACAGACGGCGCTCGAAGGCGTCGCCCGCCGGCGTGTCGTCGGGGCGGCCCAGAAAGGCCTGCAGGATGGTAGGCATGCAGGCGCGGGCCGTCTCGCCCAGGTCGTGCGGGTCGACGGGCACCTCGCGCCAAAAGAGCAGCGGCACGCCGGCCTCGGCGCAGCCCTCCTCAAACACGCGACGGGCATCCTCTACGCCCTTGTCGTCCTGCGGGAAGAACAGCATGGCCACGCCATAGTCGCCCTCTGCCGGCAGAATCTGGCCGCACTTTTGAGCCTCTTTGCGGAAAAAGTGATGCGGAACCTGAAACAGGATGCCGGCGCCGTCGCCGGTATTCTTCTCGAGTCCCGTACCGCCGCGGTGCTCCAAGTTGACCAGAATGGACAGCGCATCGTCCAGAATCTGGTGATGGCGCTCGCCGTTGATATCGGCAAGCGCGCCGATGCCACATGCATCGTGGTCGAATTCGGGGCGATAAAGGCCCTGCTGCTGAACGGAATCTGCCTGCATCGCGATCCTCCCCTAGATATTAGACAGTCAGTTGAATAGGCATACTAGGAGCATCGCCGGCCCGTTGTGTTTCCCGCCCGTTTCGAAACAATCGCGTAACGCACGCCCTACGAGTGGACACCGCCGACCTCAAGGACGACGACAAGGCCCCCAGGTTCGGCCTGCAAGCTCACCGCTTCAAACATCTCAATCTGTAACAGGAAGACCCAATTTCCATCCCTAGTTGTTACAGATCAAGACATTTCGGCAATCCCCTTTCACCATCCTTTTCAAATACAACAATTTTGTTAGTCTTGGTTAACTTTTTCGCCTAAAACGGGTATCCTTTGCGACGTCAAACAAACGGCACGCAGGAGCTCACCATGCTCAACCATCTCAAACAACACTTTGGCTCCCGACGCACCGGTGGTCACGGAGGCCTAGACATTGCGCGGCACATCGGCCCCGGGCTGCTCGTGACCGTCGGCTTTATCGACCCGGGCAACTGGGCCTCCAATATGGCCGCGGGCTCGCAGTTTGGCTACGCGCTGCTGTGGATCGTCACACTGTCCACGATTATGCTCATTGTGCTGCAGCACAATGCGGCGCACCTGGGTATCGCCACGGGTGCCTGTCTTGCCGAGGCCACGACACGTTGCCTCCCCCGCTTCGTTGGACGCACGGTGCTCGCCAGTGCCTATCTCGCGACCATCGCCACCGCCATGGCCGAAGTCCTGGGTGGCGCGATTGCCCTTCAAATGCTCTTTGGGCTGCCCGTGCGTGCGGGCTGCGTCATCGTGGCGGCAGTATCGATGGCGATGCTCATGACGAACTCCTACAAGCGTGCCGAACGCTGGATCATCGCCTTCGTAGGCGTGGTAGGACTCTCGTTTTTGGCCGAGCTTGCACTAGTCAAGGTCGACTGGCCGCAAGCCGCCGCAAGCTGGATCACGCCCAGTATGCCCACTGGCTCTGCCGCGATTATCGTGAGTGTCCTGGGTGCGGTCGTTATGCCCCACAACCTCTTTCTACACTCCGAGGTCATCCAATCCATGCACTTCGAGGGCCAAGGCGAGCAGGTTATCGAAGAGCGTCTGCGCTATGAGCTCTTCGACACGCTCTTTTCGATGGGCGTGGGCTGGGCAATCAACTCGGCCATGGTCATCCTGGCCGCAACGACCTTCTTTGCGCACGGCATTGTCGTAGACGACCTCGCCGTCGCAGCGGACACGCTCTCCCCCATTCTGGGCCCAGCAAGCTCGACAATCTTTGCGGTGGCGCTGCTGTTTGCGGGCCTCTCGAGTAGTGTGACGGCAGGCATGGCGGCAGGCACCATCACCGCGGGCATGTTCGACGAGGAATACGACATCCACGACCGACATTCCTCGATCGGGGTGGCGGCCTGTTTCGCCGGCGCAGTGGCGGCGTGTCTGGTCGTCCCAAATCCTTTTGAAGGTCTCATCTGGAGTCAGGCACTGCTGTCGCTTCAGCTGCCGATTACGGTCTTTGTGCTCATACGGCTCACCAGTTCACGCCGCGTCATGGGCAAATACGCCAACTCACGCCCGCTCAACACGCTGCTCGTAGGAATCGGTGCCATCGTGACGATTCTCGACATCGTGCTGCTAACGGGGATGTAATTGGGATGGCGTGACTGTCCAGATATAACGTCTCAATCTGTAACACGTAAGGCCGTTTTAAACCGTCAGATAAATCAAAAGGGCCCCGGCCGAGAATTCGACCGGGGCCCTTGGACAGAGCTCTGTATGGCTAATCGCCGTGTGTCTACGAGTTACTCCTCGACGAGCTCAAACTCATCGGGGCCGACGCCGCAGACCGGGCATACGTAATCCTCGGGCAGCTCGGGCGTGTCGACCTCAACCTCGTAACCGCAAACGGTGCATACGAACTTATACGTCTTCTTCTCCTCAGCCATGATGTTCTCCTCTCGAACGCGACTGGTGATGTACTTCACTTATTAGTATATATTCTCAATAATATAATGCAAGTATTTTTAGAACATTTCTAGCCTTGATACGACGAAGCCTTGGGCGGCGTCTTGCCCTTCAAGACCTTGTGATAGTAGTCATAGGTCAGCGGGGCCTCGCCGCTCAAGCGCTCGGCGTCCTCCACCTCGCCGATAAAGAGCAGGTGCGTGCCCACATCCACGGTATCAATCAGACGGCAGCTGAACAGCGCCGCCGCGTGCTCGGGCACATAGGGCATGCCCAGCGCGGTCTCGTGGGTCTCGTACTTGGCAAACTTGTCGTAATCGCTGCTGGTGCGGAAGCCAAAGTTGCCGATATAGAGCATGTCGGCGGTCTGGTCAATCACGGTCAGCGCAAAGGCCTTAGCCGATGCGATTACGCCGGACGTGACATTTTCCTTGTTCACGGCAATCGAGATGCGCGGCGGGGCGGATGTCACCTGCACTGCTGTGTTGATAACGCAGCCGGCACGCAGCCCGTCGGCCGCGGCGCTCACCACGTACAGGCCACTCGGCATGGTAAAGAACGCAGTTTTGTCCATAACGATCACTCCCCTAGCTCGGGTTGGAACCTCATGGATGTATGTACCCACAAAAAAGGCGGCACCCATAACGGACGCCGCCTTTGAGACATATGTGTCAGAACAGTAAGAAAGATGAGACACCCGCAGTTGCGGTGAAATAGGGACTGAATAGCCCCTCAAACAGGCAAAACAGTCCGTATTCCACCGCAACTCATACAGAGTGCCTAGCGGTTGCGCTCTTTGAGGGCGCGGTCGATCTCGCGTTGGACATCACGCTTGGCCATGTCCTCGCGCTTGTCGTAGAGCTTCTTGCCGCGACCCAGACCCAGCAGCAGCTTTACGCGGCCGTCGGTATTAAAGTAGAGCTCCAACGGAACCAGCGCATAACCACGGTTGCGAAGTTTGCCGTCAAGAAAGTCGATCTCCTTACGGTGCAGCAGCAGACGACGCCGACGGTCGGGATCGCGATTCCACACGCCACCATGGCTATAAGGATGGATATGCAGGCCGACGAGCCAGCACTCGCCGCCACGAATCAGCGCAAAAGTGTCAGTGATCTGACAGGCGCGCTCGCGAATCGACTTGACCTCGGTGCCGCTCAGTTCAATGCCGCACTCAAAGGTCTCATCGATAAAGTACTCGTGATGTGCCGAGCGATTCTTGGAGATGAGTTTGCGCTCGCGCTTACTGGGCATCGTCGGCCTCCTTGACACCGTCAGCGCCCTTGTCGACACCCGTGTGCCTTGCCTTGCGCTCGGCATTGAGCTCAGCATCGCTCTCGCGCACCAGTTTGATAATCGCCGCGCAGGCTTCCTCGCCCACCAAGTCGCGAGCACGCACCGTCAGGCGCGTCGCCTCCTGCTTGTCGCCGTCGCTTGCAGCATCGGTCGCGCACATAATCAGGCAGATGGCAATCTCGGCCGAAGGTGAGGTCGGAACGCCCTGCAACGCCAGCTCGCCCATCACGTGCTCGTCGCTCTCCTCGGCGGCATCCGGATAGGTAGTATGGATCTTGTTGAGCAGGCGCGTCGTATGCGCATCGTTGGGCGCCAGGCGCAGCGCCAGACGCGCGCAGCCCACGGCAGCCGAAATGTTCTCGGTCTCGGGCTCCAAGAAGTACTGACCCAGATTGGCGTAAGCGCGGGCGGCGCACTTGCCATCGCTTGCACGCTCCAGCACCGAAAACGAGAGCGATGCCCACTCCTGCTTGTCTTCGAGTGCGCGGAACAGCTCGGCCAAATCCAAGCGATAGTTGCAGTTCATGGGGTCCCAACGCACAGCCTGCATCAGGGCATTGCGAGCGCTCACATAATCCTGCTGGCGAATGTAGGCAAACGCCATGTCAGAGTACAGGCGGTCAAACGGCACCTCGACCTGCACGAGCTCGCGCGGATCCTTCTCCACGCGGCGATAGGCCAAGCGCTCAAACTTGCTATCGAAGCTAAAGTATTGGCGCTTCTCCTCCGTCTTGCACTCGGCGTCGATATACTCCTCGGCGAGCTCCACCAGGCGCTCCAGCAGCGGCGTCGCCGTAGCCAGGTCGCCCTGCGCCAGATAGTTCTCGGCATACGTGATGTCTTGCAAGCTGATGGGCAGGTCCATGACAACTCCTCGGTCCGGGCGGCAGACTCAACGCGCGCCTTAAACATCGGTCAATACACAAAACCCGGGTCTCTTACGAGGCCCGGGCGTTCAATTTTGGTAGCCCGTACCAGATTCGAACTGGTGATCTCCGCCTTGAGAGGGCGGCGTCCTAAACCGCTAGACGAACGGGCCATATGTAGCAAATGCAATGGCTGGGATGGAGGGAGTCGAACCCCCATTGACGGAACCAGAATCCGCTGTCCTGCCATTAGACGACATCCCAATGACTGCATCGCTGCGCTCGGCTGTGCCTTTGCGCAAGAAAGAAATATACGGGAAGTCCCGCCGTGACGCAAGTCCTATTTTTGACTTTTTTGAAATTCAGTCAAATACGGCCAACACGTGAAGGACCTGTGAAGCACCAGCGACACCTACGGCGTCAAAGCCCGTAAAACATCCCACATCTACCGCTGGTAGATTACAACAATGCAGTACTCACGGCTGATGGCACAATCGAACCGTCATCATTGCACGGATATCGAGGCACCATGGACGAAGAGCTTGATTACCTATGGGAGACCCTGGGCCTCGAGATCACTGCTGACCTTTGGCCCGAACGGGACAAAATCCATCCCACACTGCGCCCCGCCATCACGGTGATGCAGGCAAAATACCGCCGTGCATCCTTTTTGATCATGCGGGTGTCATGGCACGCGGGACTCCCCGACCTTAAGCGAATCCAGGCAAGCCTCGTCGAGCTGTCCGGTATGCCGACCGTCATATCCGAGGCACACCTGGAGCAGCGCCAGCGCGAGCGACTGCAACAGCAGCGGATTCCCTTTATCTGCCCCGGCGTTCAGGCATATCTGCCCTTTATGGACGAGGAGTACTGGAGCGGCAAGCCCAACAAGCACGTAAAGGTCTACGATCCGCACGAATGGGCGCGGCTGGCGGACTGACTGGGGCAGGCCCGCCGGCGGAAAGTGCGTCCCACCCTGAGCACTCAAAACGGGTCGCACTTTCCGCAGCCGCTACAGCAACGCCTCGGCCCAAGCCGCTTCCCTAAAGCCGGGAATCGCAAAGTCGTCGCCCACCAGCAGCGGACGCTTGACCAGCATGCCGTCGGTCGCCAGCAGCTCGTAGCACTCCCGATCCGTCATGCCCGCATCCAGACGCGCCTTCAGACCCAGCTCTCGATATTTCATGCCCGACGAATTAAAGAAGCGCCGCACCGGCAGCCCCGAACGAGCAATCCAGGTCGCAAGCTCATCAGCCGTGGGATTGTCCAAAACGATATCGCGGTCGATATACTCTACCCCGTGTTCGTCCAGCCATGCCTTGGCCTTCTTACAGGTCGAGCACTTGGGATATTCAACAAACAATACCACCATGGGATTTCCTTTCTTAGAGAAAACAGGTGTCTGGAAAACTGCACATCGACGACCACTCGCGATTGCAGCCGTTATTGTAGTCAATGTCGAAGCATAGGCAGTCGCGATGTCTCGTCTTAAGGCTAGCGCCTCGCATGGGCGCCGATCGGCCGAGTCGCATGGCGCACCAGCGCCGCTGCCAGCAATACCAACAGCATCGCGGTGACATAGCCCGCAGCATCGAATCCTAAATCGATAACGTCGAAATGCCTGCCAGGAACAAAGATCTTATGCACCTGATCGCCAACGGAGCAGGCGGCGCAAAAGAGCAATACGGGCACGCAACGGGAGCATACGCTCCACGGACGCCTGGAAAAGCAAACCACGACCACCGAGGCGAACAATCCGACGAAGAAAAACTCTACGGTATGGGCAACGCGACGGACGTTCGTGCCCACCCACATGCGAATGGAAGCAAGTCGGCCAGACCGTACATTCGAGGCAGCCGAATCGGTGCCCCCGGTCATTCCGTTCTCTGTCTGGGCTTCACCCGTGGCATCAGCAGCCTGAACGCCCGTAGCCTGGCCCTCCACCACACGCGCGGTGGACTCGCTCAGCAACGACGTCTCCACCGCATTTTGCTCCGTCAGCACCCAGATGCCCGCCAGCGTTGCAGCGAACAGAACGATCGCGGTCCATCCGATTATTTGTTTTATGCGCGCCAAGGGCCAACCTCCTTTTTTGAATATCAGCGAGTGTAGCCCCAAATGACATCGTCACCATATCAAAATATGAATCGCAACAGGAAGCGACAAAGCGACGCAAACCCCTACCCTGCCTCGCGCATCCAGCGATCGAACGTCCCCACGCACACGCCCAAGCACTTTGCTGCCTGGCTGCGGGTAATATCACCCGCCTCATAGCTATCGCGCACCAGCTCAAACTGAGGAGGGCACGGCTTACGAGGTCGACCGAAACGGACCCCTCGCGCCCGCGCCGCTGCAATTCCCTCCGCCTGGCGCCGATGGATATTCTCGCGCTCCACCTGCGCCACGTAGCTCAGCAGTTGCAGCACAATATCGGCAATCAGGGTGTTGGTCACATCCGGCGCGCCGCTGGCCCTAACGCGCGTGTCAAGCAATGGCATGTCCAACACCACAATGGCAACCCCGAGCTCCTTGGTAATGCGTCGCCATTCCTCAAGAATCTCGGAGTAATTACGACCAAGTCGGTCGATAGAAAGCACCACCAGCACGTCCCCGTCTCCCAGGACGTGCAGCAGCTCGCGATAGCGCGGTCGATCGAAGTCCTTGCCGCTCGCATGGTCGGCATAAATATTCGCCGAGCCCACGCCATAGGCGCCCAGCGCATCCAGCTGCCGATTCAGATTCTGATCGCGCGAACTCACCCGCGCATAACCGTACACCGTCGCCATCTCATCCCCGCTTTCTTGTAAACCTGCCAAAAAGGGACAGGTTTATTTTGGTAGGTTTTACCTCTCAAATAGCAGGTAAGCGGGCGGCCGAGCAGACGGCAAGGTAGTCACGATTCAAATGCGAAGGGCGGTCCCGAAAGGCCGCCCTCCGCTCCCCCACCATGAGTCGGGATTTGGCTAATGGATAAGCTTAAAGTCCAAGTGCCCACGCGTGGTATTGACGCGCGAGACCTCGATAATCACGCGCTGGCCCAGCTCGTAACGAGTCCCCGTGTCGGCGCCCGTCAGCGTAAGCGCGTCCTCGTCGAACTCGAACCACTCGTTGCCCAGGCTCTTAATTGAAACCAGGCCCTCGACCTGTGTTAGGTCCAAGCGCACAAAGAGACCCATGCTGCTAACCCACGAGACGATTCCGGCATAGCGCTCGCCCAGACGGTCCTCATAGTACTGGGCAATCTTGATCTTTTGCGTCGCATGGCTGGCGGCATCTGCCGCGCGCTCGGCATCGCTGCATGCGCGGCAGATCTGCGGCAGAATGCGCGGCAGCGACTCGCGCCCCTTGCCGATCAGCCGCGAGGTACGGACCAAGGCGTCCTTGCCGCCGAGCTGCTCATAGGCCAGCTGCAGCTTGAGTACGCGGTGCACCACCAGATCGGGGTAGCGACGGATGGGACTCGTAAAGTGGCAGTAGCACGGCGCGGCGAGCGCAAAGTGGCCCTCGTTGCGCGGCTTGTACAGCGCGCGCTGCATGCTGCGCAGAAGCAGCGTGTTGACGAGCGGTGCGTTGGCCGTACCGGCGGCAGCATCGACTGCAGCCTGCAGCTCATCGGGACTCCCCAGGGCAATACCGGCAGCACGGCGATCGTCGATGATGCCTAGCTGCGCCAGCGCAACGGCGGCACCGTGCAGGCTATCGGGGCTCGGATCCTCATGCACGCGATAGCAGGCCTCGATATCACGGTCTGCCAGCCACTCTGCAACGCACTCGTTGGCGAGCAGCATGGCTTCCTCGATAAGCGACGTGGCACACGAACGCTCACGCGCCACAATCTGCACGGGTACTCCGTCCTCATCCAACAGAGCACGAATCTCGGCCGTGTCAAAATCGACTGAGCCGCGGGCGCGACGAATACGACGGCGAAGTTCGGCGAGTTCGTTGGCGGCGACAAGGAAATCGCCGAGGTCGACGTTGTAGCCGCGGGCAGCCTCCTCGCACGCAAGACCGCGCTCAAGCGCATCCTCGCGCGAGGCCTCAGCGGCCTCAACATCCTCGGCGGCGCCTTCCAGCACCGAATACTCAACCGCGCCGGCACGCACCAGCAGCGCCTCGGCACCGTCATAGTCCATACGCACACGCGAGCGAATCACGCTGGGGTACGGATCGTAATGCCGCACGCGGCCCTGCGCATCGAGTTCGATATCGACGGTAAACGCAAGACGGTCCTCGTCAGGGCGAAGCGAGCACAGGTCACAGGACAGGCGTTCGGGCAGCATGGGAAGCACGCGATCGGCCAGATACACCGATGTCGTGCGATGGCGAGCCTCAAGATCGATATGCCCGTCCCAAGCCACATAGTGTGAAACGTCGGCGATATGCACACCCAGCTTATAGCCGCCCTCGGGCGTGCGCTCCAGCGAAATGGCATCGTCAAAATCGCGCGCGTCGACCGGGTCGATCGTGATGACAAAGCGGTCGCGCAGATCGCGGCGGAGCGGGTCCTTAAGCGCCGCGGACACATCGAGCGAAAGCCCCTCGGCCTCGTCCAGCGCGGCCTCGGGATAGCTATCGGTATAGCCGTAACGCGCCATCACATATTGAACGCCCAAATCGGGCGCGTCATCTCCGCCAATGCGGCGTTCGATCGTCACAGTGCCCGATTCCAGGCGCGTCGGGTAGGTCAAAATGCGCGCGACAACGGCATCACCCGGGTGGACGCCCAGACGATCCGCCGAGGCATCCTCGGGCAGAATGAAGAAGTCGGCCTTCAGGCGCGAATCGAGCGGCTCAATCACACCGAGCGGACCGGCGGTCTGGTACGTGCCCACCACGCTTATAGCTGCGCGCTCAACCACGCCCTCGATCACGGCGCGACGCTCGCCATGCGGGCTGTTCTTAATGCTCACGGCAACGGTATCGCCGTCCATGATCTCACGCTTACCACGGCCCATGACCTTGTAGTCGCCGTTTTCGGTTACAACGTAGGCGCTATGCTCATGGAGCTGCACGCGCCCGGTCAGGCTCGGACGGCGTTCGCTGCGCACCGGCCCGCGCTTATTGCGAGCTCCACGCTTATGCTTGTTATTGCGCCCCATGGCGCCCCCTAACTATCGATTGCGAACTCCAAAGAGTCTACCCAAATGATTCGCTTTCCTGCCGTCCCCTAGGGATCAAAAAACGGGCCGCCCCATAAGAGACGACCCGTTGGAAGGGATGAATTCCAGGCATGCCTACACGCGCAGGTAGCGACGCATGGCGATGGCAGAACCAAAGAGACCGATAATCACGCCGACCAGAATCAGCGCAGCATAGGTCACCAGGTAGTACTGCATCGGCAGGGCAAACGACATCCAGCCGATGCTCTCCTGCAGACGCGGAATCATCAGATTGCGCAGCAGCTCCAGAACGCCGATGGAAAGCAGCGAGCCCAAAATGGCCTGCAGTACGCCCTCGGTGATAAACGGGCCGCGAATGAAGCCGTTGCTGGCGCCAACCAGACGCATAATCGCAATCTCACGACGACGCGCCGTGATGGATAGGCGAATCGTGTTGTTGATGAAGATGAAAGCGATAAAGGTCAGAAGGCCAACGAGCACCACGGCGGCGATGCGGATGTAGTTGGTCACCTGGAACAGGCGGCTCACTTCCTCCTGACCGTACAGCACGCTCGCGTTGACGTCCCCGTCGTCCGCGATCTTCTGGAAATCGGCATCCTTCTTGAGCTTCTCTGCCGTGCTCTCGACCTTGGACGGATCGTCCATCTCAATTGCAAACGAAGCCGGCAGCGGGTTCTGTCCATCAAGCGCGCTCATGGTGGCGTCGGCGTTGCCCGACATCTTGCTCGTATACTCGGCCAGCGCGTCGTCCTTGTCCTTATAGGTCACGGACCTGACGTTATTCCACGTCTTAAGTTCGGCCTCAAAAGCCTGAACATCGGCCTGATCGGCGTCATCGCTAATGAACGCGTTGATGACAACCTGATCCTCGACGGTGCCGATCACGGAGTTCAGCATCGCGGAGCCCATGATGAACAGGCCGATGATAAACAGCGAAAGGAAGATCGTGATGACGGCGCCGAGCGAGGTAGTCCAGTTACGGAAGAAGTGGCTGATTGCCTCTTTGAAGGAGTAGCCCACGTTAGTTGGTGCCATAGTTGCCGTAACCTCCCCTCTCCTGGTCGCGGATAACGTGGCCGCCCTCAAGGGCGATCACGCGACGGTGCATGCTATCGACCATCTCGCGGTCGTGCGTGGCGACGATCACGGTGGTGCCGGTGCGGTTAATACGCTCGAGCAGCTTCATGATGCCCAGCGAGATCGCCGGGTCGAGGTTACCCGTGGGCTCGTCGCAGATCAGCAGCGGCGGACGGTTGACCATAGCGCGGGCGACGGCAACGCGCTGCTGCTCGCCACCGGAAAGCTGGTCGGGCAGCGAGTCCATCTGATCGGCCAGACCGACCAGACGCAGCACCTCGGGCACTTGGCTGCGAATGACGCCCTTGGGCTTGCCGATGCACTGAAGGGCAAACGCCACGTTTTCGTAGGCGGTCTTTTGCGGCAGAAGCTTAAAGTCCTGGAACACGGCGCCAATCTGGCGGCGCAGGAACGGAACCTTGCGGTTCTTGATCTTCATGAGATCCTGACCGGCAACCAGGATGCGGCCGCTCGTCGGCTTGACGTCGCGGTTGAGCGTCGACAGCAGCGTGGTCTTACCCGAACCGGAGTGACCGACCAGGAAGACGAACTCGCCCGGATAGATCTCGATGTTGATGTCGTCGAGTGCAGGCTTGTTGGGCTGTGCCGGATAGATCTTGGTGACATGCTCCATAAGGATAACGGGCTCGACACCGGCCTGCTTGGCCATCTTCTTGCGGCTGGCCTGCGGATCGATGGGCGCAAACACCGATGTGAAATCGGGGTTGTTGAGCGCGTTATCGAGGCTTGCGACCTCGGCGGCCTGATCGCTCTCGACCACCGGGGCAGCAGGCTGAGTGGGGTCGGGAATAGCGGCAAAGAGACCGGACTGCGCAGGCTGAGGAGCCGGCGTCGCAGGGGCCAAGGGGTCGGGAATGCCGGCCATGGTAGGCTGCGGCGTGGCGGCGCCAGCCTGAGGCTGCTCCACGCGAGCGGTCACGGCCTGAACGGGCTCAAAACCCGCCGCGCCGGAAAGCGCGACATCGCTGGTGGGATTGTAGGCAAAGGGATCGGATGCCGGCTGTGCCTGATCTGCCGGCTGAGCGGGGGCCTGAGCAACAGGCTGGCCCTCTGAATCCGGAGTGGCGAAACGACTGCCCTGGACGCCTGCCTGCGTCTTGGGGGCATCATCGCCCGCACCGGAGGTACGGAAGTGGTTACCCACTGGTGCTCCTTATCGTCGTGCGTTTAAACTACATGAGCGCTTTGTATTTTAGCAGCATTAGCTTTGCTGCACATAAGAAGCATGGCGTGCTTAGGGATCCCGTCGGCCGGGCACAGGGTTACTCTCCAAATCGTCCTCGGACTTGTCGGAGCCCCCGCTGCGCGCTTCGCGCGGCGGGGGCTCCTCCGTCCTGCGGAAAGATTTGGAGAGTAACCCTGTGCCCGGCCTGCAATAACTAAGGGGTCGCTGCGTTTTACTTGGGTGCAGCAGCGCTATGCTTGGGGGCTGAATTGCACTTGGCTGGGATGGGCCCGTTTCCCGGAGGAGGCCCTTGCTTGGTGCGGGCCTGTTTTGTTTGTTGCCGAAAAAACAGGGCGCCCTCTTTGGGGACGCCCCTGTTCTGGCTTGTATGTGGTTGTTGAGGCGATACTTTGCCTCGTCTTGTCCTAGGCCAAGAACTCCTTGGTGGTCGCCATGATGTTGGCGGCGTCCAGGCCGTACTTGTGCAGGAGCTCGGCACCCGGGCCGGACTCGCCGAAGGTGTCGTTGACGCCAATCTTCTTGAGCGGCGTCGGGCACTGCTCGCACAGGACGTCGGCAACGGCGCTGCCCAGGCCACCGATCACAGAGTGCTCCTCGACGGTCACGACGTGGCCGGTCTTGGCGGCGCTCTTGACGATCAGGTCGGCATCGATGGGCTTGATGGTGTGCATGTTGATGACCTCGGCGTCGATGCCCTCGGCAGCGAGCTGCTCGGCGGCCTCGAGAGCCTCGCCGACCATCAGGCCGCAGGCGATGATGGTCACATCGGCGCCCTCGCGCATGACAATGCCCTTACCCAACTCGAACTTGTAGGTCTCGGGGTCGTTGATAACCGGCGAGGCCAAACGGGCGAAGCGCATGTACACGGGGCCGTCGCACTCGTAGGCGGCGCGCGTCCCGGCACGGGCCTCCACATCGTCGGCGGGAACGATAACGGTCATGCCGGGGATGACGCGCATGAGGGCGATATCCTCGCAGCACTGGTGCGTGGCGCCATCCTCGCCCACCGAGATACCGGCGTGCGTGGCACCGATCTTAACGTTAAGGTGCGGATAGCCGATGGAGTTGCGGACCTGCTCAAAGGCGCGGCCGGCGGCAAACATGGCAAAGCTGCTCGCGAAGGCGACGCGGCCGGTGGTTGCGATACCGGCGGCAACACCCATCAGGTTGCTCTCGGCGATGCCCACATCGAAGAAGCGGTCGGGGCAGGCGGCCTTAAACTTGCCGGTCTGCGTGGCGGCGGCCAGGTCGGCGTCGAGGACCACAAAGTCATCGTGCTCGTTGGCGAGCTCGACGAGGGCCTCGCCGTAGCTTACGCGCGTGGCGATTTTCTTGACGTCTGCCATCCTAGAGCTCCTCTCCGGCGGCCGTGAGCTCTGCCATGGCCTGCTCAAACTGTTCATCGTTGGGGGCCTTACCGTGCCAACCCACCTGGTTCTCCATAAAGGAGACGCCCTTGCCCTTCGTGGTCTCGGCGATAATGGCGGTCGGCTGACCCTTGGTGGCGCGGGCCTCGGCAAAGGCGGCGCGGATCTGGTCGAAGTCGTTGCCGTCGGCGAGCTCCACCACATGGAACTTGAAGGCGCGGAACTTGTCGGCGAGCGGCATGGGGTCGTTGACCTCCTCGACGGGGCCATCGATCTGCAGGCCGTTATGGTCGACAATCACGCAGAGGTTGTCGAGCTGCTGGTTGCCGGCAAACATGGCGGCCTCCCAAACCTGGCCCTCCTCGCTCTCGCCATCGCCCAGCAGGGCGTACGTGCGGTAAGTATCGCCCCAGTGCTTGGCGGCAACCGCCATGCCCACGGCGGCGGAGATGCCCTGGCCCAGCGAGCCGGTGGACATATCGACGCCCGGAGTGTCGTTCATGTTGGGATGGCCCTGCAGGTGGCTGCCGATGTGGCGCAGCGTCTCGAGATCCTCCTTGGGGAAGAATCCGCGCTCGGCGAGCACGGCGTACAGACCAGGCGCGCAGTGACCCTTGGAAAGCACGAAGCGATCGCGGTCGGCCTTGCGGGGGTCGGACGGGTCGACGTTCATTTCCTCAAAGTACAGATAGGTCATGATGTCGGCAGCGCCGAGCGAACCGCCCGGATGGCCGGACTTGGCAGCGTGCACGCCGGTGACGATGCCCTTCCTTACCTCGTTGGCAACCTTTTTGAGCTCTTCGTCGCTCATTGTGCCTTCCTTTCATCCTCATTAGACAAAATGCGCACGGCACCGAAGGTAATCCCAACACAGCCGCAATGCACGTACGTCATTCATTATGCTGGAAACTGATGGCTTTACCAGAGTTTTTATCATTATTTGAACAATTTAGCAGGCAGAACCGCTGATGAAACGGTTTATCAATGTGAACGTCTTTTGGATGGAACGCGGTCGCCCTACGCGCTAATGTCCTTGAATCCCTCGCCGAAGGCTTCCGTAACGTCAGCGACCGTCACAATGGCGTGAGGATCGCGCTCGCGCACGATCGTCTTGAGGGTATTGAGCTCTCGACGGCTCACGATGACCATAATCACCGGCTTCTCGGCACCCGAATACATGCCAGTCGCCTTAAACTTGGTACAACCACGACCCAGGCCATACATGATATCGGCAGCGATATCAGGGAACTTGTCCGAGATGATGAGTACCATACGGCGTTTGTTGCCACCATCGACCACGGCATCGATCACGTAGCCGCTAATGACCATCGAAAGGCCTGCATATAGTGCGTTTTCGATTGAAAAGACCGGAGCCGACAGCGCGCATACGGCAACATCGATCGCCATGACGGTCGAGCCCACCGGCAGCGAGGTGTTACGCGAGATGATTTGGCCAATCGTGTCCGAGCCGCCGGTGTTGGCGCCGGCGCGCAACACCATGCCGTAACCGATGCCCGTAATAATGCCGCCCCACATGGCAGGGAGCATCAGGTCCGCATCCGCCAGAGGTGCTACAAACGGGGCGAACAGATCGGTAAAGAAGCCCAGCAGCACAAAGCCCGTCGCGGTCTGCACCACGTAGAACATGCCACCTTCGCGCATAACGACCAACAACAGCAAGGCGTTCATCACGATCGTCTGAATACCAACGGGAAGCGATAGGCCGCGCGATGCACCGACCGCCTGGATAATGGTGGCAAGGCCCGTAACGCCACCGGCAGCAAGGCCGTTGGGAATCAAAAACAGGTCGGTCGCAATAGCGGCCAGAGCGCACCCCAACATAATCTGGGGCAGGTCGTGAAAGAAGTTCATCGATAGAATGCGCTTGATGTCCAGACGATATGCCATGCTGCCTCCCTCAAAAAAGCGCACCCCATCGGATGCGCTTTGAACTTCTTCTTGTATTCGATTCTACCGATTCGCCGGACAAAAACCACCCCTGTGCAGGGTTTGCTCTGGATACAAAACCACCCTGCTGGGAGGGTTTTAATCCATTTCCACATAAACCGGGTGGTTTATGCAGACGGGGTCTCCGCGTCAGCGTTGCCGGTGGCCCAGCGATGGTAGCCAATAACAAACGGGTCCAGGTCGCCATCGTCAAGAACGGCCTCGACATTGCTGGTCTCCACGCCCGAGCGCAGATCCTTGACCATCTGGTACGGGTAGAGCACGTAGCTGCGAATCTGGTTGCCAAAACCAATCGTGGTCTTGGGTCCGCGAATCTCATCGAGCGCCTCGGCACGCTTCTCGAGCTCAATCTCGTACAGGCGAGCCTTGAGGATCTGCATGCACGCGGCCTTGTTCTGGATCTGGCTGCGCTCGTTTTGGCAGGTGACCACAATGCCGCTGGGAAAATGCGTCACGCGCACGGCGGAGTCAGTGGTGTTGACGCCCTGACCGCCCGGGCCGCTCGCGTGGTACACGTCCACGCGGATGTCGTCGGGACTGATCTCGATGTCGATATCATCGGGTAGCACGGGGATGACCTCGACGCCGGCAAACGTGGTCTGGCGGCGCTTCTTGTCGTCGGTGGGGCTGATGCGAACCAAGCGGTGGACGCCGGCCTCGGCGCGCAGCATGCCAAATGCGTCCTTGCCCTCGACAGTAAAGGTCGCGCGGTCGATGCCGATGACCTCGGCTGCGGGACAGTCGTTGATGGTGACCTTCCAGCCGCGACGCTGGCAGTACTTCATGTACATCTTAAAGAGCATGAAGGTCCAGTCCTGGGCCTCCAGACCACCCTGTCCGGGCTTGATGGTCACAATGGCATCGCCGTGATCGAACTCACCGGTAAACCAGCTCGAAAGCTCAAGCTCATCGATGGCACGGGCCAGGCGCTCAGCCGTGGCTGTAGCCTCCTCGCGAAGGGCGACGGCGTCGGGGTCATCCCCCATCTCCTCGGCAAGCTCCAGCGCGGCGCGGGCATCGGAAAGCTCGCCGCGCGCGGTGTCCACGGCAGCGATATCTTCCTTGGTACGCGCGATCTCCTCCATGGTGGCACGGGCGGCGTCGGCGTCATCCCAAAAGCCAGGGGCAACACTTTTGGCCTCGAGCTCGGTCACACGGGTACGCTTCTCGTCCAGGTGGAGATACGACTCGACCTCGCCGAGCCGGTCCGCGAACGCGTCCAGCTCGGCGGGCGTTATCTCTAAAGCCTCAGCCATTAACGATTCCTGCCGTGGCAGTACTTAAACTTCTTGCCGCTACCGCAGGGGCACGGGTCGTTGCGGCCCACGTTGACGTACGGATCGTCGCTCTCGGACTTGCGATAAGTGGTCACCTTGCCACCGTTGTTGACGGCAGCCGGACCACCCTGGACAGCCGTGCGGGCCTGCACCTGCGCCTGCTTGCGCAGCACCGAGTCGCCGTTATCACCATCGACCTCGGCAGGACCGGAGAAGCGCGCGCCCTCGAGCGCGGGCTCTTCCTTGTGCTCCACGGCACGCGGGGCAGCCTTGATCTCGATGCGCAGAACCGTGCGCAGGTAATCCTCGTACATGGTATCGACGAGTATCTGGAACGCGCCGTAGGCCTCGGTCTTGTACTCAACCAGCGGGTCGCGCTGGCCAAAGCCGCGCAGGCCGATGCCGGTCTTGAGGTAGTCCATCTCCTGCAGGTAGTTCATCCAGCGGGTATCGATGACGCGCAGCATGACCTGGGTGTTGAGCTCGCGCATCAGGTCCTCGCCCAAGCGCTCGGCCTTCATGTTGTAGCACTTCTCTACGTAAGCCAGGACATCGGCAGCCAGGGCCTCATAATCCTCGTCGGGGAACTTCGGCGTATCGATGTGGCCGGTGAGCTCCACAACCCACTTGCGCAGGCCCTCCAGGTCGCGCTCGCCATCGTGACTGTCCTTAGTGCAGAACTCCTGCACGCAGCGGTACACGGTATCGTGCATGACCTCGGTGATGTGGTCGGTCAGGTCCTTGCCGTCCAGAATCTTATTGCGCTCGGCGTAGATGACCTGACGCTGCTTGTTCATGACGTCGTCGTACTCAAGGACGCTCTTACGCATGGAGAAGTTGATGCTCTCGACCTTGTGCTGGGCGCTCTCGACGGCCTTGGAGATGATCTTGTGCTGGATGGGCATGTCGTCGCCCATGTCGGCCGTGACCATCATCTTGGAGACGCGGTCCATCTTGTCGCCGCCGAACAGGCGCATGAGGTCGTCCTCGAGCGACAGGTAGAACTGGGTCTCGCCTGGATCGCCCTGACGGCCGGAACGGCCGCGCAGCTGGTTGTCGATACGGCGGGACTCATGGCGCTCGGTGCCGATAACGGTCAGGCCGCCGGCGGCAAGCACGCGCTCGCGCTCGGCCTTGCAAGTCTCCTTGGCCTCGGCGTTAAACTGCTCGAGCTGCTCGGGCGTCACGTCCTCCATGGTCAGGCCCTCGTACTCCAGGCGCTCGCGCACCAGCTCGTCGGGGTTGCCGCCCAGCAGGATGTCGGTACCACGACCGGCCATGTTGGTGGCGATGGTCACGGCGCCGTAGCGTCCGGCCTGGGCCACGATGTGGGCCTCGCGCTCGTGATGCTTAGCGTTGAGGACCTCGTGTGCGATACCGCGCTTGGTAAGGGCGGCGGACAGCTTCTCGGAGCTCTCGATGGAGACGGTGCCCACCAGGACCGGCTGCCCCTTGGCGTGGCGACGCTCAACGTCGTCGGCAACGGCGTTGTATTTAGCCTGGATGGTGCGGTACACCAGGTCCTCGTGGTCCACGCGCTGCACAGGCTTGTTGGAGGGGATGACCTCAACGGGCAGCTTGTAGATCTCGCGGAACTCGGCATCCTCGGTAAGTGCCGTACCGGTCATGCCAGAGAGCTTGTCATACAGACGGAAGTAGTTCTGCAGGGTGATGGTGGCCAGCGTCTGGTTCTCCTCGCGCACGAGCACGCCCTCTTTGGCCTCGATGGCCTGGTGCAGGCCCTCGGAGTAACGGCGGCCTTCCATAATGCGGCCGGTGAACTCGTCGACGATCTTGACCTCGCCGTTGGTGACCACGTACTGCTTGTCGCGGTGGAACATGTACTGGGCCTTCAGCGCCTGCTGCAGGTGGTTGACAAGCTGGCCGGAGAGATCGGCATAGATGTCATCGATACCCAGGCGGCGCTCGATCTTCTTAAGGCCGCGCTCGGTGGCGGCAATGGTGTGCTTGGCCTCGTCCATGACATAGTCGCCCGTGGGCTCGACGTCCTCGGTGGCGGTGAGCATGTCGTGCGACACGTCCTCGCCGCGCTCAAGGCCACGCACGGCACGCGCGAAGTCCTTGTAGGTACTGGCGGACTTGGTGCCAGCACCCGAGATGATCAGCGGGGTGCGGGCCTCATCGATCAGGATGGAGTCAACCTCGTCGACGATGGCGTAGTTGTGACCGCGCTGCACGCGCTGCTCGGGACGGGTAACCATGTTGTCGCGCAGGTAATCAAAGCCGAACTCGGAGTTGGTGCCGTAGGTGACGTCGGCCTGGTAGGCCGGGCGCTTGAGCTCGAGCGGCATGTTGTTCTGGAGCAGACCGACGGTCATGCCCAGGTACTTATAGATGCGGCCCATCCACTCGGAGTCGCGCTTGGCAAGGTAATCGTTGACAGTAACGACGTGCACGCCCTTGCCGGCAATAGCGTTGAGATAGCCGGCCAACGTGGAGACGAGGGTCTTACCTTCGCCGGTCTTCATCTCGGCGATGTGGCCCTCGTGCAGCGCCATGGCGCCAATGAGCTGCACGTCAAAGTGGCGCATACCCATGGTGCGCTTGGAAGCCTCACGCACGGTGGCAAAGGCCTCGGGGAGCATGTCGTCGAGCGACTCGCCGTTGGCGTAACGCTCGCGGAACTTATCGGTCTGGCCGCGGAGTTCCTCCTCGGTCATCTTCTCAAACTGGGGCTCAAGACCGTTGATCTGGTCGACGATCTTGTAGTAGCGCTTAAGGTCCTTATCGGATCCAAAGGACAGCAGCTTTGACATGAATCCCATGTGGTTTTCCTTTTTGGCCATCGCCCACGCCGTGCAGCTGCGGGCGAGTTAAACACAGATGATTGTACTTTAGCCAAACAAGGCGCGGCCTATACGGTCGACCTCGACCGCCACGTAATAACTACGACCAACCTGCCACAATGGGACAGGTTAATTTTGGCAGGTTTTATCTGGCCAAACGCCGCCTCTCTGCCATTTGGTGCAAGCAAACCTGTCCCCTTCGCACCAATCTGGTGCAATGGGGACAGGTTTGCTTGCACCAATAAAAAGAAAAGGGCCGCGCACCCAAACGGATGCACGGCCCTTATGCCATGAATGCGAGCGATTCCGCGGCGAGCTATTTACTCAGCAGCCTCGGTGGTCTCGGCCTCGGCAGCGGCCTCCTCGACGGGAGCCTCTGCGGGAGCCTCGGCGGCCTGCTTGGCAGCCTCCTCGGCAAACTTAGCAGCACGCTTAGCCTTCTCGGCAGCCTTAGCCTCAGCGGCGGCCTTGCGAGCAGCCTCGGCCTCAGCAGCCTTGGCGGCCTTGGCAGCCTTGGCCTCCTCGGCCTTCTTGAGCTGGGCGGCAGCGGCGCCACCGAACTTGTCGGCGAAGCGCTGGACGCGTCCACCGGTGTCGACGAACTTCTGCTGGCCGGTGTAGAACGGGTGGCACTCGTTGCAAAGCTCGACCTTCATCTCGGACACGGTAGCGTGCGTCTTGAAGGTGTTGCCGCAGGAGCACGTCACCGTGCACTCGACATACTGGGGATGGATACCCTGCTTCATGGTAGGACTCCTTATTGGTCAGGCGCTGGTTACCGATCAGCGCATAAGGCGTCTTGGTTTCCGACCAAGACAACAAACTCGGCTATGGTACCACGGCGCCGCGTGTCCCACAAAAGGTTCACGGTCTTTTCGGAACGACACGAATCTGACCCATCGAAACACATCTCCACCGTTCCTTCAACTGGGAAAATGCCGTCCCCGGGGCCTGAGAAGGGCCCCGGGGACGTTCGACTGACTGCGGGAACGGCCTTTCCGCTCAATGTGTTCGGCTGAGATCGGAAATCAACCAAACTGAACCAGGTTCAGTTGACATGGTTAAAAACGAGGGGCGACGCTTTTGCGTCACCCCTCGTCCCGGCCGGTTGCTTTAGTTGTACACACGGTAGTTACACTTGAACTGGGTTATGTGTCCATA
>UQIT01000020.1 GCA_900541175.1 uncultured Collinsella sp.
ACCTTTGACGGCGCGAGTTCTGGATGGAGCCAAACCCGCCGGTCGTAAGTGTCTCGAGCGGCTGGTACCGCTTGAGCAGCTCGCGAGAGCTGGTGCCCTCCAAAGGAACGTCCGGCGAGAACCGGGCGGTATGTTGCGAGAAAAGCGGCATGGCCAACCCTCGTGCGTTTAAAGTTCGTTTGCGAGCGGCGGGCGCGGGGCCGAGCCATTCGCGGTGGCATAGATGCTGCTAGTGTAGCACGCTCGGGCGGATGGCGAGGATAACGGGATGCGAGGCTGCCTGTCTGTCTTGGCCTTAGCGCTTATTCTTGTTCTTCTTCTGCTTGCGCTGCTTGCCCTTGGTCTCCTGGGGCTTGTCGCCCTGCTTGGCCTCGGCGGCGGCCTTTTCAGCCTTCATCTTCTTGCGCTTGGTCTCGATGCGGAGTTTTTTGTTAATGCGCGCCTTAAGGAAGGTGCCAAACTGCTCGGCATCGCCGCGAATAAAGGTTTCCTTAGGGATCGTCACGCCCTGGTCGGCGAACATGGCCACAAAGATGCGCTCGCCGTCGAGCACGTGGTCGAGCTTCTCAAACGGGAAAAACTGCGACTTGCCGCTCTTGCCCCAAACCATCAGGCCGTCCTCGTTGGCGGCGACGCGGCGATAGCGGCCACCCATGGACTCGTCGGCCTCGACGGAATCGATAAAGTCGCGGGCGAGGGTGTGGTGCAGGTTTTTGCTCCACCAGGCCAAAAAGGCGCCGAACACGATCAACACGACGCCAAACTTGATCCAGTTGCCGCCGGCCACCAGCATGCCGATGCCGATGAGCGCGGCAATTGCCGCGGCGACATACAGCGAGCCGCGACGCCTGGGCGAGGCGACCAGGCGGGCGAAGTCGGTGACCAGGTCGTTTTCGTACTGGTACTCGTTGAGGTACAGGATGCCGTCATCGGCTGCGGCCTGCTCCTCGAGCGCGACCTCGACCTGGTCGGCTGCTTCGGAGGGAACGAGGTTGCTCTCTGCGTCTGCCATGCTCTTTGGACTCCTATCGCGGCGGGCTCGCCGTACGGGTTATTATGAATGCAGTATGCCGTGCGACCGCATGGCCGTCGCGGCAACAAGACTCAGTATACCCGGGGGAGCACCCATGGAATCGTTGTACCGAAAGTATCGCCCGCTCACCTTCGAATCCGTGGTGGGCCAGCAGCATATCGTCTCGACGCTCGAGCACGCCATCACCGAGGGACGCCTGTCCCACGCGTACCTGTTCTGCGGACCGCGCGGCACGGGCAAGACCACCATGGCGCGCATTCTGGCCAAGGCGCTGCTGTGCCGTAATGCCGAGGCAGCGCGCGCCGAGGGTGCAAGCGGCTGCATGCCCGACGGTACTTGCGAGGAGTGCGAGCTCATTGCCGAGGGCAACCACCCGGATGTCTACGAGCTCGATGCCGCCTCCCGCACGGGCGTGGACAATGTGCGCGAGGAAATCATCAACTCCGTCAACTTTGCCCCGGTGCGCGGCAAGTACAAGATTTATATCATCGACGAGGTCCACATGCTCACAACGGCGGCGTTTAACGCGCTGCTCAAGACGCTCGAGGAGCCGCCGGCACACGTGATCTTTGTGTTGTGCACCACCGACCCGCAAAAGATTCTGGAGACCATTCTCTCACGCTGCCAGCGCTTCGATTTCCACCGCATCGGCAACGAGGATATCGAGCATCGCCTGTCTTACGTGTGCGAGCAGGAGGGCTTCGATTACGACGACGAGGCACTCGCCATTGTGGCGCGCCATGCCAAGGGCGGTATGCGCGACGCGCTTTCCACGCTGGAGCAGCTGAGCGTCTTTGGCAACGGTTCTGTGCATGCGGACGACGCCCGCTCGCTTTTGGGCGAGGTTTCGGACCAGATCCTGGGCGAGTTTTCCCGCGCCATTGCCGATCGCGATGTTGCCGAGCTCTATGGACTGATCCGTGCGCAGGTCGAGGAGGGCAATGACCTGCTGGAGCTGACGCGCGACCTGGTGGCGCATGTGCGCGACGTGTACGTTGCCTGCGTTGCCGGTGCCCGTGCCGAGCTGTTTGAGGGCGGCTCCGAGCAGGCCGAGGCGCTTGCTGCCGAGGCCGCTGCCTTTGGCGAGCATCCTGCCGACCGCCTGGCCCGCGTGCTGACGGTGCTCGACGATGCCGCACTGGAGATGAGGGGCGCGAGCGACGTGCGCCTGGTGCTCGAGATTGCCTGCACGCGTCTGGCGCGTCCCGAGGCCGATTTAACGATTGAGGCATTGGCCGAGCGCGTGGCACGCCTGGAGGCCATGATTGCCAACGGCGCCGTGCCGGCGAGCGTGGCTGCTGCTCAGGCCGCCGCGCCTGGGCGTTGTTGCCTGCAGCATCCGTACCCGCTGCTGCCCAACAGCCGACGCTCATTTCGGGCGCTCGTGCTGCCGCTCCGGCGGCATCCGCTGCCCCCGCTGCTACGTCCGCGCGCCAGGGCGGTATGCCTTGGGACCGCGGCGCTGCTGTTCCGGCTGCCCAGCCTGCGACCAAGTCCGCGGCTCCTGCGCCGGCGCCCAGACCTGTAACGCCTGCACCTCAGCCCGTTGCGGCTCCGGCTTCCGCGCCTGCTGCATCGACCGTGTCGGTGTCCAAGCCCAACAACGCCGCCCAGGTTGCCACCGCCGGTGCTGCCGAGACCCCCGCGGTTGAGGACGCCGGCGAGCTCCAGCGCAAATGGGCCGAGGTCGTCGAGCGCGTCAAGGCTCGTCAGGCCTCCTACGCAGGGCTTTTGCTCAACGCCCGCGCCACGGCCGACGACGGCTCCAAGCTCACGGTCTCGTTCCCCGCGGGTTCGACTTTTGCCATCAAGATGCTCGGTCGCGCCGATACGCAGTCGGTGGTCCTGCCGACGGTCTGCGCGGTCTTCGGTCGTCGTACCGTCGACTATGTCCTGGATGGGGGTGGCACGCCGGCTCCTCAACATGAGGAGCATTCTCCATCTGCACGGGCTGCGGTATCTGCGGACCCGCAACCCGTGTCCTCGGTGCCCCCTGCATCCTCGAGCGCCAGCGCGACGCAGCCAAAAGCGGCGCCGGTAGCGGCACCGACCCCGTCGGCGCCTGAACCCGCTGCGCCCAAACCGGCTGCTCCGATCCCCGCGCCCAAGTCCGCTGCCGCGCCTGCGCCCAAGTCATCCGACCTGGCCAAGGCCCCTTGGCTGCGCTCCGACAACCCTGCCGGTGCTCCTGCCACGGGCAAGCTCCCGACCGAGCCCGCGCCCCGAGCGCCCGAGCGCGCGTCCGTCCCCATGGCTCAGCCGCCTGCGCAGGCTGCGCCATGGGAATCCGAGCAGGTGCCCTACGACGATGCTATGGTCGGTGGTTTTGCTGCCGATGCCGGCGGGGACAATCTGCCCCCGTTCGACGTGCCGGGTGCGGCGTCCGCGACCAAGGCCGCTGCTGTGGCACCCGCAGCCTCTGCAAACGACGACGTCCCCGCCGCTCCCTGGGAATCCAATCCCGGTGCTGGCAGCCCCTTCGGCCATCAGGGCGCAGCCCCGAGCATCCCGCAGACCGAGGACGAGGCCAAGGCCCTCATCCGCAGCGTCTTCGGTCAGTCCACCATCTTCAAGCCGGTGGAGTAACCGTGCGGGCGGGTATGCTGCTCAAGAAGAGATCTCTTTGCCCGGGCGCATCTGTATTTCGGACATGTGCAACGTGGTGCCGCGTATGTCGCATTTGAGCAGACAGGTGCGTGACGGTCGGCCTAGGATGCTGAGGTCGATACGATACGTCGCATGGCTGTCCGTGTACTCGACTTGCTCGGCGTTAATGGTTGCTCCGATTGCCAAATAAACGCCTAGCTCGGCATCGACAATCTTGAAGTCCTTTATCTTGACCTTGAACTCTTGGTAGAGGGACGGGCTGTTGTAGTAAACGGTTCGGGTTCCGTCGGTGCACTTATCGGTCGTCTCCCATTTGACGATGGGCTGATCCGAGCTGGCTATCAGCAGTTCTGCTCCAAAGGCTATAGCATGGGTGATGACAACCAGCAATGCCCAGCCGACAAAGAGATAGAGAACCACATATGCAACGGGGTGTTTTGAGCGGATGTTTTGGAGCGCGTCGGGGGCGTTCATGGGGCACCTCCAAATTGCTGTCTGTGACAATCAAATTATACCCTGCCGTCATGCGCGCCACCTCGAGCAGCGGTTCGGCATTTAGCTATTTAGTGGCGCACATGAAATGCCGGATTCGGCTCTACTAGATTGAGTGTGCGATATTATGCAACCTTGCATAATTCGACCTTGCACAATCTTTGAGTGCGGTTTGTATTGGAGGACATGTATATCGACTGAGGGAACACGTCCGCCCCGCTTGCTTGCCCCGCGCCGTGGTACGATTTTTGAGTTTGAAAGTCCCGCCGTGCTCCGGCTGCCCTTGCAGCTTGGCGTGCGGCCGCACGTAAAGGAGCCATCATGGCCGGTATGAACATGCAGCAGATGATGAAGCAGGCCCGCAAGATGCAGGAGCAGCTTGCCGCCGCGCAGGAGAACCTCAAGTCCCAGACCGTCGACGCCTCTGCCGGCGGCGGCATGGTCAAGGTGACCGTCAACGGCGAGATGGAACTCGTCAACCTCACTATCGATCCCGATGCGCTCGATCCCGAGGACGTCGATATGCTGCAGGACATGATCATGGCTGCCGTCAACGAGGCCGTTCGCGGCGTCAACGAGCTCGCCAACAAGCAGATGGGCGCCATCACCGGCGGCCTCAACATCCCGGGCATGCCGTTCTAAGACGCACATATATATGAGTGCGAATCACAGTCTGCAAAAACTGCTCGATGAGCTGGGCCGTCTGCCGGGCATTGGCCCCAAGTCGGCTCAGCGCATCGCCTATTACCTGCTCGAGGCCGATGCCGAGGAGGCACGCCGCCTGGCCGAGGCCATCCTAGAGGTCAAGCAGGAGGTCCACTTTTGCAGCCGCTGCTTTAACTACGCCACGGCCGACGAGTGCTCCATCTGCCAGGACCCGATGCGCGACACCACTCGCATTTGCGTGGTGGGCGAGCCGCGCGATGTCCAGGCGATTGAGCGCACGGGCAGCTACCACGGCCTCTACCACGTATTGGGCGGCGTGATCAGTCCCATGGACAAGATTGGCCCCGAGCAGCTGCACATTCGCGAGCTGCTGGCACGCTTGGGCCACGAGGATATCCATGAGGTCATCATCGCCACCAACCCCAATATTGAGGGCGAGACCACGGCGAGCTATCTGGCCCGTACCATCAAGCCGTTGGGCGTCGAGGTGTCGCGTCTGGCAAGCGGCCTTCCCGTGGGCGGCGACTTGGAGTATGCCGACGAGCTTACGCTTGGCCGCGCCATCGAGGCCCGCCGCGCGATCTAAGCGGCGTCAGCTCCGCGGCATGTCCCGTCGGCCTGCCGCACGGGGCGCTCATAATTGGGTGCGCGTTCATACATTTGTTGTGCAACAAACCTGCTTTTCATCCGCTTATCGCGTGGATGGGTCCGGTCGCACCTCGTATTTGCCCATTCGTTGCACAACCTTTTGGGTTCGCTGATACACTCAGATGTGGATGCGAAAGAATGCGCCGCTTTTAAGCGGCGTGTTTTTGTTGGAGGAGATTGCATGCGGCCCGGGGGCACTCAGACAAAGCATGGCGCCGCGGTGCGCATGCGACGCCGGCTGGGCCTGGCACCTCGGGCGTGTGTGCTGCTGTCTTGCTCGCTCGTGCTGGTCATAGCCGGTGTTTCGGCTTATGGCATGACGGTGCCGTCCATGGTGCAGGCGCATGCTGCGCGTGAGCTGCATATTGGGCGCAAGGCCAAAAGCGACTTGGGAACGACAACTGGATATGCGTGGGCGAGCGTGGTCGGGCGCACCGTGTTTGGCGTCGATCCCGCGGACGAGGGCGAGCGGGCGTCCAACGAGATCACGCTGGCAAACGGCAAGACCATCGTGCTCACCAACACCAAGGTCATTACGAAGCTTTCCAATAACAGCGTGGCTTCTGTCGTTAACAAGACCGAACAGCAGAAGGAGCGGGATACGCAGCAGGCGGGTAAGCCCGGCGGCTCGGACGGGTCCGGTTCTGGCACCGGTTCGGCGGGCTCGGACGGCGGTTCCGGTTCGGGTCCCGCCTCTGGCGGTGGATCTTCGAGTGGCGGCTCGATGGACGGCGGTGCCGGCGGCGACACGGGCTCGGGTGGTCTCTCGGCTGCCGAGGAGGAGAGAATCCACAATTGGCTCGTGACCAAATACAACATGCTCGATGACTATGTCGCCCGCGCCAATAGCGCGGTCACGACCTATAACGCAACAGGCGATACCGGGCCGTGCGATAACCTGGCCAACGATATGTTTGTCATCCGTGCCGAGTTTGGCCGGCAAACGTTTTCTCCCCACTCAAAGTGGTATCGGCAGTACGCCAACCTATGGGGCTGCTATACCAACCTGTGTCAATGGGTTGGGCACTACGGCAACGACGACGTCGCGCTCAACAACTTCAACACCAATGTGGCGGCGATCGCCCTATGACGAACGACCTCGCTTCTACGGTAGCCCAGTCGCTCAACCGTGATCCCATGGTGGGCCTGCGTCTGGCGCGTGTCGACGGGTTTGAGCCGGCCGTCGCCCTGGGCACGGACGAGCTCCCCGCCTACCTGCGCCGTTTTACGATGCTGTTTGCCGATGACGCCACCATGCGCCGCGGCGGTATCGGCCGTGTGACGCGTGCCGTCAACGCGCAGGGCGAGGCCGTGGCGCTCAAGCAGCTCATCTTGCCAACGCGCGACGAATTTGATGACGATGTCGCCCACGAGGCGCTGGTCACCAAGTTCAAGGCGGCGTTTCGCGAGGAATATGAATGCCATCGTGCCCTTTCGGGCCTTAAGGGCTTTCCCCGCTTATATGGGTGGGGCGAGGTCGACGGCGTGCCCGTGATCGTTATGGAGTGGGTCGAGGGCGAGACGCTCGCTCGCCTGCGCTCGCGCCTTGCCGTGGACGATGCCGGGCGTCTGTCGCCGCTCGTGGCGGCGCGCCTGGGTCGCGACCTGTTCGATCTGCTCTGCCGCATGAGCTTGGTGGGCGAGGGTTTTGTCCACCGCGATATCTCGCCCGCTAATATTATGGTGCGCACGGCGCGCCTGCCGCTCGACCGACAGCTTGCCGAAGGCACCTTCGACCTGTGCTTGATCGACTTTGGCTCGTCGCTGGCGCTCGAGCCCGCCTCTGCGGTGGTCGGTACCGGCGGCAAGGCATCGTTTACCGAGCGCTATGCCACGTTGCGCCGCGCGACGGTGGCCTACGCCCCGCCCGAGATGCTCACCGACGATATCCCCGACCTGCGCATGCTTCGTATGTCGCCGGCGATCGATGTCTATGCAGCGGCGAGTACGGTCTACGAGCTCATCGCCGGTGTCGCGCCGTACGAAGCAGCGCCGGGTGCGTCGGGTACTTCGGGCTCGCGCAAAAAGACGCGCGATATCGCCAGCCCTTATCGCCTCAAGATGGATACGCTGCCCGATTATCCCGTCGGCGCCCACGCGCCCGGCTGCGACTTGACGCAACTGCTGCGACGCGAGCCCGATGTGGCACTTGCCGCGGCCGAACAGGCTCAGCAGCTGGGGCTCGATCCAAATTCCGAGGATTTGCGCGATGCGCTGGCGTTTGTCGACGCTCAGCTGTTCGATGTGGTGATGACCTGCCTGTCCTGCCATCAGGAAGATCGTCCCGAGCCGGCTGCGGTGGAGGCGGCGCTCTCGGCATTTTGCGACCACTATGCGCAAAATGTCGCCCGCTCGCTTCGCGCCGAGCCGCTCATGCCGTGCCCGATGGAGGTATCGGGGCACACAGTCCGGCGTGCGGCGATGGTTGGTGCGACGGCGGTATGCGGCGTGCTTTGGGCTGTGGTCGTGGTATCAGCGGCGCTGTTGGCGTCGGGCGCCCATGTGACGCTCGTCGTGGGACCGCTTATGTGGTCCGGGAAGCTGCCGGCCATTATCGCCGCGCTGGCGTTGGCACTGCCGGGCATGGTGGGCATCGCTGCCGGGGCCTTGGCGCGCGACCGCCGTGCGGGATTCCTGCAGGGCGTGTTGGCCCTTTCCGCCTGCGAGGTTCCGGCTCTGGTCGCACTCGCATGTGCCGTGTTTTCCCAGCATGCCGTGGCGGGCGGCCTGGTGGCCGCCATAATTGCAACCTATGCGCTTACGTGGTTTTTGCTGGCGATGGGGTTTGCCTTTGAGCTTCCCGTCGTGTCAGCACGACGTGCGAAAATTCCCATGGCGACGCCGCTTGCCGGCGGAGCCGCGGCTGTCCGCGCCTTTGGCGGGCCGGCCGAAGTATCCGACACGATCTCTGCGACCAAGGAGGGCTAAGCCATGGCTTCTCAAGCTGAGCTCACCCCGTGCGGGGCAATGTTTGACATCTTTAAGCGCGCAGCGCACCTGAGCCATATCGAACTGTGCGGCCTGGTGCTCTCGAGCCGCCCGCTCGCCGACGGCCGTAGTCCGCAGAGTCGTGCCGCCGATCGCTCCTGGGTTTCGCGCTTTATCGTGCGCGCACCGGTCGGCACGCTGCAGGAACGTTATTTTGCCGATTACGGCACCTCGGCCGCGCGCATTATGTCGCAGCTGGCCCTGCGCCGTCGCAACCCCATGGACGCCGCGGCCGTGACCAATATGGTGTGCGGCCCCGCTGGCGAGCCCATGGTGCGGGCACTCGAGGAATG
Organism: uncultured Collinsella sp.; assembly: GCA_900541175.1. GTDB lineage: Bacteria > Actinomycetota > Coriobacteriia > Coriobacteriales > Coriobacteriaceae > Collinsella. Next base: position 8,728 of record UQIT01000020.1, read on the forward strand.
CCACCAGGACACGAATCTCTATCGCAATGCGCTCGAGCGCCTGTCGCAGGCGGCTGAACTCATGCCCGCCGAGCGCGCCGAGGCCATCCTGGTGCTGTTTGTCGCCGTGGGTTGCTCGGCAGATGTACGTTCGTCGGTGACCTATGCCATCGACTACGCTCATGCGACCTGTGGCGGCGCCACGTCGACGCCGCGCTCGCTGAGCACATCTTCGGTCGTGGGCGAGCACGAGGTCGCGCCGGCGCATCCGCTGGGACTGCTGCGCGTGCAAAACGGCTACGTGGTGAGCGCTCCGCGCTGGATTCAGCCGAGTGAAGAAGGCGTCGAGATCGCCGCGCTGGCAACGGGGGAGGGCGACATCACCGACGTCGGCGACGACGTCTCGGCCCGCCATGCCCATATCTGGTGCGACGATTCTGGCACATGGTTTGTCGAGGACCTGTCGTCCACGAACGGCACCGTGGTGGTAAACGGGGCCACGAGCGTGTGTATTCAAGTAGAGCCTGGCCGCTCCGCTCAGCTCAACCCCGGTGACGAGCTCAGGCTCGGCGAATCCACCACCTACGCCATCCTCCTCGGCGCCCTCTAGCTCATCTCCTAAATAAGTTGCGGTGAAATAGGGACTGTTTAAGGCCGCGACCGGCAAAAACAGTCCTCATTTCACCGCAACTGCCGTGTGGTCGGCGATAGAGAAACGAGGGTGGATTTCCGGACGCACGAGAGAGGTTTTTCGGACGCACAACCCACGAGAGTGGATAATCTCCCACTTTTGGCCAAGATACAGGCAAAATGTGGGAGATTATCCACTCTCGATGCAGGCTGCGATTTTTCCGTCCGAGGGGCCATCTCGCCCCTTGGCAGTCACCCGAGGTAAACCTTTACCGCCCACCTATATTTGTCGAAATATGGCTTGGCGGCGGGGTACAATAAGCCCGCATGCGGATTTCCGTTGCGGGCGCTTCCCATCGCCGGGGCGTGCCCGGGAGCATCCGGCATGCGGCCTTTGCGGCGCTCGGTCATGTGCAAGACGGGTAGCTGGGCCTGTGGAGCGCATTAACCGCCCCGCGCCTCGGCATGCCTTCTCTCCATGCCATGTACCTGCTGCTCAGTCTGCCTGTCGGATGATTGGAAGCAACAGCGAAAATCCCATCACGCCAACATCCCGGCAATCGCCGGGGCCTGTATACCTATATGAGAGGAGAGGGGTATATGGCGCGTAAGTTTAAGTCTATGGACGGCAACGAGGCGGCCGCATATGTTTCGTATGCGTACACCGAGGTAGCGGGAATTTATCCCATTACGCCGTCCAGCCCGATGGCCGACCATGTCGACCAGTGGGCGGCCCAGGGTCGCAAGAACATCTTTGGCACCCCGGTCAAGGTCGTTGAGATGGAGTCCGAGGCAGGTGCAGCCGGTACCGTTCACGGTTCGCTGGGCGCCGGTGCTCTGACCACCACCTACACGGCTTCTCAGGGCCTGCTCCTGATGATCCCGAACATGTACAAGATCGCGGGCGAGCAGCTCCCGGGCGTCTTCCACGTCTCCGCGCGTTGCGTCGCTTCCCACGCCCTGAACATCTTTGGCGATCACTCCGACGTCATGGCCTGCCGTCAGACCGGTTTCGCCATGCTCGCCGAGGGCAACGTCCAGGAGGTCATGGACCTTTCGCCGGTGGCTCACCTTGCCGCCATCGAGGGCAAGACCCCGTTCCTTAACTTCTTCGATGGCTTCCGCACCAGCCACGAGATCCAGAAGGTCGCCATGTGGGACTACAAGGATCTGGCCGAGATGTGCGACATGGACGCCGTCCAGGCTTTCCGCGATCACGCGCTCAACCCTGAGCACCCGCATACCCGCGGCAGCCACGAGAACGGCGACATCTTCTTCCAGAACCGCGAGGCCTGCAACAAGGTCTACGACGAGCTTCCCGCCGTCGTCGAGGGCTACATGAAGAAGATCAACGAAAAGCTCGGCACCGATTACGGCCTGTTCAACTACTACGGCGCTCCCGATGCCGATCGTGTCGTCGTGTGCATGGGCTCCTTCTGCGACGTGCTCGAGGAAGTCATCGACTACCTCAACGCTCACGGCGAGAAGGTCGGCCTGGTCAAGGTTCGCCTGTTCCGTCCGTTCTCCATCAAGCACTTTGTCGACGTTCTCCCCGAGACCGTCAAAAAGATCGCCGTCATGGACCGCACCAAGGAGCCGGGTTCCATCGGCGAGCCGCTCTACCAGGACGTCGTCTCCGCTCTCTACGAGGCCGGCAAGACGGGCATCAAGGTCGTCGGCGGCCGTTACGGCCTGGGCAGCAAGGACACGCCTCCCGCGTCCGCGTTTGCTGTCTTCGAGGAGCTTAAGAAGGACGAGCCCAAGCGCGAGTTCACCATCGGCATTGTCGATGACGTGACCAACCTGAGCCTGCCCGAGGCCGAGGATGCGCCCAACACCGCAGCCCCCGGCACCATCGAGTGCAAGTTCTGGGGTCTGGGTGGCGACGGTACCGTCGGCGCCAACAAGAACTCGATCAAGATCATCGGCGACCACACCGACAAGTACGTTCAGGCCTACTTCCAGTACGACTCCAAGAAGACCGGCGGCGTCACCGTCTCGCACCTGCGCTTTGGTGATTCTCCGATCCGCTCGCCGTACTATGTGACCAAGGCCGACTTTGTCGCTTGCCACAACCCCAGCTACATCGTCAAGGGCTTCAAGATGGTCCGCGACGTCAAGCCGGGCGGCACCTTCCTGGTCAACTGCCAGTGGAGCGACGAGGAGTTCGCCGAGCACATGCCCGCCGTGGCCAAGCGCTACATCGCGAACAACAACGTCAACGTCTACCTGATCGACGCTATCGATCTGGCTGCAAAGGTCGGCATGGGCAAGCGCACCAACACGGTGCTCCAGTCCGCCTTCTTCGCGCTGGCCAAGGTCCTGCCCGCCGAGGACGCCCTGCAGTACATGAAGGACGCGGCCACCAAGTCCTACATGAAGAAGGGCCAGGCCATCGTCGACGCCAACCACAAGGCCATCGATGCCGGCGCTACCGCCTTCCGCAAGTTCGAGGTTCCGGCCGACTGGGCAACTGCCGAGGATGCCGCTCCCGTCGAGCTCTCCGAGGAGACCAAGTCCGCTATCGCCCAGCAGGTCAAGAACCTGCTCGAGCCCATCGATCGCATGGATGGCGACAGCCTGCCCGTTTCCGCCTTTGTCGATTGCGCTGACGGCCAGTTTGAGCTGGGCGCCTCCGCATACGAGAAGCGCGGCGTCGCCGTGGTCGTTCCTCACTGGGACGAGACCAAGTGCATCCAGTGCAACCAGTGCGCCTATGTGTGCCCGCATGCCACTATCCGTCCGTTCGCGATGACCGAGGACGAGGCTGCCGCCGCGCCCGAGGCTACCCGCACGCTCGACGCTATGGGCCCCAAGGCCAAGGGCATGAAGTTCACCATGGCTGTGTCCCCGCTCGACTGTATGGGCTGCACCAACTGCGTCAAGGTCTGCCCCAAGGGCGCCCTCGAGATGGTTCCCACCGAGCAGGAGATGGACCAGCAGCCCGTTTGGGACTACATGGTCGAGAACGTCTCCGAGAAGAAGGAGCTCATCGCGGCCAACGTCAAGGGCAGCCAGTTTAAGCAGCCCTACCTGGAGTTCTCTGGCTCCTGCGCCGGCTGCGCCGAGACCGCCTATGCACGTCTGGTGACCCAGGTCGCCGGCGACCGTATGTTCATCTCCAACGCCACCGGCTGCTCCTCCATTTGGGGCAACCCCGCTGCCACCGCTCCTTACTGCAAGGACAAGGACGGTCACGGCCCGGCGTGGAACAACTCCCTGTTCGAGGATAATGCCGAGCACGGTCTGGGCATGGCCGTTGGCTATGAGGCCGTTCAGAAGAAGCTGATCGCTGCTACGCAGGAGATCATCGCCGCTGACGGTCCGTCCGATGAGCTCAAGGCTGCCGGCCAGGCTTGGATCGACTCCGTCAACGACGCCGAGGCCTCCAAGACCGCTGCCACTGCCTACGTTGCCGAGCTCGAGAAGTGCGGCTGCGACGCCTCCAAGGCGATCCTCGCCGACAAGGCTTACCTCACCAAGAAGTCCTTCTGGATCTTCGGCGGCGACGGTTGGGCCTACGACATCGGCTTCGGTGGCCTGGACCACGTCCTGGCTTCCGGCCACAATGTCAACGTCTTCGTCTTCGACACCGAGGTCTACTCCAACACCGGTGGTCAGGCCTCCAAGGCCTCGAACCTGGGCCAGGTCGCTCAGTTCGCCGCTGCCGGTAAGGTGACCAAGAAGAAGTCCCTGGCCGAGATTGCCATGAGCTACGGCTACGTCTACGTGGCACAGGTCGCCATGGGCGCTAACCCGGCTCAGACCCTCAAGGCCATCCACGAGGCCGAGGCCTACGACGGTCCGTCCCTCATCATCGGCTACAGCCCCTGCGAGATGCACTCCATCAAGAAGGGCGGCATGCAGAACTGCCAGGCCGAGATGAAGAAGGCTGTCGAGTGCGGTTACTGGAACCTCTTCCGCTTCAACCCCGAGGCTGCTGCCGGCAAGAAGTTCTCGCTCGATTCCAAGGAGCCCGCGGGCGGTTATCAGGAGTTCCTGATGAACGAGGCCCGTTACGCTTCGCTGACGCGTTCCTTCCCCGAGCGCGCCGAGGAGCTCTTCAAGGAGAACGAGCAGGCTGCCATGGACCGCTACGCTCACCTGCTGAAGCTCAAGACGGTGTACAACGAGGCCTAGGTCTCTCACCGCAGGATCTGAGGGCTGACCTTCGCGGACGTCCTCGGACATGAAAGAACCCCCGCTGCGCACTACGTGCGGCGGGGGTTCTTTCGTCCTGCGGAGTGTCCGCGAAGGTCAGCCCTCAGATCCTGCTGCGACTACGTCCTCGGATTGTGTGGGCGGATGAAGGACGTAGTTGGTCGGGTATTCCGTCCCCTTCGCTGTTTCGCGGCTTTACCGCGAAAGGCGCGTTACTTTGGGGATGGATGGGGGGCGTGGCTGTTGCAACGCCTTATCCCTTTGCTTTTTCGCGCCTTTGGCGCGAAACGCGCAGCACCTTGGGAAATGCATTGATGTGTGGACGGGGCTGGATTGCGGATTCAAATGGCTAGAGAGATATGGGTGCGAACGAGAAATCGTTATTGGGGTCATCCTTTTCCATAAACTCATCGAGACAAAACGTCATGTAGATTGGAACGTACAGAACCTTGCCCTCTTTGCTGAGATTCTCGTGGCTTAGTACAACGGCTTCGGGAATTTTGTACTCGCCCACACTCATCAGACGATCGAGGGCCGCGTGCGCTCGAACTTTCTTGCCCGATTTGACCTCGATTGGGACAACATGACCGTGGACGCCTTCGATCACAAAGTCAACTTCACCGACCTCACGCGTTTGGTAGTACCATGCATCCGCCCCGAGGGCAACGAGTTCCTGCGCGACCACGTTCTCATAGAGACCACCAAGGTTGGGAGTTTTCATATCAAGATAGACAGCGCGTGCGGTGCTGCCGGGGTATCGCGATGCGAGCATGCCTGTATCAGACTCGTATAGTTTGAAGGCTGTCGTTTTCTCCGTCCTCTTGAGAGGACTCCGTGGCTCCGTCACCCTGGCGACCATCAATCCAACACCTGCGTTAACAAGCCACAGGAAATCCTGCTCATATTTTTTAAGGCGAGCTCCCTCACCCAGAGACGAAACAACAAAGCGATGAGACTCCGCCTCAAGCTGAACGGGAATTTGCTCAAAAATCGACCGAACGTTAAACGCTCGAGTCGATGCATATTTTGAGATATCGCTTTTGTACTGATCGACCAGCTGAGTTTGAAGCTCACGTGTGCTCACGAGCGAATAACCCGAATCAATATAATTCTGAACGACCTCCGGCATGCCGCCGCAAACGATATAGGCTCTATAGTTCTTGAGCATCGCCTCATGAATATAGTTTTCGACAGGATGTTTCTCGACAAGGCAGCTGCGAATGCCTGCAAGCACATTCTCACTGACGCTGTTTGCCCAACAAAACTCTTCAAAATCCATCGGGCGCATAACAATGTGCTCTACATACCCCACCGGAAAAGAAGAGATCCCCTTAAACTCAGTCCCAAGCATAGACCCCGAGAAGACATAGCTAAAGCGCCCATCCTCGACCAACGCCTTCATGAGTGTAACGATCTGCGGATACTCCTGAATCTCATCGACAAAGACAAGCGTATCGCCCTCAACAAGCGGCGCATCCGCAAGAAGGGCTACGCGGTTGATAAAGTCAACGGAGTTCTTTGCGCCAACAAGTGCATTCCTTGCTTCGACATCGAGTAGTAAATTGACCTCAAAATACGAAGCGTAGTTGCTTTTTCCAAACGCGCGAATCGCATAGCTCTTGCCAATCTGACGCGCACCAGTAACGAGTAATGCCTTATTGGAGTTATTCTTCCAGCTCAAAAGCCTATCAGTGACCTTACGGCGTAGCATTAAACCCCCAAATGACAAAAATTGACAGATAGAATCGCCTAAAATCATACAAAAATTGGCAGATAATATTGTCGTAAATATACAAAAATTGGCAGATAATATTGTCGTAAATATACAAAAATTGGGAGATAGCAAAGGTTCGAATAGGCCTCAAAGCCACTGAAACAGTGCTCTACTTTGCGAAGGGGCTGGGGACGCTGTTGGGTGCGTCTCCAGCCCTCTGATTCTTACTTTGGATCCCGATGGTGGGGTGTTGTCGGTGCTGCTTGCTTGGTTACCTTGTCTCGCCGGACTCCGTGCGTAGGCGGTAGCCGTGGACGAGGTCGCTAATGGCCGGCCAGGGAATCTGGCGGTCGACCCAAAATTGGAGCTGGACCAGATAGCGCTCGGTGGCGCGGGTGAGGGCTGCAAACTGTTCGTGAGTCTCTACCTGGGCGTAGAGGTCGCGGCTGTGGGCGAGGATTGCCGTGGTGTCATCCATTTTGCCGGTGACGTCGAAGGCGCCCGAGAACCAGTCGCACAGGCGCGCGGCGCTGTTGTTGATCGTTGCGAGGTCGGCGGTGCCGTCGTTGGCGTTTTCGTTGGCCTGGGCTCGCAGGAGGGAGAGGGCGTCGGCCGCGTTCATGCAGTAGCCGACGGTGAAGTTCCAGACGGCGAATTCGCGGCCTGTGTCAAGCTTGCGGCGGCGCATGTAGTCGATATCGCGCGGTTCCTCGAGCATCATTTGGTCGGCGAGGGCCTCAAGTGCAGTGGTGTACTCGGCAAGGTCGAGTGCGAGCAGGGTGTTGATATCCATCATCTTTAGGCCTCCGCTTCAATCTCGACGATTTCGTTTTTGATGCACATGCCCTGGTTGTCCCAGACATTGCGGCAGGCGGCGGCAAAGCGCTCGCGGTCGGCTTCGCAGATGCGGGCGAACATGTTGCAGGTGCCAAAGGGCTCGCACACGTCAAAGAAGATGCAGATTGACGACCATCCGCCATACCAGCTCACGGCGCCCGCAGGCTCGTGAAAGACGGGGTTCTCGATGTGCTCGTAATTGGCGATGGGGCCCGAGACAGGATACGTCACCTCGGCATCGCAGATTTTGGCCGAAAAGATACGTGACTCGACCGGACAGGACGATTCGAATAGCTTGCATGCCTCGAGAGCCTTGTCCCAGAGCATGTCGGCGAGAAACGTCTCGCCATTCAGCGTGATCTTGAGCATTTTTGTCATAGTAAGGACCTCCTCAATCCGTCGCTCAAGGGGTTCGCTGGCGGATAAGGAGAAGACAGCAGCGGGGTCGCCGAACCCAAACTTCACGGCAGATCTCTGTCGCCCCAGCCCGCGCTGTTCTTCGCTAAAGTACCATGCAGCAATTGCGCGCGCAATATCAGTTTTTGATTTTCTGGAAGCGGCAACCGACGAGACGGCTCGCCGGCTGCCGGCCGACGCGCGGCAAAGGCGCTCGTCTATTCCTTAAGTTGGATGAAAAACGCCATGTTATTGCAGGGCTGCATACTCGTCCAATAAGTGCATAGAATCTCGTATAGTGCGAGTAAGATTTTGCGCTGTCTGTTTTATGTTTAGCAAAGATATAGTTTGCATAATCTGGTCTAATCCCTGCTCTATTAAAATAAAGTTGCACGTAAATGACGTAGATATGCTTGAGCTGGGTTTCTTTACGCTGAGCGGGTAAAAGCGACCGTTCACCGTTCAACTATTTTCAAAATGAATAAAATGAGCGATAAAGAGAATATAAACCTTAATAAACTCGCGTATCGCACGGGCGCGGGTTATTAATGGGTTGTAGGCCTTTTACAGAAAGGATTCCAGCAATGTCTAAGCCTCTTGGCAAGCCCGATCGTATCGTCGTCGCCCTTGGCGGCAACGCCCTCGGCAACAACCCCGTTGAGCAGATCGAGGCCGTGAGCAACACCGCTCACGCTCTCCTCGGCCTGATCGAGCAGGGCAACGAGATCATCATCACCCACGGCAACGGCCCGCAGGTTGGCATGATCCAGAACGCCTTCGCCGCTGCCCACGACGCCATCGGCACCCCCGAGATGCCGCTGCCCGAGTGCGGCGCCATGTCCCAGGGCTACATCGGTTATCACCTGCAGCAGGGCATCGGCCGCGAGATGCACAAGCGCTATAAGCGCTGGCACGCCGCCACCGTCGTCACCCAGATCGAGTGCGACCCGGACGATCCCGCGTTCAAGAACCCGACCAAGCCGATCGGCCCCTTCTACACTGAGGAGCAGGCCAAGGAGTTCATGGCCGAGGATCCCTCCAAGGTCTTCGTCGAGGATTCCGGTCGCGGCTGGCGTCGCGTCGTCGCTTCCCCCGATCCCAAGAAGATCGTCGAGGCTGACTCCATCCTCAACCTGCTCGATAACGAGTTCATCGTCATCGCCTGCGGTGGCGGCGGCATCCCCGTCGTCCGCGACTACGAGAACAAGGGCTGCTACAAGGGCGTTCCCGCCGTCATCGACAAGGACCTGGGCGGCGAGCTGCTGGCCGAGGACTGCGACGCCGACGTTCTGTTCCTGCTGACCGCCGTTGAGCATGTCGCCATCAACTTTGGCAAGCCCAACCAGGAGGAGCTCGAGGACATCACCGCCGACGAGGCCGAGCGCCTGGCCGACGAGGGTCAGTTCGGCAAGGGTTCCATGGAGCCCAAGGTCCGCGCTGCCATCAAGTTCGCCCGTTCCCGCAAGGGCCGCACCTGCATCATCGGCGCCCTGGACAAGGCCGCCGAGACCATGGCCGGCCTCTCCGGTACCCGCATCCACGAGTAGCCTCTACTCCATTGCCTCTCTCGTGGGCGCCAGGCAAGGCGCCCACAAACTAGCCTCTCTTCATGAGCCCCGCAGTCCGCTCCGACTGCGGGGCTTTTGCTATTTACCTAGTCCCCGATGGGTGGGTAGTCATTGGGGACGTTCTTAAACGACTAGTCAAACAAGAACGTCCTCAATGACTACTAATTTAAATCTGTCCCCAATGACTGCGGAAAGCGCATCTCACACCGACGCATTGCTTTCGGGCCCTCTCTCCGTGCTCCCTATAAGTTCAGCTGGACTCCCCGCAACCTGTTCCGCGTTGGCGGAACGAGCGCGACGTGGAGTGTCATTCTTTACCGCGTTAGACTAGACGCAGGGAAAGGAGGAGGACATGGATGCTCGCGTCAAGCAGCTTGTAAATATGATCGAGGACGCTCAGCCTGTCGCTGTCGCGGTGCTTGCCAAGCGTCTCGAGGTAAGCGAGCGCGCCGTGAGAAACTATATCCATCGCGCAAACGACAAGCTTGCGGGGGTTGCACGCATCGTTGGCAGCAAAGGGCAATATCGTATCGATGTTGCACATGCAGATGAGCTTGCTCGCTTGCTAGACAGTGCGGCTCTGGCCCATCCGGGCATTCCTGATACGCGCGACGGCCGTGTGTCCTTCCTTCTTAACGACCTTCTCATGCGGTCCCAGTGGGTGACGATTGAGGAGTATGCGGATTTACTCTACGTTTCGGCGCGAACTCTGTCCAATGACATGCGTCTGGTAGAGCAGAAACTCGCCCAATTTGACTTGACGCTCGAAAAGCGCCCTCGCTACGGAATCCGCGTTGCGGGTGGGGAGTCGCAACGGCGTCTGTGTCTGGCCTCGCTGGTGAGGCCCGTGTTGCCCGACACCGACGATGCAGAGCTCGCCGAGCGCCTGCGGGCCATCGCCGCATGTGTGGACGATGCCCTGACTGCCTCGCCCGTCACGGTGAGCTCGCTGGCATCCCGCAATCTCATCATGCATCTTTACATCGCTCTTGGCCGCATCGAGCAGGGCTGCTATGTCCCGGCTGCAGAATCGGACGTTTTAAAGCTGGAGGAAACGCGCGAATACGCTGCGGCTTTCCAGATTGCCGCAAACATCAAGGATGCCCTGGGCGTGAGCATGCCCCGAGAAGAGGTTGCCTTTATCGCAATCCATTTGCTCGGCAGGGGCACGGGCGTGCCCGAGAAGGGCTCGGCCGTTATCTCGGACGAGATGTGGGAGATCGCTTCCGAGATGGTATGTGCGGTCAACGATGAGTTTAGGTTTGACTTTAGCAGCGATCTTGAACTTCGCATGAACCTTGCTCGGCATATTGGCCCTCTGGGCTATCGCCTTGAATATCACATGCATATGGATAACCCCATGCTGCCCGATATCAAGACGAGGTTTCCGTTGGCCTATTCGATGGCGGCCGGCACCTCGCAGGTACTCGAGCGTCATTTTGGCAGCCAGCCCTCTGATGAGGAGCTCGGCTACATCGCCATGGCATTTGCCCTGGCCCTCGAGCAGCAAGCCGACCAGCCGCGTCGCAAACGCATCCTGATCGTGTGCGCCTCGGGAGCGGGAAGCGCCCGTATGCTCGAGCACCAGTACCGCAAGCAGTTTGGTATGTATATCGAGTCGATTGAGACATGCGACGTCGCCCGCGTGGGAACGCTCGACTTTTCGCACATCGACTACGTGTTCACAACGGTGCCGCTCAACGTCAAGTTGCCCGTGCCCGTCCGCGAGGCCGATTTCTTCTTGGAGACGAGCGATGTCAACGCTATCCGCAAGGTGCTGAGTGATGACGCTGCGCAATCGGACTCCCTGAGCGCTTTCTTTAGCCGTGCCCTGTTCTTCAACCGCGTTGAGGCGTCGTCGAAGCAGGCCGTTCTCCGATATCTCTCCGAGCGCGCCGTCGAGAGCGGCCGTGTCGATGCCCAGTTTGCCCAAGAGGTTGCCGAGCGCGAGAGCGCGAGTGCCACCTCGTTTGGCAATGGGGTGGCCATGCCCCATGGGATGCATCCTTTGAGCGCCGAGGCCTTTGTTACCGTGGGCCTGCTCGAACATCCCATTCTTTGGGACGAATACGGCCATGAGGTCGATATCGTCTTTATGGTGTCGTTTGCCCGGTCGGGCGGCGATGAGGCGCGGATCTTGAGCTCGCTGCTCGCTGAGATCTTTATGGACCGCCAGGGGGTCGAGCGCTTACGCGAGCGCCGGTCCTGGCATGAGCTGATGGCGCTTGTGCAAGCGCATACGGCTTAAGGCTTCTTTTGTCGAAAACCCTGCCTGCCTGCAATAAACCTCGAGGATTGCGGGTGGGAGATAGGCGTTTCGAATATTCAAGTACAAACCAAACATCACGGGAGAGGAGACCGTTATGGACGATCAGGGAACCGAGATGGTTTCGTTTCAGCTGGTCGCTGCAGCGGGAGAGGCGCGCAGCCTTGCCTTCGAAGCCCTTGAAAAGGCAAAGGCGGGGGATTTTGACGCTGCCGCCAAACTCATGAAGCAGTCAAAGGATGCGGGAATCAAAGCTCACCACATCCAAACGCAGCTGCTTTCGACCGAGGCGGCGGGCGAGCATCTGTCGGTGGATGTGTTGCTGGTCCATGCTCAGGACCACCTCATGTGCTCCATGCTTGCTCAGGAGCTCGTGCAGGAGCTGATCTGCCTGTATGAGCGCACTGCAGCCAAGAACGCCTAACGGCGTGCGGCGACTATCCAACCAATCAATGCGAAGGGAACCCCTTATGAAGATCCTTCTTGTTTGCGCAGCTGGCCTGTCTACAAGCATTCTGATGAAGAAACTCGAGAAATACGCGGAGCAAAACGGCATCGAGCTCGATATCGATGCGGTGGGTATCGGCGAGTATCAGGAGACCTGCGCCGATTATGACGTGCTGCTCTTGGGGCCGCAGGTGTCCTACCAGCTCAACACCGTCAAGCAGGGGAGCGGTAAGCCGACCGCGGTCATCCCCGCACAGGACTACGGCATGGGCAACGCCGCCAACGTGCTGGCACTCGCCCAGTCGCTGTTGGGCTAGGAGGCGACCATGGAAAAGTTCATGACCCTGCTTCAGGAAAAACTGACCCCTATTGCCAATTTCTGCGGCGCCGAGCGCCACTTTGCCTCCATGCAAAAGGGCTTTATGAGCGCGATCAGCTTCATCTTGGTCTCTGCCGTCTTTATGATCATCGCCAACCCGCCGGTCACGGCCGACCTGGTGGCGCGGGGCGGGTTCTGGTCCGTCTTTGGCCCTTGGCTCGATTTTGCCACGGCCAATAAGCTCACGCTGCTCATCCCGTTCAACATGACGATGGGCATACTGTCGGTGATCGTGACGTTCGCAATCGCCTATAACCTGGCGGGCACCTACAAGATGCCCAAGCTTAACGCCGGTATGACCTCGCTGGTGATGTTCCTGATCGCCGCGGCGCCGTCGTCCTACTACCAGCTTGCTGATGAGTCCGTGCTCCAGGCGGTCCCCTGCACCTATCTGGGTGCGCAGGGCCTGTTTACCGCCATCATCGTTGCCCTGGTCTCCGTCGAGGTCGCGCACTTCTGCCAGACCAAGGGCATCACCATCAAGATGCCCGATGGCGTGCCGCCGTTTTTGTCCGAAACCTTTGGCGCCATCGTGCCTATGCTCGCCAACATCCTCATCTTCTTTGGTGGCAACCTGCTGATCCAGATGATCGATCCCACGCTGTCCATCCCCTCGGTTATCGAGAAGCTGCTCGCTGCCCCGCTTTCCGTCGCAGTTGACTCTGTGCCCGGCGCACTGCTTATCTGCTTCATGACGCTGCTGTTTTGGTGCTTTGGCGTCCACGGCAACATGATCGTGATGCCCATCACCGCCCCGGTCACGCTTGCCGCCTTTGCTGCCAACGCCTCGCTCTACGCTGCTGGGCAGCCGCTTGAGTTCCACCCGGTACTCATGTCGATGGTCATCAACCTCATCGGCGGCACGGGCAATACGTTCTCTTTTGTGGCGCTCTGCGCGTTTAGGGCAAAGTCGCAGCAGCTTAAGGCATTTGGCAAGGCATCGATCGTGCCGAGCTTCTTCCGTATCTCCGAGCCCGCGATCTTTGGCGCACCCATCATCTTCAACCCGATCCTCATGATTCCGTTTGTGCTGGGCGGTATGATTTCGGCCCTGCTGTATTGGGGTGCAATCTCACTGGGTCTTGTCTCTAACTTCTACATCTTGGTGAGCGGCACGTTCCCCATCTTCGTTCAGGGCTTTATCCAGTGCCTCGACCCGCGCATCTGGGTATTTACGATCGTTTTGATCGTGGTCATGGCTGTGGTCTGGTACCCGTTCTTTTAGGTGTACGACAACCAGCTCCTGGCACAGGAGCAGGAGAACGCCGCGGCAGCTTCTGCCAAGGATACTGAGTAGCATGGGTTACTTTGACAGAACGTCTGCTGCCGGTATGCCCGAGGGCTTTTTGTGGGGCGGCGCGCTCGCTGCCAACCAGGCCGAAGGGGGCTGGAACGAGGGCGGCCGCGGTATGTCGCACTCCGACCTGATTCCACAGGGTCCCGACCGCTGGGATGTGATGGTTGGCAGGCAAAAGCCCGTGGATGATCCGGACAGGCTGTATCCATGCCGTTGGGGCAACGACTTCTTCCATCATTGGCGCGAGGACGTCGAGCTCTTTGCCGAGATGGGCTTTAAGTGCCTGCGTCTTTCAATTTGTTGGAGCCGTATTTTTCCCACAGGGATGGAGGCCGAGCCCAACAGTGAGGGCTTGGAGTTTTACCGTCAGGTATTCGAGGCGCTGCGCGAGCACGGAATCGAGCCGCTCGTGACGCTGTCGCACTACGACTATCCGTTGGCTCTGGTCGAGCACTATGGTGGATGGCAAAGCCGAGAGATGATCGAGCGGTATGCGCACTACGTCGAGACCGTCGGACGTGCGTACCAGGGCCTCGTGCGTTATTGGCTCACCTTCAACGAGATCAACAGCGTGGCGCTGTCCTATCTCAACGCGGGCGTCACGCTCGAGGATGAGCGTGACCGTGCAGCCGTGACCGCGGCGTTCTCGCACCATATGTTTATGGCGAGCGCTCGCGCCGTCGAGATCCTGCACAAGATCGATCCCGCAAACAAGGTGGGTTGCATGATCGCTGCCGGTGCGACCTATCCGTACCGTTGTGCGCCCGAGGACGTATGGCTTGCGTATGAGGAGGACCGCGGCCGCTACTTCTACACTGACGTGATGGCTGCGGGCGCCTATCCTACTTGGAAGCTGCGTGCGCTCGAGAAAGAGGGTGTTTACGTGCCCTTTGAGCCGGGCGATACGGAGTGTCTGGCCGAGCATACCGTCGACTTCATCTCGTTCTCGTACTATTGCTCGCGCTTGGTGTGCGCCGATGACCAGGTGATCGCTGAGAAGGCGGAGGGCAACGTGTTCCCGACGCTGCGCAATCCGTACCTCAAGGATAAAGAGACTGCCTGGAAATGGCAGATCGATGCGCTGGGTTTGCGCGTGACGCTTGCCGGCTACCACGATCGTTACCATCTTCCGCTCTTTATCGCTGAGAACGGTGTGGGCGGACTCGATGCGCTGGAAGACGGCAAAGTCCACGATGCGTATCATATTGATTACCTGCGCAGGCATATTCTTGCGCTACGCGATGCAATTGTCGAGGACGGTGTTGACCTGATGGGATACACGCCGTGGGGCTGTATCGATCTGGTATCGGCCTCGACGGGGCAGATGAAGAAGCGCTATGGCTTTGTTTATGTCGATGCCGATGATACGGGCAAAGGCACGTTCGATCGCTACCGAAAGGACAGCTTCTGCTGGTATCAAAAGGTCATTGCATCAAATGGCGAGGACTTGAGTTAACCCTTGCAAGCCTGCTGCCCCCGCGGCCCGTTTCGGCCGCGGGGGCTTTTGCTATTTACCTAGTCCCCGATGAGACCCTCATTCTGTGGGTAGTCATTGGGGACGTTCCTAAACGACTAGTCATTTAAGTCTGTCCCCAATGACTGCGGAAACCCGGCACTTGGGGACGTTCCTTTTCTGCCGGCAGCTTGGAACAGTCCTTAAAGCCCGCATCAATCAACTGCGGAAAGCGCATCCCAGAATGAGCGTCCAACATGGGACATGGTTTCCCTTGAGGGCCTCAACCGGAAAATGCATCCCGGAATGTTGCCGGAAAGTGGAACGTAGTTTCCCAAACAGGCCGTGCGCGGAAAGTGCATCCCGCTATCGAACTTCAAAGCGGGATGCATTTTCCGTGCCAGCAGTTCCGGGCAGCCAACGACCACTCATTTAAGTCTGTCCCCAATGACTAGTAGTAGGCCCACATGGCTTCGACTTCGTTAAGGACTTCTACGACGCCCCAGCGGCGGACGCTGCGGCTGGCCGAGTTGGGGTCGTAGACGCCAATCTGGTCGGCGTCGTCAATACCGTAAAGCACAATGTAGTGGCCCACGTTGGTAAAGGTGCCCGGCCGAACGGCGGCGATGATGGGCGCTCCCGAACGCAGCGCCTGAGTCATCGAGTCGCGATCGTTATGGAGCTCCGTTCCGTTAAGTCCCAACTGCCACGCGCCGCTCGTCATAAACGACCATTCGGTTGCACCAGTGGGGGCGTAATTGCCCGCCTCAGAAAGCGCGCACATATCGACGGGGGTCATATCGGTGCGTCCCGTCTTAAAGATATAGACCATGGTGAGGCACGTAGGCCCGCAGGCATTTTGGCGGATGGTGCCGCCGGCGTAAGACAGCTCCGACCACGCAGGGTCGATCTGATAGATATGGGGCATCGTGCCGGCTTGCCATTGCGGGCGCGGGGTCGAAAAGGCGAAAGAATAACCGGGCGCGACGGGGGCCTTGAGCAGCTTGTCCTCGGCGGTGGGCTCGAGACCGGCCGAGCCGTGGGACATACAGGAGCTCGTAAACACAAAGACCAGACAGGTGAGGATAGAGCACAGTGCGAGGCGAAGTCGACGAGCCGGCAGGGCGGGGGCATTCACGTGCGATGTCGAGCGGTAGGGCTTGCCGTCGCGTCCACCTTGGGGATGCGAAAAGAAGCGGTTGATATGGATGCCGGGCTGACGTGCGCCGTTGCGGCGCAGTTGCGGAACCTCGGCTTGATGCTGTCGAGTGCGCGCGCCTAAGCGGCTGTCTTGCTGCGCGCTTGTGCCCGTGCGCGGACGGCCACTTTGCCGTGTTTTGCTTGCCTGCTGCCGAGACGAAGGCCTGGGTTGCTCTTGAGGACGTTGCGGATTGCTGCTTGTGGCACTTCCGGGCGTCGGCGTGGTACGGCCAGCAAGGCGAACGCTTTGTCGCCGTTGATCACCGTCGTTGTATCCGTATGCCATTCGTACCGCCTTGTCTCATGTATAACCTGTCTATCCTACAAAAAAGATGTGCAACAAATGGGTCTGCGCGTCAAAAGCTCGGTAAACGGTACGAAAGGCGCAAAACACACGGCCTCAAAAACATCTCTATATGCGTCCGATGAACGTACGCCCGTCGGACGGGCGGCAACAATGAACGGCAAACCGTGCCGTTCGTCCCAAAAACGGCGCCGCTCATATGCGAGTTCGGCCTTCGGTCGAGCCATGGGCGGCCATGCTGCGCCAAGGCCGTATCTTAAAGCCACGAAATAAAAGAGCGCGGCAAAACAGACCGCGCAAGGGGTGACGTCAAGGGGCGTCAAAAAGGAAAGGAGGGGAACAATGGCGGACAAGAACGCAGAAGTTGCAGTCGAGGATAACGGCGGTATGAAGAAAACGCTTTCGCTCTGGAACTTCTTCACCATCGGTTTCGGTGCCATCATCGGCACCGGTTGGGTTCTGCAGGTCGGCGACTGGATGGTCGTGGGCGGCGGTCCCGTTCCCGCTATGATCGCATTCCTCTTGGGTGCAATCTTCCTCGTGCCCGTCGGAGCTGTTTTCGGTGAGCTCACGGCCGCTATCCCCATCTCGGGCGGCATCGTCGAGTATGTCGATCGTAGCTTTGGCCGTACGCTGAGCTACATCACCGGATGGCTTTTGGCTCTGGGCAACGGCATCCTGTGCCCGTGGGAGGCCATCGCCATTTCGACCCTAGTGTCCGAGATGTTCGGCAGCCTGCCCGGCCTTGAGTGGCTGCGCGCCGTCAAGCTCTACACCATCCTGGGCGCCGACGTTTACCTGTTCCCGACGCTGATCGCGCTCGGCTTCGCAGCCTACGTCATCTTCCTCAACTTCCGCGGTGCCAGCTCGGCCGCCAAGCTCCAGGCCTTCCTGACCAAGGCTCTGCTCTGCGGCATGCTGCTCGCCATGGGCGTCTCGCTGTTCACCGGCTCGCCGGACAATGCCATGCCCGTGTTCTCCCAGGTCACCGGCGCTGGCGGCGGCAAGGCCGCTACCGAGGGCGCCAGCCTGTTCGCCGGCATCGTGTCGGTCCTGGTTCTGACCCCGTTCTTCTACGCCGGTTTCGACACCATTCCTCAGCAGGCTGAGGAAGCAGCCGAGGGCCTCAACTGGAACAAGTTCGGCAAGATTATCTCCCTGGCCCTGCTGGCCGCCGGCGGCTTCTACATGGTCTGCATCTACTCGTTCGGCACCATCCTCGACTGGCATGAGTTTGTTAAGAGCCCGGTTCCCGCGCTCGCCTGCCTCAAGGGCATCAACATGCTCCTGTACCTGGCCATGCTCGTCATCGCCACGCTTGGACCCATGGGCCCGATGAACTCCTTCTACGGCGCCACGAGCCGCATCATGCTCGCCATGGGCCGCAAGGGCCAGCTGCCCGAGCAGTTCGCCGAGGTCGATCCCAAGTCCGGCGCTCCCAAGCTCGCCTGCGTTGTTCTGAGCGTCATCACCGTCGTCGGTCCGTTCCTGGGCAAGAACATGCTCATCCCTCTGACCAACGTGTCGGCTCTCGCCTTCATCTTCTCCTGCGGCATGGTCGCCCTCGCTTGCCTGCGCATGCGCTTCACCGAGCCCGACCTGCCTCGTCCCTACGAGGTGCCCGGCGGCAAGTTTGGCATCGGCCTCGCTATCGCTGCCTGCGCCATCATCATCGGCCTGCTCGTGATTCCGTTCTCTCCCGCCTCCCTCAACATGGTGGAGTGGAGCATCGTGATCGGCTGGCTGGCCGTCGGCCTGGCTCTCATGGCCTTCACCAATTCCCGCAAAAAGTAACGCCGAGCCGGGGCGGATCAGGTGCGCGGGACCCTCTCTTCCGCGCACCGAACCCGGCACCACTTGGGTAGCTTTGTGAGGCCTTAACCCAACGCGGCCTCGCCCACTATATGGATCCATAAGGAGGAACCATGTCCACTAAGTATGCAATCGTTGGCGGCAAGCTCATCGACGGTACCGGTGCCGAGCCGGTCGAGAACTCCCTGGTTCTCGTCGACGACAACGGCAAGATCGAGTACGCCGGCGCCATGCAGGACCTTCCCGAGGGCGTTGAGGTCATCGACGCCGCCGGCAAGACCGTCCTTCCCGGCCTGATCGACACCCACCTGCACTTCTCGGGCAACTTGACCGACGATGACACCGACTGGGTCATGCAGCCGCTCCTCGAGAAGCAGGCCGTCGCCGTCAAGCAGGCCTACGACTGCCTCACCCACGGCCTCACCACCGTCTGCGAGATCGGCCGCTTTGGTATCCAGATCCGTGACTGCATCGACAAGGGCGTCTTCAAGGGCCCGCGCGTTCTGGCCACCGGCCTTGGCTTCTGCCGCGTTGCCGGCCACGGCGACTCCCACCACTGCAGCCAGGAGCTCAACAAGGAATCGCACCCCTGGGGCGATCAGGTCGACGGTCCTTGGGATCTGCGCAAGGCCGTCCGTCGTCGCCTGCGTGAGAACCCCGATGCCATCAAGATCTGGGCTACCGGTGGCGGCATCTGGCGCTGGGACTCCGGCCGCGACCAGCACTACTGCTCCGAGGAGATTCAGGCCGTGGTCGAAGAGGCCAAGATGGTCGGCATCCCTGTGTGGAGCCACTGCTACAACAACCACGCCGCTGCCTACGATTCCGTCCGCTTTGGCTGCGAGCAGCTGATTCACGGCTTCGATATCGATGAGCGTACCATGGACCTCATGGCCGAGCAGGGCACCTTCTTCACCCCGACGATCGCCTTCCTGCCCACCTGGTACGCCACCTATCCGCCCGTCTACGTCCCCGAGCTGCACGACAAGTACGAGGGCACCCTGGTCGAGAAGGAGCTGCAGCGCAACTATGACTGCCTGCGCGAGGCCAAGAAGCGCGGCGTCGTCATGACGATCGGCTCCGACTCCTTCTCCTTCGTCACCCCGTACGGCACCTGCTCCATCGAGGAGATGTACGAGTTCGTCGACAAGATCGGCTTCACTCCGGTCGAGACCATCACCTGTGCCACCCTCAACGGTGCCAAGATGTGCCACATCGAGGACGAGACCGGTTCCATCGAGGCCGGCAAGTGCGCCGACCTGCTGGTCGTCAACGGTGACGTCGCCGCCGACATCCACGTGCTCAACACCGACAACATGGACGTCATCATGAAGGACGGCTGGATTGTCGAGGGCGGCACCTTCGGCGAGGCAAACAAGTACAGCGCCTAAGCTACCGTTCATCGATGGCTTGATGTAAAACACAGTATTTGATTGCATAATGCAATAAAGAGGGTCGCTTGCGGCCCTCTTTATTGCTATGGGGTGCGTCAGTAAGAAGGAGATGACGGTGGATCTCAATAGGCTGATTCTGGGCAAGAGCTACAACTCTACCAAGGTCTTTCGTACCGCTCAGCATGTGGTTCAAGCCATCTTGCTCGGTATCGTCGTTCCGCTGCTTATCCTGCTGCTCATCTGGGATCTAACCGATAATCCCAATCCCGTTCCGGCCGTTGTCGTCATTGCCGGCTTGGTCATGCTGTGCTTCTTCTTCTCGTACGTCTTTGTCGTTCCCGACGACCTCACATCGAGCGCAACCGACCGCACGCTCGCCATCGCTTCAAAAATATTCGCCTACACGTCGCGCGGCCTTACGCCCGAAGCTGCCCTGGGCGCCTCTAAGATCATCCTGTCCGAAACTATCGCCTCTGCCATCTGCTTTACCGACGGCAAGCAGGTGTTGGCAAGCTGGGGCGAGGACTCGGCAAAATGCCCCGCGGGCACCCCGGTGGTGCTGCGGACTACGCTCAACGTGATCAACAGCGGTGAACAAAGCGTGTTCTCGCGCGATGCCTCGACCGAGACGGGTGGCTACTTTCCGCGTTTGCGCGCCGGTATTGTCGCACCGCTTACCGTGCGCGGGCATTGCGTGGGCACGCTCGAGCTGTATTATCCCCGTCTGAGCAGCATCGATATGCGCCAGACGGCGCTTGCCTCGGGTTTTGCCGACCTCATTTCCACGCAGCTTGCGAGCTTTGAGCTCGAGCGCCAGGACGAGCTTACGGCCCGCGTGGAGCTGCGCGCCTTGCAATCGCAGGTCGATCCTCATTTTCTGTTTAACACCATCAGCACCATCGTGTCGCTCGTACGTACCGAGCCGGACAAGGCCAGGTCGCTGCTGATCGACTTCTCCAACTACTATCGTCAGACGCTTTCTGATTCCGATACGCTCACCACGCTCGAGCACGAGGTGGAACAGGGTACTCGCTATATCAATCTTATGCAGGCTCGTTATGGCGACGGCCGTCTGCGCGTCTCGGTCGATATCGACTTTGAGGTGCGCGATTGCATGGTGCCGCCGTTTATCTTGCAGCCGTTGCTCGAAAACTGCATCAAGCACGCGCAGCGCGAGACCGAGCCGCTTTCTATTCATGTTAGGGCTTTCGAGACCGATGACGGTTTGGAGATCATTGTCGAGGACGATGGCATCGGTATGAGCGAAGAGGTCTGCGCGCATCTGTTTGAGCAACATCGTCGAGAGGAGCCCGAGAGCATTACCGCCGACGGCTCCGTCAAGCGAGGTTGCGGCCTGGCGCTCTTCAACGTGCTTCAGCGTATCCATTTCTTTTACGGAGAAGATTCCGGCATGCGCGTGAAGTCCCAGGAGGGCGTGGGAACGCAGGTCATCGTCGAGCTGAACGGCGAGCCGCATGAGCCCGCGCCGTTGACGGCGTAGCACGCGGTTGGATTGAGAGAAAAAGAGGGGAAGCACATATGTCCGAAGGCTGGAACATCTTGGTGGTTGATGACGAACCTCCCATTAGGGCTGAGCTACGCTATCTGTTGGAAAAGGATACGCGTGTGGGCCAGATTGCCGAGGCGGGCAATGTCACCGAAGCTGTGGAGTCGATTCTGTCGAACAAGCCCGACGTGCTGTTTTTAGACATTACCATGCCCGGTCGCTCGGGAATTGAGCTTGCCGAGACGCTGCAGAACCTAAAGACGCCGCCGGTGGTTGTGTTTGTGACGGCGTTTGCCGAGTTTGCCGCCGATGCGTATAACCTCGATGCGGTCGACTATGTCGTCAAGCCGGTCGAGGACGCACGCCTGTCAAAGGCACTCGACAAGATCGAGGCAGCCTTGGGTGCCCGTCGTGTTATCCACGCCCCGCGCCAGCCTTTGCGTCTGACGGTGGACCGCGGGGGCAAAAAGGTGTTCATTCCCGCCGCAGACGTCTGCTACTTTGAGGCACGCGCCGATTTTTGCAACGCCATCTGCGCCGAGGGAACGTACCTGATCAATGAGTCGATCTCTTCGCTCGAGCGTCGCTTGGACTCCGAGGGCTTTATTCGCGTTCATCGCAGCTACCTGGTCAATTTGGAAGACGTGCACAATGTTGAGATTGGCTCCACGGGGTTGATGGAGCTCAGGCTCGACCGCGTGAACTCGACGGTACCGGTGTCCCGTCGTCGTGCCGCCGAGGTCAAGTCGCACCTGGGGCTTGCGTAAGAGGCTTGCGTGTCGTCGTTTACCATCGCAGGTTTGGCATGGGCGCGCGGTGGGCATAATGGGTGGCATCGAATGAAATCGAAAGGATCATTATGCCCGCGCTTA
The DNA here is from genome assembly GCA_900541175.1 of uncultured Collinsella sp. Classification (GTDB taxonomy): domain Bacteria; phylum Actinomycetota; class Coriobacteriia; order Coriobacteriales; family Coriobacteriaceae; genus Collinsella. Next base: position 30,944 of record UQIT01000020.1, read on the forward strand.
TCACCCATCATCTGTTTGGCGAGGAAAGCATCGACCGTCTTCCGCAGGGCGTCATCACGTCCGATGAAGAGCGCATTGCCTTTATCTTGGGCAACCAAGGCCCCGACCCGTTTTTCTTTCACATTCTGACACCGCGTGTTTCCGACTGCACGCTGCTGGCGCAGGTCATGCATCGGTCGCGCATGTCTCGCCAGTTCGCGTGCCTGCGCGACGGCGTGTCGCATCTGCTGCCGCGCGACGCCAGCTTGGGCCGTGCCTTTGCGCTGGGCCTGCTGTCTCATTACGTGCTCGACCGCAACGCCCATCCCTTTGTCTATGAGCAGCAGTTTGGCATCGTGGAGTCCGATTCAGAGCTTGAGAATTCGAGCAGTCAGGTCCATGCCGTGATCGAGAGCGACCTGGATGTACTGATGCTGCAGCTTAAACGCGATGGCGCTACGGTTGACGATTACCCGCCGGCGGGCGAGATCGTCACCACCGATCGCATCAATCGCGTGGCCGGCGTGCTGATGAGCTATGTTGCCGGACGCGTGTACGGCATTGACATTCCGGCGGGGGAGTACGGTGCTGCCGTTGCCAATATGCAGCGACTTTACCGCGCGATTGAGCCGGCCGGCTCCGTAAAGACGCGCGCGATCTCGCTGGTTGAGGGCTTGGTGCACGACTACTCGCTGCTCGACGGCCTTGCCCATCGCGTGACGACGGAGCTGCCCGAGCGCACCGGTAACCTGGGCCATCTGACATGGAAGAATCCCTTTACCGACGAGGTCTCGAACGAGAGCTTCCCCGAGGTCTTTGATCGCGCGCTGGTCGATTACGAGTGCACGGTCGCACGTTTTATCGAGACCGGTGACATGGATGCCGTGACCAGTCACGTCAACTACAGCGGTCGCGTGCTCAATGCCGATGAGGAGTTCGACCGCGAGGAATAGGGCCCGTGCGTGCCCCTTTGCCGAATCCTTATCGGCGGTTCTGGACAATTGGGGTACGATGAACTAACTGCATATCGGGCGAATACGAAGGGTCCCTGTCCATGAAATACACCAAGCTCGAGCGTAACTGGGTTATGTATGATGTGGGCAATTCGGCCCTCGTGCTGCTCAATACCTCGGTGGTGCCCATTTACTTTAACGCTATCAATACCGGCGCTTCCTCGGCCGACCTGGTGGTCGCCTGGGGCAATGCGCAGACGATCGCCTCGCTGGTCATTGCCATGCTCATGCCCATTCTGGGCGCGCTTGCTGACTACGCCGGCAACAAGATCAAGTTCTTCTTGGGCTTCTTCCTCACGGGCCTGGTGCTTTGCCTGGCGCAGGCTATCCCAATGTCCGCCATGGCATTTTTGACCGTGTACGTGCTGTGCACCATCGGCCTTAACTCTTCTATGACGTTCTACGACGCCATGCTGCCCGACATTACGACCGACGAGCGCATGGACGCCGTGTCCAGCTCGGGCTATGCCTGGGGCTATATCGGTTCCACCGTGCCGTTCGTCATCTGCCTGGCGCTCATCATGGGTGGCCCCGCTCTTGGCGTCCCTACCATACTGGCAACGCGTCTGTCGTTTATCATCACTGGTGCCTGGTGGCTCATCTTTACCCTGCCGCTCATTCGCACCTATAAGCAAAAGTACGGTCGCGAGCGCGGTCCCGAGGACACCATCGGCCACATCGTGGGCGGTGTGTTCTCCGAGGTCGGACACACCATGCGCGAGATCGCCCACAACAAGACCGTGCTGGTCTACATGGTCGCGTTCTTCTTCTATATCGATGGCGTCCACACGGTCATTTCCATGGCTACCAGCTACGGCTCGGCTTTGGGCATCGATTCGACGCAGCTGGTGCTGGCGCTGCTCGTTACGCAGTTCGTGGCCTTTCCGTCCGCCATCATCTATGGCAAGCTCGCCGGACGCGTGGGCACGCTCAACATGATCTTGGTGGCGGTCGCCGCCTACATGGGCATTGTGCTGTTCGCCGCGTTCTTCTTAAAGACCGCCTTTGAATTCTGGGTGCTTGCCATTATGGTCGGCCTGTTCCAGGGCGGCGTGCAGGCGCTCAGCCGTAGCTACTTTGGCCGCATTATCCCCAAGGAAAAGTCCAACGAGTACTACGGCTTCTTTGACATCTTTGGTCGTTATGCAAGCGTTATGGGCACCTTCCTGGTGTCGGTCGTCACCTCGCTGACCGGCAACCCGTCGCTGGGCGTCCTTTCCATTGGCGTGCTGCTGGTCGTTGGCTTTATGCTGCTGGTCCGCCTGTCCCGTATGACTCGGGCGGCAGAGCATGCCGCATAGGAGCGAGCGGCTATTGTGCCTGTCCACGGTACTCTTTTGGGGTTATCCGCAATAAACATTGCGACTTGCGAGCAATGATTTGCCCAAGTGGGTATGATGGAATCAGCTAGGTCGCGGGGCGTCGCCTGTGTTTGGCGGCGTCCCGTTTTTGTGTTGCAGGGAGGGTAAGGCATGAACGCCACAGTCGTGATTCCAACGTATTGGGCGGGCGATGACGCTTGCGCAAACGCCCCTGGCACCTATGACCATTCGACGCGACTCAACGCCGACAATCCCGAACTCGACCGCTGTCTGGCCTCGCTTGAGCAGGTACGTGACATCCCGCGCATCATCCTTTTGGTGGTCTGTCCCGTTTCTGCCACAGCCGATGTGTCGCTGCGCGTGCGCGAGATTGTCGACGCGCATCCCACGCTCAAGGTCACCGTTGTCACCAACACCCAGGCCTCGCGCATCGCAGACCGGGTTGCTCAGATCGCGCCCAAGGGTTCGGGCGAGTGCGTGAGCCTGCGAGGCTACGGTGCCATCCGCAATATGGGGCTAGCCTGCGCCGCTGTGCTGGGGCATGACGCGGTTATCTTCTTGGATGACGATGAGACTGTCATCGACGCCGACTTTATGAAGCGCGCGACCTATGCGTTGGGGCAGCAGACGCGTCAGGGCTTGCCGATCTTGGTCAAGAGCGGCTATTTCTACGATCGCGACGGCTCGCCGCTGGCTCCCACGGACAAGGCGGGCATCTGCCATCGTTGGTGGACCAAGCGCATCGAGTTCAACCGTTGGATGAAAAAGGCGCTTTCGGGCACCCGCATCTCGCGCTCCAACTACGTGTGCGGCGGCCTGATGGCCCTGCACGCCCGCGCCTTTACGCGTGTGGCCTTTGACCCGTTTATCACCCGCGGCGAGGACTTGGATTACCTCTTTAACATGCGCATGTTTGGCTACGACGTGTGGTTCGATAACGAGTGGACCGTGCGCCATCTGCCTCCGGAGTCCGAAAAGCGCTCACCGCGCTTTATGCAGGATGTATACCGTTGGTACTACGAACGGGCCAAGTTGACATTCGCCGCGCATCAAAAGGAGCTCATTCCCGTTACGGCGGCATCGCTCATGCCCTACCCGGGCCCGTGGATTTCGCGCGAGCTCGACGACCGCGTGCGCAAGACCGCTATGGTCCGCAGCGTGTTTACCCGCGAGCATGAGGGCTACCTGCGCATCTGGCGCCATGGTATCGACGAGGCAAAGGCCTATGCGCGCCAAAACGCTGCAAGCTACCTGCGTTTCCAGAGCTTTTGGCCCAAGATCATGGACGGGCTTTGGCGTGACGCACAACTGATCAGTATCCTGGAGGGGGCCGAATGATCGACCGCCGCGCCCAGCGCGATAGTTCAATATCAATCTTTCGCATCATTGCCGTTGCCTGCGCCATTTGTGTGCTGGTGTACTTTATTTTTGCCTTGGTGACCGGTATCGAGCCGATCGCCACGGTGATTGCCTGCGCGCTGCTGTGCATCTTTCTGTGCATCTTTATCTTTTTGACGCTCAATCCCGATTCGGTGCGCTCCCAGTACACCGAGGAGACGCTCTCGGTGGCCTCGGCCATGCTCGAGGACATTAAGGGCGGTCTGACGCAGGAGTCGGCGCGTTTGGTGTGCCGGCGCATTTTGCCCGAGACGCGCGCCATGACGGTGGCCATCACCGACGAGGGCAACGTGCTTGCCTGCGCGGGAGAGTTTGAGGAAAAACTACTGCCAGATTCTCCCATCCACACGCTTGCCACACGCTACGTTATCGAACATGGCATCGTGCAGTCGTTCAACCGTATGGTGGATGTCGTGGGCTCGGACGGCTCGCACAACCAAGTTCCCGCCGGCATTATCGCCCCCATCAAGGTAGGCGATCGTACCGTCGGCACGCTCAAGTTCTACTACAAGACCCCGCGCGCCGTCGACCGTACCCAGTACGCGCTTGCCTCGGGCTTTGCCGAGATCTTGTCCACGCAGCTCGCCATCCACGAGCTCGAGGTGCAAAAGGAACTCACGGCGCGCGCCGAGGTGCGTGCGTTGCAGGCGCAGATTAACCCGCACTTCCTGTTCAACACGCTGAACACCATTGCATCGTTTACGCGCACCGATCCGCTGCGGGCCCGCGAACTGCTTCGTGAGTTCTCATCGTTCTATCGTGCCACGCTCGACAACTCGGGATCGCTTATTCCGGTCTCGCGCGAGGTTGCACAGACCAAGCGCTACCTTACCTTTGAGAAGGCCCGCTTTGGCGAGGACCGCGTGCTTGCGACGTTCGATGTGTCCGAGGACGTGGAAGATACGCTGGTGCCGGCGTTCGTGATCCAGCCGATTGTCGAGAACGCCGTACGTCATGGTATGGGCGATGACGACGCCCTGAGGATCGACGTGACCGTTCACCAAGACGGCGAGGATGCAATCTTGATTGCCGTGGCCGATAATGGCGTGGGCATGGATGAGGGTACCGCCGCCAGACTGTTTGACGAGCGCTCTGCCCGTCCCGACGCCAGCTCTCCCCAGGGTGGCGGCGCCGGTGTGGCCATGCACAATATTTCGGAGCGCATCCATCGCTTTTATGGGCCGCACTCCTATACGCGTGTCGAATCGGCGCCGGGCAAGGGCACCAAAGTGCTCCTTCATCTTGATTTGTCAGAGAGCATCTTTGACATTCAAGAGTAAAATAAAAGGCTACGGGCTCAACGTCATGCGACGGATGCCCGGCGTAGTTAGTTGACGAAAGGTTTTATCCCTATGCTGCGTGCGATGATTGTGGATGATGAGGCGCCGGCTCGCTCGGAGCTTCGCTTCCTGCTCGAGCAAACGGGCAAGATCGGCACGATCACGGAGGCGTCGAGCGTCCGCTCCGCCATCGAGATGCTTATGGAAAGTCGCGTGGATGTCGTGTTTCTCGATATCTCGATGCCCGGTGCCTCGGGCCTGCAACTTGCCGAGGCGCTGCATAAGCTTAAAAATCCGCCGGCGATCGTGTTTGTGACTGCGTATAGCGACCATGCGGTCGAGGCATTCGACGTAGATGCCGTCGATTATCTGATGAAGCCGGTCGAGGAAGCTCGCTTGGATCGCGCGATCGAGAAGGTCACGCAACGCGCCAAGCCGGTTACGGACAGCAAGGTGACCATCGAGCGTATCCCGGTGGAAAAGGGCGGCCGCAAGGTGCTCATTCCCGTGGACGACATTCGCTTTATCATGGCCAAGGACGATTACTCCTGCATCTATACCGTCGATGATCGCTTTTTGTCGACGACCTCGCTGGCGCAGTTTGAGGCCAAGCTCTGCGATTTTGGCTTCTTCCGTGTTCACCGCCGCTATATCGTCAACTTGGCGTGCGTCACGGATGTCGAGACGGTGCCCTCGGGCGCCATCCAGCTGGGCATTACGGGCGTCGACGAACGCGTGCCGGTTTCGCGCCGCCGCGTCGTGCCGCTCAAGAAGGCCCTGAGTCTCTAGCACACTGGCCCCGCAGCCCTGTAGACCCATCGTCTGCGGAGCCGTGGGGCCTTTTTTGTATGTATCTGCCGAATCGTTTTTTGCGGAAGGGATCCCATGAACAGTGCAAGCGCCAAGCGCATCGACATCATCTCGGACACCCACGGCTATCTTTCGCCTGCGCTCTTGGATGAGCTTGAGGGCGCAGACCTGATCATCCACGCTGGCGACCTCACGTCGGAGATGGACTACGAGCACCTATGCACCATCGCCCCCGTGCGGGCCGTACTGGGCAACAACGATTACTACCGCGACTACGGCCCCGATGTAGACCGTCTTGCACTCTTTACCTACGAAGGCCTCAAATTCGCCGTAGCTCACTACCGCGAAGACCTTCCGGTGGGATCCGTAGACGTAGCCATCAACGGCCACACCCACGTAACCAAAGAAGCCCAAGTGGGCCGTTGCTTAGTCCTCAACCCGGGCAGCGCCAGCTACCCCAGAGGCACCCGAGGCCCCACCATGGCCAGAATGCTCGTCAAAGATGGCAAGATCATAAGCACCAAGTTTATTGACCTAGACTAACCGCAACAAAAACGGGGGATGCAAGCCGCATCTCCCGTTTTTCTTTAAGCCAAAGGCCAAAGTTCAACAAGATCCATCAGACCAACTCCGCCGAGGAGCACACGGGCTAGCCGCGCAGCGGCGCACGCCCGCAAAACTGGTTGAACAAAGTGACGGCAGGGAGGGTCTCCGGGGCTGAGGGCGGGGGTTAAGTTTGTCGCGAGTTCCGCACGCAAAGGAAAGCACTTAATGTGCTTTCCGTCTTGCGCAGGACTGTAGAGCAGCAAACTTAACCCCCGCCCTCAGCCCCGGAGACCCTCCCGGATGGCCCCGAAAAATTTTTTCAAAAAAGTTGTTGCGCGCCGGACAGGCTTCTGTGTATACTAATCCCCGCAGCGCACGCGGGCGGAAACAAACGCGAACGTCTGCCTGGGGAGTTAGCTCAGTTTGGTTAGAGCGCCGGCCTGTCACGTCGGAGGTCGCGGGTTCGAGCCCCGTACTTCCCGCCAACGCAATTAAAGCCACGTCTTCGGACGTGGCTTTTTGCGTTTGATGCACTTTGTTTCGATAGAACGATCGCCCTGGTGCATCTTCGCCCAGAATCCCCGCGCCTTCGGGAACGCAAGTAAAATCTAATAAGTATATCTGTCTGAACAACAGCTTTGTTGCGCAACACCTGTTCTACGAGGCAGGGGGTTAGGTTATACTAAATTGCACTGTGCGCCGCATCTGATGCATTTCGCTCCAAGCGCGGCACTCAGTGGATATCCGATTTACCATTTGGATGTCCTGGCGGTCATTTAGCGTCTCGACACAAGCTCGGCCCCGGAGCTCGTTCGAGCTGTTCGTATTCCTTGAAAGGGGAAAAATGGACATATTGAGGAAGACTGATTACGCCCTTCGTATGCTGGCGATGCTTGCTGAGGATCCGGAGCGTTTGCTTTCTGTTCGCACCGCTGCCGAAGAGGTCAATGTCCCGTATTCGTTTGCCCGCTCGATTCAGCATGGTTTGGTCCAGGCCGGTATTGTGGAGAGCCTGCGTGGCGTCCACGGTGGCATGCGTCTCAAGGTCAGTCCGGACGACGTCACTATCCGCCAGGTCGTCGAGGCCGTTCAGGGCCCTATGGTTATGAACGACTGCACCGCCCCCGATGGTGACTGTGCGCGCATGGGCGCGTGCTGCTATCATCCCCTGTGGGCCGGAGCCCAGGCGTTGATGCGCGACTACCTCGATTCCGTTTCGCTCGGCGATATCGTCGCCCATCGCCAGTTTCCGGCTGTCGATCCCAAGTTCGCCGATCGCGATGCGTTTCCCGAGTACGCTGCCTGCGCGTACGCTTGCCGGGAGGAATAGCGCCGCATAAGGAGTATAGCTATGATTCAGGACCCCTTTCGTTCGATGATTCGTTCGGAAGGGGTCTTGCGTTATCGCGACCTTCCGTGGCGCCGAACGCGCGACCCGTATATCATCTGGCTCTCCGAGGTCATGCTGCAGCAAACACAGGTGCCACGCGTGGAGACGCGTATGCCGGCGTGGCTCGATCGCTTTCCGACCGTGCAGGCACTCGCTCAGGCTGTCCCTTCCGATGTCTTGGATGCGTGGCAGGGGATGGGCTATAATCGCCGCGCCTTGGCGCTTCACAGGGCTGCACAGTGCGTTGTAGAGGACTGGGATGGGGAGTTTCCGCGCGAGACGCGTGACTTGGTCGCTCTGCCCGGCATTGGCCCGGCAACGGCGCAGGGCATCCGTTCGTTTGCATTCGATCTTCCGGGCGTGTATTTGGAGACCAATGTGCGCACGGTCTTTTTGCATCATTTCTTTCCCGATGTGCCGGCCGTTCCCGATCGCGAACTGGTGCCGCTGATCCAAGCTGCCTGTCCGGCGGCCCCCGGCGCGGCGGCGGACGAGATCGCGCCCTTTGCCGCGCCTCAAGACGATGCCGACACGCCGCGCGCGTGGTATTACGCATTGCTGGATTACGGCGCGTATCTTAAAAAGACACTGCCCAATCCGTCCAGGCGGTCGGCGGGCTATAGTCGTCAGTCCAAGTTTGAGGGCTCGCGCCGCCAAAAGCGCGCGCATATCGTGCGTATGTTGTTGGCAGCGCGCGATGGGCAGCCGGCGGGGATTACGCTTGCTGATGCCGTGGTGGGCGTCAACGAGATGGAAGCGGCAGCCCGGCGCGGGGCGGTCGCGCGCGGGGTGTTTGCAAAAGCAGTC
>UQIT01000021.1 GCA_900541175.1 uncultured Collinsella sp.
GCGGCCGGCGGCAGGGGGCGGGGCCGGGCCCGGACCCCCCCGCCACGGACGACGCCGAGGGCTGCGGCAACTGCAGCAACTGCCTCACGCAGTTCGAGGTCGAGGATGTCACCGATATGGCCCGCGCTGCCGTGCGCTACGTGGCCGCGCGTCCCATGCGCTTTGGCAAGTCACTGATCGCCGACGTGCTTCACGGCGGCAACACCGAGCGCATTCGCCAGATGCATCTGGACGAGGACCGCGGCTACGGTGAGCTGTCGAGCGAATCGGTCGGGCGCATCAAGGACATCATCGGCCAGCTGTGCGGTCGCGGTTATTTGGCCACCTCGCAGGGGCAGTACCCGGTCGTGGGGCTGGGCCCGCGCGCCGGCGAGGTCGAGGACGAGGCGTTTGCCTTTACCGTTAAGCGTCGCGCGTCCAAGCGCAAGGCCTCGGCCCGCGCCCGCCGTGCGGTGGATCTGCTGCGTGAGGAGGCCGAGCTGGATCAGCGCCCGCGCGTGGGTGACGATGCCGAGCTGTTCGAGCGCCTGCGTGCCCTGCGCAAGGAGATCTCGACCGAGCTGGAGATGGCGCCGTACATGGTCTTTTCCGACAAGGCCCTGCGCGGCCTGTGCCGCCTACGCCCGCAGACGCGCGACGAGCTTATCCAGGTCAACGGCATCGGCGAGAAAAAGGCCGACGCCTTTGGCGAGCAGTTTATGGCGGCGATTGAAGAGTTTGAGTCCGAGCATGCACGGAATGGAGCATAACGATGGCATCCGACGATAAAACCGAGCGCACTGAGGTGTCCGCCGTGCCGCTGTACCAGCAGGTAATGGACGACCTAAAAGGCGAGATCGCGCGTGGCGTGTACGCGGCCGGCTCGCGCATTCCTTCCGAGATGGAGCTCGCGAAGTCTTACGGCGTGGGGCGCGTCACCGTGCGCCGCGCCATCGAGGAGCTGTCGCGTGCGGGGTATCTCAACCGTCAGCAGGGGAGGGGTACGTTTGTGTGTGCGCCCAAGCTCAAGCGCAAGATTGTCCAGAAGGGTGACGTTCAGAGCTTTTCTGAGGGTTGCGCTGCCAACGATATGGTGGCCGGAGCACGCCTGGTGTCGCGCACGGTGGTTGCGGCGACGCGCGAGGACGCCGCGTTTTTTGGGGTGGAACCCGGCTGCGAGCTCATCGTTGTCGAGCGCGTGCGCACGGCAGACGGCGTGCCCGTCATGCTCGAGAACAACGCCTTTGTGCTGGCCGACCATCCCTATCTGCAGACGCTTGCCGACAAGGACCTCACGGACAATTCCATCTTTGCGCTCGTTGCCGAGCATTCGGGCCGCGCGCCGCTCAAGTCCGACCCCTGTACGGTGGAGATTGCGCTTGCCGATGCTCAGGCGGCCTCGCTGCTGGAGGTGCCGGTCGGCGAGCCGCTCTTCTATATGGAGGCGTATTTTACCGATGAGGACGAGCGGCCCTTGCTGCTCGGACGCCAAAAGATCGTGGGCTCGCGCTACGTGTTCGACATCTAACGTCCACAGATAGAACAATATAGAACAAGTTTGGTGAAATGGCTTCACGGGCGTCGTCGTGCGTGCTATAAATAGGACAACATAGAACGACCGCAGATACGAGCTGTCGTCGTTCTAAACCACCACACAAGGAGGGGCATCACCATGAACGCACACGATCTGATTCAGGAAATTATCGAGCGCAAGGGCAAGATTGAGAACGTCTTTTGGATCGCCTGCGGCGGTTCGATGATCGACCTGATGCCGGCCAACGAGCTGCTCAAGCGCGAGGCCACCACGTTTGCCTCGACGGTCTACACGGCGCGCGAGTTTTGCCTGATGGCTCCCAAGAGTCTTGGCGAGAAGTCGCTCGTCATTGCCTGCAGCCACAGCGGCAACACGCAGGAGGTCGTCGACGGATGCGAGATGGCGCTGGCTGCCGGAGCCGAGGTCGTTGCCCTCACCGACTGCGAGGGCTCAAAGATCGACAACGGCAAGTGGACCACCTGGGTCTATCCGTGGGGCGAAGGCGTGCCGCAGGCCGAGGTACCGCAGGGCATCGGCGCTCTGATCGCCGCCGAACTGCTTGACCAGCAGGAGGGTTACGAGGCGCTTGCCGACATGTACGCCGGCCTCAAGCAGATGGATGCGCTGCTGCCCGCTGCCCGCGAGAAGGTCAACGCCGAGCTGGGCGATCGCTTTGCCGAGCTCTGCCAGCAGCACGAGTTCTTCTATATCCTGGGTTCCGGCCCCAACTTTAGCCAGACCTACGCCATGGCCATCTGCTCGCTTATGGAGATGCAGTGGCAGCACTGCTGCTATATCCACTCCGGCGAGTACTTCCACGGCCCGTTTGAGGCCACCGAGCCCGGCGTGTTCTACTTTGTGCAGCTCGGATCGGGCGAGTGCCGCCCCATGGAGGAGCGTGCACTCGCGTTCCTCAACACGCACACTGATACGGTCATGGTGCTCGATGCGCTCGAGTACGGCGTGGGCGAGGTGCCCGCCAGCGTGCGTTCGTACCTGGAGCCGATCTTCTTCTACAACATGAGCTGCGAGCTGCGCGCCGCCCGCGGCAAGGTGTTCGACCACAGCCCCGAGGTTCGTCGCTACATGGGCATCGAGCAGTACTAGGTAACGGGAAAAGCAGTCACCTTCGATCCGCGAGCGTGTCGCGTGAGTCAAAAAAGCGGGCCGCGCCGGGAGTATTCCGGCGCGGCCCGCTTGGTATCGTGCTTAGATTCGCGAGATTACGGCGATTGACGGCCTACTTGCCGACGACGCCCTCGGCGTCCCACCAGTCGAGCTGGGCGATGTTGTCGCGGATGTGCTGGCAGCTCTTGTGGAAGCCCTCGAGCTCGTGCTCGGACAGGTCCAGTGTGTAGACTTCCTCGACGCCCTCGGCACCGATCACGCACGGCAGGGAGGTAAAGATGCCCTCCTCGCCATACTGGCCGGTCATAAGCGTAGAGGCCGAAAGCACGGCGTGCTCGTTGTGCAGCACGGCGGCGCAGACGCGCGCGGCGGAGTTGGCGACGGCGTACTCGGTGCACTGCTTGCCCTGGTAGGTCACATAGCCGCCCTTGCGCGCGAGCTCCTCGACCTCCATGTGGTCGAAGGCGTACTTGTCGGGGTTCTCGGCCTGAAGCTCGTTGAGGCTCTTGCCGGCGATGGTTGCGGCCTTAAAGGCAGCCAGCTGGCTAAAGCCGTGCTCGCCGATCATATAGGCGTCGATGGACTTGGGGCTCACGCCGACCTTCTTGGAGATCTCGGTGCGCAGGCGGGCGGAGTCCAGGCAACTCCGCCGGGGGGGGGGGCGTCCAGGCCGCAGCCCGAGCCGATGATCTTCTTGGGATCGTAGCCGGTCAGGTGCCACAGCTCGGTGCACACGACGTCGCAGGGGTTGGAGATGCTCACGAAGATGCCGTCAAAGCCGGCGTCGACGATGCGCTTGGCAAAGGTGCGGGCGGCGTCGGTGGTAAAGAACAGCTCGCCGTCGCGGTTGCCAGCGGCCAGCGCGACCTTACCGGCGGCGTTGACGATGACGTCGCAGCAGGCAAGCTCCTCGTAGTGGTCACAGCAGTTGACGATCTTGGTGTTGTACGGGACAAACGAAAGGGAGTCGCGCAGGTCCTGGACCTCGGACGTCACCTTGGCCTCGTTGATATCGCACAGGTACAGCTCATCGGCAATGCCCTGCATGAGCAGGCTGTTGGCGACATGTGCTCCTACGTGGCCCTGGCCGACCACACCGATCTTACGCGTCTGGTACATATACGTATCCTTTCGGCCGAGTTTTTCGCGTCGAATCATTGTAGCTTCCTGCTGTCACTTTGCTAGGCTAAAGCGCCATAGATTTTTGGGACATGCTTTAATCTCTACTTTTGGCTGTTTTGGACCACTGACGGCATCGCTGGGCGATGCACTCGCGCGGATGGGGCCGGTCGTTGTACCATAACTGCAACTGACTCATAAGGAGCATCCATGCCCATTCGCATCCCCGACGCCCTCCCTGCCGCCGCGCAGCTCGAGAGCGAGAACATCTTTGTCATGACCGAGTACCGCGCGCTGCACCAGGACATCCGTCCGCTGCGCGTGCTCATCCTCAACCTCATGCCCACCAAGATCGCCACCGAGACGCAGATCATGCGCAAGCTCTCCAACACGCCGCTGCAGGTGGAGGTGGACCTGCTGCGCACCAAAACGCACGAGGCCACGCACGTGAGTGCCGGCCACCTGGAGACGTTCTACCGCACGTTCGATGACATCCGCGACATCCACTACGACGGCCTGATCATCACGGGCGCGCCGGTGGAACAGATGCCGTTCGAGGAGGTCGACTACTGGCCCGAGCTCTGCCAGATCATGGATTGGTCCACCACGCACGTGCACTCTACGCTGCACATTTGCTGGGGCGCGCAGGCGGGGCTCTACCATCATTACGGTATCCAGAAGTATGACCTGCCGGCAAAGGCGAGCGGCGTGTTTGAGCATTATCTGGTGAAGCCGCAAAGCCCGCTGGTCCGCGGCTTCGACGACCGTTTCTATGCCGTGCATTCGCGCAACACCGATGTGCGCCGCGAGGACGTGGAGGCCGAGCCGCAGCTTGAGGTCGTGGCCGTGTCCGACGAGGTAGGCCTGTACATCGTCAAGTCGACCGACAGCCGTCGCTTTTTTGTATTTGGCCACCCCGAGTACGATACCGACACGTTGCGCCTGGAGTACGAGCGCGACGTGAAGCGCGGGCTCAACCCTCAGGTGCCGGCGCATTACTTCCCGAACGACGACCCCACCGCCGAGCCGCGCAACGTCTGGCGCAGCCAGGCTCAGCTGTTCTACACCAACTGGCTCAACTACTACGTCTACCAGACCACGCCCTACGACCTGGCCCGCGCCGGCGAGGAGCACTAGGCCGCCGGGAGGTGCACCAGCCGTTAGGCGCTGATGATGCGGGGTAGCGGCAGGTCGTGGGCGTCGGTGGGAACGTGGTCGACACGCTGCTCGTCAAAGGCGATGCCGATGATTTGGCATGCGGGCGAGAGCATAGGCAGGTAGCGGTCGTAACAACCGCCGCCGTAGCCCAGGCGCGCGCCGGTTTGGTCGAAGGCCACGAGCGGCACGACGATCATGTCGAGAGCTTCGGCAGGCACGATGGGGAAGCGGTCGCTGTCGATGTCCGTGGCCGCGAAGGCCCGCGTGGGGTGGGCGATAAACGGAGCCGCGGACGCATCGTCGGCGGCAACTGCCCGCATACACATGCGCTGGCCACAAGCCACGGCGTCTGCTGCCGAGAGCATGCACGGATAGGCCACGCGCCAGCCGCGTTTGACGGCCGCAGCGGCAAACGCGGCTGGGTCGACCTCGGAACCCATCGCGGCATAGATGGCAACGGTGTGCGGCGCCGCGGCATCCAGACGATCCAACAGCTCAACCAGCCGCGCGCAGATAACGGCAGACTTTGCCGCCCGCACATCCAAATCAAGAGCGTCACGTCGAGCAATCACTGCTCGCCGCAACTCAGCCTTATCCATCCCAGCCCCCTCTCCCAAACCTACCAAAAAGGGACAGGTTTATTTTGGCAGGTTTTATCTGGGCAAACGTCGAAGCCGCCGCAAAGGCGCCCTTTTTGGCGGCTTCGACTCGACGTTGGCTTTACAGTGCCGCAGCGATCGCTTCAGTCACAAACTTATTGAGTGACTCACCCTTCTTTGCCGCCGCCAACGCTGCTTGCTTGTGGAGCTCAGAGCCCGTTCTTACGTTGAACGAGCCCTTAAAAGCCCGCTCGGGTTCCTTGCCCTTCTCGGCGCAAAACTCGAGGTAATCGTCGACGGCGTCGTGGAAGCATTGCTCCACTTCTTCAGCCGTGGAGCCTTCAAATACGATTGCGTCCCTAATGCCGGCGACCATACCTGTTAGCACATGCTGTTCGGCATCGAACTCGACCGGGGCGAAATAACCCTTGTATGCCAAAACGTTACTCATGACTACCTCCGACATCTTGCAGAAAGCGAACGATGTTTCGAATGGTCCCCGCTGTCAATTCGTCAGATGGATGAGGTGCGTGCATTACGAACATCCTGCCATCTGATGGCCTGTAGAAGCGAACGCGCGATCCGGATGTCTTGCCTTTGCTGTCCATTTCAAAGCCATACGAAGCCATGACTTTTAAAAAATCCGCATAACGATACGTCGAAGGGCAGCTAAACAGTTGGGCGATGAGTTTATCGGATCGAGTCATCCCGCCTCACATTCTGCAACTATATTCTAGTTGCAATTTCAGTTCGATGCAAGCACCTCTACTATAGAACATGTGTGCGTATAGAACAAATGTTCGAACTACCACGAAGGGCGCCTGTGAACTGCGCCCTTCGTGGTAGTTTTGCTTGCCGTGCCTTAGCCCAGCAGGTCGACTACGTTAAAGCCGGCGTTGCTCTTGGCGATGACTTCGCGGCTGCCAAAGACGCAGGTGGGCGACTCGGCTGCGATGCGCGTCACGTCGGCGCCGAGCGAGCGCAGCTCAACGGGCGTGGCGGCGAGCATCTGGGCGCGACGCTCCTCGCGCGTATGCGGATCGAGCCCGGCCAGGTAGGTCGTGTTGCGGCGCTTGGTGAGCGCGTACGGCTTCACCGGCGCGTCCATGCCGCTCACACAGCTTACGATAAAGCCCTCAAAGGCGGCCTCGTCGGGCTCAAAGCAGCCGAGCCATTCGCCTGCGCGCGCCACGCGCTCAATCGAGGGATCGATTGCCGGGTCACGGTAGGTGTAGAACGCCGCCTGGCGCTCGCCGGCTGCGCGGAATCCGCAGCCGTACGCACCGCCCTTCACGCGAATCTCGTTCCACAGGTAGTCGTAGGAGAGTGCGTTGGCGGCAACCGCCCAGGCACCCGTCACGTCAATGCCCAGGCGACGCGGGTCGCACGCGCTTGCCGCAAAGCAGATGTCGCTGGGGATGACAAAAGCCTCGTGGCGGTCATACGGCGTCGGCACCACGAGCGCGTCGCGGCCGGCATCGGCGTCGTCGCCAGCGTCCAGCCCCAGGTCGCCCGCGGCATTCCAGTACGCGTCAAAGTCCTCATCGCTGCCGGTAAAGCTCGCCAGGCAGCCATCGGCCACAAAGATGCGGCCTGCCAGCTCGGCAAGCTTGGCACGCAGGCCGTCCAGGCGCTCGTCAAAGTGGTCGAGCAGATCGCGCAGGAACAAGTAGAAGTCTACGCCCGAAAGCTGCTCGCGCACCACGGCCGAAGGTGAGCTGTAACTCATCGCGCGGCCGAGCGCCGCCGAGTGTCCGTTGTTGATAAAGCCCTGCTCAAGCCCAATGCGAATCTGCGTGAGCACGTCGTGCACGCGGTCGGCGTCGGCATCGAGCAAAAGCGTGCTCGACCACACCTCGCGCGGCAGGCTCGCTAGCGCATCGATCTTCTCGGACAGGGCGCCGGCGCTCACCAGCAGGTAGGGGCGCACGCCGTCCACGTCGGGCTGGGTCATGACCTCGGTCGTAAAGCTCAAAAAGCCCAGCTTGCCGGCGAGCAAATTGTCGAGCTCCTCGGCCGAGTGCTCGCGCGTGGGCAGCTGTTTGAGCAGACGGCAGAGCAGCGTCACATAGGGCAGGTCCTCAAATGCGACGCAGCTCAGGTCGAAATACTGCATGGCGTAGGCCAGGCGGTTGGTGGGGATGCCGTGGCGCAGGCAGGGGATGGGAGCAGTGGTGTCCACGACCAGCGGCGGCTCGGGGCGCGCCTCGCCAATGTCGGACACGCGCAGGCGCGGCAGCGTGGCCTTGGCCTCGGGTGTGTCTTCCGCCTCCTGCGCGGCACGCAGTGCGGCCGTGCGCTCGACCACGTCGGCCAGCTCGGCATCGGTCATGGCGTCGCGCTTGGCAGCCAGCTCGGCGGCCTCGGCACCCTCCGTACCCTCGGCAGCGTCTACCGGAACCAGCTCGACCAGCGCCATGTGGTCGTTTTCCAGCACGAACTCGCGCAGCAGGTCCTCAAAGTAGCTGCCGTCCAGCTCGTCACGAAGCTCCTCGTACACCGGGCCGTACTTGAGTGCCAGCGTCGCGGCGTCGTCATCGTAGAGCCAGGTGCTCAGCGCGTCGCACGCAATGGCCACGCCGTCGGCGATACCGTAGTCGCGCTGGCGCAGATCGTACTCGTTGCTGCTGATGATAGCTTCCAGGCGCTCGCGCGGAACGCCGTGCTCGCACAGGTCGCGGCAGGCATCCTGGAACACGCGACGCAGCTCGCGCGCCACGCCGGGCTGCGCGTTTTGCAGCATGATGAGCTCGTAGGGCTGCAGGCTCTCGGCCGCGGTGTAGCTCACCACGTTGCCGCCCAGACCGGCGGCCAGAATGGCCTTCTTAACCGGCGCTTCGTTGGAGCCCAGCAGTGCCTCGAACAGGATGTCCGCGGCGATCGTGCGCTTGCGGTCGAGCGCACTGCCCAGCACAAAGCCCAGGCCCACCAGGGCGTTCTCGGGCGTGGTGGCCATCTCGACGCGCTTATACTCGCAGGTCACGGGCGCCTGCACGCCCAGCGGATTGGGCGCAAGCGTGGACGGGTCCTCGCCGGCGGCAACGGCTGCGTCCATGCGGCGGCTCGCGGCACTCGGCTGCGACAGGTAGCGCTCGTCCAAAAAGGCCAGTGCGCGGTCCACGTCCAGGTCGCCGTAGAGCGTGATATAGGAGTTGGAAGGATTGTAGTGGCGCGCATGCGTGTCCAGGAACTGCTCGTAGGTGAGCGCGGGAATCGCGCGCGGGTCGCCGCCGCTCTCGTGCGCATAGGCGGTGTCGGGATAGAGCGCGACGTTGACGGCGTCGTCCAGCACGCTCATGGGGTCGGACAGCGCGCCCTTCATCTCGTTGAACACCACGCCGTTATAGCGCAGCGTGCCCTCGCGCAGGCTCGCGGAGCTGCCGTCGCCCTCGCCCTCGACGCTCTCCGGCAGGTCCAGCTCGTAGTGCCAGCCCTCCTGCTCAAAAATGGTGGGCTTGGTATAGATGGCCGGGTTGAACACCGCGTCCAGGTACACGTCCATCAGGTTGTACAGATCCTGCTCGTTGGTGGTGGCAACGGGGTAGATGGTCTTGTCGGGGTAGGTCATGGCGTTGAGGAACGTCTGCATGGAGCTCTTGATCAGGTCGACGAATGGCTCCTTGACGGGAAACTTGGCCGATCCACACAGCACCGAGTGCTCAAGGATATGGAACACGCCGGTGGAATCGGCCGGCGGCGTCTTAAAGCCAATGGCAAAGGCCTTGTTTTCGTCGTCGCACGCCAGGTACAGTAGGCGAGCGCCCGAGGCGGTGTGGCGCAGCACGTAGGCGTCCGAGTCGAGCTCGGGCACGGTTTCGCAGCGCTCGACGGCAAAGCCGTGGCAGGTGGTGCCGGGTACCAGCAGCGCGGCGGCAGCGGCGCGCGGGTCGGTTGAGGTGGTGGGCATATGCAGTCTCCTTTGACGCCCCAGCGGGGGCGAATCGAGTCGAATCCTCGAGAGTATACCCATATGGGGCCGCGGTTCTGCAGCGAACTGAAGACGATGCCAGCTAATCGTCGGCCACCCGTGGTTCGCCTGCCGCACAAGCGAGGAAATCCGGACGCGTGAGCGTGAAAAATTGGACACTCGCCAAACAAGAGTGGATATTCGGACGGACGAGCGAGGATTTTCAGACACCTATCGAACGAGAGTGGATATTTGGACGGAATCTGCCGCAAAAGCCTCAAAAACCGTCCAAATATCCACGCTCGATATCCGACCGTCGGAAAATCCTCACTCATACGGTGACGGCTACGGCAAGGCGTCATCGCCGGATCGGCAATGGCTCTGCCGGACGACTTATTCCTGCGCAGCCTCGTGCTCGTCCAACAAGAACAGCCTAAGAACCAGTTTGATGACATTTCCCGGTTTGACTTCAGCCGCGCCAAAGACGCTGCGCTCGGCGAGCTCGCTGCAGTATGCGTAGATATCGCGGATAAGGTCCGCGCCCGAAAGCGTAAACATGTAGCCTGCGTCCGAAAGCGCATTGGGTGCGGCGGGCAACTTGGCCATGCGACAAAAGGTCAACAGGTCGGGCGCCATGGCGTCCTGGTAGCCAAGATGGCTACCGTCTTCTTGTGCGGCGAGTTCCAGCTGGCGTACTCGATCCAGCGCCGCTGCCAGCACAAAGCTCGGTGTGGGAGCATTGACGTTCTCCGTGGTCGCCACAAGCCTGCCCGCCGCCTGCGTGACAAGCCAGGCGACCTCGCGCTGGCAGCGCACGGCCTTGCGCGTAACCGGCTTGATGGACGAAGAAGAAACGCTTCCCTTAGGCGGATTCGAAACAGCCACAAGAACCTCCCATGAACGACCCGGCCCAACAAGCCCGGATGAAACACGTGCTACATCAGTATACAGGGGAGTGGGGTAGAAAAACGGAGCCGACAGCGTGAGCTGCCGGCTCCGGATTGCTTGCCTTAGAGGCCGTACACTTCGACCATGGCTTCGCCAATGCGATGGGGCACGCCGGTGACGAGTGCGTTGCCCATGCAGAAGGCTCGATGACCGTCGGTCATGCCCGTATCGGTCCAGCCTTTCGGGAACCCCTGAAGCTGATCGAGTTCATCGGGAACAAGACGGCGGAAACGGCCATCGGGACATTCGATGACGTGCTTGAAGCGGCTCGCTCCTGTGCCGCCTTCTCCTGTGAGGATGGTGCGGCTCGGCTTGTCGGTGGCATCCGGGAAGCTCATGGCTCCCTCGGAATACGTGTACGTAAAGCCTGTCTTTTTGTTAGTGCGCTCTTCGCGCTTGCTGCCCTTAAGGTAGCGCCAGTCGGGAAGCTTTTCGTCGGAGATGTAGAACTGCTCCGGGACATCAGCCTCGTCGACAAGCACGTCGCCAAGCACGTGGCGCTCACCGTGATAGTCTTCGGCAAAGTCGCAGGTCAGAACATGACAGCCCTGCATGACGCCGGCATTCTTGAATTGAGAGGTCTTTTGGCCGACGCCAAAACGAGTTGAGTTCTCGTAGGGGTCGGGTAAAACGTCGAGCTCGGACATCTCGTCGGGATAGATGGCGGGGAAGGCTTTAGCCATGACGCCGTTGTGCATGCGATCAACGAGATCAACCTTGCCAGCGTCCTTTTCGCAGAAGATATAAACACGCTTGCGACGCTGGGGGAAACCGTATTCGGCAGAGTTGACCACGCGCCATTCGACCGTGTAGTCGAGGTCGGCAAGACAGCTTAGGATGATGGCGAAGTCGCGACCGCGTTGAGACGCGGGCGACTTGAGCAGGCGGTCGACGTTCTCAAAGAGACCGAACTCGGGCTTCTTCATTTCGAGGAAGTGATAGATGTCCCACCAAAGGACGCCCTTCTTGCCCTCGATGCCATGTGCCTGATTGAGCGGACGCGCGACAGAGTAGTCTTGGCAGGGGAAACCGCCAACAACCATTTGGACATCGGGGATTTCGATTTCTTTTGCCTCGGCCTGCTCCAGGACCTTATTGATGTCTTCGTTGACGACGGAATCATTGCCGAAGCGATCCATGTAGCAACGGGCCGCGAACTGACGCGCCTTGGTTCCGGGCGGCTCCCACTGATTGGCCCAAATGGTGCGGAAGGGGCCGGCGGGCTTCATATAAAACTCGGGATGGCGAGGGTCGGCATAGCCTTCGAGACCCAAACGAAATCCACCGACGCCCGCAAAAAGCTCGGCAATATTAATCTCAGACACGTTTCTCCAATCGCTGCTGTGTCCGGTTATGGTGGTCACAACAATAACCGATCGAGGGGACAATCAAGACCTCAATTTTCTGGGCGTTAGCAGTTGCTCTGAACTACCATGAGGTTAGTTGCGAGTTTCGGAGGTATCCCGTGTCTAAGAAGCGCCTCGATTTCAAGCGCATGCTTGACGATACTGATTTTTCTGACCCCTCAAGTATTGAGCGCTATGCTGCCAATCTCGATGGCATGACGTTCCGCGATATTCTCGAGCTCGGTATTGCTCCGGAGGGGGAGAGTGCGCCCAAGGACTTTGGCTCCAAGAAGTACAAAGGCGGTATGGGCACTCTTATCGAAGAACGTTACTTTGGCTACAAGGCCAATAGTGACGATCGCCCCGACTTTCCCGAGGCGGGCGTTGAGCTCAAGGCAACGTGTTTTGATGTGCTCAAGAACGGCCGGAAGTCTGCTGGCGAGCGCCTTGTCCTGACCATGATTCCTTATGACCGACCTGTTTCGCTCGACTACGACAGTTCGCACCTCAAGACCAAGCTCAGCAATATCCTGCTGATTTATTACGGCCGAGATCGTTCTATCGACAAGTACGACCAGCGTATCGAGCGTGCTGTCATGGTGCGTCTTCCCGAAGAAGACATGAAGATCATTCGTGCCGATTACGAGAAGATCATTTCCTATATTCAGGATGGCCGTGCAGACGAGCTTTCAGAAGGCATGACGACTTATCTGGGTGCTTGCACGAAGGGCGCAACTGAGGCCACGATGTGGGCGGACCAGTATTATGAATACTTCAATACCGATACGGGTGAGATTGAGCGTCATCGCGCAAAGCGCCGCGCCTTTTCCCTCAAGCGCTCGTATATGGATTATGTGCTCCATACTTATGTCCTCGGTGCTCCGCGAGTCGGGGAGAGCATTGTTCGGGACGATGGCAAGTCTATCGATTTCGAAAGTTTCGTAACTGGACTTATCGAGCGCCATTACGGTGAGACCGATCGCCAAATTGCCGAACAGTATGGGCTAGAGTACACGGGCAATAAGGCGCAGTGGACAACACTCGTCTATCGCATGCTCGGAATCAAAAACAATGCTGCCGAGGAATTCGTCAAGGCAGGCATTTCCGTTCGAACTGTTCGAGTTAACAACAGGGGGCACATCGAGCAGGCTATGTCGTTCCCGCCATTTGAGTTCAAGCGTTTGATTGAAGAAGACTGGGAGACGTCGCCTTTTCATGCGTGCCTTGAGACCAATCGCTTCTTCTTCGTTGTGTTCCGTGAGGACCATGATGGCGTGCTGCGTCTCGACCGTTGTTTGTTCTGGGCGATGGGAGAAAACGAAATCGAAGGCCCTGCGAAAGCTTGTTGGGATGAGACGCGAAAGGTAATACGTGAGGGCGTTGAGCTCAATCCGTATCGGGATGCGAGCGGAAAGCTCAAAGTGACTAACAATCTGCCCGGTATGGCGGACAACCCAATTGTTCACGTTCGTCCGCATACGTCAAAAGCGGCTTACAAGTTTGCCGATGGAACAGAGATTGGTGACATCGCAAGGAATGCTTGCGAACTGCCCGACGGGCGCTGGATGACGAAGCAATCGTTCTGGTTCAACAAGGGCTACCTGGAGCACATTCTGGGACTGTAGCGTTTCGGGATTGTTTAACGATCGAACCCCTGATTATCAATGCCTTGGCGTCGTCCCTACAAATAAACCCCCTCACCGAGTTGCTTGTGAAACTTGGCGTGATGGTCGCGCGCCCAGGTAAAGAGTGCCTGGTCAAAGTCGGTACGCGTGGCCGGGACGCCAAAGACGCCGGCAACTTCGACGCGCACAAACTCCAGTGCCGGCAGCTTGTTGATGGCAGTGAGGGCAAACGGGGACGAGGGCTCCTCGAACAGATAGCGGCTGCCTTGCAGCGCGTCGCAACTGGTGCACGTGTTGCCGAGCGACGGGGCTTTGGAGGCTCGTGCGCCTACGGGCTTGTAGCCGCAGCGCTTAGAAAGATAGTCGCGGATCTCGCCCGGCACGCAGCCAAGAGCGGGCACGATGGCGAGTGCGTTGGCGTTGGCCGTGTCGATGGCAATGTGCCCGGCTTCGTTGGGCGCGTGCGCGATGACGATGCTCTCGTCGTTATCGGCTCGATAGGGAATGCCGAAGGCCGCGACCGAGGTCTCTTTGTGGCACTTCCAGCACTCGCGCTTGCCCAGTACTAGATATATATACGGCGCTGAGGGGTCGGATCGGTCAACACCGGGCAGCCACTCGGCAAAGGGCTCGGGGTTGACGCCGCTGGGTACATACCAGATCTTCTTGGTCCGGTCCCATTTGGCGCCCAGCGCCTTGGCTTCTTCTTTGTGCGAAAAGGGGACATCGAGCTCGGTACGCATGGCGGCTCCTTGGTACTGCAGGTGCAAGTGGCTCAAGGATACCGCAGGGCGCAGACATCGCAGCGTTTTGCTGAGAAGTTGCGGTGTGGACTGATTGGTTATGCCGATGGATAGATCGGCAAGTAGATGGTCGGCTTTTGGCCAGTTGGGCGGTTGGAGCAGCTTGCGGCGCAGTTTTGTGCCTGGTTATTGTTGATGTTGGGGTATTGAATTTGTTTGGCTGCCGTTCGTCAGGTGAATTGATGTTACGTTGCGATGACGGTTGGAGCTGCCAGCGGATTTGGCGACATAAAACAAAACAGCCCAGAGGACATAGCCTCTGAGCTGCGAACATTTGGTGGGCGTTAGAAGATTTGAACTTCTGACCTCTTCCGTGTCAGGGAAGCGCTCTCCCCCTGAGCTAAACGCCCGATCAAGGGTGCGCAAGCGCGCAAGGGATAATATAACGGAGCCTGAACTCGGTGGCAAGAACATTTTTAAAAATCGCTTACATTGTGGAATTCGGGGGCTTTGTCGCATCCATTTCAAAAGAGACTGCTGCCGCGATTTGGCTGTCGCATAATGCAAGGCCATTGCGGTATCGAGCTATGGAAAGACGCCTGCGGAATTGTCCTACCGATAAGCGGACAAGCCTCCAGCTGGTGACTTCGCCGTGGTAAGGTAAGCCGAATTGTTTCCAGGTTGTTTCGGGGGAGTGGAATGAGCAAAGAGTGTGTCGAGCAGGTCGAAGGCGCAGGGGCTTCGGTGCCGATGACCGATATATCGAACATTGATGTGCCCGAGGGTACCGACGAGCTCAGCCGTAGCACCCGCCGCGCATGGCGCGACCGCCTGAACAGCGCTTCGACGCGCAAGATGATCACGGGCGTCTTGGCTACGCTGGTGGGCGGTTCGTTTTGGGGCTTCTCGGGCACCAGCGCGAGTTTTCTGTTCGATACCTACCACGTCGATACCTTGTGGCTTATGAGCGTGCGTCAGATTCTCGCCGGTCTACTCTTTATGGCCGTGGTTGTCACGCGCGACCGCGACCGCCTGATTAAGCTCTGGACCACACCCGCCGATCGCAAACAGCTGCTGCTCTTTACCGCTTTTGGCCTGCTCTTTAACCAGTTTTGTTATCTTTCGGCCGTGCGCCTGACGAACGCCGGAACCGCGACGGTGCTCCAGTGCCTGCAGCTCGTTATCATCATGGGCTACACCTGCGCGATCGATCGCCGCATGCCGCGTACTCGCGAAGTCATCGGCATTGGCCTGGCTCTGGGTGGAACCTTTTTAATCGCCACCGGCGGCGACCCCACCAGCCTGAATATCTCGCCGCTTGGCCTGGCAGCAGGTCTTATGTGTGCGGTCAGCGCCGCGTGTATGGCGGTGATTCCCGCCAAGATCCTGCCCGAATACGGCAGCCCCATCGTCACGGGCTCGGCAATGCTCACGGCGGGCGTGGTCTCGTGCGTCTTCGTGCAGCCCTGGGCGCATATGCCGGCGCTCGACGCTGCCGGCATCGAGGCGCTCGCGGTGTTCGTGGTTATCGGCTCGTTTTTTGCTTACATGCTCTATATGCAGGGCGTTAAGGACATCGGCTCGGTGCGCGCGAGCCTCATCGGAACCGTGGAGCCCGTCTCGGCGACCATCACCAGCGCCGTTATGCTGGGCACGGTGTTTTTGCCGACCGACCTTATCGGCTTTGTCATGATCATCGTGATGATGTTCCTCACGGTGTAGCTGGCGCCGCCACCAAGACAGAAAAGGTGTTGTGCCGCATTTTCGCCAATTGATGTCCGTGTCTGGAGTTTAGCTGTCGATGCTCAAAATGCCATAAACTAGTAACGTTATGGACTTTTTCATTGCGACTCAATTGCGAGGATTTCTTTATGGCTGGTAATCACTTTAAGGGTAGCGATAGCGGCCGCCCTGCAGTTCCGCCGCGTCCGAACGGGGCTGGTAAGGCCGGCACGCCGGGCGGCGCTGGACAGGGCGGTTCCGGTAAGCGCGTGTCCCCGGGCGAGACGGCGATGTTTACCGCTCTGTACGAGCAGTCTCAAAAGGCAAAAAAGACCGGCCGTGCAAGAGGGAATGTCTTTGCGGGCGGTGCAACCTCCACGTCGCAGCCGAGCGGGGCTCCTTCGGTACCCGCGAACAACGCAGGTGCTGCCAACGCCGCGAATGGCGCCGGCAACGTTAATGCCGGCAAGGCCGCCAACAATACTCCCTCTGCCGGTGGCGCGGGGCTTACGGGTAACCTTGGCACGATTTACACCGGCGCCTCCGAGACTGGCACGTTCGCCCGCCTGGATGATAGCGGTGCCGAGTTTGCGGGCTCGGGTTCCAAGGAAGATTATTACGATTTTGGCTTGAACTACGGTAGCGACGCTTCGTCGAGTTCGACCTCTGACGGTCTGGTCCGTCATCGCCATCGCAAGGGCGAGCGCAAAAAGCGTCACACCGGCGCCATTATTGCCGCTGTAGTCGCGGTGCTTCTCGTTGCGCTTGGCGCAAGCGGCTTTATGCTGCTTAACTCGGCAAAGACCGTAAAGAGTGAAGCGAAGGAGGCTGTCGAGATCGTCGGTGGCCTTAAGGACAAGGTCACGTCGGGCGATTTTTCGACGCTGCCTGACGACGCGAAGAAGATCGATGAGCTCTGCGACAGCATGAAGGCGGAGACCTCGAGCTCGCTGTGGACGGCGGCATCGTTTATCCCGGTGTATGGCAGTGACATCAACGCAGCCCGCACCATGATTGATGCCCTGTCCGATGTCTCGAGCAACGCGCTGGTTCCCATGGCCGATAACCTCTCGCAGGCCACGCCCGGCAAGCTGTTCCAGGACGGCATGATTAACGTGTCCGCGCTACAGGCGGTCGCCGATTCGCTTTCCAGCAGCTCGAAGGTGTTCAAGAGCGCCAACGAGAAGATCCAGGGCATTGGCGATACTCATATTTCCCAGGTGACCGAGCTGGTCGATAAGGCCAAGGACGGCTTTGCCACCCTCAACGGCGCGGTTGACGCGGCGGAGAAGGTCGCCCCCGTCCTTCCCCAGATGCTCGGCGTCAACGGCCAGACGCGCAACTACCTTATGTACGCCATGAACAACGTCGAGATTCGTGCTTGCGGCGGCTTTGGCGGTTCGCAGGGCCTGATTTCGGTCACAGACGGCCAGATGTCGATTGGCGAGTTTGTTCCCCGCATTGGACTCAGCGAGGATGAGGCAGTCGAGAGCGTCGACGAAGAGGATGAGGCGCTGTTCGGCAACCACAGTAACCTGTACAACTCGGGCAATACCTATTCGCCTGATTGGCCCCGCAACTCGCAGCGTGTCGCCGCGCTGTGGAAGTCCCAGTATGGACAGGACGTTGATGGCGTCATCGGTATCGACCCGGTGTTCCTGCAGTATCTGCTGGGCCTGGTCGGTAACGTGTCACTGCCCGACGGAACGGTTGTCGACGGCACCAACGCCGCAAAGGTCCTCATGCACGATGTGTACTGGAACTATCCGGTCGAGGAGTCTGACGGCATCTTTGCATCCGTCGCCAGCGCTGCCTTCGACAAGATCCTTGGCGGTATCGGCGATGTCGATGTTACGAAGCTTGTCAGCGCCGTTGAGCGCGGTGCCGAAGAGGGCCGCCTGATCGCTTGGATGAGAAACGATGATGAGCAGAATGCCATCAAAGAGACGGGCATTGACGCTTCGCTGCCCGATCCGGATGATCCGAGTGCCGATCCCGTTGCCGGCGTTTACTTTAACAACCTGAGCTTCTCCAAGCTCGACTGGTATCTGAACGCCGACACGCAGATTGGCCAGGGCGTGAAGAACGGCGACGGCACGTGCTCCTATCGCATCACCGTTACCCTGACGAACATCATGACGCAGGAGGAGGCCGGCAAGCTGCCCGACTACGTCGCGGCGAGCGCGCCCGATGCCGCGCGCGACGACGAGCGTCTGAATGTCTCACTGTTTGCCCCGACGGGCGGCAACATCAGTGACCTTACGGTTGAGGGCACCCAGTTTGGTCTTGGCGCCGCTACGTGGCATGGAATCCCCTTCTATTCGGGCACCGTTGACCTGCATGCTGGCGAGACGACGACGATCACGTATACGCTGACCACGTCGGCTGAGGCGGGGGACAAGCCGCTTACATTGCGTCAGACTCCTACATGCCAGGCGGCTCGCGATAGCGCGTCGGCGTAGGGTTTTTCTGGTAGCGCAGATAATCGAGTACCATTTTGGGGCGGACAGGCAATCTGTCCGCCCCTATTTTGTAAGGAGAGCGCATGAAGTACTTTGGCACCGACGGCTTTCGCGGTGAGGCCAACGTTGGGCTGACGGTAGAGCACGCTTATAAGATTGGCCGTTTTGTGGGCTGGTATTACGGTGCCAACCGCGAGCGCAAGGCACGCGTGATCGTGGGCAAGGACACGCGTCGTTCGAGCTACATGTTCGAGGCGGCGCTGGTGAGCGGCCTGGTCGCGAGCGGTGCGGACGCCTATATGCTGCACGTGATCCCCACGCCGGGCGTAGCGCATCAGACCGTGGAAGGCTGCTTCGATTGCGGCATCATGATCAGCGCGAGCCACAACCCGTTTTGCGATAACGGCATTAAGCTTGTCAACAGCGACGGCTTTAAGATGGACGAGGACGTGCTGGAGCTCATTGAGGACTACATCGATGGCAAGAGCGAGGTGCCGCTGGCAACGGGCAACCATATCGGCGCCACGGTGGACTACATGCAGGGTCGCAACCGCTACATTGCCTCGCTCATCGCCAGTGCGAACTTTTCGCTGCAGGGCGTCAAGATCGGTATCGACTGCGCCAACGGCTCGGCATCCTCGGTGGCCAAGCCGGTGTTCGACGCACTGGGCGCCGATGTGCGCGTGATCAATGCCGCGCCCGACGGCTTTAACATCAATGTCGACTGCGGCTCCACGCATATGGAGCGCCTGCAGCGCCACGTGGTGGAGCAGGGCCTGGATGTGGGCTTTGCCTACGACGGCGATGCCGACCGCTGCTTGGCTGTGGACGAGCGCGGTCGCGTGGTAGACGGCGACCAGATCCTGTACGTGTGCGGCGTGTATCTGAACAAGCACGGTCGCCTTTCGGGCGGTACCGTGGTGCCGACGATCGCCAGCAACTTTGGCCTGATCAAGTCGTTGGAGCTTGCCGGTCTGAGCGCCGTGACCAGCGGCGTGGGCGACCGTCATGTGTATGCCAAGATGCGCGAGGGCGGCTACAGCCTGGGTGGCGAGCAGACGGGCCATACGATCTTTGGCGATATCGAGCGTACAGGCGACGGCATTATGACCTCGCTGCGCGTGATGGAAGTGATTCGTGCCGAGCGCGAGACACTCTCGCAGCTCACGGCTCCGTGCAAGCTGCTGCCGCAGGCGCAGGTGGCCGTGCGCGTGCCGGACAAGGACGCCGCGCTCGAGAACATGGGCGTGCAGAACGCCATCGCCGAGGCCGAGGCTGCGCTGGCAGGCGAGGGTCGCGTGCTCGTACGCAAGAGCGGAACCGAGTCTGTGATTCGCGTTTTGGCCGAAGCCCCCGACCAAGCATCCGCCGATGCCGCCATGAAGCGCATCGCCGCCGCGCTGGAAGCTCTGTAAGGTAGTCATTGGGGACGTTCTTAAACGACTAGGTGGAAAGGGGGCGCCGCGGATTGGTTCCGCGGCGTCCCCTTTGCGTTGGCGTGTCGGTTATGCCTTACAGCTCGTAGAGCGTGGTGAACTTGTCCTGCAGGTAGCTGCAGTAGTAGCGGGCATCGAACGCCATGCCGCAGGCGCCCTTGATGAGCTCCGGCGCGTCCTTGGCGCGGCCCCACTGCCAAATGTGCTCGCCCAGCCAAGCGCGGACGGGCGCCAGATCGCCGCTCGCGCAGGCGCCGTTGAGGTCGACACCGTCGCGGCACATGGCCGGCACAAACATGGCATCGTAGGCACTGCCCAGCGCATACGTGGGGAAGTAGCCAAACGAGCCACCGCTCCAGTGCGTATCCTGCAGGCAGCCGTGCGTGTCGTCGGGAACGGGAATGCCCAGGTACTCGTCCATAAAGCGGTTCCAAAGCGCGGGGATGTCCTTGGCCGTGGCCTCGCCGGCAAACAGCATGCGCTCGATCTCGTAGCGCACCATAACGTGCAGCGGATAGGTGAGCTCGTCGGCCTCGGTGCGGATCAGCGAAGGCTGCGCGATGTTCACGGCGTGGTAGAGCGTGTCCTCGTCGACGTCGCCGTAGACCTCGGGTGCGTGGCGGCGCAGCACCTCGAGCAGCGGTCCCATAAAGGCGCGGCTGCGACCCACGGTGTTCTCGAAAAAGCGGCTCTGGCTCTCGTGGATGCCCATGGAGGTGCCGCCCTCCAGGCACGTGCGCGCATAGGCGGGGTTCACGCCCAGCTCGTACATGGCGTGTCCCGCCTCGTGGATGATGCTGTAGACGTTGGAGATGCAGTCGTTCTCGTAGATGTGCGTCGCGATGCGCGCATCGCCCACGGCAAAGCCCTCGCTAAACGGATGCTCGGTAAAGGCAAGCGTGGTGTCGTCCAGGTTCAGGCCGACGAGCTTCATAAGGTCGAAGCTCATGGCGCGCTGGGCGGCCTCGGGCACGCGGGCGTGCAAAAAGTCGGCATCGGGCTGCTGGCTGCGCTCGCCGATGGCGTGCACGAGCGGCACGACCGTCGCCTTGACCTCATCGCAAAACGCATCGAAGCTCTTGGCGGAAAGGCCGCGCTCGTACTGGTCGAGCCAAACATCGTATGGGTCGCGCTTGGGGTCCATAAGTTCGGCCTGATGCTTAAGTTGGGCGACGATCCTATCCACATAGGGCTCAAAGCTCGCCCAGTCATTGGCCGTCTTGGCCTTGTGCCACACGGCATCGGCCTCGCAGGTGAGCCTGGTCCAGGCCTCGGCCTCCTCGGTGGGGATGACGCTTGCCTCGCGCTGGTCGCGACCGAGCACACGGATCTCGTCGAGCAGCTGCGGGTCGTCAATTTTGCCGCCGGCGACGGTCTCGCGCGCTAACGAGCGTACGAGTTCAACGGACTTCTCGCTGGTCAGCAGCTTGTGATGCTCGCCGGCAAGCGTGCCCATGGCGTCGGCACGGGCGGCAGCACCGTTGGCAGGAGCAATCGTCGCTCCATCGAACTCGGCAATCTTGAGCAAGTACTCGCGAGTCCACAGCTTGCCCTCGAGTTTGCGGAACTTTTTGACGGCCTTGTCGACTTTAGCGGCCTTGACTCCCTTGGCGGCCTTTGCCACGGCGGCCTTGGCCTTCTTATCGAGTTTCTTTCCCATACCGTATCCTTAATCTCGCAGGCCGAGCGCCGCAGACGGGTGCACGGCCAGTTTGCACAGCTACCTGCCTTGTACCCAGCGCGAACAAAACGGAACGCGGCGATGCACACGTAGAATGTGTTATCCTATAGCCCAATGCGTTGACGGAGAGGGTTTTGCCCGCCGCGTCGCCGGCAAGAGAGGGAAGGTCATGGGCTGCAAGCCTTCCTGCGGTGACAAGGGCCAAGCGTTCACTCCCGAGCAGCGACCTCAACGGGCGCGCGGCCAGTGGCAGCAAAGCCTCAGTAGGGAAGCCGTGAGCCTCGCGACAAGAGGCACAGAGTGGGCGCGGCGGGCCAGACATCCGCCGGGTCAAACAAGGTGGTACCGCGGAATTCAACCGTCCTTGGGCAATGCACATGCCCGAGGACGGTTTTTTGTTACCGAACCGGGCCGCGCATCCGCAGCATCGGGCGGCGTCAGCCGCCCCGGAGCGCGGATACGCGAGAGACGAAAGGGAAGACATGAGTCTGATTGATGATCTGGTCAAACTCGAGGAAGAGGCCAAGGAGCTCGTTGCAGGCGCCGACGACGCCGCCAAGCTCGAGGCTGCACGCGTTGAGCTGCTCGGTCGCAAGGGCCGCATCACCGGCCTGATGCGCATGATGGGCAAGCTCGCCCCCGAGGATCGTCCCGTGATGGGCAAGCGCGCCAACGAGATGCGCCAGCTGATCGAGGGCATGCTCGACGAGCGCACCACCGAGATGAAGGCCGCCGCCCTCAAACACGCACTCGAGCACGATGCCGTCGACATCACGCTGCCGGGCATCCGTCCGCAGATCGGCCACCAGCACCTGATCAAGCAGATCATCGAGGAGGCCGAGGACATCTTCTGCGGCATCGGCTACACCGTCGAGTCCGGCCCCATGGTCGACACCTCCTACTACAACTTCACCGCGCTCAACGCCCCCATGGATCACCCGAGCCGTTCGGCCCGCGATACCTTCTACGTGGTCGACAACAACCCCGGCAGCGTCGCGCACCCCGAGGCTCATGCCCACGGCGAGTCCGACGTGCTGCTGCGCACCCAGACCTCGGGCGTGCAAATCCACACCATGGAGTCGCAAAAGCCGCCCATCTACATGATCTGCCCGGGCACCGTCTATCGTCCCGACACGGCCGACGCCTGCCACCTGCCGCAGTTCAACCAGATCGAAGGCCTGGTCGTCGACGAGGGCATCACCTTTGGCGATCTTAAGGGCACGCTCGACTACTTTGTTAAGTGCATGTTTGGCGAGGACCGCAAGACGCGTTATCGCCCGCATTTCTTCCCCTTCACCGAGCCTTCCTGCGAGGTGGACGTGAGCTGCCACGTGTGCGGCGGCAAGGGCTGCAACTTCTGCAAGCACAGCGGCTGGATCGAGATCCTGGGCTGCGGCATGGTCGACCCCAACGTCCTGATCAACTGCGGCATCGACCCCGAGAAGTACACCGGCTTTGCCTTTGGTATTGGCGCCGAGCGCGTCGCGGCACTGCGCTACGACTTGCCCGACCTGCGCACGCTCATGACAGGCGATATGCGCTTCCTGAACCAATTTTAGGCTGCGGCTTGCCCAAGCACGGCACCTCGGCGCTCATTCGTCGCTTGCGTACCAAAGTACGCGGCGCTCCTCTTTCGGGCCGATCTGCCGCACTTGGACAACCCTCGCTTTGTAAGGAATGTTCACAAAGTTGAAGTTTCCACCTGCATCTCTTCGCAGGCTTTCAGTATGAAAGGAGAGCTAGATGCGTGTTTCTTACGACTGGCTCAAGACCATGATCGATATTCCGGAGGATCCCAAGACCCTTTCGGACGAATATATCCGTACCGGCACCGAGGTCGAGGCGATCGACACCGTGGGCGAGTCCTTCGACCACGTGGTGACCGCCAAGGTGCTCACCAAGACCCCGCACCCCGATAGCGACCACATGTATGTGTGCTCGGTCGACGTGGGCGACAAGAACCTCGACCCCGACGGCAATCCCGCTCCGCTGCAGATTGTCTGCGGCGCGCAGAACTTTGAGGCCGGCGACCACATCGTCACGGCCATGATCGGCGCCGTGCTTCCCGGCGACGTCAAGATCAAGAAGAGCAAGCTTCGCGGCGTCGTGTCCATGGGCATGAACTGCTCCGCGCGCGAGCTCGGCCTGGGTGGCGACCACTCCGGCATTATGATCCTGCCCGAGGATACGCCCTGCGGCATGCCGTTTGCCGAGTACGTGGGCTCGAGCGACACCGTGCTCGACTGCGAGATCACGCCCAACCGCCCCGACTGCCTGTCCATGATCGGCATGGCCCGCGAGACCGGCGCCATCTTCGACCGCGATTTCCACGTTGAGCTGCCCGCCATCAAGGCCGAGACCGGCCGCGCGACCGACGACGAGCTTTCCGTCGAGATTGCCGACGAGGGCCTGTGCGACCGCTACGTTGCCCGCATCGTGCGCAACGTGAAGGTCGGTCCGTCGCCCGACTGGATGGTCAAGCGCCTTAACGCCCTGGGCGTGCGCCCGCACAACAACATCGTCGACATCACCAACTATGTGATGATGCTCACTGGTCAGCCGCTGCACGCCTTTGACCTCGACACCTTTGCCGAGCGCGATGGCAGGCGCCGCGTGGTCGTTCGCGCCGCCCAGCAGGACGAGAAGTTCACGACGCTCGACGGCGAGGAGCGTACGCTCGACGCCGGCATGGGTCTCATCACCGACGGCGAGCGTCCTGTGGCGCTGGCCGGCGTTATGGGTGGCATGGATTCCGAGATTGAGGACGACACCGTCGACGTGATGGTCGAGAGCGCCTGCTTCAACGCCGGCCGCACCTCGCACACCAGCCGTGACCTGTCGCTGATCTCTGACGCCTCCATTCGCTTTGAGCGCCAGGTCGACGAGACCGGCTGCGTGGACGTTGCCAATGTGACGTGCGCGCTCATCGAGGAGATAGCCGGCGGCGAGGTCGCCCCCGGCTATGTGGACGTGTTCCCCGCGCCCAAGACCATCGACGGCATCAAGCTGCGCCTGGCCCGCGTGCGCGCCATCTGCGGTGCTGACATCGAGCCCGACTTTATCGAGCGCTCACTCACCCGCCTGGGCTGCACCGTCGAGCGCGACGGCGAGGACTTTATGGTCACGCCGCCGAGCTTCCGTCCCGACCTGCCGCGCGAGATCGACCTGATCGAGGAGGTCCTGCGCCTGTGGGGCATGGGCCGCGTGACGGCGACCATCCCGGCTGCCAAGAACCATATCGGCGGCCTGACCCGCGAGCAGAAGCTCACCCGCAAGGTTGGCGAGATCCTGCGCGCCTGCGGCCTCAACGAGACCACGACCTTTGGCTTCGCCGCCCCGGGCGACCTGGAGAAGATCGGCATGTCCACCGAAAGTCGCGGCTGCCCCGTGGTGCTCATGAATCCGTTGGTCGCCGAGCAGACCGAGATGCGCCGCTCGTTGCTGCCGGGTCTGCTGCAGTCTGTGGCCTACAACGAGGCCCACGGCACGCCCAACGTGCATCTGTACGAGGTCGGCAGCCTGTTCCACGGTCGCGAGAACGCCAGCCTGCCCAAGGAGACCAAGTCCGTGGCGGGCGTGCTGTCGGGCCAGTGGAGCGAGCAGTCCTGGAACATGAAGTACCGTAAGCTGCGCTTCTTCTTTGGCAAGGGCATCGTTGAGGAGCTGCTTGCCCAGCTGCGCATCGAGAAGGTTCGCTTCCGTCCCGTCGAGGGCGAGAGCTATGCCTTCCTGCAGCCGGGTCGTGCTGCCGAGGTGCTCTCGGGCGGTACCGTGCTGGGCTGGGTTGGCGAGATCCACCCCGAGGCGCGCGAGGCCTGCGGCATCGATGAGGTCGTCGTTGCCTTTGAGCTCGACCTGGACAAGCTGATCAAGGGCGCCCGCAACCAGGAGAACTACCGTGAGTTCTCGCAGTACCCGGCCGTTGAGCACGACCTTGCTATCGTGGTCGACAACACTGTGACCTGCGAGGATCTTGAGCGTCGTATTACGAGTGCCGGCGGCAAACTGCTCGAGGGCGTGCGCCTGTTCGATGTCTACCGCGATCCGGTCCGCATCGGCAAGGGCAAGAAATCCATGGCCTTTGCGCTTACGTATCGCTCCGACGACCACACGCTCACCAGCGAAGAGGTCGAGAAGGCGCACCAGAAGATCGTCACCAAGGTGTGCAAGGGCGTAAACGGCGAGGTTCGCGGCTAGGTTCTGCGCTGGGGTATGGGTCAGCGGTGGCTGCTGCCGAGTCCTACGTGATTGCTATGCCCGGTATAAGGCACCGTTGAGCCTGCATATATGACACGCGCATTACATAACGGCGTGCTGCTTTGTCGGCAGTGCGCCGTTTTGCTATGATAGCCCGCGGCGTGTTACGAATCTGACATTACGTAACACTGGAAAGGTGATTCAAGCGGCGTTGCAATTCCGTGCGCCGATAACCGGGAGGCGTACATGCACATTCCAGATAATTATCTGTCCCCGCAGACCGATGCCGTCATGGCAGTGGCGATGGTGCCCGTTTGGGTTCACTGCATCAAGAAAGTGCGCGCCACGCTCGATCGCGAGCACATGGCTTTCCTGGGCATCTGCGCCGCGTTCTCCTTCCTGCTTATGATGTTCAATGTGCCGCTGCCCGGCGGCACCACAGGTCACGCCGTCGGCGGCGCGCTCATTGCGCTGCTGCTAGGCCCCGAGGCTGCGGCTATCGCTGTCTCGGTTGCGCTGGCGCTGCAGGCGCTGCTGTTTGGCGACGGCGGCGTTCTGTCGTTTGGCGCCAACTGCTTTAACATGGCCTTTGTGCTGCCGTTTGTCGCTGCTATCGTGTTCCGTGCGCTCAACAGCCGCCTGCACGACAAGAGCTGGGGCACCTCGGTTTCTGCCGTCGTGAGCGGTTGGGTCGGCCTGTGCCTGGCAGCCCTGTGCGCGGCAATCGAGTTTGGTATTCAGCCGATGCTCTTTACCAACGCTTCGGGCGCGCCGCTGTACTGCCCCTTCCCGCTGTCCGTGGCTATTCCGGCCATGTTGATCCCGCATATGCTGGTTGCCGGCGTGATCGAGGGCGTGGCGACGGCCGCCATCTACGGTTTCATTAAGAAGACGGCGCCGAGCGTTATCGTCGGGCCCGAGGCCGTCGATGGCCAGCTTACTGCCGAGGGCGTTGCTGCCAAGAAGACCTCGCTGGTCCCCACGCTCATCTTGGTTGCCGTGCTTGTCGTGGCTACGCCGCTCGGCTTGCTTGCCACAGGTGACGCATGGGGCGAGTGGGACGCCGAGGGCGCCGCGACCGCCGTTCAGGAGGCTGGTGACGACAGTCTGCAGGCTTCGGTCGGCCTTGATACCCCGACCTTTGCCGACGCTCTGCCTACGGGTGATTACCTGCAGGCCTATTCCGAGGAGCAGGGTCTTGGCTTTGCCGGTCAGGCTGCCATGTATATCCTGTCCGGCGTGATTGGCGTGGCGGTGCTCACCATCGCATTCCGTCTGATCTCGCTGACGGTTAAGGAAAGCGGTGCTCATGGCAATAGCCGAGCTGCCTAGCTGGCTTGCGGTCGAGCAGCGATACGAGCCCGTGGGGGCTCGGCATCGTGTGATGCAAAAGAACGTCCTGCACCTGGCGAGCCTGCTTGAGCGGGTTCGCTTGGGTGGAGGCGCGCACGAGGGCGGGTCGATGGTCGACCGCGCCCTTTCTTGTGTTTCGGCTCCGGTGCGCCTGGTGGGGATGTTCGTCTGCGTTCTGTGCGTGTGTCTGACGCAGAGCCCGTTGTACCTCATGTTGATGGCGGCTATCGCGCTGGTGCTCGTTGCCGTGCGCCCCGTACGCGGGCTGCGGGCAACCTTTGTGCCGGCGCTTGGCGCCGCGGGGCTCGCAGTGGTTCTGGCGCTGCCTGCCCTGCTGCTGGGCGCTTCCGCTACGGGCGCCATGCTCAAGATCGCGCTCAAGACGTTCATTAACGTGTCGCTCGTGCTGGGCGTTTCGTGGACCCTCACGTGGAGCCGCATGTCGGCGGCGCTCAAGATGCTGCATCTACCCGACGAAGTTATCTTTACGTTTGATATGGCGCTCAAGCACATCGAGGTGCTGGGTCGTACGGCGCACAATCTGTGCGAATCGGTCATGCTGCGCAGCGTTGGCCGTGCGCCCGAGGGATTTTCGCGTACCGATTCGATCGCGGGTATCATGGGCATGACCTTTATCAAGGCGATGGAATGCAGCCGCGCGATGGACGAGGCTATGCTTTGCCGCGGCTTTGCCGGTGCGTATCCGGCTCCCGTGCGCGCCGGGTTTGCCTGGCGCGATGCGGTCTATGCGGCCGGCGTGGCGCTGCTGGCAGTGTTGTGCGCCGTGCTGTAGGCGCTGCTGGTTCCGACTGGGGATGCAAATGAGGGAGGGCGACGTTTTGACGATCGATATGAATAGTGCGGCGGGCACGAACGGTGCGGGCGGCGCCGAGGTCGCGCCGCTCATCGAGCTGCGCGACGTAGTGTTCTCCTATGCGGGGCATACGGTTGTCGATGGCGTGTCGCTGCAGGTCGCTCGTGGTGAACTCGTTGCCCTGCTCGGTCCCAACGGCTGCGGTAAGACGACGATTATGCGCCTTATTAACGGCCTTGAACTCGCGGACGCAGGGGCATACCTGTTTGACGGGCACGTGATCGATGCGGCGTTTCTAAAGGATTCCGCGGCCGCTCAGCGTTTACATCAGCGCGTAGGTTTTGTGTTCCAGAATGCCGACGCCCAGCTGTTCTGCGCTACGGTGGGCGAGGAAGTTGCTTTTGGTCCCGCGCAGATGGGGCTGCCGGCAGACGAGCTCGAGCGCCGCGTGCGCGATGCCATGGGGCTGTTCCGGGTTGCCGACCTTGCGGACGCCTCTCCCTATCAGCTCTCGGGCGGGCAAAAGAAGCGCGTTGCGCTGGCTGCGGTGGTGTCGATGAACCCGGATATCTTGGTCCTCGACGAGCCTACCAATGGACTCGACGAGGATTCATGCGACATCGTGGTCAACTTCTTGCTGGCCTACGTCGCGGCGGGTAAGACGGTCTTGATGAGCACGCATCACCAGGATTTGGTGCGACGCCTGGGTGCCCGTGCAATCTATATCGATCGATATCACCATGTGGTCGAGGCGCCTTCGCCGTCGTATGGAACCGAAAGCGGTGCTACGGACTAGTTGCTGCGTAGAGCGTGCGTAGCCGCCCGCGCGGCTTTGCCGTGATGGTATAGTTATCCAGGTTTTTTATGGGGGTGGCTATGCCAAGTTGGAACATTCATATCGCTCAGACGGAGCGTTTGCTGGAGCGCACCGGTGCGCTTGCCAATAGCGTGCGCGACCGCAATGCCTTTTTGTTTGGCTGCGTGGTTCCGGATATCTTCGTGGGCTATATGGTCCCTGGCATCGCCGATCCCATCCCGTACCGCATTACGCACTTTGCCAAGCCTGAGCCCATCCCAAAGCCTCGTGAGCATGAGTTCTGGGATACCTATGTGGCACCGTTGCTTAAAAGTTCGCCCATCGGTGCGCCAGCCGCGGCGACCTCGATTATCGAGGAACGCGAGCGACTGAACCGCGTGCACTATCCCCAGCGCTACAAGGATGCCGAGCCGGTTGCCGGTCCCGGCGCCTGTGAGTTCTCGCTTGCGTCCGAGGACGTGGCGCAGTCGTTGCTCGATTTGACACTTGGTGTCTGGTCGCATCTGGTGGCCGATACCGTATGGAATACGCGCGTGAATCAGTACCTGGAGGCGCACGGCGGCAAGCCGTGCGAGGAGTTCCGCATTAAAAAGCAGGGCGATTTTGACTGGTTTGGCAAGACGCTGGGCATCGTTTCCATCCCGCGTGCGACCGATCGCCTGTATATCGCTGCGACGCGTTTTGGGCAGTATCCCATCCATAAGGAGTATGTGCTCAAGACCATCGGCGTTATGCACGAGATCGTGCGCGAAAACCCCGGCGAGTCCGACCATCCGCCATACCGCCTGCTGACCGAGAAATTCTTCGACGCAACGTTTACCGAGGTCATCGAGCTGACCGAGGCGGGCTTTGCGGCTCGCGTTGCCGCTTCTGACGTCCCCGCAGTCCCCCTGATCGCTAGCTGCTAGCCGGCCGGCTTGACGGTGAACAGTTCATCCCAATTGACCAACGGCTCCCGTCGCAGGGCGTCTTCGGTGGTGCGCTCGGCATCGGAGAGGCTTGCGGCTGAACGCAAATCGATGAGTCGGCATATGAAGTAGGTCCGAAAAAGGGCCCGGAAGGCAAAGCCTTCCGGGCCCTTTGCAATGCAAGTGTGCTTGCAAGTGCGATTTAGCGCACCTGAGCGACGTAAGCGACGTTGGTCGAGGAGACCTTGTCCTCGAGCTGGACGCTCATGCGGGGATCGCCGGCGGTAGCGACGGTCAGATCGCCGGCCTCGACGTAGCCGAGCTCCTTAGCGGTCTCGATCGCCTTGACGATCGTGCCGTTGACGGTGCCCTGGGTAATCTCGGCCTGGTGCGGGATAACGCCCCAGTACATAATCATCTGCTGGACGGCCCACTCGTGGCGGGAGAACGCGCAGATCGGCATGTTGGGACGGAAGTGCGAGATCAGGCGAGCGGTACGACCGGTGGTCGTCGGCACGGTGATGCACTTGGCGCCAACGGTGGTAGCCATGTTCACAGCGGACATACCTACAACGTTGTTGACGACGCGGGTGCCGTGAGCATCGGCCGGAACCTCGAGCGGAGCGTGAGCCGGGAGGTACTTCTCGGTCTCGAGAGCAATGCTGGCCTGCATCTTGACGGCCTCGACCGGGTACTTACCGGCAGCGGACTCGCCGGACAGCATGACGGCGTCGGTGCCGTCGTAGATGGCGTTAGCAACGTCGGCAACCTCGGCGCGCGTCGGGCGCGGGTTCTGCTGCATGGAGTCGAGCATCTGCGTAGCGGTGATAACGGGCTTGTAGGCCGCGTTGCACTTGGCGATGATCTCCTTCTGGATGTGCGGAACGAGCTCGGGCTTGATCTCGATGCCCAGGTCGCCACGGGCGACCATGATGCCGTCGGAAGCCTCGAGGATCTCGTCGAAGTTCTCGACGCCCAGGGCGCACTCGATCTTCGGGAAGATCGTCACGTGCTCGCCGCCGTTCTCGCGGCAAAGCTCGCGGATGCCGCGGACGGACTCGCCGTCACGGATAAAGGAAGCGGCGATGTAGTCGATGTTCTCGGTCAGGCCAAAGAGGATGTCCTGACGATCGCGCTCGGTGATGGCGGGCAGCGAGATATTGACGTTGGGCATGTTGACGCCCTTGCGCTCGCCGATCAGGCCGTCATTCTTGACGACGCAGGTCATGTCCTGGCCGTCGACGGACTCGACCTCGAGGGCGACCAGGCCGTCATCGATCAGGATGAGGGAGCCCTTCTCGACCTCGGAGGGCAGAGCCAGATAGTCGAGGGAGATGTGCTCAGAGGTGCCGTGGAAATCCTCGGACGTGGGCTGAGCGGTGACGACGATCTTATCGCCGGTCTTGACGGCAACCTTCTTGCCGTCGACCAGAAGGCCGGTGCGGACCTCGGGGCCCTTGGTGTCGAGCAGGATGCCGACGGGCAGACCGAGCTCCTTGGAAATACGACGGACGCGCTCGATGCGACCGTGGTGCTCGTCGTAGGATCCGTGCGAGAAGTTAAAACGGGCGACGTTCATGCCCGCCTTGATCATCTCGCGGATGGTCTCGTCGCTATCGCAGGCGGGACCCATGGTGCATACAATCTTGGTGCGCTTGTACATTCAGACCTCCATCTGACATCGTCTTGCGCTGATAGATAAACCATAAGAAATAAAACTGAGATGATTATAACGAAATGGCGACCGAATACCCCAAAAAATCGACCGTATGCCGAATTAGAAGTTCATTTTTTGCGAAAAAACGGTATATGAAAAATCTTTACCAACCGTTCTGACCGCTGCTATCTGGGCGATATTTCAGTTTGACGATGCGCCGAAGAAAAAACGTTTTATCAATGTTGAGCATCACACGGTCTGCATCGTTGCACTCGAGCCGTGTTTCCAATTGGAATGTTTTGGCTAGACGCGCCGCTTTGGGGTACCATAGCTCCACTATCAACTGCCGCTCAGCACGGCAGCCTTGATGAGCCCTTGCCCTTCTCCTGGGAATTATGATCGGGCATCAATCTGCTGAGTGGCCCGAATCCCAGGAGGGGACTCTATATGCAAAAGGAATACCTGTCCGCCGCGGCGGAGGTGCTCAGCGACCAGGGCGTCGATGAGAACCTCGGCCTGAGCAACGACGAGGCGTCGTCGCGCCTCGCCAAGACAGGCCCTAACAAGCTCGAGGAAGCCGAGAAAACGCCGCTGTGGAAGCGTTTCTTTGAGCAGATGGCCGACCCCATGGTCATCATGTTGATCGTTGCCGCCGTTATCAGCGCGCTCACGGGTATGGTCAAGGGCGAGCCCGACTTTGCCGATGTCGCCATCATCATGTTCGTCGTTATCGTCAACTCGGTGCTGGGCGTGGTCCAGGAGGCTAAAAGCGAGGAGGCCCTCGAGGCCCTGCAGGAGATGAGCGCGGCGCAGTCCAAGGTGCTGCGCGACGGCAAGCTCGTGCACCTGCCGAGCGCCGAGCTCGTGCCCGGCGATGTGATCATGCTCGAGGCGGGCGACTCCGTCCCGGCCGACTGCCGTGTGCTCGAGAGCGCCACGATGAAGATCGAAGAGGCCGCACTCACCGGCGAGTCCGTGCCCGTAGAGAAGCATGCCAACGTGATCGAGCTTGCCGCGGGCACCGATGACGTGCCGCTCGGCGACCGCAAGAACATGTGCTACATGGGCTCCACCGTGGTGTACGGCCGCGGCCGCGCCGTCGTGGTCGGCACCGGCATGGACACCGAGATGGGCAAGATTGCCGGCGCCCTGGCTGAGGCCAAGGAAGAGCTTACGCCGCTGCAGGTGAAGCTTGCCGAGCTCAGCCGCATCCTCACCATTATGGTGATCGTCATCTGCGTCGTTATCTTTGGCGTCGACATCATCCGCCACGGCGTGGGCAACGTTCTCACCGACCCGACCGCGCTGCTCGATACCTTTATGGTCGCTGTCTCGCTTGCCGTCGCCGCCATCCCTGAGGGCCTGGTTGCCGTCGTGACTATCGTGCTTTCGCTCGGCGTGACCAAAATGGCCAAGCGCCAGGCGATTATCCGCAAGCTCTCTGCCGTCGAGACCCTTGGCTGCACGCAGACCATCTGCTCGGACAAGACCGGTACCCTTACCCAAAACAAGATGACTGTCGTCAAGCACGAGCTCGCTGCGCCTAAGGAGAAGTTCCTGGCCGGCATGGCGCTGTGCTCCGACGCCCAGTGGGACGAGGAGCTGGGCGAGGCCGTGGGTGAGCCGACTGAGTGCGCGCTCGTCAACGACGCCGGCAAGGCGGGGCTCACCGGCCTGACCGCCGAGCACCCGCGTGTGGGTGAGGCCCCGTTTGACTCGGGCCGCAAGATGATGTCCGTGGTCGTCGAGACCCTGGACGGCGAGTACGAGCAGTACACCAAGGGCGCGCCCGACGTGGTGATCGGCCTGTGCACCCATATCTACGAGGGCGATAAGGTTGTCCCCCTGACCGAGAAGCGTCGTGCCGAGCTCGTGGCCGCCAACAAGGCCATGGCTGACGAGGCCCTGCGCGTGCTGGCGCTGGCGAGCCGCACCTACACCGAGGTCCCGGCCGACTGCAGCCCCGCCGCGCTCGAGCATGACCTGGTCTTCTGCGGCCTGTCCGGCATGATTGACCCGGTCCGCCCCGAGGTCGCCGACGCCATCCGCGAGGCGCACGACGCCGGTATCCGCACCGTCATGATTACGGGCGACCACATCGACACCGCCGTGGCCATTGCCAAGCAGCTGGGCATCGTCACCGATCGCAGCCATGCCATCACCGGTGCCGACCTCGATCGCATGAGCGACGAGGAGCTCGACGCGCACATCGAGGACTACGGCGTGTACGCCCGCGTTCAGCCCGAGCATAAGACCCGCATCGTCGAGGCTTGGAAGTCGCGCGACCAGATCGTGGCCATGACGGGCGACGGCGTCAACGACGCCCCGTCCATCAAGCGTGCCGACATCGGCGTGGGCATGGGCATCACCGGTACCGACGTCACCAAGAACGTTGCCGACATGGTGCTCGCCGACGACAACTTCGCCACCATCATCGGTGCCTGCGAAGAGGGGCGCCGCATCTACGACAACATCCGCAAGGTCATCCAGTTCCTGCTTTCGGCCAACCTTGCCGAGGTGTTCTCGGTGTTTATCGCCACGCTCATCGGCTTTACCATCTTTCAGCCGGTGCAGCTGCTGTGGGTGAACCTGGTCACCGACTGCTTCCCCGCGCTCGCGCTGGGCATGGAGGACGCCGAGGGCGACATTATGAAGCGCAAGCCGCGCAACGCCAAGGACGGTGTCTTTGCCGGCAATATGGGTCTGGACTGCGTGGTCCAGGGTCTGATCATCACCGTGCTGGTGCTGGCGAGCTTCTTTGTGGGCGTGTACTTTGACATGGGCTACATTCACATCGCCGATATGATCGCCGGCAATGCCGACGAGGAAGGTGTGATGATGGCGTTCATCACGCTCAACATGGTCGAGATTTTCCACTGCTTCAATATGCGCAGCCGTCGTGCGTCGCTGTTCACCATGAAGAAGCAGAACAAGTGGCTGTGGGCTTCTGCTGCGCTGGCGCTGGTGCTGACGGTGATCGTGACCGTACAGCCGACGCTTGCCGAGATGTTCTTTGGCCCTGTGACGCTTGAGCTCAAGGGCGTTCTTGCCGCGCTGGGCCTGGCCTTCCTGATCATCCCGCTGATGGAGATCTACAAGGCGATCATGCGCGCGGTCGAGAAGGAGTAGGTCGAAAGGCCATCCTTCCCACCGGCCCGACCGCCTGCGGGGTTTCCACGGGCACGTCCTCGC
The DNA here is from genome assembly GCA_900541175.1 of uncultured Collinsella sp. Taxonomy (GTDB): domain Bacteria; phylum Actinomycetota; class Coriobacteriia; order Coriobacteriales; family Coriobacteriaceae; genus Collinsella. The sequence goes on from UQIT01000021.1 coordinate 34,326, forward strand.
GCTTCGCGCTGCGGGATGTGCCCTTAGGAAACCCCTCCCGGCGGTCGGGCCTTCGGATAACCTCTCGGGACCATAAGCTGAGGGAAAGTGTGTGAGTCGGTCGAGCAATTGCTCGACCGACTCTTTTTGTGGGTAAAATACCTGCTCAGTTGTGTGGTTTTGTGCTGGGAGGCATCTGTGGGCAAGGCTAAGGCTAAAGCGAAGAAAAAGACGACGGGGGCGCGGGCTAAGCGCGATCGTCGTCGGAAGCTCGCGACCGAGGCTCCCGCATCTGCCGAGGAGCTGCTGGCAAGCGTGCCGGGACTTGACGCGCTGCAGGACGTTCCGGCGTTTGATGACCTGCCGGTCGATGAAACCCAGCAGACTGCCTTTGATGATTTCTGCGCACATGCCGAGGAGCCCGAGCAGATGCGGCTGGGTGCCGTGGTGCGCTTGGATCGCGGGTTTCCGCTGGTGGCGACTGCCGACGACACCTTCCGCGCCGAGCATGCCGTGGGGTTTGCCAAGTCGCGTGGCGAGGACGAGGTTTTGCTGCCAGCCGTGGGCGACCGCGTGGCGGTGCGCCGTGCGCCCGGGCACGACATGGGCGTGATCGAGTGCGTGCTGCCTCGCCGCACGAGTTTTGAGCGTTGGCGTGGACGCGCTCGCGGCGAACGTCAGGTGCTTTGCTCCAACGTGGATAGCGTTCTGATCGTGCAGGCGCTTGGCGCCGGCGAGGTGCTGCTCGACCGCGTGGCGCGCTCGCTGGTGTTGGCGCTCGACTGCGATGCCGAGCCAGTGGTGGTGCTCACCAAAGCTGACCGCTGCGATGCCGAGGAACTCGAGCGCGATTTGGACCGCGTGCGCCGCCTGGTGGGTCCGGACGTGCGCGTGATCGTGACGTCCTCTGCCGAGGGCCGCGGCCTGGAAGAGGTCCGTGCCTGCGTGCCTGCCGGGAGCTGCGCCATGATTCTGGGCGAGTCGGGTGCCGGCAAGTCGACGCTGCTCAATGCACTGCTGGGCCACGATACGTTGGCGACCGGCGGTGTGCGCGAACGCGACGACCAGGGCCGTCACACTACCGTCGCGCGCGTGATGGTGGCGCTGCCGGGCGACGCCGGTGTGATCGCCGATGCCCCGGGCCTGCGCAGCCTACCGCTCGTGGGTCACGAGCGGGGTCTGGCGCGCGCCTTCCCCGAGATTGTTGAGGCATCGCGCGCGTGCCGGTTTGGCGATTGCACACATACCCATGAGCCGGGTTGCGCCGTTCGCGAGGCCGAGGACGCCGGGCAGATTGACAGTCTGCGTCTGGAAACGTTCCAAAACTTGGCGTCATCCATGCGCGTGAGCGCTCAAATGCTCGATCCCGATGTCCATCTGTAATTGATTTTTCCTATGACAGCCGTCTCCCAACTGTTCGGGAGACGGCTTTTTTGCTGCGGAAAAGCCTCGAAATATGCAGTTTGCTGACGTGCTGACCAAAACCTTGCCACGAGCTTGACGGGCTGGTCAGCTTTTGGTTAGCGATTGGTTTGACATCGAAAACCAAGATCGCGATTGCGCCGCTTTGCACTCTGACCGCCCAGACAATGGTGGTACGGGCATTCGCCCGGCACTGCCATGAGAGGAGCGGCCGTGAACAAGAGCAAGCGCATCGCCATCAGTCTGGTCGCGGGCGTGCTCGCTGCTCTGCTCTGCATGGTTTACGGCTCGTCGATCCGCTCGCAAGCCGAACAGGTCCAGGCTGAGACCTTGGCCAAGTATGGTGGCGATCGCGTCGAGGTATGCGTCGCGGCGCGCGATATCGATGTGGGCGAGACCCTCGATGAGACCAATGTCATAACCCAGGAATGGCTGACAAGTCTGCTGCCGCGTGACGCGGTGACCGAGCTGCGCCAGGTGCGCGGCGACGTGACGACTTCGCGTATTCCCAAAAACGCCGTGATCTGCAATGTCTACACCAAGGCCGAGAGCCACAAGCTCGAGGTGCCTAAGGGCAAGGTCGCCGTTTCGGTGGCGGTCGATGCCGAGCACTCGGTCGGCGGCGCCACGGGCGTGGGCAGCTACGTGGATGTGTATGTGCAAAAAGACGGCGTAACCGATCGGCTGTGCGGCGCGTACGTGATCGATACCAGTGAGGATTCCGGTGCCACGCGCGAGGGCAAGATCGAATGGGTGACACTGGCGGCTGACCCCGAAGACGTCAAGGAACTGCTGGGGGCATCGGGCAAGGGAACGGTCAGCTTGACGATTCCCGCCACGGCGCGCGGCAAAAAGAGCGGAGGCGACGAGTGATGAAGGCGATCTGGCTTGCGTGCTGCGCGTGCGGCGATTACGGGCTGTTGCAGCGGGAAGTCGAGGCCCGTGATGCGGGTGCACAGGTGCTTCGCGTGGGTGACCTGGACGGGCTGATTTCCATGGCGCGGGCGTTTCCGTCGCGCCGCGGGGCTGCCATCATCGCGGCGTCTCTGTTTGATACCGAAGATGTGCGCAAGACTGTTGCGCGCCTGACGGCCGAAGGCCGCGTGAGCCGCGTGGTCGTGTTGATAGAAGCACTCGATCCGTCGGATATCGAGGGGCTGTTTCGCGCAGGGGCGACCGAGGTCATCGCTGCGCACAGTATATGCGGCAACGGGCGCGCGGGCGAGGGAGCGGTTGATTCCGATCGGCGCATGACGATTGAGCCCGATGCTTTTGTTGATAGGGAACCCGGGGCGCCTCGCGCTACAAGAGGCCCGCGTGTTGATGATTATGGAAAAGCGGAAGCCGAGCATGGTCGGCGCCCCCGGAACCCCCTTGTATGCGATGACGCTGGAGGGCCGGCGCAGCATGCTGGCGACTCCCCGGCTGTAGATATGGGATACGTGCACGGCGTGAATCTGGCGGATGAACTCGACGAAGTTGAGGGCTTTGCCGGGTGCGGCGAGTTGCCGCTGATGCAGCATGAGCAGATTGCGCAGAACGAGCCTGTCTCGCAGACCGAACAAGCTGCCATGCCGGCTTGGACGCAGCGTGTGGTTGCGGCGGGGGAGACGGGGACGCTGCCACCGACGCCCGCCCCGCCGCCTCCGATGCCG
>UQIT01000022.1 GCA_900541175.1 uncultured Collinsella sp.
AGCTGGTTGAGTGGTAGCCGTACCGGCTACCACCCGTTTTTGCTGGATATGGAACCCTGAGATAATGAACATATGTAGCCGTTTGCCGCGAAATATCATCCGTTTAAGGAACCCGTCCCCAACGCGCGTCATCTTTACGGTTGAATAAATACACATCTATGGAATTACGAAAGAGAGGACCGTTCCATGAGCTACAAGACCGTTTGTGTTGCCGGCGGCGGCGTGTTGGGAAGCCAGATTGCCTTTCAGGCTGCCTACTGCGGCTTTGATGTAACGATTTGGCTGCGCAGCGAGGGCAGCATCGGCCGCACCCAGCCCAAGATCGATCATGTGCGCGAGGAGTACATCGCTGCTATCGAGGGCATGGCGGGCGGCACGGGCGAGTGGTGCGCCGGTATCGCCGATAGTGGCCAGCCCTTCGACAAGGAGGCGGCATTCGCCGCCGTCGAGCGTGCCTACTCCACACTCAAGTTGGAGCTCGATCTCGCCAAAGCCGTGGCCGACGCCGACTTGGTCATCGAGTCTATGGCCGAGGAGACCCAGGCAAAGATCGACTTCTACAAAAAGCTCGCCCCGGTTCTCCGGCAAAAAACCGTCGTCTTGACGAACTCCTCTACGCTGCTGCCGAGCACCTTTGCCAAGTACACTGGTCGCCCCGAGAAGTACCTGTCGCTGCACTTTGCCAACTCCATCTGGAAGAACAACATGACCGAGGTTATGGCGCAGGACCAAACCGACAAGCGCTACTTCGACGAGCTCGTCGGCTTCGCCAACGACATTCGCATGCTTGCCCTGCCCGTCAACAAGGAAAAGAACGGCTACCTGCTCAATTCCATGCTGGTGCCATGGCTGCTTTCGGGCCTCGACCTGTATGTCTCGGGCGTGAGCGATCCCAAGAGCATCGACCTCGCATGGACGCGTGGCACCGGTGCCCCCAAGGGCCCGTTCCGCGTATTCGACACGGTTGGTATCCAGACGGCCTACAACATCGTTATGCAGTATCAGAAGGTGCCGGGTTTGGTGAGCCCGCTGCTCAAAAAGATGATGATGCCCTATAACTTTAAGGCCATGGCATCCGTCCTCAAGCAGATGCTCGACGATGGCAAGCTGGGCGAAAGTTCGGGCGAGGGCTTCTTCAAGTACTAAAAAATGATCCCTCGAGCGCGGAGGAAAACGGATCATCGCATTCCTGCGTCCCCTGTGCATCTTGCGGCTAACAGCTCCGGCTGCCTCGAACCTAAGCTAGCCTTAAGAGGCGTTTGTTAAGCTTCGAGTCATAATTGGACAGAGCTTGGCAAGTGCCCTGGAATATGAAGGAAACGGCAGCGATGGAATTCTTCGATGGTGACGACATGGGATCGAGTAGCGAAGACGGCTGCGACGAAACTGCCCCGTTTGTCAAAGTCGATTCCTTTGGCACCGATACCCTGAGCTGCTACGTGCGCTTTGCAACATCCCGCGCCGGCATCACTCCACGTCAAACTCCACGCGATCGAGTTCGGGCACATTGAGATCGATGAGCTTGCGGGCGACGTGACGGTCGTGTGCCCCAAGCGCTTCGCTTGTCGTCACATGGGCGACAATCTCGCGCTCGACGATGCCCTCCTCGTCGCCTTCGGCGGCCGAGGTCTCGACGGCGACGGTGTAATCCTTAAAGCCCGGCAGCACTGCGGCAAGCTCGCGCGTGGTTTCGGTGACGCCGTAGCCGTCCTGCACGCCGGCCTGCGCCGAACCAATAGACCCCGCGGTCATAACGATGCAGGGGATGGCAAAGATCACCGTGCCCACGATGATGTGGCGGCGCACCTTGCGCGATAGCTCGTTGACCTCGGCGTTTTCTTCGACAGTCACAATACCGTCGCCGTTCAGGTCGCGCTTGAGCGGCGTGCGCAAAAGAAGCAGCACGGCTTCGGCCGCCAGCGCGATAAAGACGACGTTGATGCCAAACTCGTAGAGGGCCGAGAGGAACAGCGACCCGTTCGCGATGGCAATGCCGTAACCCGCCGCGCACAGGGGCGGCATGAGCGCGGTCGCCACGGCCACGCCGGCAATGAGCGTCGAAGGCTCCTGGTCGCGCGAGTTGCCCAGGCCACCCGCAAAGCCGCCCGCGAGCGCGACGGCAAGGTCCCACACGGTGGGCGTCGAGTTGTCGATAATGGCGGCCGTGGTGGTGCCAAGGGGCGAGAGCTTAAAGTACAACGTGGATGTGACCAGGCAAAAGGCCATTTGCAGCGCAAGGCCGGCGACGGCTTCGACGGTAATCTCGCGGTCGAGCGTGGCGATGCCGTATGCCATGGCAAGGACCGAGCCCATGAGCGGGCAGATGAGCATGGCGCCCACGATGGCGATGTCCGAATCGATATCGAGGCCGATGCTCGCGATGAGCATGGCGATGATGAGGATGCACAGGTGGGAGCCGGTCAGGCGCGCCCCGTTTACAAAGCGCTTGCGAATCACGTGATAGGGTGCGCGACCCTCGCGAATGTTGAATGCGCGCTTTAGGAAGCGGCCGGCGTTCTTCGTGATCTCGCTATAGGCAGGGCGGATGCCATGACGCCGGTGATGGCGCTCACGCAGGCGCTTGAGCCGTTGGTTATCGAGTTCCATGTTCACCTCGCTCCGCCGCGGGCTATGCATCGCGCCCGCCGCTTCTACTCTACACCGCGGCAGGCGGGGTGGTCATCTTGACGTGAAACTTAGGCGAGTAGGTAAAGGGGGCGCGTCAAATGAGGTTGAAGCCGAGGGTTTCGGAAGATACGGAAAAGCGCGGGGCCGGATGGTATCCGACTCCGCGCTCTGCGCTGGTGCGTTGTTATTCGGCCTACCCCAGCAGGCTCAGACCCACGGAGACAAACGCCAGGATAACGCCGACGATGGACTCGCCGCCGAGCAGGCCGCTGGCGACAACCAGGCCCTGCTCCTGGAAGGCGGCATCCTTGGCAGCCCTCTCCTCGTCAGAAAGACCAGCGGTGGCATCGCGGTGGGCGGACCACTTGTCGTAGGCGAGCTTGACGCAGGAGCCCAGGAATGCCGTGAGTGACATGTAGAACGGCAGGTACACGCCCAGGCCGATCATCATGGCCGGAATGCCGAGCCAGTACATGACGATGCCGGCGATAAAGCCGCCAACGAACCACGGCACGCTCGGGATGCCCGAGACCATGGTGGCGACGACGCTTGCCTGCGCGGCAACAAAGCTCTTGTCGGGGCCAAAGGCGTCCGGGCCATAGGCGGTGACGAGCGCGACCATGACGGCTGCGGCGACCAGGGCGCCCACGATGCCGCCGATGGCTTGGCCGATCCACTGCGCACGCGGGTTGGTGCCCAGCACGGCGCCGGCCTTAAAGTCGTTCATGACGTCGCCCGCAAGGCCACACGCCACGGCTACGATGCCGGCGATAAAGAACATCTTGACCTGAGCAATCTGTGCGAAGGCAGCCACGATGAGCATAACGATGAGGCCAAAGATCTCCATGGGGTCGATGCCCGTCTGGCCGCAGCTCTGTGCGCTCATGATGGTGGTGACAAAGGTGAACAGCGTCACGATGACGGCCGGAACGGGACCAAGGTCGAGCGCGATGGCGACGATCACGGCGATGGCGGCAGCGCCCAGGCCGATGATGCCGGCGTCGAGTTTAAGGGAGCCCGAGATGAGCGACTGCTCGTCGGTGTCGGTGGAGCTGTCGGCGGCAAGACCGCGGACGATACCGGCGACCTGCGGCAGGATGTCCTTGAGGACGACGGCGACGCCAAAGCCCATCATGAGGCCCATGCCCAGGGACTTGACGATGCCTTGCGCAGTCATAACGTCGAACAGACCGGCAGCGGTGCCGCCCACGATGATGCCAAAGTTGCCCAACAGGGCGCCGGCAAACCAGAAAGCGACCGGGGCGAAGCCCACGAGGAAGCCGATGGACAGCAGCATGGGCGAGTTGTAGATGGCAAAGGTCACGCCGGGGATGTTGAGCGTGCACAGCATGCTGGGCACCACGCCCAGGGCGTCGCGCAGCACGCTGTAGATGCCTGCGATGGCCATGGAGCCAAAGAGCTGCTTACCGGTCTTGCCGCCGGCCTCGGTGGCGCGTAGGGTCTGAGCTGCGGCGTTGCCGGTGGGGAACTCCAGCGCGGCGTCCACGATAAAGTGACGGTGGATGAGCGCGGTGGCCAGCAGGCCCAGGATGGTGCCGGCGAGCGCCACGATAAACATGTCGAGCCAGCTGATCTGGTCGGCATAGCCCAGCATCCAGGCGCCCGGGATGGTAAACGCCAGGCCGCCGGCGACCATGGCGCCCGCGGACATGATGGTGTGGGTGACGTTGGCCTCGTTGAGACTGGCGTTGCCCATGAGCTTCAGGAAGAACAGCGAGATGACGGCAGCGAAAATGATTGGCCAGGGGAGGGCGCCCATCTTGAGGGCCGTGTAGGCCGAGCTTGCCGTGATGATCACGCAGCCAAGGACGCCGATGACGACACCGCGCAGCGTGAGTTGCCCGCGCATCGAGGCGCGGTTCGAGGGATTGCTCATATTGAACTCCTTTGCGTATATCCGCTTCCCCCGGGAGCGCCGCTACGGATGCGGCGCGGGAAGTCGGGTTACCAAAGGCCGTCGCGTGAGCTCGCAAACGACCGCGCATCAGTATAGCCGCAACCTAGTCATTTTGGGATGACTGGTTTAGGTAGGCGATATACTGCTGGGCAGACGAAAGGAGCGCCGACGATGCTTAATGGGTGCGCATATATATTGACGGTCGACGTGGGTAACACGTTCATTCGCTTTGGCCTGTTTGCAGAGGATTCGGCCGCGGCGCAGGAATGCCCGCTTGCGACGTGCGAGATCACGACGCCATCGAGCATTACGGCCGACGAAGCGCGTATGCGTCTCGCTCAAGTCATGGCCGCGCTGGCGGCTGATGCGGGCATGCCCGGCGCGCTCGTGCCCAGGGCGGCCGTGCTGAGCTGCGTGGTGCCGGCGCTCGAGCGCCCGTGGAAGGCGGCTCTTTCCCGTACCTGCACGGGGCGCGTGCTCACCGTGGGGCCGGGCCTCAAGACCGGCATGCCCGTCCACTACGACGACCCGGCCGAGATCGGCCCCGACCGCATCGCCGACGCCGTGGCGGCCCGTGCCGTCTACGGCTCTCCGTGCATCGTGATCGACCTGGGCACAACGACCAATATCGAGGTCATCGATACGCACGGAACCTTTGTCGGCGGCGTCATCGCGCCGGGTCTGGCACTTGGCGCCCGCTCGCTCTCGGCCGCTGCGGCGCGCCTGCCGCAGGTCGAGCCCTCGGCACCTACGCATGTCATCGGCCGTAACACGCGCGAGGCGATGCGCTCGGGCGTGGTCTTGGGCGAGGTGGCCCGCATCGACGGCATGCTCGACATGGTGCTCGCCGAGATGCGCGCGACCAAGGCCGCGGGGGAGGGCAGCGTGCCCATCGTCATTACCGGCGACGATGCCGAGGCGCTTGCGGCCCTTGTCGGTCATAGCCTGACGGTCGACGACGCGCTGACGCTTCGCGGCTTGGCCGAGCTCTACCACATCAATCAAAAGCCCCGTCGCGCGTAGTGATGAGGCGGTGGGACAAAAACGCCTCTGCCTTCCACCTGCTACAATGGGTCAAACTGTTGCGATTACGGAGGTGTCTGCCATGTCGGACGATCTTCATCAAACTTCGTCAGGCAAGCGCCTGGACGTCATTAGCTGGGACGAGTTCTTTATGAGCGTGGCCATCGCCGCGCAGCGCCGCAGCAAGGACCCCAACACGCAGGTGGGTGCGTGCATCGCCAACACCAACCACCGCATCCTTTCGGTGGGCTACAACGGTACACCCTCGGCGCTCAATGACGACTTTTTTCCGTGGGGTACGAGCGACGACCCGCTGCAGGACAAGCACAACTACGTGGTCCATGCCGAGGCCAACGCCGTGCTCAACTACCGTGGCTCGCTCAAGGACCTCGAGGGTTCCACGGTCTACGTCACGCTGTTCCCGTGCCATGACTGCGCCAAGATTTTGGCTCAGGTGGGCGTGGGCGAGGTCGTCTACCTGGACAACAAGTACGCCGACACCGATGACGGACGCATCAGCCGCCGCATCCTCGACTCCTGCGGCATCAGCTACCGCCAGGTCATCGTCGATGTCCAGATTGGTACCGGGGGACAGGCTCGACAGTAATATGCGTTGTCGCTATCTGACGACGAACGCAGCTCAAAGAGCCCCGTCCCAAATTGACTACTCGTGAAAGTCGCGTCTGCGCGCATGGACGGCTCGTGAGCGGGTACATGGCTGTAGTAACATAGCTTCTGTCCGCGGGCGCGCCCGCGTAATTGTGAGAAAGGAGCCCCTGTGGCTGTTAACGAAGAGCTGCTTAAGAAGGTTCTTGAAGAGATTCGCCCCAACCTGCAGGCCGACGGCGGCGATATGGAGTATGTGGGCGTCGACGACGAGGGTGTCGTCAAACTGGAGCTGCAGGGCGCTTGCGCCGGCTGCCCCATGAGCTCGCTGACCCTGTCCATGGGTATTGAGCGTATCCTGAAGGAGCATGTGCCCGGCGTTACCCGCGTTGAGCAGGTCAATGCTTCCGGCGAGGCCGAGGACCTGTACGACGAGTACGCGCCGTTCTAAGATGCGAAAGCTGCGGACGGCATACTCCGCATAGACGTTACGCCCAAATATGCGGCTGCGAGCGCAAGGCCCGCGGCCGCATTTGTATGTAGGGAGTAGGAGGGTCGACATGCTCAACGACTTCTACCATATGCTTGATCCTGTCGCGATCTCGGCGGGCCCCATCACCATCTACTGGTACGGCCTAGCCTACGTGGTCGGCGCCCTGCTCACGGCGGTCGTCATGTACCGCACGCAGCGTCGCTGGGGCTTTAACATCACGATTGACGACCTTACGAGTGTCGTGGTCGGCGTGGTCTTTGGCCTCATTATCGGTGCGCGCCTGTTCTACGTCGTCTTTTACGGTGATGGCTACTATTGGACCCACCCGCTCGAAATCTTTGCCACCAACGAGGGAGGCATGAGCTTCCATGGCGGTTTGGTGGGCGGCATTATCGGCGGCATCATTGTGTGCCGCATGTATAAGCTCGACGCCTGGACCATCGCCGACCTTGCCGTCATAGGCGCGCCGCTGGCCTTGTGCCTGGGCCGTTGTGCCAACTTTGTCAACGGTGAGCTGTGGGGCAAGCCGACCGATCTGCCCTGGGGTGTGGTCTTCGGTGGCACCGCGGGCGATATACCGCGCCATCCCTCCCAGCTCTACGAGGCATTCCTCGAGGGTATTGTGCTTTTTTGCATTCTGCAGGTGCTCAGCCGCAAAAAGCCGCTACTGCCCCAAGGCACGTTTATGGGCGTGTTTGTGATGGGTTACGGCATCGTTCGCTTTTTGATTGAGTTTGTGCGTGTGCCCGATGCGCAGCTGGGCTATCTGCTGGGCGGCGTCATCACGATGGGTCAGCTGCTGAGCCTGCCGCTCGTAATCGCGGGCCTGGCGCTCATCATCTTTGCTCGTCGCCGCAACCAACCCCAGCGCATCTACCTCGACGCTTAACCACCAAAAAGTGAACAGGCACCTTTGTGGTGGTTCGCTGGGCAACGATGACAGAACCGTAACGTTTCCCCAGATAAAACCTGCCAAAATAAACCTGTCCCTTTTTGGCAGGTTTCTAGAAAGGCTTTCGGACTGTGAAGGATTCCGATCTCTCCACAACGGCTGCGCGCGACGCTGCCCGCATCGTCTGGTTTAAGCGCTACCCCGCCAAGCAGACGCTCATCGCATTTTTGCTCGCGCTGTTGGCGACCACGGCGTTTTCCATCGATCCCTCCCCGGTGTCGAGCAACGCAGTCTTGGCGATTGACCCCAAAGCCTCGGGCATGCTGTACGTGTGCTACGAGGTGCTCCTCTCGTTTGCCGGCCATACCGACGCGGTCATGCTGCTTGCACTTGCCTGCCTGCTCACCTTGCCGTTTCGCTACGTGTTCTTTGGCCGTGGCGACACCTGGCGTCCATCGATCATTCTGCCGTCGCTGTTCTTCGCCATCTGCATGGTGTTCGGCCGCAGCTACGACCTCACCGACTCGGCCGAGATTGTCCTTGGCGACAAAGCTCGCATCATCTGCGCCTGGATTGGCGGCGCGGGCTGGATGCTCTTGGCGGTCGTTGCCTTCTACCTTGCCTTTGAGTGTCTAGATTGGCTGAGCACTCGGCGCATTCCGTTTTCCGAGGTGCACTTTGGCCGCGTATGGCGTGTGACTCACGCCGTGCTCTCGGTCCATCCCTTTGCCGGGCCCTTCCTGGTGCTTATGATCGCCTGGGCGCCCACGCTCATCGCTTCGCTGCCTGGCCTTTTTATGGGAGATACGGGCGCGCAGATTCGCCAGTGGTTCAACTATCCCAACGGCACGAGCGACTACTTGCGTCTGCTCAATCCTAATGTGTTGCTCAACGGGCATCATCCCGTAGTGCACACGGCCATTATCGGCTCGTGCGTTCAGCTGGGGCTTTCGATGTTCAACAGCGCTAACGCGGGCCTCATCATCTATACCTGCGCTCAATTTGTCATTACGGCCGCCTGCATGGCCTATTCCATTTCATCGCTGCGCAAACTGGGCGTGAGCCTGCCGGTTCGCGGTGCGATCCTGCTGTTCTTTGCGTTTATGCCGATGTTCTCTAACTACGCGGCGTTGCTCACCAAAGACGTGCTCTTTGCCGACGCGTTCTTGGTGCTGCTGGTACAGACCGTCAAGCTCGTGGCATGTGGCTTGCCCCGTCGTGATGCCAATGTTGAGCGAGCGGGCGAGAAAACCCCCGTGCTCTTTGCGCGCCATGACTGGCTGCTGCTCGCTCTGGGCACCATGGGTTCCACGTTTCTGCGCAACGGCGGCCTGGTGTTTCCCCTGGCGGCATGCGTAATCGCGGCGGCGTTTTGCGTATGGGACGTGCATGTGGCTCGTCGTGCAGCCAAGCAGACCGGTGCTGCGCCTTCGGGCACCATCCCGCGTTTCCGCTGGGTTGGCGTTCTCGCGGTGCTCGCGCTCTGCTTTGCCTCTAATATGTACTTCACCAAGGTCTTTATGCCGGCGCACGATATCACGCCTGGTTCCAAGCGCGAAATCCTCTCGATTCCGTTCCAGCAGACGGCTCGTTTCGTCCAAAAGCACGACGGCCTCAACTCGGGCGTCAACCCCACGGTTAAGGAGGACGGCACCATCGTGGAGGCTCCTTGCGACGGCTTGGTGACCGACGAAGAGCGTGCCGTGATCGATCGCGTACTCAAGTACGAGAACCTGGGCCGCCGCTACAACCCCGACAAGTCCGATGCCGTCAAGAACTGCTTTAACGAGTACGCCTCGCAGGAGGACATCGATGCCTATTTTGCGGTATGGGCCCAGATGTTTAAGAAGGATCCCGAGTGCTATATTTCGGCGCTCATCAATAACTACTACGGCTACTTTTATCCGAGCGCGCGCGATGCCTGGGTCTACAGCACGGCGCGTAGTGCCGAGATCATGGCGCGTCCCGACAACCTCAAGTACTTCGACTTCCATCCGGTTGACAGCAACGTGGTGCGCTGGTGCGACCACCTGATCAATTTGTACCGTGTGGCGGTGCAGCGTGTTCCCTTTATCTCGCTCACCATGAGCTCGGCCACCTATGTGTGGATCATGATCGCCGTGGTGGTCTACCTGCTGCGTCGTCATTCATGGCGTGCGCTGGCGATCTGGGTGCCGCTGTTGGGCGTGCTCGCCGTGTGCCTGATTGGCCCGTGCAACGGCTCGACTTACATGCGCTACCTGTATCCAGTCATCGCCTGCATGCCCTTCGCCATCGGCGCCACCATCACCCGCAGCGATCTCCTCTGGTTCTAACTTGGTGCATTGAGGTCAGGTTTCTTTGCACCAAAGGGGCCATCATCACGACGCCTTCATTTTGGGGTTTATCTCGCAGGCCAGTAGGTATATCATAACGACGTTTGTTTATATTGCCCGAGCATCTGCGCTGGGCTTTAGGTCGAAACCGATAGGAGACACGTATGTCCGGACACTCTAAGTGGGCCACAACCAAGCATCGTAAGGGCGCGCAGGACGCCAAGCGTTCCGCCCTCTTCTCCAAGCTCAGCCGCAACATCACCGTTGCTGCCCGTCTCGGCGGTGACCCGCTGCCCGAGAACAACGCCAGCCTCGCCGCTGCCGTTGCCAAGGCCAAGGCTCAGTCCATGCCTAAGGACAAGATCAAGTCCGCTATCGACAAGGCTTTTGGTTCGGGTGCCGACGCTGCCGTCTACGAGAACATCGTGTACGAGGGCTACGGTCCTGCCGGTGTCGCCGTCTACGTCGACTGCCTGACCGACAACCGCAACCGTACCGCCGCTGATGTCCGTTCCGCCTTCTCCCACGCTGGTGGTAACCTGGGTACCTCCGGCTCCGTCGCCTTCCAGTTTGAGCGCAAGGGCCAGATCGTCGTCGCCAAGGAGATCCTGGACGAGAACGCCAAGAAGGAGACCATGATCGCCAACGGTGCTGCCGGTGACGAGGATGAGTTCATGATGGCCATCGCCGAGGCCGGCGGCGAGGACTACGAGGACGCCGGCGAGGAGTGGATCGTCTGGACTACTGCCAACGAGGTCATGGCTGTCTCCAAGGCGCTCGAGGAGCAGGGCGTCCAGGTCAAGGGCTCCGAGACCACCATGGTCCCGACCACCCCGACCGAGGTCTCCGGCGCCGATGCCAAGAAGGTTCAGCGCCTCATCGACCGTCTTGAGGAGCTCGACGACGTCCAGGATGTTTACAGCACCATGGACATGACCGACGAGGTCATCGCTGCCCTCGAGGAGGAGTAGCGCCCGCACGGGTTAAGCCGTGCATATCTGGGCATAATGAAGCGAGCATGCAAGCCTCGTGGAATAGATGAGCCGGATCCGCGTGCGTAGAGCACCGGACCCGGCTCTTTTATAATGATGCGAACCGTTTTGCATTTCGAGAGCCGAGATTTGAAGGGAGCGCCGCGTGCGCGTACTCAAACGAGCCCTAGCGATCGTGTACCTTGCCGCTACCATCGTGGCGCTGGGTACGCTTGTCTGCCAGTTTTGGGGGCCGTATACGTATCGCTTTATGTTGCTGATGCGCGACCCCATGCCGCGCATTGTCGTGACGGCATGCGGCGGAGTTGTGGCGATCGGCGTGCTGGTAAGCTTCTTCCGCCTGATGTTTGCTCGTCGCGAGCCGTCCTGCGTGCATCCGGCGGGGGAGCGCAATATCGAGGTCACGCTCGCGGCGCTTTCTTCGTGTGCCAGGGCTGCTGCCGAGCGCGACGACCGCGTGATGGTCGAGCATGTCGAGGCCCGCGTCCAAGGCTCCGACGATTCGCACGTCCGATTTAAGGTCGAGGCTATCGCGCTTGACGATAAGGACGTGGCATCTCTGGCTACCGCGATGCAGCAGCGCATCGAGGAAGCTTGCGACACCATGCTCGGCACGCCGGGTACGACTACGCGCGTCCGTTTTTTGCCGTCCAAGACTACCGTCCAGACCGTGGAGGTTTCCGGTGAGTGATACCAATCAAGATAAGACCGCTCGTACGCCGCGCCTGACGATTGACCAGAGCGCCACGCCGGCGAGCGAACCTGTTGATTCCAAAGCAGAGGCAACCGAGTTGCAAGACGCGGCAGCCGCGGATTTTGACGAGGCTATGGGTCTCATCAAGGGTACGGGGGCGGCTATCTGGAGCTATGCCGTCCGTCATCCCAATACCACGCTCGGAGCCGTCGCTGGTTTTGTGCTCGCTGTGCTGGTGCTCACGCTCGGCCTGTGGGATACGCTCGTTATCGCATTCTTTGTGCTAATCGGCGCCGTGATTGGCCAGATCCGCGACGGCGAGAACGGGATCGTCAACTTCTTCGGTCGTCTGTTTAGCGGTCGCTAATATGTATTCGACTGTCGCATCCGCGGCAGGCATAAGGAGGAACCATGGCTTTTAATACGAAGGTCGATGTAGCCGATACCGAGCTCGAGGCAGACGAGACCGTCACCGCCGAGGCCGAGGATGTGACGCTCGAGGATGAGGCGCTCGTCGAGGCCGAGTCCGATGCTGATGAGGACGACGAGGAAGCGGATGAGTCCGAGGACTCGCTGACCTATTCCAACGGTGTGATCGAGAAGATCGTTGCCATGGCCACTCGCGAGGTTCCGCACGTTCTGGGCATGAAGGGTAACCTCATGCATTTTGTGCAGGAGCAGTTTGGTGCCGAGAATCTGACCAAGGGCGTGACGGTCGAGGTCACCGATGACAATCGCGTGGTCGTCAACATCTCCGTCATCATCGAGTACGGTGCCTATGCGCCCGCGATCTTCGACGATGTTAAGGCACGTGTCACCGAGCGCCTTGCCGCGATGACCGGCCTTGAGGTGGCGGGCGTCAACCTGCGCATCGAGGACGTCATCACCCCCGAGGAGTACGAGCACCGCACCAGCCAGCACGAATAACCTTCCAAAAAGGGACAGGTTTGTTTTGGCAGGTTTTATCTGCGAAAACGTTAAACGGCCGACCGCGCAAGCAAAAGCGTGGCCGGCCGTTTCTGTACGCTCCCGATATAGTCATACCGCTCGTCTAACTAAGGGTTGCAATCCCCGCGTTCCGCGTTACCCTAATGAGCGCATTGTTTCCAAATTGTTAACGAGGAGTTGCCGTAATGGCCGACGAGCACGAGACAGAAAGCAAGGCATGGGCGATTGAGGCCGCTGCGGCAGAGGCGGCGTCGCGTGCTGCCGAGGAGGTGCATCGTCCTCCCGTAGTGCCGATGGAGCGCGTGGTCGATCGCGATGTTATCGAGCGTGGCGAGCGTGCCGGCCGCAAGCGCAGCCAGGAGCCGGGCTTTCCGCGCTTTTTTGGCGAGCTCAATTTGGGCCTGATCCTCACGGCCTTTGCCATCGTCGCGTTTAAAACCCCTAATCACTTCGCCTTCGGCGGCACCTCGGGCGTGTCGGTCATTCTGTCCACGCTGTTCCCGACCCTGCCCGTCGGCGTCTTTATGTGGATTATCAACGCGGTTCTCGTCGTCTTGGGCTTTATCTTTTTGGAGCGCAAGGCAATCCTGTGGAGCGTCTTCGCCTCGTTTGCGCTGTCCGCCTATGTTTCGCTTTTTGAGCTCTTTATCCCGACCGATGTCTCGATGACGGGCGATATGTGGCTTGACCTGTGCTTTGCCGTGATCCTGCCGGCGCTCGGCAGCGCCATTGTCTTTGATATTGGCGCCTCGACGGGCGGCACGGACATTCTCGCTATGATACTCAAACGCCGCACCACGCTCGAGATTGGCCGCGCCCTGCTACTGGTCGATATCGGCATCGTGACCATCGCGGCCTTTTTGTATGGCCCGCGTGTCGGTCTGTATTGCGTGCTCGGCCTGTTTGCCAAGACGCTTGTGGTCGACAAGGCCATCGAGAGCATCCATCTTCGTAAGGTCTGCACGGTCATTTGCTCCGAACCCCTTAAGGTCGAGGAGTTTATCGTCAAGCATCTCAACCGTACGGCGACCATCAGTCGCGGCTACGGTGCCTTCTCGGGCAAGTGCGTGACGGTGATCATGAGCGTGCTGAGCCGTCGCGAGGCCGTGCAGCTGCGCCGCTATGCGCGCGAAGTCGATCCGGGTGCCTTTATCACGATCGTCGACAGCTCCGAGATCGTCGGTAAGGGCTTCCGCGGAACGAACTAGCGCGGACACACTCATCAAACAATCGAAAAGCGCCTCGCGCGTTGCAAATACGTCATCTAAGAGTATTTGTCCTCACATTGGGTGATAATGATGCCAAAGACATCGTTTGCGATCCAGGTGATTCGCTCTAGATACGAAGGGATGATTTCGATGTTCTGCTCGCAGTGTGGCGCCCCCATGGGCGATAACGACAAGTTCTGCGGCGTGTGCGGTGCCCCTAATACCGAGGTCAAGGCCGCCGGTCCCGCTCCGCAAGCTCAACCTCAGCCGCAGGGTCAGCCGTTTGCCCAGCCGCAGCCGTTCGTTGCGCCCCAGCCGGCTATGAACGCGCCCAAGGGTTGCATGGCTCAGGCCTTCAACGACATGCTTAAGGTTCCCGGCGCCTTGGTTCGCGTATGCCAAATCGCCTTTTTGCCGGCGCTGATCTGCGTCGTGTCGGTGCTTGTGCTGTTTATCCCCGTTATCGGTGGCATTGCGGCGGCCATTGGCTTTTTGCTTGCGTACGTGGCAAGCGTGTGCGGTGCCGGTTTTGCTATCGAGTGGGGTCGTGACCTGTCGCTCAAGGATGATAACGGCATGGAGCGTCCGCTGTTGCGCTCGACCTCGTTTGGATTGGGCATTTTCTCGTCTGTCATTACGAACGTGCTCCGGCTCATAGCCATTATTCCGGTGATCGGTGTGGTGTTCTCGGTGCTTGAGAGCGCTGTGATCGGTGCCGTTGG
Source organism: uncultured Collinsella sp. (assembly GCA_900541175.1). Classification (GTDB taxonomy): domain Bacteria; phylum Actinomycetota; class Coriobacteriia; order Coriobacteriales; family Coriobacteriaceae; genus Collinsella. The sequence continues at coordinate 14,440 of UQIT01000022.1, forward strand.
CTCGTACTATTACTACGGTTCGAGCGGCCTCGAGGGTGCACTCATCGGGTCGATGGGTCTGCTTGTCTTTGCCATGATCGTGTCGGTGGTACTGGGCATCTTCTTTAAGATGTTTGGCGATGCCGCTGTGATGCACTTTGCAGTCGCCGGCCGCGTGGAGAGCGCGTTTTCGCTCGAGAAGGTTTGGAAGTCCTATAAGGCCAACCTGGGCAAGTTGTTCTGCGCATCGATTCTCCCCGAGTTTTTGACGGGCATTGTTTCCAATATCATCACTTGGATTTTCACCGCCATCTTTGGTTTTGTTGCCGCGCTGGGCATTAGCAGCTATGGCTACTACGGCTACTATTCTCGTCCTTCGGGTCTCGAGGCAATCATCACGGGCGGCGGCATCACGCTCATTCTGTTCTTGATGATTGTTGCCTTTGTCACGGTGTTCCTGACTGTGTTTGGCAAGATGCTCAAGTATCGCGCCGTTGGCTATTGGGCGGCACGCCATGCCAGCGAGTGGTCCGACGAGGATACCGACGACGTCCTGACGTTTGTGCTCCCGGGTGAGAAGAAGCCTGCTCCTGCGGGATTCAATCCCACGGCCGCCACTGGTGCTGCACCTGCTCCGGCACCTGCCCCTGCACCCGCGCCTGCACCCGCGCCTGCACCCGCGCCTGCACCTGCTCCGGCACCCGCGCCTGCACCTGCTCCGGCACCTGCCCCTGCACCCGCACCGACGCCCGAGGCGACGCCTGCGGAGCCCGATTGGGATGCCGTTGCCACGCCGGCGGATGAGCCGGGCGATAATCCTGCTGCCGAAAACAATCAAACCGAATAGTCGGTCGAGGCGCCCTGGGCAACTGAGCCCGGGGTGCCTTTTTCTACTGCGAAAGCAAGAAAATGCCCGTGAAAACGGTTGCAGCAAAATTTCTCGGAAATTGGTCAATGTTGCGCAACAACGTCGCGGCTATTGTTGAGAACATAGACGTGTAAGGTTTGAAGGCGTGCAACGCCTTAGGAAAAGGAGAGGCTTATGTTCTGTCCCACTTGTGGTTCTCCCATTTCGGATGATGCCAAATTCTGCCCGTCTGCGGTTCTGCCGTCGGTGCCGCTTCCGCTGCTCCTGCTCCGCAGCCCGCGCCGCAGCCTGCGCCTCAGCCCCAGCCTGCTCCGCAGCCCACGCAGATTCAGCCCACTCCGGTTCAGGCAGTTCAGCCTCAGCCTCAGCAGCAGTACGCCGGGCAGCAGCAGTACACCGGTCAGCAGCAGTATGCTCAGCAGCCTGCACCTGCTCCGATGGGCTATACTCCGATTAAAACCGACCGTGGCGTGATCGGCTGGCTCCTGCTTTCCATCGTGACCTGCGGCATCTATTCATATTACTTCCTCTATTGCCTCGCTCGCGACATCAATGTCATGTGCCAGGACGACGGCGATTCCACGCCGGGCCTGGCGGCATTTATCCTGCTGTCGTTCGTGACCTGCGGCTTCTACGCACTCTACTGGTACTACAAGATCGGCAACCGCCTGCAGGCTAATGCTCCTCGCTATGGCCTGATGTTCCAGGAGAACGGTACCACCGTTCTTATGTGGCAGATCGTCGGCGCGCTGCTGTGCGGCCTTGGCTCCATCTTTGCCATGAACATCATCATCAAGAATACCAATGCCATGGCAACGGCTTACAACGTCCGTCTTGGCGCTCGTGCCTAACGATAAGAGCGGCGTGAACAGCTCCCAGGGACATAAGGGCGCGGCGGAACTCATTCGCCGCGTCCTTTCTTGCATCGGCGCGCTCTTTGTCGCCTGGCTCGCACTCTACCTGCTCGATATCGGCTGCGTGTTTCGCCTGATGACGGGCATTCCCTGTCCGGGATGTGGCATGACGAGGGCCTGGCTGGCAGCACTGCGCCTCGATTTTGCGGCGGCCTTTGCCTACCATCCGCTGTTTTGGGTGGTGCCGATTGCGTTTGTGCTCGCGTTCGTGCGCGAGGAGGTGACGTCGAGCAAGCTAAAGCGCGGCATCGACATTGCGGTTATTGTTCTGTGCGTGCTGGTCGTTGCCGTATGGATCGTGCGCCTTATCAACCCGGCAGACGCGGGCCTGCTCTTTGGCGGCCATGCGCCCGCCGGAGTCCCCACCGATATCATTCACCTCGAAACCCCACGCTGGCTCACCATCCTTCGCTCTTACTTGTCGTGACGGAGGACGCGCTAGAAAAGCGGTCGACACATAAGCGGGGGCGAACGTTGAGATAACGTTCGCCCCCGCTTTGCTATAGCCAGGTTGTTATAGGTGGGCGTGACGGCTACTCGCCGTGCTTCTCATCGTGGCGAGCGGCGGCACGGGCATCGTGGATGCCCTTGATTGCGGCATGGCGGGCGGTGCGGGCGTCGTGCACGGCGTCGCGGGCCTCGGCGGCAGTTGCCTTGGCAGAGCGCAGCTTGGCTGCCAGGTCGGGATTGGTCTCGGCAACCGCGGCGATCGTGGGGCCGTCGAGCTCTTCTTGCGTGGGCTCGGCCAAAAAGTCGATGGCATACTGAGCGGCTACCATGGAGCCCTTGGCGAGCACGCTCTCGTCGATCTTATAGAAGCAGTGCTCTGGGCCATAGGTGGCGCCAATCTGGGGGTTGCGCGTGCCAACAAAGGCGAGCACGCCCGGTACGCGGCGCAGATACTCCGAGAAGTCCTCGCCCGAAAGCGTGCCGCGGTAATGGCCCTCGCCCGCGGGGCCCAAGCACTTGAGCACAGCTTGGCGGCAGCGCTCGCTCGAGGCGGCATCGTTTTCGACCTTGTAGTTGGCGATGGTGTAGTCGGTGAGCTCGGCCTCGGCGCCCAGAGCAGCCGCGGTGTGCTCCACGATGCGGCGCATAAGCTCGGGCATCTCTTCATGCGTCTTGTCGCCATAGGTGCGCACCGTGCCGGCGAGGTACGCCGTGCCGGCGATAACGTTGCGCGCGGTGCCGCCGTGCAGCTCGCCGACGGTGATGACGGCGGGTTCGTAGGGGCTAATCTCGCGCGAGACGATGGTCTGCAGGGCGTTGACGATTTCGGCGGCAACCATAACGGCGTCGTGGCCGCGCTGGGGCATGGCGCCATGGCACGAGGTGCCGCGAACGTCGATGCGGAACCAGTCGGTGTTTGCCATGCGTGGGCCGGGCTCGCAGCTTACGGTGCCGGCGTCGACCTCGCTCCAGATGTGCGCGGCGTAGGCGCCGTCGACGCCGTCGAGCACACCCGTGCCGATCATGAGTTTGGCGCCCTGGCCGTTTTCCTCGCTGGGCTGGAAAACGATGCGAATCTCGCCGTGGATGTCATCGGTCATGTGGCGCAGAATCTGCAGCGTGCCGAGCATCATGGCGATATGGCAGTCGTGACCGCAGGCGTGCATGCAGCCCTCGTTGACGCTGGCGAACTCCTCGCCGGTCTGCTCGGTGACAGGCAGGGCGTCGATATCGGCGCGCAGCAGGATACGGCGGCGCGGCGTGCCGTCCTCGCGGTAGGCATCGGGCGCGGTGCCGCGGAGCGTCGCCACCAGGCCCGTCTTGAGCGGACGCTCGTAGGGGATATTCATGGCGTCGAGCTGGTTGGCGATGTCGGAAGTTGTGCGCTCCTCGGCAAGGCTCAGCTCCGGGTGCTTATGGAAGTGCCGGCGCTGCTTGATGATGTAGGGTTCAAACTCGGCGGCGATATCCTGGATGGCCGCGGTGACGTCGTCTGCCGCGCGAACCTCGGTTGCCGCCATAATCTGCTGTGCCTTGGTCTTCGTCATGGTCGATTTGCTCCTTGTTGGCTCGATCGCAAAATCGTACAGGCTCTCTCCAGTATGCCACCTGCCGCTAGGGCTGGTAAAGTTGCCGTTTGCCGCTTGGGGTTTTGTTGCAAGGGCGGGGGAGTACACTCGGGGGTGTTGAATTTCCTGCCAGAGATGGGGATGCCCATGCAACATATCGATCGGATTATCCGCTCCAAGAACGTCTTTACCGCGCAAGACGGCATCGATACCGCCCGCGAGCTGGCGATTGCCAGTGCGGGCGATCGCATCGTCGCGGTCGGCGCGCCCGATGACATGATTGCCGCCGCCCCTGCTGCCACGCCGGTGGTCGACTACGGCGAGCAATTCATCTGCCCCGGTTTCCATGATGCGCACCTGCACTTCTTCCATACCTCGGTCGGTTCCTCGCCGTACATGCTCATGGATATGGGCACGTCAGAGGCGGCACTGGTGCAGCATGCGCTCAAGTTTTCCCAAGGCTTGCCCGATGACGCCTGGGTCGTGACCCAGGGCTGGCGCGATTACCGCTGGGATCCGCCCGAGCACCCTACCAAGGCTTCCCTCGACGCCGCCTTCCCCGATCGCCCCTGTGTTATGTATTCGGGCGACGGGCATACCCTGTGGCTCAACAGCCGCGCACTCGAAGCCCTCGGCGTGACGCGCGACAGCGAGCCGCCGGCGGGTGGCAGCTACGACAAAGATGCAAATGGCGAGCTCACAGGTATCGCTCACGAGGCTGCGGCCATGCAGCTGCTGCCGCGCTGTCTTGAGTGGCTGGGCGAGGATCGCATCGCGAGCGCTTACGCCGACCAGATGAAGCGTATGGCCGAGCAAGGCATCACCTCAATCTGCGATATGTCGCTCATGCCCATGCCGGGTTGCGACTTTATTCGCGACGATGTTTACGACAAGCTGCAGACCGCCGGCAAGCTGGGCATCCGCGCCCATCTGTTTCCCACGCTGCTGGATGACCAATCGCGCTTGGAAGAACTCCAGACCCGCTACGCGAACAACGCGCTGCTCTCGGCGCCAGGCTTTAAACAGTTCTTCGACGGCGTGTCGAGCGAGCATACCGCATACCTCACTGAGCCCTATACCAACCCGCGCTTCCCGGGCGACCAGGGTCGCCTGACGGTTCCTGTCGAGCGCATGCGCAAGCTGGTTCTGGCGGCAGCCGAGCGCGGCCACATCGTGCGCATCCACGTTATCGGCGACGGTGCCATCCATGCCGCACTTGATATCTTTGAGGAGGCGGCAGGGCTCTACGGCTTGCCCCAGCACGGTCATAACACACTCGAGCATCTGGAGAATTTGCTGCCTCAGGACATCGATCGTCTGCGCAAACTCAACGTCATTGCCTCGAGCCAGCCTTGCCACATCACGCTCGACCCGGGTGGCCCGGAGCGCGACCTGGGCCTGGAACGCAGCCGCATCATGTGGCCGTTTGCGACCTATAAGCAGCGCGGCATCCGCCAAGCCTTCGGCACCGATAGCCCCATCACAGCCGTTACCAGCATGAACGTGCTCTACACGGCTATCACGCGCCAAGACCCCCGCAGCCACTGGCCCGAGGGCGGCTGGCTCCCCAGCGAGCGCATCGACGCGGCAACGGCCCTGCGCAACTACACGCTTGGCAGCGCGTACGCAGCGGGCGACGAGCAAAACCTCGGCAGCCTGGAGCCCGGCAAATACGCCGACCTGGTAGTCCTGGACCAAAACCCGCTCACCATCGACCCCCAAGAGCTCCAGGCTACCAAGGTTCAGACCACCTACCTGGCAGGTAACTTGATTTACGAGCGCTAATATTCATGTCGTACCGTTAAACGCGGCGCGCGCAGCCTATTTTGGGATGGCGCTCGAGCCGCGTTTGCGTTTTGGTGGGGATCCGCCATGAGCGTCCCTGCTCTGTTGGATTTGGGTGCGGGGCGGAGGTGCTGCTGCCCCGCGCTCAATTTGAATACCAGCAATGCTATCTCTTGGTGTTTTGCATACTTCCCATTACAGATTGCATAAAAAGGCTGGGATGTCCTTCCTGATCCTGATGTACCCCCGCCCGTGCCGTGCAAAAAACGGAGTATTCAGCACCGCGAGCTCTGCCGGTGCCGCTGCGGCTGAGTAACGTTGCGGAGATTGACGTCATTTTGGGGTCCGGCGCGGCGCGAAGTATGCCTTTTTGTCCTGGCGGGGTTTGCCTGCCGACTCAAATCGTCGGTCGAAGGCGTCCTTGGGACCAATATGGTGTGTCCGGCGTGTATGCAGCCGTCCTGGCTTGCTGAATACTCCCAAAAATGCACGGCGCTCCCCAGGGGACCCGTGCGCGCAGCGAAAACCATGCCCATGTCGCTATCCGCATCGCCATTTTGCTGCACTGACTTTTCTGAATACCGGGCTCGAATTAGTTAACCTAGCTCCCGGGGCGGACCGGAGGGCATGAAGTTTGTCGCGAGTTCCGCACGCAAAGGAAAGCACTTAATGTGCTTTCCGTCTTGCACAGGACTGTAGAGCAGCAAACTTCATGCCCTCCGGTCCGCCCCGGGAGCCACCGCTAAGTTATCCCCCGGCATTCAGAAAATCTAAGTGCCAAAAAATAAGATTTTTTGACTCCGTGTTGTATAACCCGCCATTCGTGGGTACCATTCAACGCGTACGCAAACAAAAAGGGTTAATTCGCGTGGTATAACCGCGCGGCCCAAAAAGGAGGAGACAAGCATGTCGTCTTTGAAGCCGCTTGCAGATCGTGTTCTGGTCAAGCCCGACGAGGCCGAGCAGAAGACCGCTTCTGGTCTGTATATCGCCAGCAACGCTCAGGAGAAGCCGCAGCGCGGCACCATCGTTGCCGTTGGCGCCGGCAAGGTCAACGACAAGGGTGAGCGCATCCCCATGGACGTCAAGGTCGGTGACGTTGTTATTTACGGTAAGTTCGGTGGCAACGAGGTCAAGGTCGACGGCGAGAAGTATCTGCTGATGCGCGCCGACGACATCTACGCTGTCGTCGAGGCCTAGTCTCGTCAGAATCTCTGATTCGTCTTTGAACGCGCCTGCCGCATAGGACTCGGAAGCGGCGACGCGAGTCACATTTCTTTTGGAGGATTACCAACCATGGCAAAGAACATTACGTTCAACACCGATGCCCGCGCTAAGCTTGCCAAGGGCGTCAACACTCTGGCCGACGCCGTTACCGTCACCATGGGCCCCAAGGGCCGCTACGTTGCGCTGCAGCGCACGTTCGGTGCTCCGACTATCACCAACGACGGCGTTTCTGTCGCCAAGGAGATCGAGCTCGAGGACAACATCGAGAACATGGGCGCTCAGCTGGTGAAGGAGGTCGCCACCAAGACCAACGACACCGTGGGTGACGGCACCACCACCGCAACCCTGCTCGCCCAGGCCATCGTCAACGACGGTCTGCGCAACGTCGCCGCTGGCGCCAACCCGCTGGCTATCCGTCGCGGCATCGATAAGGCCGTCAACGCCGCCGTCGCCGAGATGAAGAAGCAGGCCAAGCCTGTCGAGACCAAGGAGCAGATCGCTTCCGTCGGTACCATCTCCGCCGGTGACCCCGAGGTCGGCGAGAAGATCGCCGAGGCCATGGAGGTCGTGGGCAAGGACGGCGTCATCACCGTCGAGGATTCCCAGACGTTCGACATCACCATCGACACCGTCGAGGGCATGCAGTTTGATAAGGGCTATGTCTCCGCTTACTTCGTCACGGACAACGACCGCATGGAGGCCGTGATGAAGGATCCGTACATCCTCATCACCGACCAGAAGATCTCCAGCGTTCAGGACATCATGCCCGTTCTCGAGGCTGTCCAGCGCGCTGGCCGTGGCCTGCTCATCATCGCTGAGGACATCGACGGCGAGGCTCTGCCGACCCTGGTCCTCAACAAGATCCGTGGCGCCCTCAACGTCTGCGCCGTCAAGGCCCCGGGCTACGGCGATCGCCGCAAGCGCATCCTCGAGGACATCGCCGTCCTCACCGGTGGTCAGGCTGCACTGGACGAGCTGGGCGTGAAGGTCGCTGACATCACCGCCGATATGCTCGGTACCGCTAAGTCCGTCACCATCTCCAAGGACAACACCGTCGTCGTCGGCGGCGCTGGCTCCAAGGAGGCCATCGACGCTCGTATCGCTCAGATCAAGGGTGAGATGGAGAACACCACCTCTGACTTTGACCGTGAGAAGCTCCAGGAGCGCCTGGCCAAGCTCTCCGGTGGCGTTGCCGTCATCAAGGTCGGCGCTGCTACCGAGTCTGAGCTCAAGGAGATCAAGCATCGCGTCGAGGATGCCCTGCAGGCTACCCGCGCTGCTGTCGAGGAGGGCATTGTCGCCGGTGGCGGCGTCGCCTTCATGGACGCTGCTCCTGCGCTCGACGCCGTTGAGCTTGACGACCCCGAGGAGAAGATCGGTGTCGACATCGTCAAGAAGGCTCTGACTGCTCCGGTTGCTACCATCGCCAAGAACGCTGGCTTTGAGGGCGCTGTCGTGGTCGACAAGGTTGCCGAGCTTCCCGCCGGCCAGGGTCTCAACTCTGCCAACGGCGAGTGGGGCGACATGATTCAGATGGGCGTCCTCGACCCCGTCAAGGTCAGCCGCGTCACCCTGCAGAACGCTGCTTCTGTCGCTAGCCTGATCCTCATCACCGAGGCCACCGTCTCCGATGTGCCCAAGAACACTCAGCTTGAGGATGCTATCGCTGCTGCTACCGCTGGTCAGCAGGGCGGCGGTATGTACTAAGGCCGACAAGGTCTAGAACTCCCACCGGGAATCCGGGGGCGGGACGGGGGCTTCTCTCCGGAACGTCCTCGGTTAGATTGGGACCCCTTGTCCTGCTCCTTTGGAGCCGCGGACAAGGGGTCCTTTTTGTGCTGAATTATTGTTCAACTTTTCGAAATCTCTCATTTGTTCGACTTTAATCGACTGTCTGCTCTATTGAGTGGCGGGCTCGTCTCGACTCGCGTCTTGCAAGTTCTTGGGTAGACGGCTTGCTCGAGGTTTATGAAAGGGGCCGTCCCGCGGGACGGCCCCTTACTTGCTATCTGACTTTGGCAGGATCGAACTCATTCGATATATCTTCGATGCCATCAGATTGAAGAATGAGCTCGCTAGGCAGATGGTGGCCCATCGGATCGATTAGGAAATCGAGTCCTGCCCTTCTGGCCGTTTTTGCGACTGGGATGAAGTCTGTGTCACCAGCTATGAGAACGATTTGATCAACAGTTCTCCCATGGGCGAGCGAGGCGACATCGAGTCCGATTCTCATGTCAACACCGGATTGCTTTAACCCAACGAGGGTGAAATCTTCCTGCCCGAGGTCGGTTGTTGTCAACTCGCCCTTGAGTAGCTTCTTGAGCGATTCTTGTTTCAAGTTGTAATGCGCGTTCGCTGAGCGTAGTTCGCCCATGCGCATCGCAACTTTCCTCTTCTCCCCGAGGGCTGCGTGGAAATCGGACATCCATACATTGGAGGGATGCTTCCGGCTGAACACGGTGTTGTGTTCGTCCCAGGGCTGCTTAAAAGTGCCGTTTTCTAGTGGTGGACAGTTGTAGAAGAAGATTCTGTATAGGGAGCGGTCGCCGTATTCTAGTGTCATCTTTCGTTTAGCGGATATGTGCCGCAGGGCATAGGCATGACATTCCGATGCGCGCTTTTCGGGTGAAGTGTCTCCCCATAGCCTGCGCGCTCGTTTCAGGAAGAAATTTCCATCGATTAGGACAGCGGTTCTTGTCATGATATCTCCTGCTACATGAATTGACCCCCGAGCTGTGGTACTCCGGCTAAAGATTGGAGCCACTGTCGGAGGTCTTCAAAAAACGGAGGACAGGGAGATGGCGGAAAACCTAATTTCTCTGTCTGGCTTGAGTCTACATCCATTGACTCAGCAATTTGTGGTGGAATTCGGGTTAGATTGTGGAATCGCGCCCTTTGCACTTCGGGGAATTCTGTGTTGACTGCCCTTCTTGATCTTTCGTACTTGCCTGCGATCAGTTGTTAGCGTGCCGCAGCATTGTTGTTGCGCCGCTCTATCCCGGGCGTATTTGTGGGGCGTTTCCCCACCACAAATTACCCTTGGCATACTTGCGCGAAAGCCTACTGGTGCTACACTTGCAAGTGCTGTTTCAGGGCGGGGTGAAATTCCCCACTGGCGGTAAATCGGGCGGTGCCAAAGGGGTGCCGTGGCGCAGGCGAGGCGTCTGCGACCGAGCCGATGAGTCCGCGACCCGTGCGTGTGTTGGTTCGCATGCCGGCTGAACTGGTGAGATCCCAGTACCAACGGTTAGAGTCCGGATGAAAGAGGCAGGTGATCTTATGTCTGAACAGTCGCAGCATATCCATTTTGAGAACACGAATAGGTGGAGCACCAAACAGCTCGTTACCATGGCGCTGATGTGTGCCTTGGGCGCCCTGTTTATGTACGTGCAGCTGCCTATCCTTCCTTCGGCGCCGTTTTTGACGTATGACCCGTCGCTGGTGCCGGCGATGGTGTGCGGGTTTGCGTATGGTCCTGGCGCCGGCACTGCTGTTGCCGCTATGGCAATCGTTATCCATGCGCTCACCACGGGTGACTGGGTCGGCGCGCTTATGAACCTGGTTGCCACGCTGGGCTACATTCTGCCCGCGGCTATCGTCTACCAGAAGATGCACACCTATAAGGGTGCCGTGATTGGTCTGGTGCTCGGCGTCATTGCCGCTACGGTGCTGTCCATGGTCGCGAACCTTACCATTGGCGTTTGGTTCTGGTATGGCTCGGTCGATGTGATCGCCCCGCTCATGATTCCTGCCGTGCTGCCGTTCAACCTTATCAAGACCGTGCTTAACTCGGTACTCACGCTGGCGGTGTACAAGGCGGTCTCTAATCTCATCACGCCCAAGAAGGACCAGGTCAAAGGCCGCGCATGATTGAGTGTCGGGGCGTTTCCTTTAGCTATGACGGTGCCGTGTCGGCACTCGACGGTGTCAATCTGAACATCGAGGACGGGGAGTTTTTCTGCATCCTCGGCGGAAACGGGTCGGGCAAGTCGACGTTTGCCAAGCATTTGAACGCGCTGTTGCAACCCGATGCGGGCACGGTACGTATCAACGGCATGGATACGTCCGACCCCGAGCTGGTCTACGACATCCGCTCGACTGCTGGCATGGTGTTCCAGAATCCCGATGATCAGCTGGTGGCAACGCTTGTCGAAGATGACGTTGCGTTTGGTCCCGAAAACCTTGGCGTGCCATCGGCGCAAATTGCGCAGCGCGTACGTGAGGCGCTGAAGGGCGTGGGCCTGGTGGGCTTTGAGCGCCACGAGACCCATGCGCTTTCGGGTGGCCAAAAGCAACGCGTGGCGCTTGCCGGCGTGCTTGCCATGGAACCGCGCGTTCTCATTTTGGACGAGGCTTCCTCGATGCTCGATCCGCGTGGACGTAAGGGCCTCATGAAGGCTTGCCGCGCGTTGCACGCTCGCGGTATGACCATCGTGATGATTACGCACTTTATGGAGGAGGCCGCCGAGGCCGATCGTGCCGCGGTGTTTCGGGCGGGGCACGTTGCCATGCTCGGTACGCCCGAGGAAATTTTGACGCGGGCGGATGAGCTTGCGCAGCTCAACCTGGATATGCCGGAGTCGTGTCGTCTGGGCATGGCGCTTCGTACGAAGGGCGTGCCTGTTCATGCGCAGGTGCGCGAGGTGGATATGGTCGCTGAGATTGCGCAGGCTTATGCCGAGCGAAGTGGGGCAGACACCGCGGGGCAGTCTTCCGCATCCCAGTTGGAAATCGCTGACGGCACTGTTCCGGTAGACAACGAGGGCAACGCGTCGGAGCCCGTCATAGAGCTATCCCATGTTTCGTACAGTTATTCGCTCAGTCCGCGCGAGCGCCGCCGCTGGCATAAGCGCTCGGCCACTGCGGGCAAATCGAGCAAACAGGCTCTCTGGGGAAACGACCCCAGCAGCCCGTGGGCGCTGCGCGATGTGTCGCTGACGGTGCGTTGCGGCGAGTTCCTGGGGCTAGCAGGCCATACCGGCTCGGGTAAATCGACGCTGGTCCAACATCTCAACGGTTTGATTCGCCCCCAGGAGGGATCCGTTCGCGCGCTGGGGCTCGATCTGTCAAACAAGAAAGACGCCGCCGCGATTAAGGCCAAGGTCGGCGTGGTGTTTCAATATCCTGAGCGTCAGCTGTTTGCCGAAACCGTGGCGCAAGACGTGGCGTTTGGTCCGCATAACCTTGGCTTGCCGCAAGATGAAGTCGACCGTCGTGTCGAGTCATCGCTCTCACGCGTGGGCCTCGACCTTTCCACGGTCGGCGACAAGAGTCCCTTTGAGCTTTCGGGCGGTCAGCAACGGAGTGTGGCATTCGCCGGCGTGCTCGCCATGGAGCCCGAAGTCCTGGTGCTCGATGAGCCCATGGCGGGGCTCGATCCGGCTGCGCGCAGGGATTTCCTTGAGCTTATCGATCGACTTCACCGCGATGGCCTGACCGTTGTCATGGTTTCGCATAGTATGGATGACCTGGCCAATTGCTGCGACCGTATCGTCGTAATGAACGAAGGTGCGGTATTTGCCGAGGGAACCCCCGTGCAGGTGTTTGCGCATGCCGATGAGCTCAAGTCGATCGGCTTGGGCGTACCTGCTGCTCAGCGCATGGCGTTGGCGCTCGCGGAAGCGGGCGTGCCGCTGCGTCGCGGCGGGTTCTATACGGTTGAGTCGTTGGCCGACGAGTTGGTAGCTTTGCTGATCGGTCGCTCGGACGGTCCTTCTAACGTCGCGGACATTGCTAAATCCAAGACGGTCGCGCGAGAGGAGGGCTGCTGATGGAGGCGTTTTCGTTTGGCAGTTACTATCCCGGCGATAGTGCAATCCACCGCCTGGACCCGCGAACCAAGTTGCTCTTGGGCTTTGTGTTTCTGATCACGACGCTCACGGTCAGCAGCTTCCGCGGACTGGCCCCGGTCGCAATTTTCGTTGTCCTGCTCTATACCGTGTCCCGGGTGCCGTTGCGCCGGGTCCTATCATCGATGGCGCCGCTGCTGGCAATCGTCGTCGTGGTCGCGGTGCTCAACTTGTTTACCGATCAGAGTGGGCGCATCCTGTGGCAGCTCGGCTTTCTGCAGATAAGCGAGGGCTCACTGCGTTCTGCCGCCTTTATGGCGTGCCGCCTGACGTTGATGATGGCCGGCATGAGCGCCATTACACTCACCACGCCGACGCTCGACCTCACCGCGGGCTTTGAGCGCCTGCTCGCGCCGTTTGCGCGTGTGGGACTTCCTGCGCACGAGCTCGGCATGATCATGGGTATTGCGCTGCGCTTTATGCCGCAGTTTGCCACCGAGATGAAGCAGACGGCAGATGCGCAGGCAAGCCGCGGTGCACGCGTGACGGGCGGTCCGCTCGGCGGCGTGCGTATGCTCGGCAGCGTGGCGATTCCACTGTTCACGGGCGTGTTCCGTCATGCCGAGATGCTGTCTGCCGCCATGGATGCACGCTGCTATCACGGCGAGCAGGGCCGCACGCGCCTGCATGCGCTTGCATTTGGCCGCGGCGATGCGTTGGCGGCGGTGGTGACGGCGTTGCTGCTCATCTGCGTCATCGTCATCAATCTTCAACTTGTTTAGCCGCGATTCGGGCGCAAGAAAGGGGTCCCTATGACCGATAACGACCGCACGGCTCAGCTTGAGCGCGCCTGTTCGTATCTCAGGCGCATTCCGGCGTGGTATCTGGCCACGACCGATGCAAGTGACGAGCATCAGCCTCGCGTGAGGCCGTTTTCGTTTGCCATGGTCGATGACGGTAAGTTGTGGTTTTGCACGTCGCGCGACAAGGACGTGTGGGCGGAGCTGAGTGCGAATCCCAAGTTTGAGGTATCGGGCTGGAAGCCGGGGGAATGTTGGATCGTATTGACCGGCGAAGCCGCACTTGAGGACGACGCAGTTGCGAGCGACAAGGTGCGTCAAGCGGGTTTTAAGCACATGGTGGGCATTGGCGAGGAACACGAGAGTGCCAACGACGGCCGCCTTGCTTTCTTTTCGGTCCGCAATATTGCCGCGCGCTTCTGTGATATCGACGGCAGCGAGGAGCGCCTGGAGCTCTAGCTCGCACAAACCAGGTTCCCAAACTAACTAGTACAGGAGGAAACGTGGACGGATTGAATACGGTGTTGGAGTATCTGACGTCGGTGCCGGCATGGTATTTGGCGACGAGCGTTGACGGACAGCCTCATGTGCGTCCGTTTTCGTTTGCGCAGATCCAGGATGGCAAGCTGTGGTTTGTAACAGCGCGCACCAAAGATGTGTGGCAAGAGCTGCTGCAAAACCAGCGCTTTGAGGCCACGAGTTGGTGGCCGGGCCATGGTTGGTTGATTCTGCGCGGGCGTGCGGGGCTGGAAGACCGGGCTTCGAGCGAAATGCGCGAGGCCGGATGGAAACATCTTGAGCGCTTGAGCGAGCACTATGAGGGGCCTAACGACCCCACGCTCGTCTTCTTTAGCGTCGAGGATCCCGAGGCTTTTATCTGCAATCACGACGAATGGGTGCCGGTCGAGCTCTAGCCAGCTGGCTCATCCTAACAACTTGGTTTTCGCATGGGCGGGCCCCGTATTGCCCGGTGCCGTTAGGAGCGCCGGTCAATACGGGGCCCGCTCCATTTGTCAATTCCTTCAAGCGAATGTGTCGGGATTGTTTCAATGCATGAATATGCAAGCCATTTACGTGTTCATGCATCTTTTGGTGCTAAAGTTTCAACCCACTTCATAACGACCGCTGCGAAATGCGCATCGGTGCATAAATCGCAGACAAGGAGTCTGATATGTCATTGAAGGTTGGAATCGTCGGCGCGGCTGGATATGCCGGAGCCGAGCTCATTCGCCTCGTGCTCGGCCATCCCGAGTTTGAACTTGTTGCCATTACGTCCAACGCCGATGCCGGCCAGCCACTGTCCGCGGTGTATCCGAGCTTTGCTGGCGTGAGCGATCTGGTTTTCACCACGCATGACGCCCCCGAGCTTAAGAGCTGCGATGCGGTTTTTCTTGCCGTGCCGCACACGGCTGCCATGGCACAGGTGCCCGCGCTGCTTGCATCGGGCGTCTCCTGCTTTGACCTTTCGGCCGATTATCGCCTGAGCGATCCGGCCGTGTTCGAGACATGGTATGCCGCCGAGCACACGAGCCCTGAGCTGCTCAAGACGCGTGCTTTTGGTCTGCCCGAGCTGTTCTGTCGGGACTTGGAGACCGCCGCATCCGATTATGCTGGCGGCAAGTCCGTGCTGGTTGCCTGCGCCGGTTGCTATCCCACCGCAACGAGCCTTGCCGCCGCGCCTGCCGTGCGCGCCGGCTGGGTTGCCCAGAGCGGCCCCGTGATCGTTGACGCTATCAGCGGCGTGACGGGTGCCGGTAAGTCCTGCAACGCCCGTACGCATTTTTGCAGCGCGGACGAAAACCTGGAGGCCTATGGCGTGGGCAAACATCGTCACACGCCCGAAATCGAGCAGATCTTGGGCCTAATCGATCGCGTCGTCTTTACCCCGCACCTGGCACCGCTCAAGCGCGGTCTGCTCTCTACGGTGACGATGCCGCTTACACCGCAGGCTATCGATACCTTGACCCTTGAGGACGTTGTCGACCATTACAAGCAGTTCTACGCCGGTCGCACCTTCGTGCGCGTACTCGATGCCGGCCAGCAGCCCAAGACGGCTTCGGTCGTCGGCACCAACGCCGCCCAGATTGGCCTCGCGCTCAACGAGCGCGCGGGCGTTCTGGTGGCTACGGGCGCCATCGACAATCTGTGCAAGGGTGCAGCAGGCCAGGCGGTCCAGTGCGCCAACATCGTCTTTGGTTTTGACGAGCGACGAGGCTTGCCCACAGTGGCGTGCCCGGTGTAGCACATTCGATTGTTAGCGATTTGGTAGTCGGGCATCGAGTGGGGCGCCACTCTTAAGCTGGTCTCATGATTGTGGCTGGCATGGCGCACCAACCGATGCCCATTTTTTGTTTGACATAAGGAGTCGTAGGGACGATGAATACCGACCTGATTGATATCAAGATTCGCGCCGTCGAGGGTGGCGTTACGGCAGCGGCCGGCTTTAAGGCCGCAGGCATCCATGCGGGATTCCGGAAGAATCCCGAGCGCTTGGACTATGCGCTCGTCGTGCCCGATAAACCTTGTCCCGGTGCCGGCGTGTTTACGACTAACCGCTTTTGTGCGGCGCCCGTGCAGGTGAGCCGTGCCAACCTGGGCGGCGCCGACAAGGGCTATGGCATCATCGCCGGTGTTTCTATCAACTCTGGCAACGCCAACGCCGCCACGGGTGAGACCGGTCTTGCCTGCGCGCGCGAGACCTGCAACATCGCCTCGCAGGTCATCGGCTGCGAGCCCCAGCAGATTCTGGTCGCCTCCACGGGCGTAATTGGTCAGATTCTGCCGATCGACACGTTTGAGACCGCCGTTCCTGCCGCCCACGAGGCACTCTCCGCCCATGGTGGCGCCGATGCCGCCCGCGCTATCATGACGACCGACACGCACTCCAAGGAGTATGCCGTGTGTTACCGCAGCGAGGCCGCGGGGCACGCAGGCAATGCCTATACGGTGGGCGGTATGTGCAAGGGCTCGGGTATGATCATGCCCAACATGGCAACCATGATCGCGGTCATAACTACCGATGCCCCCGTCGAGCCGGCGGCGCTCCATGCCTTGTTGCTCTCTACCGTCAAGCAGACCTTTAATAAGGTAACGGTCGACTCCGACACCTCGACTAACGACACCTGCATCATGCTTGCTTCCGGCGCTGCCGCAGATGCCGAGCCTATTGTCGAGGAATCTGACGCCTTCGACGAGCTGGCCTTTGCCGTACATGAGGTGTGCGAGAGCCTGGCGCGCAATATCGCCGCAGATGGCGAGGGCGCATCCAAGCTCGTGACGGTTAACATCACCGGCGCCGTGAAGGACGAGGAGGCCGATATCGCCGCCCGTGCCGTCGCCAACTCGCCGCTCGTCAAGACCTGCATCGCCGGCCACGACTGCAACTGGGGCCGCGTTGCCATGGCGCTCGGCAAGTGCGGCGTGCAGTTTAACCAAGAAGATGTGTCCATCGACATGATGGGCATGCCCGTCTGCCGTGATGGCCTGACCGTTCCCTTTGACGAGGACGAGGCGCTGCGTCGCTTCGAGGCGCCCGAGATTGTGATCTCGGCAGACCTGGGCGCAGGGGACGCGGCGACCACCGTGTGGACTTGCGACCTCACGCACGAGTACATCTCCATTAACGGTGACTACCGTTCCTAGACTCCCGATGTGCCGTGCGTCCCGCTGCAATCGCGGGCAACGAGGTACGGCGCGATAGCTACACGAAAGACGAGGCAGACTATGAAGTTCGCACGCGATTGTCGCTCGAGCGAATCCAACGAAGTTACCGCGCAGCTGCTGTTCGAGGCGCTGCCGTGGATTAAGAACCTGACCGGCAAGACGGTCGTTATCAAGTACGGCGGTGCCGCCATGGTCGACGAGCAGCTGCGTCGTGACGTGATGAGCGACATCGTCCTGCTCAAGATTATCGGTATGCGCCCCGTTATCGTGCATGGTGGCGGCAAGGCCATCAACGAGGCACTCAGCCACTACGACATCCCCGTCGAGTTTAAGAACGGCCAGCGCGTGACCACGCCTGCCACCATGGATATCGTGCGCGAGGTACTGGGCGGCAAGGTCAATCAGGAGCTGGTCGCGGCGCTCAACCACCACGGCAACCTGGCCGTGGGCGTGTCCGGCAGCGACGCCGGTACCCTTATCGCCGAGCCGCTCGACCCAGAGCTCGGCCGCGTAGGCAAGGTCACGCACGTCAACACCGACTATATCGAGCGTTTGCTCGATAGCGAGTACATTCCCGTCATTGCTACCGTCGCGGCGGGGGAGGACGGCGGCTTCTTCAACATCAACGCCGACACCGCCGCCGGTGCCGTTGCGGCGGCGCTCCACGCGCATAAGGCGATCTTCCTTACCGACGTCGATGGCCTGTATAAGGACTTTAGCGACAAGGATTCGCTCATCTCCAACCTGACGCTCGACGAGGTTAATGAGATGCTCTATGGGGGCGAAGTCGACAAAGGCATGATTCCCAAGCTACGCGCCGCTGTCGATGCGCTTACCGGCGGCGTATTTCGTGCCCACATCATTAACGGTACTACGCCGCATTCGCTGCTCCTGGAGCTGCTGACCGATGCCGGCGTCGGCACCGTGATCCACTCCACCGAGACGGCCTACGAGTTCGATACGCATCCGCACCCGCTTTCGACGTTTGCGGCGCGCCTGACCGAGAACCTCGACGAGGTCGAGAAGCTCCAGACGGTCTAGCTGACCCGCGGTCGTCGCGTCCCTGCACACATAGCCCTGCGCCGTACGGCGCCCAACGAAAGGCATCCCATGTCACTTGCTGCTCAACAATCGCTCGAATCCCACTACGTTATGCATACCTTTGGCCGCTCGCCGGTAGAGTTTGTCGAAGGTCACGGCATGAAGCTCATCGGTGACGATGGTCGTGAGTATCTCGACTTTATCGCTGGTATTGGCGTGTGTAGTCTAGGTCACGGAAATCCTGCAGTGCTTTCGGCGCTCGAGGCTCAGACCAAAAAGCTTCTGCATGTGTCTAACTACTTCTACATCGAGCAGCGTGGCCAGGTCGCGGCGCTGCTGTCCAAGCTTGCCAACGACGACGTAGATGGTGCGTGCGTGCTGGCCGATGCCATTGCCGCCAGCGATGAGACCACGGCCGCTGCGCTCGGTGCCCCGGCTGCGGACGAGCAGGTGTGGGAGACGTTCTTTGCCAATTCTGGTGCCGAAGCCAACGAGGGCTCGATGAAGCTCGCGCGTCTGTACGCCAAGCGTGCTGGTAACGGCGGCAACACCATCGTATGCATGCGCGGCGGCTTCCATGGTCGCACGCTCGAGACCATTGCCGCCACCATGCAGGATTGGCTACAGGATAGCTTCCGCCCGCTGCCGGGTGGCTTTGTGGCCTGCACGCCCAACGATGTCGACGAACTGCGTTCGATCTTTAAGCAGCTGGGAAGCGAAGTCTGCGCCGTCATGCTCGAGCCGATCCAGGGCGAGAGCGGTGTACACCCCATGACCGAGGAGTTTATGGCGGCGGCGCGCGACCTGGCACACGAGGTGGGCGCCGTGTTTATCGCCGACGAGGTCCAGTGTGGCATCTTCCGCTCCGGCAAGCCGTTTGCATTCCAGACCTTTGGCGTGGAGCCCGACATTATGAGCCTTGCCAAGGGCATTGCCGATGGCGTGCCCATGGGTGCCGTGGTGGCAAAAAAGGAGATCGCCGACGTGTTTAAGCCCGGCGATCACGGTTCGACCTTTGGCGGTAGCTGCTTGGCCGTCGCGGCGTGCGCCGCGACGCTCTCCGCGCTCGTGCGCGGCGATTATGCCGAGCATGCTGCCAAGGTGGGTGCTTATATGGAGGCAAAGCTCACCAAGCTGCCGCATGTGGTCGAGGTACGCGGTCGCGGCTTAATGCTCGGCTGCGATCTGGATGACGCTGCGGGCGATGCGCATGATATTGTTGCCCGCGCGCTGGCCGCCGGTGCCGTGATTAACGCTACGGGTGCCCATACGCTGCGTTTCCTGCCGCCGCTCGTGTGCGAGGAAGCTGACGTGGATGGTCTGATCGAGATTCTGTCGGACGTTTTGGCCTAACACAGCGCAATAACTCAATTTTGACCGGGTTCCGGACTGCTGGGCGTGTCATATGTGGCACGATTCAGCGGTCTGGACCCCGTTTTGTCTTAGATTTGCTAAGGCGGGGGAGACCTGCTGGTCAAAAAACATCAAATATGAGTACTGTTACCGATTTGGTAGCAGCAATTTTGGACTAATAAGGCTAGATAGCAAGACGAAATGGGTGGCGCGCGCAGACGTGGTGTAAGAGTGTCCTGAGGTCCGTCGCTGCAAGCCCCGATGTTACTCCTTCTTGAGGCCGCGCTTCTCGACTATCTCGTCCACTATCTCCCTGGCGCGCCGCCCGAGCGCGCGGCGCCTCCCCTCTGTCGGGGCCGGCCTGTCCGCGGGCTCGGCGAAGCCCTCGGCGGCCGAGGCCTCGGAGAACACGCGCTGCTGGGACCACTGCCCCTCGGTCTCCATGAGGCTCGCGCACGTCAGGCGCAGCATCGACTCCCTCGAGGGGAAGGACTGCACGACCCTGTAGCGGCGCTTGATCTCGCGGTTGGCGCGCTCCTGGACGTTGTTGGTGCGGAGCTTGGCCCAGTGCGCCCTGGGGAAGGCCGTGAACGCCAGCGCGGAGTCCTCGGCCTGCTCGAAGACCTCGCCGGCCCTGGCGGACACCGACGCCACCCAGGGCGCCGCCTCGGCCCACACGCAGCGCGCGAGGTCGGGGTCGTCCTGGTAGACCGCGGCGTGCACGAGGTCCCTGACGGCCGCCTT
This sequence comes from uncultured Collinsella sp., assembly GCA_900541175.1. Classification (GTDB taxonomy): domain Bacteria; phylum Actinomycetota; class Coriobacteriia; order Coriobacteriales; family Coriobacteriaceae; genus Collinsella. The sequence goes on from UQIT01000022.1 coordinate 34,621, forward strand.
GGAGTCCTCGGGCCTGCCCGAGCAGGCGCTCTGGAGGTTGCGCTGCAGGTGCGTCACGCAGCGCTGCCAGGCGCAGCCCTGGAACAGGCGCGAGACGGCGGCCACGAGCCCGGCGTGGCTGTCGGAGACCACGAGGCGAACGCCGGCCAGCCCGCGCTCGCGCAGCCCGCCGAGGAATGCCGCCCAGGAGTCCTCGCTCTCGGTGTCGACCGCGTCGCAGCCCAGGAAGTGCTTGCGCCCGTCGGCGCCCAGCCCGATCGCGGTCACGACGCCCTGCGAGACGACCGACGAGCCGACCCTGCAGCTCATGTAGGTGGCGTCGAGCCACAGGTAGCAGCACGGCGTGCCCGAGAGGTCGCGGCGGCGGAACTCCGCCACCTCGGCGTCGAGGTCGGAGCAGAGGCTCGAGACCTCCGAGCTCGACAGCGAGGATATGCCCAGCTTGGACGCCACGCGCTCGACCTTGCGGGTGGACACGCCGCACACGTACATCTCCTGCACGATGGCGGCCACCGAGGTGTCGACGCGCGACCATCGCGCGAGCATGCCCTCGGGGTAGTAGGTGCCGTGCCTGAGCTTGGGTATCTCGAGCTCCACGTCGCCCACGGCGGTCTTGAGCGACCTGGGGCGGTAGCCGTTGCGGCTGGTGTCCCCGGCCGCGCCGCGCCCTTTCTTGAAA